>JAXHNR010000001.1:600000-1200000 GCA_034520215.1 Candidatus Krumholzibacteriota bacterium | reverse complement strand
GAGAATTCCGAGTATGAGTATCATAGCCATAAGAGACATTACGTTGATCGTAAGTCCGTAGAAGGGGGCGATCATAAGCATTCCGGCGAAAGAAATAGGAATACCGAGCGCTACCCAGAAAGAGATATTCGGATTAAGAGAGAGTGACAGCAGAAGGACTACAAGTACAATACCTATTAAACCGTTTCCAAGAAGGAGATTAATGCGTTCATTTATGATCTCGGACCCGTCACGAAGGACGAGGGCCTGAACGTCACTGTGAGTGCTGTTGAATTTCTCAGCGTATTCCTTGACTCTGTCGGCTATGAAAAAGAGATCTTCCTTGTTTGTATTGTCGACGGAAACCCTGACGGCGGTTTTTCCATTGTAATAAATTCTGTTCGGATTTTCAGACCATCTGTCACTTACAGTGGCAACATCGCCAATACGGACCACGGCGCCCTCATCGCTTGCTTTAAGCACGTGATTCGCGAGTTCCTCAGCGTGATATCCCTTGACGTCGGCGCGGATGAGAAGTTCTTCCTTTTCGCCCTTTATCTTTCCTCCCGTTGATTTGATATTGGCGTTCCTTACGGCACTTAGTATCTCACTGAATGTGAGTCCGTACGCGCGAAGTTCCTCTTCACTAACGGCTATTTCTATCTCTTCGGCGGGAAATCCCGAGAGTGATATCTTAGAAATACCTTCTATCGAAAGCAGGTCCCTTTCAATCTGGCGTCCGTGCCATTTCAATGTTTTTAAATCCACATCTCCGATTATCATAAGATCAATAGCGAAGTTGAAAGGTTCTCTACGGTAGATAGATATCCTGTCCATCCCCAGGGGAAAAGAACTGATCTGATTTACAGCGTCCTTAACATCCTGAAGTACTATATTGGTGTCATAATCGGTCAATACTCTAATGTATATCGAGCAGAAATTTTCACCTGAGACCGAAGTTGTACGTTCTATACCGGATATACCTTTGAGATTGTCCTCTATCTTGGTAACTATCCCTTCCTCCATTTCCTCAGGCGAAGCTCCCGGATAGCTCGCGTTGATGATAATAGTTCTGCTGGGTTGGGGAGGAAAGAAAGTGGTATTCAGACTCGAAAATCCGACGTAACCGAAAAGAAGGATAGCAACGATAATGACATTGCCGAGTATCGGATATTGTATAAATGGGCGTATAATATTTTTCACTTCTTATCGCTCCTTCTCTTATTATTCCCTTTTTGACGGCCTGTCTTTTGAAACTTCATTATTCTTGCTGTTTTCGGTCTCCGGTTTCTCGGATATATCAACAACTTTCATACCAACACGCGCCTTGCCGGGGGGCTGAGTTACAACGCGGGTTCCATCTGGAAGTCCCCGGACGATGACCTGTTCTTCTTCCGCGGCTACGACTTCCACTTTGGTTTTCTGCAGGGTAGAATCGCTGTAGACCCATACCATGTCTCTACCGGCAAGTGATTTGCCCGGAACGACAGTAACATCTCTGAGGAGTTTACTCTCGATAGAAGCTGTCATATAGAGTCCGTCGCGGAGACGACTGTCACTTGCCCTTATATAAACCGCTACGGTCTGAGTATTCTTGTCAATAACATTATTTATACGGCTGATAGTTCCCTTGAATTTCCCCCGCAGACCGTAGGAGGTAAGCTCCGCGGGCAGGCCTGCGGCTATAAGATCGATTTGGCCTGGATCGGCAGCTCCGCGCATTTCATACTTCTCGGTGCTTATAAATTCCCCGAGCTTCTGCCCCTGCCTTACGAGTGTTCCGGGATTTATCGCAGAAGAGGTAACAACTCCGTCATAAGGTGCGGTTATACTGTATTTTGCCAGTGTAAATTCCATACTCTTGATCGTATAGAATAGGTTAAAGATATTATGTGAAGCGATGTAGTAACGTTCCTTTTCGCTTGAAGGTTCGGGAAGAGGGGGAAGGGGTTTATGCAGATCAAAATCTTTAAGATATGATCTCCACCTGCCGGTGCTCTCGGGGAAATCGATCGATAAATCGGGAAGAAGAGTGGTCAACTGATTCAGTAGAGTGCTTTTCTGAGCGAGCAGATTGTTCCTGTAGACGCTGTCGTCAATTTGAATCATCGTTTCACCCTCTTTAAAACTGTTCCCGGGTTTAAAACGTTTACCTGTGGGCTTTAGAATGCCGCTTACTTCCGCGTAGACATCTATGCGGTCTAAAGCGGTAAGAGGGCCGCTAATTGTTACGGTAGTTCTTATGTCACTGCTTCGGGAAGAGACAGTGCTGACACGTTCTGCAGCCGCTGGTTTAGATCTGCGGCTTACAGGGTCACGCTGGTTACTAAGCATGACGCTTATGATAATGCCGGCTGCTATGATAACAGCCGTTATTATCAATGATCTGCGTTTATTCATATTTCCTCTTTCATTCTTTTCACATGGAAAGTTAATTCTTATAAATATATGAATATAAGTTATAATTTATCGTACAAATAACCAAACAATAAGTTGCATTGGTTTTAATATTTTTTAGATATTTTATAAAGGGACACAGTCAGCGACCTGGATCTCTTTATTGATTTAACGGGACGGGCTGTTTTCTTATAAACCAAGTTATAAAAGGTGTAATCCGCGTTAGTGGATCTAAAAAACATAATTGAAAACAAGGCGGTAATGCTCTATATTATTTGAAATATTTGCATTTTTATGGTATAATAAATGCTGTTAATAAAGTAGGAGAAAGATATGAAAAAAGTCATCATATATGTAAACTGTTGTTGTAATCCCGATAAATATCCGGGATACGTCTATTGATGACTTTTTTAAAATAAAGGTATTGACGAAAAGCTCCCGGAATTTTCCGGGAGCTTTTTTTATTGTGGGAGGTAATTACGATGATATACGAAAATATTCTATTGAAGATCGGAAATACACCAACGGTGAGATTAAGGGGTTTCGAGAACGGGCAGGGAGCGGAGATTTACGCCAAGCTGGAGGGTGAGAATCCAACAGGTTCGATCAAAGACCGGGTGGCTCTTAATATGATAGAAATGGCTGAGCGGAGAGGTGACCTGAAACCTGGCATGACTATTCTCGAGGCGACCAGCGGCAATATGGGGATATCTCTGGCCATGGTGGGAGCTCGAAGGGGATATCCTGTACATATAGTCATGTCTGAACGGATGAGCAGTGAAAGAGGTTTTCTGGTAAAATCTTACGGAGCCCGGCTGGAGTTGACCGGGGGTGACTCAGGCACTATGGGCGCACTGGAGAGGGCCAGGGAACTGGTCGAAGGGGACCCGGGGAGGTATTGGCTGTCCGATCAGTTCAACAACACAGACAATACAGAAGCACACTACCGCGGTACAGCTGCAGAACTTTTGAGGGATTTGAAAGATATAGGTGCCGTCGTTGCCGGAGTCGGAACCGGGGGAACTTTAATGGGAATTGCAAGGAGGTTCAGAGAGTATTCGCCGGAAACCAGAGTATTCGCCGTTATACCCCCCGGCGGTTATCGGATACAGGGTCTGCAGAATCCTGAGGAGGATTTCAGCGGAGAGGTTTTCCGACCCGATATAGTGGATGACCGGATATACGTGTCCAGAAGAGATGCCTTTCTTACCGCTAGAAGACTGGCAAGGGAAGACGGTATTTTTGCGGGAATGAGTTCGGGGGCTGCGGTTTGCGCGGCTGAGAAAGTGGCGGATATAACAGGGGTTGGGAAAATTGCGGTTATTATACCCGACAGGGGGGATAAGTACCTTAGTACAGGACTTTTCGAGTAGAGTGAGCAGGGGAGTCTTATCGACCACCGCAGTGTTGGTAATTAAGGAGATAATACTTATTGGTTCTAATTTCATTGACAGCTTCAGTCTTCTATTGTCATAATTGGTAAGAGATTTTTTATGTCCATTAAGTTTATAAGTGTTTAACCTAACTGCTCGATTAAGCGGACGGGTATTGCCCGTGCGCTTATCGGGAAACAGCCCTGCATAAGATAGAAGAGGCATATTATGAGATTTGCGATATACACTATGTTGGCGATTGCGTTTCTATGTGGAAGTAGCTGCACTAAGAAGGAGATTCAACCCCAAGTTATAAGGCTGACAATTGAAGGAGATGATTCGGCAAAGTCAGCGATAGAGAAAATGATAAAGGATAATCCGAAAATTTATATATTAGAGAGCGAAACGAGTGATTCTCATTCAGCATCTGAATATTCACTTCAGATTGTGGAGCCTGACTCGAGTATGAACTATAGTATCCTTAGTGTAGAGCCTGATCCGAACGGCGACTACAGCATCATGATTTATGATCCCAAAACACTGGATGCCATTCTAAAGGAAATCAAAAACTTAAACGAGAAGGTAAAGGATAAGTAAATGCGGGATTATAGCTTGCAGCTGACGGTCTTGGTCGTTACAGCGCCTGCAGAATGTTTGCTGCTTTAGTCTCGGGCCGAAGCTGAAAGTGAGTATTATTCTGCAAAAAATGAGATAGGAGAAGGAGATGATCACGAGAAGACTGAATAAAATTGATATTATGGACAACGCTCACAATGTTGATGCTCGAAACCTCTACAACACTGCTGACGCAATGATTACCGTTATTACGCTAAAGCCGGGACAATCACTCAAGCGTCACATCACGCCCGTGGACGTTGCGTTCTACGTGCTGAATGGAAAGGGTATCGTCGATATAGGCGAAGAGAAGCAAGAGGTCGTAGCCGACACCTTGGTGGAGAGTCCCAAGGATATAATGCACTGTTGGTACAATGAGAGTTCAGAGCCGCTTCGCTTCATGGTGGTGAAGGCACCACGGCCGACAAAGAAAACGGTGTTTGTCGAAGACTGAAAAAAAGCTCCACAGAACAAGCCGGATAAAGGCTACAGCTTGTATTTGAGTCTGATCGGCAACCGAATGTGTAAAAGCTTCGCGGTGTTGTGACGAGGTTGGAGAATTGTTATTGAATTAAGAACATTGAAGCGGACTTCAGCCACGCATTGTGTCCTGATTGTATAAAAAAACTCTATCCTGATTTGGATGAAAACTCTTAGTAACCAGGCCGACCCGGGCTGGCAATCCCGCCGCACCCGGTTTCCGGCCGGTTATTCTAACCGTTAGCTTTGGTTGTTTATTGAAGGTTTTCACTCCAAGGTCTGCATGAATATATTTCGCCAAACCTCTTATTCATCTCTTTGGGTATTGATTGTAATGCACTATCTGTTCAATCGGTTTCCGGCCGGGCCTTTCATGCTCATCTTTCCTTTGTTTTTCTGAAAGTTCAGGCCGGATCGTATTGTCCTGTTTCACACCACTCTCTTTATTTCTCATCGTAATAATCCCTGAATGATCATATCTGTTGCTCTATCTTCTGTAAGGCCACGCGCCATAAGGGTTTGTAACTGTTTTGAATCTACACTGCCAAGTGATGCTTCATGAGTGATATGAGCTTTGGGATGATTTACTTTCACAATCGGTATCGCGCTGACAATCCCGTCATCCTGAACGATCTCCTTACAATCAACATGTCCTCGCGCAAACGGAGCTGATGCGGTGAGTTCACTATACACTTCTGCTTGTGCCTTATCACGAACTGCGACACGAGAAAGAAGTACACCATGTGAGTGTTCACCATTCAAATGGCCTGCTTCTCTGATCTTAACCACATCATCATGGGTAGCATTCACCCGCATATTCATCTCGAATTTGCCTTCCGCCGCGCAATCAGTTTCATAATCAATGTCGATCAGACCAACGCGGCCCTTCAATAGTTCAAAATCTGTTATATACCGGGCATTATTTCCAACATGAATTTTTGCTTTAGGAATAACTTGAATACCACCTTGATTGCTATGAATGTGTCGTTCATTATATTTGTAGGTGGCATTCTTTTTAAGGGTTATTTCAGCATCCATGATATGTTTAACATCAACGGCATTCGGAAAAGTACAATGAGCAAGCACATTGATCGATGCATCTTTTTCAATGACCGCATTCATTACAATCCGTTGTATTCCTTTTTTCGGCATCATGCCAAAACACATCTGCACGGGTTCTTTTATCTTTATGCCGGCTTTTACCCGTAAATCTATTTTCACTCCATTTTCTATTTTTTTTGTTTCTATCTGCAGTCCATCCACTGCGTGCATACCAACGACTTTATCATGATGAATTAATAAATGAGCGATATCCTTTTGTTTGAATATATCACTTTCAATACCGGCACTTCCGGTGATTTCAGAGGCAAGATTCTCTTTTGAACTCATATTATCCGCTCCCGAATACTATCGTCATCAGGTTCATTTTTATGGTCACAAGGGATACAATTATTTTCAAAATAAGGGATGATTTTGTCCGCAGTGTTTTTTTCAATGATTCGGCCGTCACACATTAAAAACGCATGATCAGCTTGCCTCATGACCGCGAGACTATGAGTTATTAACAATACTGTTGTGCCTTGTTTTTTTAGAATATTAATTGCATCAGCCATTCGTTCAAGCGTGGCCACATCAATTCCTGAATCAGGTTCATCAAGCATAATAAAAGGCGGGTTCATCGCAATAATTGAGGCGAGTTCAATCTTTTTACGTTCACCGCCGCTTAACGTTTCATCTACTGCTCTGGCAAGATACTCAGCTGGTTCCAATCCAACTTTTTGCAACGCATCATTAATCATTTTTTCTTTATCATCTTCTTTATCATTTGAAATTCCCGCTCCAACGAAATCAGATACACTAATTCCTTCGAATCGTGCGGGTTCCTGCCAGCCAAACGTGATACCAAGACGAGCACGCTTATCAATAGATAAGTCGTTGATATGTTCCTCATTGAAATAGATCTCACCCGTGACATTTCGATATCCTTCAAGACCCATAATCGCGGAAGCAAGCGTTGATTTGCCTGCACCATTGGTGCCGACTAATGCGTGAATATGACCTCTCCACACATCCAGGTTCACATCACGTAAAATCTGTTTTCCATTGATCTTTAAATTCAAGTTTATTACTTCAAGCATTCCCATATATTTGTGTTCCTTCTTCCTTTATAAATAGTATGATTCGATGATTTCTTTGATGATTTCAGGTTGATACGCCCGTTTGAGAAGTGGTGTTGAATCATGTCTATAAATGGGATGAGAACGTTCAAAAGATTCATTTTTCTCATGCTGATAAAACACACCTAATAGTAAGGGGTCGGCTTGCAATGCGAGATGAAATGCTTGTTCTCTATCTGAAGTATCATGGTCTGAAAGATATTTTGTGTGTTTCTTGAACCATTCATAAGTGTTGACTTTGTTAAAAGAAACACATGGTTGAAAGATATCAACCAGTGCATATCCTGGGTGTTTGATTGCTTGAGATAGAATATCAGCGGTTTGATCATGATCCTTTGCGTATGCACGAGCAACAAATGATGCATTTAATGAAAGGGCAACCGCGAGTGGATTTAATGGTTCTAAGATAACTCCATGAATTTGAATAGGTGTAGTGAAACCTTTTTGACTTGTTGGTGAAGCTTGTCCTTTTGTCAGGCCATACACCATATTATTGTGCACAAGATGAGTGATATCCGGATTCCGGCGGATAGTATGGATGAAATGATTTCCTCCTTCGCCATACATGTCTCCATCACCGCCTTCTGCAATCACAGTCAACGAAGGGTTCACCGCTTTGATGGCAGTCGCAGGAGGTAATGCTCTTCCATGTAATCCGTTAAAATAGTGCGTTTTGAAATATTGTGGAATTTTTGCTGCTTGCCCAATCCCAGAAACCATAACTAATTCTTGAGGATCAATCGCTAAAGATTCTAATACTTTTTTTATAATACGAAGGATGCTGAAGTTTCCACAACCCGGACACCAGGCAATGTCAATATCCTTTTTAAGATCAAAAGGTGAGCTCATCAGTTTCCCTCCGCAGCTTCAATGGTTTCTGGAATTCTATCAACTAAGGTTTCTACAGAAAAGGGATGACCAGTGTACTGCAGAATATGAGCGTCCACCGATACCCCGGTTTCCTTTTCAAGGAGATCACTGAATTGAGCAGTTGCGTTATTTTCAATGGTAATGATGGTTTTTGCGTTCTCTAAATATGATTTCGTTTTGGGATGAAGTGGAAACACCTGGGAGAAATGCAGAAATGAGACGCGGTTATCAGCAATCAGGTTTCGCGATTCTTCAATTACCTGCAATGTTGACCCCCATCCAATCAGTAAAATGTTATACTCACTGGAGCCAAAGAGAGTTGGTTCAATACTCTGTTGCCTCAGCGCGTGTATTTTCCGTAATCGTTTTTCAACCATCTGTTTTCTGACTTCAGCGCATTCAGTGATCCTGCCATCAGTGTCATGTTCATCACTATCCACGTGAATAAAACCAGATCCATATCCTGGTATACCACGGGGTGAAACCCCTGACTCATTATCATCGTACCGGAGGTAATCTGTAGAGGTTTTCACAATATGATGATTTGGTTTTTTGTCAAGATCTTTGAATGCAGAGGTTTGATACTTTGAATCTACAAAATATTGATCGCTGAGAATGATAGCTGGAATTTGAAAGGCGTCTGCAATATCAAACGCTTTTTTTGTGGTCATGAATCCGTCTTGCAGTGAACCAGGTGCAAAAATCACTCGAGGAAATTCACCGTGACCGGAATATAACGCTAAATGCAGATCACCTTGCTCGGTTCGGGTTGGAAGACCGGTAGCTGGACCGGGTCGTTGTGCAAGATGAATCACGAGAGGAGTCTCAGTCATTGCCGCGAGACTGAGACCTTCCGCCATCAATGCGAAGCCGCCCCCAGAAGTTGATACAAGTGCTCGTCCGCCGGCAAACCAAGCGCCGAGAGCCATATTGACTGCCGCGATCTCATCCTCAGCTTGTTCAACAAAAACGTTTGCTTTATCCCCTACAGAAGAAAGAAAGGTTAACACTCCTGTTGAAGGTGACATTGGATATGATGAGATAAAATTACAACCTCCAGCGAGAGCACCAAGACCAATTGCTTGGGTTCCATTAAGAAGGAGTGCTGAGCTATCATCATTCTTTTTCTTGTGTTTTTTATTTATTTTTTCAGAGATTGAAGATGATTCTGAAAGGGTTTGAGCAAATGCGATTCCCTTTTCTATTGCGGATTTGTTTCCAGAGATAATCTGTTTTGATTTTTCTTTAAAAAAGGAAGTAATATGATCATGAATAAGATCTTTGGAAATATGAAAAAGAGAAGCAAGAAGGCCTACTGCAATCGTATTTGCGAACACTTTATTTCCTATTTCTTTTGCAGCATTAAGAAAATCAAAACTAAAGACATGAGGATGAGAAATTGTTTTTACCTGCGTTTTATCCCCTATGATAATAGTATCATCGGTCATTCGATATGAGATATGGTCAAATGCTTTGTTATCTAAGACAACGAGGATATCAATGCGATCGACGTAAGCGGCCACTGGTAGTGTTGAAACTCGTATCTCGGTGGAATTACTGCCCCCACGAACTCGTGACATGTATTCTTTTGTTGAAAACACATAATATCCTGCGTGATGCAAGAGGGTTACCAGTAATCGTTCCACGGTTTGAATTCCCTGTCCCGCTTCACCGGTAATTACAATTGAAATATCCTGTTTCTTAGAAACCATTATGATTTATCCTCCAAAGAGTATGTATCAGGCGATATCCTTCAGTACTTCTCTAGCGAGTTTATTATCGGTCGATTCGGCAAGCTGCATATAGAGTTGAATGGCTTCATATTCAGCTGAAATCATGAAACGTATCGCTCTTATCAGCTCTGCGCCTGTGAGTTTCTGATCATTAGCAAGACCGGAAAAAGGATGGCCGAATTCTGGCATTAGTTTCCTCCTTTTTAATCCCTGAAGATACTTGATATACTAAAGGTAATGACAAATTAGGTCAAGTCCGTAATGATATGTCATCCTGAATCCGGGTATTGAAAGATTATCAACCGATGTGTACGCATAGTTTAATCAATTACCATAGGGTCAGAGATCTTCAATCCGAATAATGTAAATCTTATTACGAAACTCTTTTCCAATTTTAATCACAGAAGATTTTCTTTTTGTTTTCTGCTTGAAAATCTCTTGCTGAATAATTAGACTCTAAACCCGAATGGGGAGGATAAATATTCCAGACAACACCAGATTTGGAACCGGAAAATGGCAGATAAAATAAAACTTGGAATCAGCACATGTCTTCTTGGTGAGAAAGTCCGGTACGATGGTGGCCATAAACTGGATCGTTATCTTGTCAATGTGGTCGGGCCGTTTGTGGAATGGGTGCCGATCTGCCCTGAAGTAGAGTCTGGTCTACCGATACCGCGTGAATCGATGCATCTGGTGCAAACCGATAACGGTTTGCGGCTGATGACAGGTAAAACCAAAATTGACCACACCGAACGTATGATAACGTGGGCGGAGAAACGCCTCGATCTTCTGGAAAAGGAAGAGATTTGCGGCTTTGTTTTCAAAACTAAATCGCCGAGTTCCGGCATGCGCGATATTAAAATTTATAGTGAAGCCGGCATGCCGTTGAGCAAAGGTAAGGGTATGTTTGCCTCACGTTTGATGGAACGGTTTCCCTATCTGCCGGTAGAAGATGAAGGACGCCTTAACGATGCGGGGTTGCGGGAAAACTTCATTGAACGCGTTTTCGTCTATTTTCGCTGGCTGCAATTTCTTGCCAATGGCTCGACACGTAAAGGATTGGTTGATTTTCACACTGACCACAAATATCTCATTATGGCGCACAGCGAGTCCAATCTCCGTGCTATGGGTAAACTCGTCGCAGACCCGCATGCCAAAGAAAAAAAGGAACTACTCGACGAGTATTTTATCAATTTGATGGAAGGCCTTAAACTCAATGCAACGGTCAAAAAGAATACCAATGTCTTGCAGCACATAATGGGCTATTTTAAAAATCAACTGTCCTCTGAGGAAAAACAGGAATTGCTCGATGTGATTGAGAAATACCACAATCGGCTCATACCGCTGATCGTTCCGGTTACATTAATAAAACATTACACTAAAAAATACAGGGAGCCCTATCTATCCCGGCAGCACTACCTCAATCCGCACCCGGTTGAGTTAATGCTGCGTAATCACGTCTGAATTTGCAATATATTAGCAATTGCTTCTAACCAAATATAATAAAAGCCCGGTTGCTGGCACCTGAAGATACCTGCAACCGGGTTTGAAAATGTAATAAAGATCCTCGTTATACGATCATCTCATCAGGATCATCTTTCCGGTTTTCTTAAAATCGTTCACCTTGAACTGATAGAAGTATACTCCGGAAGCTACACCACGGCCATTATCTGACTTTCCGTTCCAGACTTCGCTGTATACGCCGGGCTTGCGGAATTTATCGGCGAGATTTCTAATCAGTCTTCCCTCCACGTCGTATATTCTTATACTCATCCTTCCCGATACCGGCATTTCGTAGCGTATAGTGCAAACCGGATTGAACGGATTCGGGTAGCTCTGGTAAACATGGTATTTATGGGGAGCAACCTCTTTATCTGAAATATCTGTGACTTCATCCTGAGTAACCCGAAGACCCCAGGCGTCTAGAGTGAAATCTGCCGATTCGGGAGCTATTCCGTATGGATCGAAGTTGTTTACTTTCAGAGATCAATAAAATACTCGATTAATTTAAAACTTGAAAAACTCTGTATAAATAATTTCTTGAAAGAGGCGAGGATCTGTAGAATAATCCATTGGAGGATAACAGAAATATCGTTTAAAAGAATGTCGTTGATAAGAGAATGAGGCAGGTTCGGAATATATTCGACAAAGACTTCCTCTTCTGCCGGGCCGAAGAACTGTTGAGAGGATCGGCTCTATGAGAATGTGAATATGCAGGCGACTATAGAATAGGCGTTATATTTTCATTGAGATAGCGGCAAAGCACAGCGGAAAGAGGAATATGAGTTTGAGAATTAATAAAAAGCGCATAAACAAATTAAACGATATCCCGGTAAGCGGCGGAGCCGTTATATACTGGATGAGCAGGGACCAGCGAGTAAGGGATAACTGGGCCCTTCTGTATGCTCAATCCCTTGCGGGTTCGAACCCGCTTATAGTATTTTTCAATCTTGTTCCCGACTTCGGCGGCGCGACCATACGTCATTATACTTTCATGCTGGAGGGATTAAAGAAGGTCCAGGCCGAGCTTAAAAAGAAGAATATACCCCTTTATGCTATCAGCGGTAAACCGGAAGAGAATATACCAAAATTTATTGCTGAGCGGGGTTGTGGTGTGTTAGTCACCGATTTTGACCCGCTCAAGATCAAGAGAGAGTGGAAAGAACAGGTAAAACGCCGGATTAAGACTGCTTTTCACGAAGTGGATAGTCATAACATAGTGCCGGCTTATGTGGCTTCAGATAAGAGGGAGTACGCTGCATATACCATAAGGCCGAGGATCAAAAGAAAACTGGAGGAGTTCTTTACAGAGTTTCCGAAAGTCCGAAAACGATCGAAAATAAAAATGCCCGTGATTGAATGGGATGAACTCTATGAATCTCTTGATGTTGATAGGTCCGTATCAGTGGTCCAGTGGATTCGGCCAGGTTCTGAGGAGGCGGAAAAGGTTCTAGGCGATTTTATAAGTAACAGAATTGAAAGATATTCCAAGGAAAGCAACAATCCTATTCTGAATGCCGTTTCCAATATGTCGCCCTATCTTCATTTTGGTCAGATATCCGCTCAGAGGATTGCACTCAGGATAAGGGAGGCTCCAATATCGAAAGAAGCTAAGGAGAGTTACTTCGAACAGCTGATCGTACGAAGAGAGCTATCCGATAATTTCTGCCTGTATGATAACAATTACGATTCTGTTGAGTGTTTCCCGGAGTGGGCCGCAGAATCTTTAAGCAGTCACAGAAGTGACCGCAGGGAATATATCTATTCCAAGGAGCAGTTTGAGAATGGGCAAACCGATGATAATCTCTGGAACGCCGCGCAGAGAGAGATGTTAACGAGGGGAAAGATGCACGGTTATATGAGGATGTACTGGGCCAAGAAGATCCTTGAATGGACCGCTGAGCCGGAAGAGGCTTTTGATATTGCTATTTATCTCAATAACAGGTATGAGCTTGATGGAAGAGACCCGAACGGGTATGCAGGTGTTGCGTGGGCTATAGGAGGGGTTCACGACCGAGCGTGGAAAGAGAGGAAAATATTCGGCAAGGTGCGCTATATGAGTTACGAGGGCTGCAGAAGAAAATTTGATGTGGAAGAATATATAAGAAGATTCGGCGATTAACGTTAATTTGAGAAAAGAGGATGGAAATGTTTGCTGATTTTCCCAGGCCTTCAGTGGTAGTGAGTAAATGCCTCGGTTTCAAAAAATGCAGATATAACGGCCAGACAATACCTGACCGGTTCGTAGAAAGACTCGGTGATTATGTCGATTATATCACCGTCTGCCCCGAGGAGGAGATAGACCTGGGTACTCCCAGGGATCCGGTCAGGATAGGAAGGAGGGGGGATGAGATAAGAATGGTTCAGCCAGCAAGCGGAGCTGATTATACCGATAAGATGCTGAATTTCGTCAGTACCTTCCTGGATGGAGTAGAAAGCGCGGACGGCTTTCTGATGAAGAACCGTTCTCCCTCCTGCGGTATAAACGATGTAAAAATATATCAGAACCTGGACAAACCGACCGGAGCACAGAGAGGTAAGGGGCTATTCGGCGGGAGCATTGCCGATTATTTTCCCGAAGCTGCGATCGAGGATGAGGGAAGGCTCAGGAATTTCAGTATACGTGAGCATTTCCTGACAAAACTCTTTGCCAATACCAGATTCAGAAAGATCAGTAATGGAGTGAGGATGAAGGATCTGGTTGATTTTCACAGTTCTCATAAGTATCTCTTTATGGCCTATAATGAGACGGCCATGCGTGAGTGCGGAAAAATCGTGGCCAATTATGAACACTTTCCAGCGGAGGAAGTATTCCGCCTCTACCGGGAGAAGATGCGGGATATTTTCGTCGAAAGGGCAAAGTATACCTCCATAATCAACACCCTCTACCATATATTCGGGGGAGTGTCGGACAATCTATCCGGCGAAGAGAAGAAGTTTTTCCTCGATTCAGCGGAACAGTACAGGGACGAGCGTATCCCGCTGAGCGCCATTCTTCAGCTTCTCAAATCGTACGTTATCAGGTTCGACAATGAATATCTGAAAAGACAGGTTTTTCTGAATCCCTATCCGGAAAAGCTTGTGGAAATATCTGATTCCGGAAAGGGCAGAAGCTATTAGGTCTGTTATCAGGGAAGGCCTTATCAGTTGTATATCCCGTTTCATGCCGGAGCTTCAATTATTCTGATCTTCCATTACCCACTCCTCTGTCCTCGAGCGCGCTTTCTATTAATTATAGTCACCAGTGTAATATGCTAAAAATAATATTTTCAGAGATTCACGATAATTCGATAAGATTACTAAAGAATCTGCTTGAAGCCGAAGATAGAATAACCTTGAATCAGCAGGATCACCGGCTTCGTAATCAATAGAAAAAGGAAGTTGGAGTTTCCCCAATTTTTAACATTCCTTTGTATATCCGGCTATTGGTATTTCAAAACCCTCTCGGAAGACGAGCGGGCATGGTTTTCCCATTTCCTTTAAGGAAATGGGAAAGAGCGGGCCCAAAGAGCGGGAGACGCTATTTCCTCGCAGGGGAAATAGACGGCGTTTTTGACAATACCAATAGCCGGATAGAAACTAAATGTCAATTACACTTATCATTATGGGTAATTACTTGATAGTTATGCCGTTACTAAAATATTGCCCTGATTTTTGGGGAATGTCCTGAAAAAGGAAGCTGCCCGGTATTTCCGAAGGGCCGGGGAGACCGGCCCCTGGAAAGATAATTATTTGAATAGCCCGGTTACCGCTTCCTTTATGATTTCCTGACCCCATATCCGCATTGCTGCATCTTTGTGCGGACAAAGAGGAAACAGGGTACAGTTTTTAAGTTCCTTCAGAGAGATTACTTTTTCTGAAGTTTTCCGAGAATAAAAATAGTGTAAATCGCTGAGAGTCCCACCAGGATGTAAATGATCTTTGACATTATCGATATATCAGCAGCTGTGTCGCCGAAGATGGCGGCAACCAGGTTGAAACCGGAAATGCCTACTAGAAACCAGTTCAATCCACCGATAATAACCAGGATCAGAGCAATCCAATCAAGAGTATTCAGTTTGTTCATGAAAATCACCCCCTTTTTGCTCTTTATATATCATGGAGGGTTTTATATCAAGGGAAAATTGATAAAAAATCAATTAATTTTCATAACATTTTAAATTTAAAGAAAGAATAACCAGCTTGCTCCCGCGATTGCCATACATGTCCAGAATACGGTTTTAGCCGTCACCCTTTCAGAGTAGAAGATACTTGACAGTGGAATCAACATCGCGGGCGAAGTGGCCATAAGGGTTGATGCTATTCCAAGCTTTGCGTATGAAATAGAAACAAGAGACAGCACAACTCCTATAACAGGGCCGAATACTGCGCCTCCGAAGATCCTCGGTGTAATTCCCTTCTGTCGGAGTTTCGCGAAATCAACGTGAAAATTCCCGCTAATCAGTAAATAGATAGATATAGCTGCCGTTGCGGCCGTAACCCTGATAAGATTCGCGGAAACAGGATTGATACCTTCCTGCAGACCCCTTTTTGAAAGCATCAGCCCGATGGCCTGACCCATAGCTCCGCCCAGTCCAAGCAGAATACCTTTGAGAAGATGCCTCGGATGAAAAGAGCTGTTGTCGCTTTTGTCTTTGGTTACAAAGGCGATTGACAAAACTGTCAGACTGATCGCCGTAAGCTGCCAGGGGCCAAGTTTTTCATTCAGAAACACCCAACCTAAGAATACGCTGAAGATCGGAACGGCTGTCATCATAAGCATTCCCATCCTGGGTCCTATCAGGACGTAGGATTCAAAAAGGAAGGAATCGCCTATAAAAAAACCTATGACCCCCGAAACAGAAAGAAATATAAACGTCTGAGACAGTAAACCGGGAAGAGGTTTTCTTATTATAATAAGATGCATTGCGCCGAGTAGAATCAGGGCGAACCATAATCTTAAGTGGTTTACAGACCTTGAACCTATCTTTTTCCCCGCGTCTGCAAAAAGTATCGAATTGATTGCCCAGCAGGCTGCAGTTAAAACCGCCGCGATTTCACCTATATATGTCATTCATTAAGCTCCATTTCTGATTATAAGAAAATACTAATAACTATTTGAAATTTCAACCGCAAACGACTCTGCGGAAAATCAAGGGCTTTTTTAATTCATTAGATTAAAATCAGGGGGGCGTTTTTATTATTTAATCAGGTCACAGCTGGAACATTCATTCTTGTAATTTGTAAATTATATATCTATTGCCTTCGGATCGAGAGAATAGACATTTGCTCTAACTTTGATTGTGAGGTATAATTAATAGCAGGTATAGTTGATTTTAAGGATGTGGGGTTAAAGTACAAGACACGCTGCGAAAGACCGATGCTCGTTAATAAAATAAAGGCAGGATTTATGAAAAGCAGAATTTTATTTTTTCTTTTAGTCATTTCAGTGACCTTTCAATTTCACCAAGCGGCATTTTCTCAGTCGCGTGATGACCTGAAAGCGCAAAACTATTACCTTAAAGGAACATTTCTCGAAGAATGGAATGAACTTGATTACGCTTACACATTCTATAAAGCGGCTGAGGAGAAGTGCCCCGAATCTATGTGGCTGAAGCTTGCCCTTACACGCGTGTCGCTGAATATAGGAAAATTTGATGAAGCAAAAGAATACGCGAAATTCTTACTCGGTAACGAAGAATACAACGTTGAAGCGTCTATCTATCTGTCTGAAGCAAATGTCAGGACGGGGGAGAAGCGAAAAGCGGCTGAAAATCTGGAAGCTATAGAAGAAGATTTGGACAAAAGGCGGAGAAAGAGCGTTCTGAACTTTCTCGCGAGAATATATTTTGATTTAGAGGATGAAAATAACATCCGTAAGACCCTAGAAAAGCTTAAAAAGACATTTCCGGATGACATCTTTGCTAACAACAGACTGGGACTGTTCTACGCGAAAGAAGGTAAAACAGAAAAGGCCTTAGAATCTTTCAGGATCGTTCTAAGCCAGGATCCCGCGTATCAAGATTTACCTCAACTTATGTCATCTCTTCTGATCAGTGAGGGTCGCAGGGAGGAGGCAAAGAGGGTTCTGGAAAAAGCATTTAATGCCAATCCCGCCGACAAAGAAGTAAGCGGGGAACTCTTCAGGATGATAAACGAAGACAAGGAATTTTCACGCGGAATCGATATTTTAAAGCCGCTATTTGATAGTGAAAAGCTTGGAGTCGGAGATCTTATCAGGTTGGGAAGGTTCTATTTTAATAAGGGCGAATTCGAGGAAGCACTCGTGGTATATAGGAAGTTAATGGATAAGGATTGTAACAAGACGGCGGTCTTTAGAATAATCGCGGATCTTGAGCTCAAGCTGAACAACTTTAGAAACGCCGCGGAGAGATTGGAAAAACTCGTGGAAATGGAACCGAATGATTTTTCAAGTTACAGGGGGCTATTGTTTTTGGCGCACGACCTTGCGGGCAGCCCGTCATCTCCACAGCAGGAGGTAATAATATCTTCTTCCGACAGCGCGCGTTACGTAAATAAAGCGAAAAAACTGGTCAACCGTGATTCAGCCGGACAGAACTATATTATGGGTATTATCTACAATGAAGCGGGTAAAAATGAGATCGCCTTGGATTATTTGCTCCGTGCTGAAAAACTTAAACCCGGGGATAGAGATATAACTCTTGAACTTGCTCAGGTATTTGAAGAAAAAGGGAGTTATGATAAGGCCCTTCATAGAGTTAAGAAGCTTTATAAGAAGAATCCCAAAGACCCGACACTGATGAATTACTACGGTTACCTTCTGGCTGTCAGCGGCAACAGACTCGATTTTGCCGAAGAACTCCTCGGCAAGGTTTTAAAGCATGATCCTGGAAACGGATATTATCTGGACAGCCTGGGCTGGATTAAGTTCAAGAAGGGGGAATACTCAGATGCCCTCAAGATCCTCTTGGACGCCGCAGACAGTATCGCTGATGATCCCACTATATGGGAACATATAGGAGATACCTATGTCAGGCTTGAAGCCATCGAGAAAGCTGAAAAAGCATATCGGAAGTCTGTCGAACTCAACCCCGGAAGACAGAAGGTCATGGAGAAACTGCATGCGATCAGCGCTGAAAAACTTAAAAAACAATAGATACAGAAAAAAAATTATCTTTTTTCTTTCCGTTATCTTGCCCCTTGGAGGCTGTGGAGCAGGAATGAAACCTGCTTCTCTTTCCACTCCGGATGATTATAACAGGCTGTTAATCCGGCCGGATCTCGGAGAAAAGTTTGTTGTAAGCGGTAGAGCCAGACTTGAATTTTCCCGCTACAGGTTCAGAGGTGTCTTCAGGATGCAGTATGAAAACCAGATTCTCAGAATAGATTTTGACCATTCAAGTATGTTTGGCGCCCTTAAAGAAGAAACTTCCGTATTTATAGGAAAAGAGGGCATCACTCTATTTGACCAGAAGAGAGGTCAGTATTACGACGAGGAAAGAACCGACAAGTTGATACGTGATGCCGTGGGGGGGAGTGTTGAACCGTCTGATATATTCCTGGCTCTTCTTCTTGATCTGCCCGCTTTCTCCGAAATCAATAATCTGAGGGCTTATACTGAAAGAGGAGGAGGGTGGAAGATAAGCGGTATACACCGTAAGCGGGAGGTTGAAATTTCAGGTAATAACAAGTCCGGTATCGAAGCTCTCAGTATAGGAGATGTTGATGGCATGTGGAAAGGCCTCGTTTTTTACAGCTATCCGGGCGGAGGGGATAACTTCCGCGGATACCCGGATGATATTGCGATAAGAACAGCCGATAACTTTTTAAGAGTCAATCTAGACGTTCAAAACGTTAAAAGTAGCGGCAGCCGGTAAATTTAATGAAAAAAGGGGAACTTTGAGCATTTTAAAGAGTATTATATTGTAGTAAGAGTATGCCTGTAAGAAGGAGTTACATTGATAATTGACAAGAGCAGAAAAGATAGCCGCAAGAAATCAGGCCAGAAAAGTGATGAGGAATTAATATTTTCTGTACAGGAGGGTAACAGTGAGGCTTTTGATCAACTTGTGACAAGATATAAGAACAGACTTTACGCTTACCTTCTCAGACTTACAGGAAATCCGGATGAAGCTGAGGAATTTGCCCAGGAAACATTCGTCAAGGCCTATATTAACGCGGATAAATACAAACCGATCGCGAAATTTTCAACGTGGCTCTATACTATCGGAACCAATCTTGTACGGAACAGAATAAGAAACAGAAAAAGAAGGCCTAAGGTATGGAGCCTCTGGAACCACAATCTTGACGATGGCGGGGGATGGATGGAAATAGAGGACAAATCCCAGGATTCAGAGCAAAATGCCGATAGAGAGAAACTCCAGGATTTTATTCAGCAGGCTATAGAGGAGATTCCGGGAAAATACAGAACCGCCTTTGTTCTAAGGGAGATTGAAAACTTGAGTTACGAGGAGATATCCGCCTCTACGGGAACTAAGCTGGGCACGGTTCGTTCCAGGATAAACAGAGGAAGAAAATATTTTAAAACAGCAGTGACGCCTTACTTGAAAGGTGATATCAGATTCAAGGAGAAATAGAGATGAGATGTTCAAAAGCAAGAGAATACTACTTCAAGAACAGAGATGATTTGCTTAATGAAGCTGAGAGAATGAAGCTTCAGGAGCATCTGGCGGAATGTTCCGCTTGCCTGCGTTTTGAGAAAGAGATGAACGCCGGTCTCGGATTATTAGACCAGCTTTCAGAGCCTGAGGCACCTGATAATTTCGAATGGAATGTAAGAAGGAAGATAGCCCGCAGAAAAGCCGACATAATGCGCAAACAAAGCAGATTTAATGAGAACAGCAGATGGAGCTTAAAGTTTTTCGCGGGAGCGGCGGCAATGATAGTTATTATGCTGTTAGGGGCCTGGTATTTCCTTGGAGACTGGCAGGAAGATCTCGGGGCGTCCTTACATGTAAGCGGCGCTAATGAAAATTACGGCATACCAAGTGTTTCAGCTGAAGATAATGGATCGGTTGGCTTATCGAATACCAGTTATCCGGAAGGTTTCAGAATGGTGTCGGACGATCCGTATGGTTCCGGATTAGATAATAATTATAACGGGCAGATGTCTCCGGAAATTCTCAGGCAGTCACGTCTGCGTTATTTGACTAAGGAAAATCTTCTTTTGAAAAGCAGGGTAATTAAACTAAAGAGAGAAAATGTGATGCTTAGGAATCTTCTTGAAAAATACTCAAAGAAGAACAATTGAGCGGCAAACGGCCCATTATGTGCCTTCTATCATAATTACTTCCTGAAAAAGCATGAAAAAGTGTAGGGTATAATTATCTTGCAACAGAGTTCGATTGCCTTTATTCTACAGCAAGGAGGCAATTGTGAATAAAAAAACGTTTATTCTTATCTTTATAACCGGATTAGCATTAAATTTATCATGCCAGAGGAGCACCTCTTATCCACCCGCCGGTTCATACGGTGATATAGTTCTGGTGACAGAGTCCGGAACTCCTGGCGGCATAAATGACGATATTATCCGTACACTTCAGCATAAAGTCGATTACTATTCGAGAACTGAACTTCAATTTAAATTAAGGATGATACGCGCTGCCGACATCAGTGATGAACCGGCAACTAAGAATATGGTTATATACGGGGTGGTACGTTCCGGAATGACCGGAGACCTTATCGAAAATTTTATCGGTACCGCGGCAGTCAGAAAGGTTCTGGAGGGGAAAGATTTTATTTTTAAAAAGAGTGATTATCCTGTTACGGGACAGCTTACAGTTATTGTGACGGCTCCCACAAGAGGTAAACTCGCTGAGATTGCCCGGAAGAATGGAGCTGTTATAAGAGGGATTATTGAAAAGGAAAACAGAAAGAGGCTAAGGCGTTACCTCTTGAAGAAGGAAAAAAAAGATGTGGAAAATAATCTAAGGATAAAATACGGATTTAATATAGGGGTTTCCTTCCTTTACGATTTGAATCAGGATCGGCCTGATCTGCCGGGTGTTGAGTTGGTCAGGAAAATGCCGCACAGGGGGATAACGATTTCCTGGCAGAAATGGGATAACAAAAGACTTACGATAGCTGATTCGCTCAAACTTTATAATATTAGAGCGGTAATGGCATGGCATATGTACAATAAGGATGTCATGCGGAAAGATATAGTCAGTTTTAGAAATGAGCAGCTCGGTCCTTACGAAGCAGTTGTAATGGAGGGATATTGGGAAAAGAAGGATGAGCTTTATGGAGGGCCGTTCAGATGTTTCTTTATTTGCAACCGGCAGAAAACCCGATTGTGGATCATCGACCTGCTTGTATACGCGCCCGGCTTTAAGAAACACAGATTACTTAGAGAATTGCATGCAATCGCGGAAACATTCAGGTATTAATAGATTTTGATTGATTGAAATTCAGGCGGAACTTGACTTATTTTATAAACTCTGATATTTTTCCGCTGATTCATGATTGAAGAAGGAATATAAGGATATGACTGGCGAATTGAACGAAAAATTTCAGAACCTGCTCGACAGGTTTAATCAGTCCCCTGAATCGCGAATATTTGCCCCTCTTGCCGACGCATACAGGAAGAGAGGGGATGTTGAGAAAGCAATCGCGATTTGCGAGAAAGGTTTAAGGAGATTTCCCGATTATGCCAGCGCGAGGGTTATTCTCGGGAAATGTTATTACGACAATGGAGCAAGCGAAAGGTCTAAAACTGAATTTGAAAGGGTACTAGAGATTGACCCTGAAAATATGGTCGCTCTGAAATTTCTGGGTGACATTTTCTCCGGTGAAAATAAAAAGGAAAAAGCCGCGGAGTATTACGGAGAATTTTTATCTATAGATCCAACAAACAGCGAAGTAAAGAGGCTTCTTGATCATTTGACAGAAAAGTTTACCCCAAAGCCGATAGACCTTGATGAAGATGAAAGTATTGAACTTAGCGGGAAGGTAACCGAACCGGCAACTATGACACTTGCAGGTATATACGCCGCTCAGGGATATTACTCGAGAGCAATGAATATCTACCGGGGAATTCTCGATAAAGATCCCAATAATGAGGAAGCCCTGAAAATGGTAGATAAACTCAAAAAACTTGAGTTATCTAAAGAGAGTGAAAGAAAAAAGGCCTTCGATGATGATACTATGACGATATCCTTAGACGACATAGACGGTGATATCACTGAAAATACATCCGGCGGGGGCGCAAAGAGAGGTAGCCTTGAGAATAATAAGGAGAATGAAGAGGCAGGTTCTATCGATAACGAGCCCCTTGATGCAGATGAGGAATCGGGACTTAGAGATTCTGCTTCCCCTATCGCAGAAAGCTTAGAAGATGAGGATAAGCCCAAAAATGATGAGTCTGAAGAGAATGACAGATATAAAAACAAGGATGACTTTATAGGATGGCTGAATAGAATGAAGAATAAAAAGGATTCTGAAGGATAATTACTGTAAAATTGGAAAGGAACGGATTTTGGCTGATACGAGTAATTTTAGAAATGGCTTGGTGATGAGGCTTGACGGGAAGCTCTGTTCGATTGTTGAATTTCAACACGTTAAGCCGGGAAAGGGACCGGCTTTTGTAAGGACGAAGTTAAAAGAGATACCTGACGGAGCTGTTATTGACAAGACATTCAGGTCCGGCGAGAAGATAGAAGAGGTTAGGGTGGAAAAACACAAATATCAGTTTCTGTACGAAAAAAACGATCTGTATAATGTGATGGACCTTGAAACTTACGCTCAGATCTCTCTTCCGGGATCCCTTCTCGAGAAAGAATTGCCTTATCTTAAGGAGAATCTCGAAATATCGATATTATTTGATGATACTGAACCTATAGCCGTTGAACTTCCGATATTCGTTCATCTCAAAGTCTCTGAAACCGAACCCGGTCTTAAAGGAGACACTGCTCAGGGAGGTTCTAAAAACGCCACTCTTGAAACAGGTCTCACTGTAAGTGTTCCCCTTTTCATAGAACAGGGCGATATTTTGAAGATTGACACAAGGTCCGGGAAATATATAGAAAGAGTATAGGTACCGCTTATGTATGAAAAAAAGTTAAAGAAACTTCTAGCGATTCTCAAAGAGGAGAATCTTGATGAAATAGAGGTCAAGTCTCTATTCTCAAGCGTCAGGGTTGCGAGGAGAAAAGCAGTTCCCGGTGTTATCCGCCAGAAGCCGTATTCAGGGGACGTTACCGGCACCGGTCAGCTCCCTGAGAGAGAAGAGGGCGTTTCCCCTGACAGTCCTTCCACTTTGAATGCTAAAGATTCTGAATCAAAAGATAAAGATACAGAAACAATCTTTTCACCCATGGTTGGAACATATTACGGCGCTTCAGCACCCGAAAAAGATCCCCTTGTGTCTGTGGGAAAAAGGGTAAAAAAGGGTGATGTAATCTGTATTATTGAAGCTATGAAGCTTATGAATGAGATTGAGGCTGAGTCAGACTGCATTATAAGGAAAATTCTGGCGGAAGACTCTCAACCTGTTGAGTATGGACAGCCCCTTTTCCACATCCAGCCCATTTAGATATTTCATGGGGACAATCTATCATTTCTCATCTAATCGGCTTAAAAATTGCATTTGAGTAATAAAAGCCGTTCGTCTTTAAATATAGAATCTTCTATACGTATGTTGTTTCTATAACTGCTTGATTATGCCGGACTTAAAAAACGTAAGCATCAAAGCAGAATTATTTGGAAGGTATTAAAATGAAAATTAAAGATATCCTTGAATCCGTTATAACGAGTAAAGCTTCAGATCTTCATATCAAAGCCGGAATTCCGCCCGTTATAAGGGTTGACGGGAAACTCAGGAGAATGGATTATCAGAGTCCAACTACAGCTGATATGGAGAATATCGCGAGTCAGATATTAACACCACATCAGAAGAAGATGTTCATGGAAGAAAAGGAAGTGGATTTCGCGTTTGGAGTACCTGGTTTAGCAAGGTTCAGGGCGAATTTTTATGTTCAGCGGGGTTCTATAGCCATGGTGTTTAGACATGTCCCCGTAAAGATTATGAGTACGGAAGAATTGAAGCTGCCTGAAATTGTAAAGAAGCTTTCACATCGAAAAAGAGGGCTTATTTTTGTAACCGGGACTGTAGGGAGCGGCAAGTCAACTACACTGGCCGCGATGGTAAAAGAGATAAACGATACAACGAGTAAGAATGTGATAACAATTGAGGATCCGATTGAATTTTTGCACCATGATAAACGAAGTATGATAAATCAGCGGGAAATAGGTAATGACACAAAATCATTTCATGAGGCATTGAGGCATATTCTCCGTCAGGATCCGGACATAATTCTTGTCGGAGAAATAAGAGACGCGGTCACAATGGAGATAGCACTTAAAGCGGCCGACACAGGACATCTCGTGTTGAGCACACTTCATACTATCGACGCGACACAGACTATCAACAGGGTTATATCCTTTTTTCCGCTTCACCAGCATCAGGAAATACGTTTCCTGTTGGCTACAACACTTCAGGCTGTTATATCACAAAGACTTATTCCAATTAAGGGGCATAGCGGAAGAGCGCCGGCAGTGGAAGTAATGATTGTCACGGCGGCTGTCAGGGATTATATTAGAGATCAGGAGAAAACACAGTTGATAAACCAGGCTATTAAAGAAGGAGTGTCTTCTTACGGAATGCAGTCATTTGATCAGTCCCTGATGAAGTTGCTGACAGAAGGTGTTATAGAGAAAGAGCAAGCTCTCAAGAATAGTTCGAACAGTCATGAATTTGAACTTAGATTGAAGGGTGTTAAGTCGTCAAGCGACAAATCCTGGGATCATTTTGAAGAAACTGAATCTGTGAGTGATTCTCCAGGAGAGTTGTAAGCTGAATGTTTGAAAAAGTTCTTGTCGCCGCACGCGGTGAAATTGCCTTGAGAATTATACGCGCGTGCAGAGAATTGGATGTCAAAACAGTTGCTGTGCATTCGGTTGCTGATGTTGATTCTCTGCATGTTAAATTAGCTGATGAAGATGTAAGTATAGGTCCCGCGCCTTCCGAGAAGAGTTATCTCAATATTCCGGCAATAATAGCAGCTGCCGAGATTACGAATGCTGACGCTGTCCATCCCGGATACGGGTTTCTGTCTGAGAATCCCGATTTTGCGGAAATATGTATGTCATGCGGCATAGGCTGGATAGGGCCTCCTCCGGAGCTGATGAAAAAGATGGGGGACAAGTCACTCGCGAGAGAACTTATGAAGGAAGCTGGGTTGCCTGTTATACCGGGAAGTAAGGGAGAGGTGGAAAGCGCGGATAAAGCCGTGAAGATCTGTGATGATATAGGGTATCCGGTAATGGTTAAAGCAGTTGCAGGTGGAGGGGGAAGAGGTATCAGGATTATAAGAAACGCTCAGCAGATTGCTGAAAATTTCCATACAGCTACCGTTGAGGCGAAAGGTTCCTTTGGTTACGGGGGATTGTATATTGAAAAATATCTCGAGAATCCCAGACATATAGAAGTACAGATTCTTGGTGACGGCAAGGGCGGTGTAATTATATTCGGAGAGCGTGAGTGCAGTATCCAGAGAAGACACCAGAAACTGTTGGAGGAATCACCGTCTCCGGGATTAAATGACCTAATGAGAGAGAAACTTTCCGGTTTCGCGGTCAGGGGAGCGGAGTATATAAAGTACGGTTCACTTGGCACTGTTGAATTTCTTGTCGATTCAAAGGACAATGTTTATTTTCTCGAGATGAATACAAGGGTACAGGTGGAACACCCGGTCACGGAAATGGTCACTAATGTGGATTTGATAAGAGAACAGATACGGCAGGCTTTCACCGGAAAGCTTCTCATTTCACAGGATGACGTTCATATAGAGGGATGGGCTATAGAATGCAGGATAAACGCGGAGGATCCAGACAGGAATTTCATTCCTGTTCCCGGAAAGATCACATTCTTTCATCCTCCGGGCGGCCCCGGAGTACGCGTTGATTCC
Source organism: Candidatus Krumholzibacteriota bacterium (assembly GCA_034520215.1). NCBI lineage: Bacteria > Candidatus Krumholzibacteriota > Candidatus Krumholzibacteriota bacterium. The sequence goes on along the minus strand of JAXHNR010000001.1, from coordinate 1,173,928 downwards.
CATATCTATACCGGATATGTCATACCCCCCAATTACGATTCCCTTCTGGCCAAGGTAATAGTTTGGGGAAGTAACAGGGAGAAGGCGCGTAAAAGGATGATAGGAGCGCTTGATGAATTTATTATCGAGGGTGTGCCGACGACAATTTCATTCCTTGAGGAAATTATGAGAAACAAGGACTTCGCGGAAGGGAAATTCGATACGACATTCCTTGATAAAATGAAGATTGATTAGGTAACAGAGTCCCCTCCCCAAAACAAGAAAGCTTTCTCAGAGAAGGAAGTGGGTCATGATCTCTCTTCCTATTCCCGCTTAACAGCCACAGTGATTGGAGTTCCCTCTGAAAATTAGGCAAGTATTGTAATAACATTGCGAGATACAATCAGTTATCAGGATTGGTAAGTGGAATAGGGCTTTCATTGCTGATGAGTGCGGCTGATTGATATTTTCAAAACCCTCGCCGAGTGGCGAGCGGGCAAGGATTTCTGACCCGAAGGGGCAGAAAGAGCGAGCCCGAGGCGCAGAGCGTACGATTTACTCGCCGGGGAAATCGACCACGATTTTGAAAATATCAATCAGCCGCATACTGTTACAAATCATCGACTACCTTATGGGTTATAAAAATTGGGGAAACTCCACCCACAGTGATCCTTGGAAAATCTTTCCACATGGTATATAATCACGAGCGGCAATGCTAGGAGCTTTAGTTTAAACCTCAGAGATGGCGATCGAAAGGCTTTGATGGCTGAACTGCAAGAGAAAGAAAAGAAAACATTAATCAGGATTCTAGACGCGAATGGTAACAGGTGCGCTGAGGGATTGAGGGTTATAGAGGAAATAGCAAGACTCGGGATGAATAACGCGCGTCTTGCCGGAGAGATAAAATCCCTCAGGCATAACGTGAGATTAAGCGTCAGCTGTCTTCTGGACAATTCAGTCAGGTGCAGAGACAGCGAAGGTGATGTGGGAAGAAAAGTCTCTTCCGCCGCGGAGTTGACCCGCCGTTCATTCGAAAGTGTTTTGAAAGCGAATTTCTTCAGAGCTGAAGAAAGTCTCAGGGTGATTGAGGAATTCTCAAAGCTTATCAAGCCGGAATCCGGGGTCGAATTTAAAGAATTCCGTTTCCGTGTTTACAGTCTTGAAAAGAGCTTCCTTAGCAAAGTAGAGCGATCTGCGGTGATTCCGAAGTCGCCGTTTCTTTACGCGATTATTGACCGTTCCCTTGTGCCGGCGCCGAAGATTAAAGAAACGGCAGCCGCTCTCTGTTCTGAAGGTGCTGATATTATTCAGTACAGAGCAAAAGATTTTACGCAAGAGGAAAAATTTGCCGATCTTTCAGTTATTCTATTTGAGACCTGTAATTATGATATTCCTGTTATTGTAAATGATGATCCATACCTCGCCGCTGAGTGCGGGGCGGACGGAGTACACCTGGGAAGTTCTGACCCGGACCCCGCTGAAGCTAGAGAAATCTTAGGCCCGGGTTCTATTATAGGTCTTACTATTCACTCTATCGAGGAGATGAAAGCAGGGGCTTTGGGTCTGGTAAATTATGTAGCAGTAGGATCAATATTTTCTTCAGCAACTAAGAGGGATGTTTTTGTTAAAGGAACGAAACTTATCAGTAAAGTCAAAGAGATAACAGACCTTCCTTTAGTTGCTATAGGGGGCATTTCTCCAGAAAATACAGAATCTGTTTTTGATTCCGGGGCGGACGGTATCGCGGTAATATCATCTTTACTAAAAGGAGATATCGCGAAAAATTGCTTTACCTTTCGCCAAATCATTGATAAAAGATGATATGGGTATAAATGCCCTTATGTGATATTTTGAGCAAAACCCGAATTAACAGTTCCAGCTGGGCGTGATAAACGCTCCAAATAAATTATGTAGCATTTGGGAAAATTCTTTTCGAGTGAGCCAAGGGTTTTAACTTATCAGCAGATTATATTATTGATAATGAAAGATAAAAGAAAAATATACAGAGGGATATTACTTGTAATATCCGCCGTTTTTACCGCTTTCGCGCTTGCGTCTTTCGAGGGTGATGAATGGGGTATGTTCTGGGCCGCTGATAAGAATCTGTGCGGTCCGGCGGGGGTGTATATAGGCGGAAGTCTAAGAAAGCTCTTTGGATTGGTTTTCTCCTGGGTGGTTCCTGTCCTTTTGGCTTATTGGGGTTATCTTTCTCTCATCAACCGGAAATTAACCGAGGGACACATAAAAGTACTGCGTACTTTTGTTTTTCTCTTTGTTGCATCTTGTTTGTGTGTCTGGGCGGGGCTGCAGCAGGGTGGAGGTTTAATTACACGCTGGGCGGTAGAATTGCTCGAAAAGCTGACGGGGAGAGTGGGATCCGCGCTTATTCTAGCGGCGTCCTTTCTCTTGAGCGCGGTTTTTCTTTTCTTCGGCTCGCTGAAGCTCTTTAAAGAAAAGTTATCCGGCAGGAAGAAGATAACCAAGAACAAGGAAAAAAAGAGACCAAAGGCAGGAAAAGAACGGAAAAATAATCTTTTCGGGATAGCAAAAAAATTGGAAAAGAATAATAAGGCGAAGCGTAAATCGGAACCAAAGATCGACGTTCCAAAATCCGCAGTCAGGGATAAAAAGAAAAAGAACGCGAATAAGAGCGTGAGAGAACCGTCGGCTGAGATAACAGCCGCGGATCATGCTCCTCTTCCCGGGCTTGATATATTGACAGATTACAATCAATCGGACATTTCTCACAGCAGGGAGGACCTGCTGGCAAGATCAGATATTATTGAGTCAAAGTTGGCCGATTTTGGTATTAAGGGAGATGTTAAGCAGGTAAGGCCGGGGCCGGTTGTAACTACTTTTGAATTCGTTCCCGCGCCCGGTATTCGCGTTAGTCAGATAGCGAACAGAGCGGATGACATTTCACTCGCAATGGCCGCGAGAGCGATAAGGATTCAAGCTCCGATACCGGGGAAGGGCGCCGTGGGAATTGAGATACCTAACGCGAATCCGCAGACGGTAATGATAAGAGAAATGCTTGAGCATTATCCCCCCGGCAGTAAGGGACTTGTAATTGCTCTCGGCAAAACCGCTACAGGGGAGCCATATTACGCTGACCTTGCCGATATGCCCCACCTTCTTATCGCGGGTGCTACGGGGAGTGGAAAGAGCGTTTGTATTAATTCGATTATAACCAGCCTTCTATTCAACCATACGCCTGCTACATGCAGATTTATTCTGATTGATCCTAAACGGCTCGAGCTTATAACTTATAAAAATATTCCTCATCTTCTGCATTCCGTTATTAACGAAGCTAAGGATAGTATAAGGGTAATGAACTGGCTTACAATCGAGATGGAAAGAAGGTATAAGCTTCTCGCGAAATACGGCGTTAAAAACATAGCGGGATTTAACGAATTTGTAGAAAAGGAAAAGCCTGTATCTCAGGAAACCGAAGAGAAAGTAAATATTCTTCCCTATTATGTGACTATAATTGATGAGCTTGCCGATATTATGATTTCAACGGGCAATGAGATTTATCCTTCAATTACACGCCTGTCGCAAATGGCGCGAGCTGTAGGCATACATCTTATTTTTGCCACACAACGTCCCTCTGTGGATATTGTCACAGGCCTGATAAAGGCGAATTTCCCTTCGAGAATTGCATTTCAGGTTACATCTAAGACAGATTCGCGAACAATACTTGACTCAAACGGTGCTGAGAAACTTCTGGGAAATGGAGATATGCTTTATCTGCCGAAGAATCTTCCCGCGCCGGTTAGACTTCAGGGGTCTTATATATCTGAGAAGGACGCAAGGAAGACAGCTGATTACTGGAGACATTTTCAAGGGGACAATGAAAAAATAGATCTCGCAGAGATTAGAAATAAAAATGAAGTTGGTATTACCGATTGTGATGATGAATTGTTTGATGAAGCAAGAGAACTTGTAATTACACACCAGCAGGGCTCTATTTCTCTTATACAGAGGCGTTTGAGGGTTGGTTACGCGAGAGCTGCCAGATTGATTGATATGCTTGAACAGTCAGGTGTTGTGGGACCATTCGAAGGCAGTAAGGCGAGAAAAGTTCTTGTAACGAGGGAAGAGTATGAGGAAAAGGGATAAATCTTCTTATATTCCCACATTTCACTTTATAAATCTAGGATGTCCCAAGAATATCGTAGATGCTCAACGTGTAGCGGACAGACTTGAAATCGCGGGATTCGAGGAGGAGAAGGAAGTTGAGAAGGCCGATCTGATTGTACTTACGACCTGCGCGTTTATTGAAGCGGCCGAGGAGGAATCAGTTGATGAGATTCTCAGGATAGGTATGGCTAAAGGTGAAAAACAGGTTTTCGCTGTACTGGGATGTCTCGTTTCCAGAGAGGGCGATAAGCTCCTTGATCTTTTCAGTGAGGTAGATATTTTTCTTTCCGCTTCAGAGATGGTAAGACTGCCGGAAAAACTGGCCGAAGAGGGGCTGATAGAGGGGCCGGACCTTCAAGCTCTTAACCTGCAGGATGGGCTGATTCTAAATAAATTGTTTACACCGCGTCATATCGCCTACCTTAAAATTTCTGACGGATGTTCAAATAATTGTTCCTATTGTTTGATTCCTTCTATCAGAGGACCGCTTTCCAGCCGAAAAAAGGATGATATACTAAGTGAAGCTTCCAGGCTGAGTCAGAAAGGAGTTAGAGAGCTTGTTGTGATAGCTCAGGATACCGGTGTATGGGGAAAGGACTTAGAAGGTGATTCAGGCTTGTGCGGTCTTCTTGAAGACCTCTCCTCAGCGGTAAGCTCAGAATGGATCAGGCTGATGTATCTTCATCCCGGTCATGTGGATGTTGATGAATTATTGAGAATTTATTCTGAAGGGAAAATATTGCCTTATCTTGATATTCCTATTCAGCATGTTTCCGGCAGGATTCTATCTGCGATGGGAAGAGGGTATGGGAAAGATTATCTAATGAGACTATTCAGCCGTCTCAAGTCGGAAGTGGATAATCTGGTGATCAGGACAACAGTTATGGTTGGATTCCCGGGAGAAAATGAAGATGATTTCGAAGAACTTGTAGAATTCTTAGAAAGGTTTGAAATTGATCATGTTGGCGTATTCGTGTATTCAGCTGAAGAAGGAACCAAAGCATTAAACTACCAGGGCGCTGTAAACATTAAGACAGCTGAAGAAAGAAAAAACATTATCGATGATATTCAAATGGATATTTCTAACGATCATCTCGCTGAGAGAACAGGTGCTGTCGAGCGTGTACTGGTTGATGAAATAATCGATCCAGACTTACGTCCGCGAGAAGGGGTTTGGGGGCAGGGCAGGTTTTACGGCCAGGCGTATGAAATCGATGGAGTGGTTTTTCTGTCAGGTAAATACGCCGAACCCGGTGAATTTGCTGAAGTTCGTATTGATAAAGCTGAGGCGTACGACCTTTTTGGCGGGATACTTTAATAAGACCTGAGTCTATTTATTGACGTATTTGTATCAATCTCCTAAAGTAGGCGTGCGTCATATTTTTATTGACATTTTAGTGTGGATATCGATTATAAAAGATGTTAAGTTACACAAGTAATCGTATACAATATGTGATGGAGGTTAAGTGTGAGGATATTTAGAAAATATGGTAAAACACAGAAGATTATAGATATTCTTGTTATAATATTTCTCTTCTGTTCCCTTTCAGCTTCAAGCGCTCCACAGAAAACAGGCGAGCAGATACAGTCTAATTTTGATTTACTCAAGAATCTTTCCGGCAGGGCTTTAGATGAAATACTCGATAATATGCCACCTATTGGTAATGAAAAACGAGTTGCTTTCATTAAAAGCAGAGGTGTTGGTGAAATTGATTTTGTTTTCGATAACGTTCTTCTTAAACAAACAGCCGACGAGGGGATAAATGTATCGAGGGAAAAGGCGAGTGAGTCCGACACCGCTCTAGCTGTTCAGCCTGATTATGAATTTAATTATCAGATAATTGAAATGTCGCTGACATATCCGGAGATAAACAGAAGCTGGTGGATAGGCGCTAAAGAAGTGGAAAGATATGCCAATTTACATCTCTTTGTTCAACTTATTGACAATCGGTCCGGAGATATAATATGGATTGGTGAGACAGAAAAGAAATTTGATGATGTAATTCCATATTCATCTCTTGATAAGGTGGAAAATGAAACTTACAGTTTTACAAAACCTGAAAGAGACGAATTCTCAGTGGGCAAATTAATACAGCCGGTTATCGTAACCGGTATTGTAAGCGGTCTGGTTTATCTCTTTTTCTCCAATCAATCCGATGAGTAGCACGGGTATGGTGCGTAATATTATTTTCAATCTGACATTGCCGGCGTTGTTGACCTCTCTTCTGTTTGTTTCATGCGGGCAGGATTCCGTTATCGAAAAGGTAGAGAGAGAGTATAAAGATAAAAACTATAAACAGGTTGTTTTTCTAGTCAGGCATCACCTCAGAAGGGGCGGCGGGAGAGATCCGAAATTATTACTTTTCGGCGCCGAGTCTCTTCTCAGACTCGGAGTTGAGAGTGAAGCCGAAGAGTATTTCAGTGAAATTTACAAAGCCGATTCTACCTGGGGGGCTGAAATTGCTTCGATCCTTCAGGATAAAGCCATTAAGTATATGGATGAAGGATTAATTACAAGCGGAAGAAGGTTTATTGTCCAAGCCGTAAGTTATAATCCAAATATTACTTTTGGTGAATATGATCTCGAAGCGGGAAAATTCCTGATGGAGGAAAGGAAATTTGATGAAGCGATAGGCTTCTTGAAGAGATATCACAGCAGTTACGCGGATTCGTCGGGCTCGGCAGAAGCTATGCTTAACCTCGGATTTGCGTATAAAGAGACTGGACGAAATGGAAAAGCGATCGATATATTCAGGGCTCTCATCAACAAATATCCCGCAAGCCGTTTTGTTTCCACCGCGCGCTGGAATTATGAAATTCTTTCAATTGAACTGGCCGAAAAAGCTATAAAATCGGGTGAATTTGAGGAAGCAAAAAATATACTGATCTTAATGAAGGATTCTTCCGCCAACACGCTTAATCTCGTTCGAGCTAATTTCATGCTGGGAGAGGTGTTCGCGAGCCAGAAGTTTATCAAGAAAGCAATCGATTCTTATAAAGAAGTATTAAATCTTAATTTAGGATCGAGCGGAAGATATTCCGAGAGAGCAAAAGAAAGGATTGAGGAACTTGAAGAATTACGTTGATTACAAGTTTAAATATTGCTTTATAATTTCAGTATTTCTTTTCACTATTTCGTGTGGCGGGCCGTACAAGGCGGTAAAATTAAACCAACCGACCAGAAAGCTTGAAATCGCGGACGAACTGTTCGAAAAGGGGGAGTATAATAACGCCGCTCTCGAATTTAAGGATTACTTGACAACATTTGCCGGCGACGAACGCTGTGATTACGCTCAGTTTAAAGTAGCCGAGTGTTATAGAATGAACGAAGAATATCCTCTTGCTTCTGTGGAGTACAGGGTTCTTATCAATGATTATGGATACAGCGAGTACGTAGATGACGCCTTTTACCTGGAGGGTTTGTGTTTTTTCAAGCAGTCGAAAAGGGTTGAAAGGGATCAGACAAAGACATTTGAAGCTAAAAGCAGAATAGAGCGTTTTATGCGCCTCTTTCCCAATAGTCCTAAAAGGGATGAAGCAAAAGCGCTTCTTAAAAAAATTAACACAAAACTTGCCAAAAAGAAGTTTATGAGCGCTAAGCTCTATTATTCGCTGGGGCATTATGACGCGGCATTACTGTATTTAGATAAGACCGCCAGCACGTACGGGGGCACAATTCCCGGGGTGAAAAGCCATTATTTTATGGGAAGGATTTTTGAAAAAAGAGATCAAAAGGAAAAAGCTATTGATGAATATAAAAAGGTAACCTCGTTCGGTATAGATATTGATGAAAAACGTTATGCCGAAAAGCATCTTAAAAGATTACTTGCTGAGGAAACAGATGGCTATTAGAGAGAAAATAGGTTTATTCGGAGGATCTTTCGACCCAATTCATACCGGCCATATGATCCTCGCTCAAAGAGCTATGGATTTCGTTTCTTTGGATCGAGTTTATTTTATACCTACAGCAAACCCCCCTCATAAGAACAACGAGGCTCTCAGTGATTATAAATTACGGAAAGAAATGGTCCAGCTCGCGATAAAAGACAACAAGAAATTTGAAATATCTCTTTTTGAGGAAAGAGAGGAAATCTCTTTTACATATCAATCCGTGCTCTTTTTCAAAGAAAAGGGATACAGTCAGGATCAATTGCATCTGCTTATAGGAAGCGATTCGCTTGCTGACATCCCCGGCTGGAAAAATCCCGAGGTAATTTATGATAACACAACTATTGTATCTATGCCGCGTCCGGGCCATTCAGCCGAGCGTGTTGCTGAGGACGCGGCGCTTATCGTACTTACATCGGGGCGGAATACAATATCTTCAAGTGAAATAAGAAGATTGGTCAGCAAAGGCGATTCGGTACGTTATCTTGTACCGAGGGAAGTTGAGCTTTTTATAAAAAGGAACTCTTTATACAAGCATGGGCGATAATGACATGAATCTTATTCTCGTAGACGGTCACGCAATTGCTTACAGGTCGTATTACGCTTTTATCAAGAATCCTCTGACTAATTCCAGAGGAGAAAATACAAGCGCCTTATACGGTTTTACAAGGGTTTTACTTCAGATATTAAATCATTACAATCCTGAATATCTGGCCGTTGTATTTGACAGTGATAAACCGACGGAAAGGCATAAGCTGTTTCCCGAATATAAAGCCCATAGAGACAAAATGCCCGATGACCTCGCGAGACAGGTTCCAGTCATGCATGACCTCGTTGAGGCTTTCGGTATTTCTGTTTATGAGATTTCCGGATATGAAGCAGATGATATTATAGCCACAATCGCCCGGGATGCTTCAAGGAAGAAGATGGACGTGAAGATTGTGACAGGGGACAAAGATCTTTTTCAAATCCTTTCTGACAGGATACATTTGATCAGGCCGGGAAAGGGTACGAATCTATCTGATCAGGTGGGCCCTGAATATTTAAAAGAGAGGTATTCATTAACTCCCGACCAGATAACGGATTTTTTGGCTTTAACGGGCGACAGCGCTGACAATATTCCCGGAGTAAAAGGGGTAGGTGAAAAAACCGCCCTGAAGCTGCTGAATGAGTTTGGTTCCCTCGAAAAAATACTTGACAACTCAAATGAAATAAAAGCCAAGAGCATAAGAAATAAGATAAAAGAAGGCGGAGAAGACGCCCTTTTTTCCAAGAACCTCATTGAGTTGATAGATGTTCCTGAAGGTTTTGATCTCGAAGACATGAAAGTAAAAGAATACGATGTGGAGAAACTAACTGAGATGCTTCTCAAGCTGGAATTTCACGGAATTCTAAAGAGTATAATTCCAGAGCAAGATGAAAAAATTAAAAAGCTTGATTATTCCGCGGTAAATATCGACGAACTCGACGACCTTGTATCTTATCTTGTCTCTGCCGGAGAGTTTGTATTTGACGTAGAGACAACATCGCTCAATCCCATAGAGGCGGAGGTTGTAGGAATATCTTTCTGCGCTGAAGAGGGAAAGGCCTTCTATTTACCGGTGCTTGATTCAGATGAGGACTCAAGAAATGGATTATTAGAGCTGGATGATGAATCCTCTGCGGGGATTCCGATTGAAAGGGTAAAGGAAAAATTGGGCCCTGTTCTTCTGAATAAAGAAATAAAGAAGGCCGGGCATAATATCAAATACGATCTTATGGTGTTAAAGACTGCCGGTATAGAGGTTAGAGGTGTATCATTCGACACTATGATAGCATCCTATTGTCTCGATCCTTCCAGAAGGTCTCATTCCCTTGATAATCTGTCTCTTGAATTCTGCAGGCATAGAATGATCGCGTACAAGGATTTATTTGAGAAAGGAGATAAGAAGAAAGATATAAGGAAAGTCCCCTCAGAGAGATTGAAAAATTATGCCTCTGAAGATTCGGATTTTACGCTAAGGCTTAAGAATATTTTTAGCGAATTCCTTTCAGGTTCAGGCACTGAAAAATTATTCAACGAAATAGAAATGCCTCTGCTTTTCGTTCTTATGAGGATGGAGTTTGAAGGAGTCGCGATAGATCGGGACCAACTTAAGCATCTGTCAGATGAAATTTCAGGCAAAATCAAGGAAGTTCGCGATGAGATATACAAATACGCGGGCGAAGAATTTAATATTAATTCCAACAAGCAGCTGCAGGGCATCCTTTTTGATAAACTTGAACTTCCTGTAATCAAAAAGACAAAAACCGGATATTCAACCAATATGGAAGTCTTAAATGAACTTTCCTCTATCCATCCGGTCGCAAAGCGCATTATTGATTACAGGCAGCTTTCTAAACTTTCAAACACTTATATTGATTCTCTGCCGGACCTGGTGAATAAGAAGACCGGCAGGATTCACACGTCATTTAATCAAACTGTCACTGCCACGGGCAGACTCTCCTCAAGTAACCCTAATCTGCAAAATATTCCCATACGCTCAGAACTTGGAAAGAAGATACGAAGCGCTTTTGTGCCCCGCAGGGGAAACCTGCTTATGGATGCTGATTATTCTCAGGTTGAGCTTAGGATACTTGCTCATATATCCGGAGATAAGAATCTCATTAATGCCTTCCGGGAAGGAGCTGACATTCACAGCAGGACAGCCGCAATGGTTTATCAGCTTGAAGAAGAAAATATAACTGATGAGATGAGGGCTGTAGCTAAAACCATAAATTTCGGTGTTATTTACGGACTTGGTCCGAGGGGGCTTTCTAAACAGATAGGTGTGACGGTTGAAGAAGCTTCTGAATTCATCGAGAATTATTTCGATAAGTATCCCGGAGTAAGAAAATTCACGGAAGAGTACAAAGAAAAGGCTCGTCAGACAGGGTACGCCGAGACCATTTTCGGCAGAAGAAGGGAACTTAGAGATATATCAAGTGAAAACGGCAGGCTGCGGAGTTTTTCCGAAAGGATAGCCGTTAATATGCCGATACAGGGTACAGCCGCGGACATGATAAAGATAGCTATGGTAAATATCGACAAACTGCTGCGCGAAGAGAAACTTGACAGCAGAATGATTCTGCAGGTTCACGATGAACTTATTTTTGAAGTACCTCCCCAAGAAGAAGATATGATGCTGGAAATTGTAAGAGGTGAGATGGAGTCCGCGGTTGAGCTTAAAGTTCCTTTGAAAGTAAGTATTCATACCGGAAATAATTGGCTGGAGGCGCATTAATGGATACGCCAGTGGTAGTTGTAACCGGCCCTATCGCCTCCGGTAAAAGCACAGTTGCGAGAATTATAGCTGATAATGGAGGGGTTCTGCTTGACGCGGATAAAATAGCAAATCTTCTTCTCGAGGATAGGAAGGTCAGAGAGAGAGTCCTGCGGGAATTTGGAAAGAAAGTTACTGATGACAGCGGTTTGATCTCAAGGGAAAAACTTGGGAGAATCGTCTTCTCAGACAGAGAAAAACTCGAGTTGCTTAACAGAATCCTTTATCCTTATTTAAAGAGGAGAGTTGAAGAAGAAATATTATCCGTTGACGGCTCCGTAAAGTATATTGTACTTGATGCCGTGCTCTTTTTTCAGTATAAATTCGACTTTGAGGAAAAACTTGTAGTTGTCACAAGAGCACCTGAAAATGTCAGGAAAGCCAGACTCGCGGCAAGAGACGGCATAGATAAAGAAGAAGCTGAGAAGAGGGTTAGATCGCAAAGGCCTATTTACAAAGATTGGGAAAAAGGCGATATAGTAATAGATACAGATTGCTCTATAGAGGAAGTGAAAGATTATGCTCTTAAGTTGAGAGCTGATTTTATCGATAAGAGTGTAAAGTAATTATAATTTTCCTGACATAAGTCGTGGAAAATACAGGCGGTGAATCAATCGGATAAACTGTGGAGGTAATAGATGAGTTCGATCAGTATAAATGAAATAAATGAAAATATGGAAAAAATAATAGAGAGAATCGATAAAGTGCGGGGGTATCTTTGACCTTGAGTTTTTAAGCAAGAGGATCTTCGAGATAGAAAAGAAGATGTCGGATCCGGGTTTCTGGGATAACAGGGTACAAGCTGAAAAGCTTGTAAAAGAGCTTAAAGAAAAAAAATCTGTCATTGAACCATACAGTGATATCAACAACCGTATAAATTCTGTAAAGGAGCTTGTAGCCCTGAGTAATAATGAAGAAGATGAGTCAATATTAGCCGAAATAGCGCCGGAACTCGAAAGGCTCAACAGTGAGGTTGATAAGTTCGAGTTGCGTATTCTTCTCTCCGGCGAACATGATAATGATAACGCTTTGATTAACATCCATCCAGGGGCGGGGGGAACCGAGTCGCAGGATTGGACCGAGATGCTGCTCAGATTGTATACTAAGTATCTTGAGAATAATGATTTCACTTACAGGTTTCTTGATATGCAGCCGGGCGATGAAGCGGGAATAAAGAATGTGACTCTGGAGGTAAAAGGAGATTTTGCCTATGGTAAACTGAGTGCTGAAAGCGGTATACACAGACTGGTCAGGATATCACCTTTTGACGCGGGCCACAGAAGACATACTTCATTTGCTTCAGTTATGGTCTGGCCTGAGATCGATGAAGAGATTGAAATTGATATAAAACCGGATGATATAAGGATAGATACATACCGTGCCAGTGGTGCCGGAGGACAGCATGTTAACAAGACATCTTCGGCGATTAGAATAACTCACCACCCGACGGGGATAGTAGTTCAGTGCCAGAACGAACGTTCTCAGCACAGAAACAGGGAGATGGCAATGAAGGTGTTGAGATCGAGGATATACGCCAAACTGCTTGAAGAGGAGGAAAAGGAGAAGGCCAAACTGGCTGGAGAGAAGCAGGATATATCCTGGGGGCACCAGATCCGAAGTTATGTGTTCCATCCGTATACTTTAGTCAAGGATCACAGAACGGATCTTCAGACCGGCAATGTTATGGCGGTAATGGACGGGAAAATTGAAGAGTTTATAGACGCTTATCTAAGGTGGAAGGAAAGGAAAGAATAAAGTGGGGAAAAAGATTAAAAAGGACGGAATACAAGAGAGAGAACAGAGAATCCTTAAACTGGAAAAGATCAGAAAGATGGGTGTAGTACCATATCCATACACCTTTGAAAGATCACACTTAATAGAACAATTACAGAAAGACCGGAAGGAATTAATAGGAGAAGATGAGGTATCAGTTTGCGGAAGGATCATGGCCTTAAGGGGGCACGGCCATACTTCTTTTGGAGATATTAAGGATTATAGTGGAAAAATCCAATTTTATATCAAAGATGAAAAGGTTAAGGAAAGTGATTTTGAACTTTTCAAACTGCTTGACGTTGGGGATATCATAGGCATAAATGGAGTGTTATTTAAAACGCGCACCGGAGAACTTACAATAAGAGTAAAAGAGATTGAATTACTCAGCAAGTCGCTGCTTCCCCTTCCGGAAAAGTACCATGGTCTTCAGAATAAAGAACTGAGGTACAGAAGAAGGTATCTGGATCTGATAGTAAATGAAGATGTAATGGATATTTTCATCAAGAGATCAAAGATTATAGATTCCATGAGAGAGTATTTGAAGAAATATGACTTTCTGGAAGTGGATACTCCAATACTTCAGCCCATATATGGAGGCGCTTCAGCCAGACCGTTCAAAACTCACCATAATTCTCTTGATATGGATCTCTATCTTAGAATTGCAGATGAGCTCTACTTAAAGAGGCTTGTTGTTGGAGGGATGGAAAGGGTCTTCGAATTTTCAAGGGATTTCAGGAATGAGGGAATGGACAGATCTCATAATCCCGAATTCACAATGATGGAGTGTTATGCCGCTTACTGGGATTATAATGATATAATGAAATTCTTAGAGGATATGTTTGTTTTTATTTGCGATGCCCTATATGGTTATAATAAAATATCTTACGGGGAACACGAAATAGATCTTACTCCACCCTGGGAAAAGAAGACATTTTTTGGAGTACTCGAGGAAATGACGGGTAAAGATCTTACTGATACAAGCAAAGAGGGGCTTGTGAAGACCGCTCTGGATAATAAGCTCGCTGTGGACAAAGGATTGTCCAGGGGAGAAATTTTAGATCTTCTTTTTTCTGAACTGGTAGAACCTAAACTTATCCAGCCTGTTTTTATTATGGACCATCCCATTGAGATTTCTCCATTGGCAAAGAAGCACAGGGAACGAGAAGGGCTTGTAGAAAGGTTCGAACCATATATTGCGGGATTTGAAATTGCCAACGCCTTCAGTGAATTGAACGACCCGATTGATCAGCGCCGCCGGTTCGAAGATCAGATGACCGAGCGCGATGAGAGCGGCGGAGAATCCTATCCTCTCGATGAGGATTATATTTTGGCTCTTGAGCATGGACTGCCTCCTACAGGCGGATTAGGGGTTGGAATAGATCGGCTTGTTATGCTCCTTACGAATTCACATTCTATTCGAGACGTGATTCTTTTTCCCCAAATGAGGCCCGAAGAGGGCAGAGATTAAGACAGGTGGAAATATGCACTATTCACTGTATATAGCAATGAGACACCTGAGAACAAAACGGCGCAGCGGTTTTGTTTCAAGAGTTACTATAATCGCTGTGGGCGGCACATTTGTAGGTGTTGCTACTCTGATAATAGTTCTTTCTCTTATGAACGGATTCGAGGAGGAACTGAGAAACCGTATCGTTGAGTTCAACACACACGCCCTCGTTTTTACAAGGACGAAAAGTGCCTGGACCAAGATCGACTCTGTCGCGGTGGAAGTTGAAAAACTGCCCGAAGTTATAGATACATCGCCCTTTGTAAGGAGCGAATCACTCATTTACTATGAACTTATTCCGGGTGTGAAAGCAAACATCAAGGGAGTAATTGTTAAGGGTGTGGATCTTGAGAGAGAACGTAATGTTTCCGCTGTGATTGATTCTTTCAACCCAGAAGTCAAATCATTTGATGTGAAATGGTTTGAGGATCAAACACAGGTTCCCGGGATTGTGTTGGGAGAAGAACTCGCGAAGTCATTAAGGATTTCAATTGGTGAAAAAGTCAGCCTGGTAAGCGCCCCAACTCAGCTTCAGGCGGGTGTGATGAAACCCAGTACTAGAGAATTTAGAGTTATTTCCTTTTTCAAAACAGGTGTATACGAATTTGATTCGCGGTTTGCCTATATTAGTATAAAAGAAGCGAAAGACTTTTTTGACTTTGAGGCTTCTACAAGGGGGTTCGGTATAAAACTCCGCGATATATACCGGGCTGACAAGGTTGACTCAAAAATCCAGGATTTACTGCACTCATTTGAATACGGTACAAACAATTGGATAAATATGAACAGAAATCTATTCAGCTATATCAAAGTAGAAAAGATACTGATGTTTTTGCTTCTCGGCTTAATTATTCTAGTTGCCGCTTTTAATCTTGTCGGTATGCTGACTATGGTGATAATGGAAAAGAGAGCTGAGATCGGGATTCTCCGTTCTATGGGTGCGTCTTCGGGAGGAATAATGTCAATTTTTATGATCGAAGGTACTATCATTGGTTTTATAGGTACTTTTCTGGGAGTAATAGGAGGCTTGACCGCAACTGTCATATTAAAACAGATTCAACTTGATCTGCCTCCGGATGTTTATTTTATAAACACTCTGCCTGTTGTAGTGAAAGGGCTTGATATTTTTATGATAAGTGTCGCTTCTCTCGTAATTTCCATTATAGCTACTGTCTATCCAAGTTGGGAAGCATGTCACGTTCTTCCACTTGATGCTATTCAGTATGAATAGTAAGGAGATGCCTGAATTATACACTGCCATCTTGCGTCTATTATTTTGATTAATTATATTTAGTATGGGGTAAATATGAGTGTTATTACAGCAAAAGATATTTTTAAATCCTTTGAGGGAAAAAATGAACGGATAGATGTACTCAAGGGTGTAAATTTTAAAGCTGAAGAAGGAGAAGTTATAGTAATTTATGGAGTTTCCGGTGCCGGAAAAAGCACTCTCCTTCATATCCTCGGCACACTTGATCTTCCCGACAGCGGCGATTTAACGGTTTGCGGCAACGGCACGGCTGATTCAACAAGTTCTGAAATAAATGAGCTGCGCAACCGCTGTTTTGGATTTGTCTTTCAGTTCCATCACCTTCTCCCTGAGTTCAGCGCTATAGAAAATGTGATTATGCCCGCGCTTATATCCGGAAATGATAAGAAACTTTTAATAGATAGAGCGGAGGAGTTATTATCTGAAGTTGGACTTTCGAAAAGGTTTTCTCACCGTCCGGCGGAGTTATCGGGAGGTGAACAGCAGAGGGTGGCTGTAGCGAGAGGATTGATGAATGATCCAGCTATAATTCTCGGGGATGAACCCTCGGGAAATCTTGATGATAAAAACAGTGATTTACTGCATTCGATGATTTTCAGACTCAGTAAGACCAAGAATCAAACTTTTATTATAGTTACTCACAAAAAGGAACTAGTGGATAAGGCTGATAAATGCCTTGTGCTCGAGAATGGAGTACTAGTCGAAGGAGAATAATTAATGCTCTGCCAATTCTGCAATAAAAGACAAGCAACGATTCATTTTACGAATGTTGTGGGGAATAAGGTTCAGAAGATTCATTTGTGCAGAAAATGTGCTGAAGAAAAGGGTTTTGATTATCTTAAGAAGAGTAATATAGAAAAAGGGGACCTTCTGGGAGGGCTTATGGGGTTTTCAAACGATGCTGTTTCAAAAACGAAAGCCGGTAAAACCTGTCCAAATTGCTCGATGAAATACACTTTCCTTAAAAAAGAAGGGTTGATGGGTTGTTCGCAATGCTACAAGTCATTTGCCGACCAGTTATTTCCGCTTTTGAAAAGTATACATGGCGACACGAGACATATGGGTAAAATTCCTTCAAGGTTTGGGAAAGAGGTCAGCCTTGAAAGAAAAATGATCAAGTTGCGTGAAGAGTTAAACAGTGCCGTGGAAATCGAAAATTATGAAAAAGCAGCGCAAATCAGGGATAAAATAAATAGACTTAAGAATTCAACATAAGACGGGTAGAGATGAAAGAAGATTTTGAAAGATTAACCGGCGAATCTGTCGATTGGATTGTAAATGGCAGCTTCGAAGATGATATAGTTCTTTCAACTCGTGTTAGATTAGCGAGAAATCTCGAGGATTGGGCTTTTCCCCACTGGTCAAAAGAAGGTTTGCTGGAGAAATTAGACAGCAAAATCAAGAAGGCGGTACTTAAGACAAAACTTTTAAGCGATGCGTTAGTTATTGACATGGACGAACTGTCAGATATGGAAAGAATGGTACTGGCTGAAAGAAGATTGATTTCTCGAAATATGGTCAAGTTTTTTAAAAACAGGAGTCTCATTGTTTCTGAAGATGAACGTCTCGGAGTTATGATAAATGAAGAAGATCATTTAAGGTTATACGCGACTGACGCGGGGTTATCTGTCAAGAAAGTTTTTTCACTGGTTAATTCTTTGGACAATCAGCTTGATAAAAAACTAAACTTCGCTTTTTCCGCAAGGTTCGGTTATTTGACCGCCTGTCCCACAAATGTAGGAACCGGCCTCCGTATATCAACGCTTGTTCACCTTCCGGGACTGGTCAGCAATAATGATATAAGACAGGTCGTTGACGGTTTGAGGCATGTGAGACTTTCAGTAAGAGGAACATATGGGGAAGGGAGTGAAGTGATAGGTAACTTTTTCCAGATATCCAACAGCGTTACCCTGGGCCTCTCTGAGATAGAAACAGCTGAAAATATGGAGATGCATATAAAGAAAGTAATTGAGTTTGAAAAAAAGGCTCGTGACAGTTTGATGAAAGAGGCACACACTTTGCTTGAAGATAGAATATGCAGGTCTTTTGGAGTATTAAAGAACGCGAGAATTATAAGTTCCAAAGAAGCCATGAAGTTGATATCGGAAGTTCGCATGGGTGTTGGTATGGGAATTGTCTCCGGAGTTAAGTTGAATAATCTTAATGAGATGCTGAGCAGGATTCAGCCGATTCATCTACAGCAATATTCCGGAAAAGCAATGACTCCAGATGAAAGGGATATAGCGCGGGCGGATTTAATAAGGTCTATTTTAAAGGAGAATGGAAACAGGTGAATACACTCGAAAGGATGAAACAGAGATTATGAATGACAAATTTACAGAAAGAGTAAGGAAAGTTATATATCTCGCCCGTGATGAAGCGAACAGGCTTCAGCACGATTATATTGGAACCGAACATATCCTTTTGGGAATAGTGCGTGAGGGAGAGGGGATTGCCGCTAGAGTTCTGAAAAAATTAGGCCTTAATCTCGAGCAAGTACAAAAAGCAATAGAGAACATAGTTCGTCCCACAGGCGGCACTTTGACTCTGGGAGAGATACCTCTGACACCAAGAGCTAAGAGAATTCTGGAATTGTCCGTGGAAGAGGCGAGGCTGCTAAGTCATAATTACGTTGGTACGGAACATCTTCTACTGGGATTGATAAGAGAGGGTGAAGGAGTGGCGGCGAGGGTTTTGCTGGAATTGGGTGTGGACAGAAAAAAGGTCAGGAATGAAATAATGAAGCTCCTTCAGAGCTCCGGCGGCATGGGGGCTCACAAAGAATCCAAAATCCATAGAGAAACGCCGAATCTAAATCAGTTCGGGCGTGATATCACCAAACTTGCTAAAGAAAACAAACTTGATCCGATAATCGGCAGAGAGATTGAAATCAATAGAATTATTCAGATTTTATGCCGGAGGAAGAAAAATAATCCTGTACTGATTGGTGAGCCGGGTGTTGGCAAAACGGCTATTCTTGAAGGATTAGCACAGAAGATCGTCAACAAGGAAACTCCGGGACTTTTAAGAGACAAGAGAATTATAAATCTTGATTTGTCAAGTGTCGTGGCCGGGACTAAATATAGAGGGCAATTTGAGGAACGGCTTAAAACTATAATAAATGAAATAAGCAATAACGATCAGATAATCATTTTTATAGATGAAATTCATACAATAGTCGGTGCAGGCGGGGCGGAAGGAGCTATAGATGCTTCAAATATGCTCAAACCGGCTCTAGCGCGAGGTGAAATTCAGTGTATCGGAGCCACTACACTTGACGAATACAGAAAATACATTGAAAAAGACGGAGCTCTTGAAAGAAGGTTCCAGTCGATACTGATAAATCCTCCCAATGAAGAGGAAACAATAAATATTATTATGGGACTGCGTGACAAGTATGAAGCCCATCACAGGACTAAATTTACAAAGGAAGCTATAGCGCAGGCGGTATATCTGTCCCAGAGGTATGTACAGGGCAGATTCCTGCCGGATAAAGCGATAGATATTATTGATGAAGCCGGCTCCAGGGCGAGGCTTTCTATTTCAACTATGCCTGAAGAACAGATCGAAATAATGGAAAAGATTGAAAATATAACAAAAGAGAAAGAATCGGCAATCCAGGCCCAGGAATTTGAAAAGGCGGCTTCTTTCAGAGATACTGAAAAGGAAATAAAAAAAGAATTAGAGGATATGCAGAGGAAATGGCGTGAAAGCAGAAGGGAAAGCAGCTCGATAGTTACTGATAAAGATATAGCGACTGTAATTGCTGAAATTACCGGAATACCCGTCTCAGACGTAGAGGAGGAAGAAACGATAAAACTTCTCAATCTCGAAGATGAACTGAGAAAGAGGGTAGTGGGTCAGGAGGAAGCTCTGGAAGTAGTAGCCAGGGCTGTTAGAAGAAACAGAGCCGGATTGAGGGACCCCAAAAGACCAATAGGTTCATTTGTCTTTCTTGGCCCCACGGGTGTGGGGAAAACTGAACTGGCAAGGACTTTGTCGGCTACCTTATTCGAAAACCAGGACGCCCTTATTCAGATTGATATGTCTGAGTATATGGAGAAGTTTTCAGTTTCCCGGCTTGTTGGCGCTCCACCTGGGTATGTCGGTTATGAAGAAGGCGGACAGTTAACTGAGAAGGTCAGAAGAAGGCCTTACTCAGTGGTTCTCCTGGATGAAATTGAAAAGGCTCACCCGGATGTTTTTAACATCCTTCTGCAAATATTTGAAGAGGGAAATATTACAGATTCATTCGGCAGAAGAGTTGATTTTAAAAACACAGTAATTATTATGACTTCGAATGCCGGAGTAAAGGATATTAAGGGTAAGAAGGGTATGGGCTTTGTATCGATGGAGGATGAAGAAAAATCAGGCTACGAACATATGAAAACAAAAGTGCTGGAAGCCACAAAGCAGATTTTTAATCCTGAATTTATAAATAGACTTGATGAACTTATAGTCTTCCGTCAGTTGAACAAGGATGATCTGATGAAGATTATTGACATTCTGTTAAGAGATCTTTATTCAAGACTCAAAACTCAGAATTTTAAATTTGAGATTACTAAAGGAGCGAAAGAAGTAATTTTAGCTAACGGATATGATCCAACTCTCGGAGCAAGGCCTTTGAAAAGAGCAATACAGAGACTGCTTGAAAACCCCTTGAGTGAAAAATTATTAAGCGGTGAAATTAATAAGAGTGAAAAGCTTGTTATATCCGATGACCCAGAAAAGAAAAAGCTGATCTTTAAGAACGGTAAAAAAGTGCTTTCCTGAAATTTAAATAGTAATAAATACTGATCACAGGACATTCTCCAAAAATCAGGGCAATATTTTAGTAATGGCATAACTATCAAGTAATTACCCATAATTATAAGTGGAATTGACATTTAGTTTCTATCCGGCTATTGGTATTGTCAAAAACGCCGTCTATTTCCCCTGCGAGGAAATAGCGTCTCCCGCTCTTAGGACTCGCTCTTCCCCATTTCCTTGTGGAAATCAAGAATCCATGCCCGCTCGTCTTCCGAGAGGGTTTTGAAATACCAATAGCCGGATATACAAAGGAATGTTAAAAATAGGGGAAACTCCAATTCTAATATTATGTAATAAGTTACAATCTTGTAGTTTGGTAAAATTCATAAGTGTAATTTCCTTTAAAGCCGGGAATATACACAGGAACTATACTTTGCTATATAAGTATAAAATTATTAAGGTTACAATGTACGATTAATGTATATATATTGAATACGGCGGCAGTGCCGCCGATAATTTATAAATAATTTATAATAAATTAGTTGACTGAAATTTTATCATTTGATTGTGTGTATAGAGCTTATATGGTAGGATTCATCAAATTAGAATAGTAAAAGGGTATTGGATGAAAAAGACAAGTTTCTTATTGGCCGTAACGTTGATATTGATTTCTTTCTTCTCTTCAAATTCCATGGCAATTGTTATAGGAGATGTGGAAATTGAAGGGAATGTCTACGTTTCCGCGAAAGAGATACTACTAATCTGCGGTCTTAAACCCGGCGAGGAATATGAAGCGGCAAAAGTGTCACAAGGCCTTAAGAGACTGGTTCAAACAAAGAATTTCTCAGATATTGAGGCGCTTTACAGTGAAGAAGAAGGGGAGGCTGTAATAACTCTGAGGGTTGAAGAGTATCCTCGAATCAGCAAAATTCGTGTGCTGGGAAATGAGAAAATTGAAACAAGCGAGATAAGGGGAAAATTAAGATTGAGAGAAGGATTGTTTGCCAGGCCTGAAGCTATTTCACGCGATGTTATGTCGATAGAAGAAATGTACGGTGAGAAGGGCTATAACAACGCGCGTGCAAGAGTGGAAAAATCAAATATCAAAGAAGAACATAAAGTTGAATTAGAATATAGGATTTTCGAAGGTGAAAAGGTTAAGATATCCCATATAGATTTCATTGGAAACGGGGCGATCGAATCGGATGAACTGCGGGATATTATCGAAACAAGCGAAGAGGGATGGATAAGCGGAGGAGAGTTCAAGCCAAAAATATTCGAAGAGGACCTCGGGAAAATAGAGAAAGAATATGCCGATATGGGTTATATCGAGGCTGAAGCAAAGCTCTACAAAAAAGTTCAGAGAGATGACGGTGAACATATAGATATTTTTATCAAAATCGATGAAGGGAGAAAGTTTTATGCGGGGGATATTACCTGGTCCGGGAATAATGTAATAAGTGACTCAAAAATTAGTAGATCTATTATGCTTAAAAAGGGCGAGCCCTTCTCGATAGCAATGATTGAAAATACTCAGATGATGATAAATAGTCTCTATTGGGAGAAGGGTTATATATGGAGCCGTATTACTCCCTCCCAGACATTGGATGGCCGGAAGATAAATCTTGAATTGCTTATAGAGGAGAATGAGCAGGCAAGAATAAATGAGATCAAGATAAGCGGCAACACAAAAACCTATGAGAATGTCATACGCAGGGAACTTGATATTTATCCGGGAGACCTTTTTGTTTTAAAGGACGTTCAGAGAAGTGTAAGAGAGGTATTTCAATCCGGATATTTCAAGGAGCCGCCTAAACTTGATCCTAAGAAGATAAATGATGAAGGTGATATAAATCTTCTTTTAAGTGTTGAAGAAAAACAAACGGGAAATTTCAAGCTGGGGTTCGGTTTTTCACAACTAAACAAACTAAGTGGATTTATAGGACTTTCTGAAAATAATCTCTTCGGAAGAGGGAAGAATGTCAGTATTAACTGGGAATTCGGAAAATACAGGAAGAATTTGAATGTCCAGTATTCTGAACCCCATTTATTTAACAGTGAGACAGCACTGTCAGTATCTGTTTTTAACTGGGTGCAGGATCGAATTCACCAACAGTACTATACAGACAGAAGAAAGGGGTTCTCTCTGCAGCTCGGTCACCCCATGCCCGTTCTGGATTATACTAGAATACTCCTGGGTTACAGGTTTGAGCAGGTTGAGCTGTCTAATTTTGATGAGGCTTATCCTGTCTACGGAACTCTTAGAAATGTTCAGTGGCCAATGAATAAGAGCACGGCTACTTTGACTATTGTAAGAAATTCTACAGACAACCCTTTTCACCCGACAAAAGGTTCGATTTCAAGATTAAGCGCTGAGCTTGCCGGAGGTCCCCTGTTGGGAAATGTAAAATTCATCAGGTATAAAGCCGGTATGTCATGGTTTAGGAATCTCTTCTGGAAGTTTACATTCCATCTTGATGTTGATGCCGGTTTGATTGACGGTTATGGAGGATCCGTGGTAGAAGATTTTGAAAAGTTCAGGCTTGGCGGCAATCGAACTTATCCGTTAAGGGGATATGATTACTATAGAGTCGTTCCGGAGGGCAATGACCCTTATGTCGGAGGAAGGTTTATGGTAAAATATACGCAGGAAATAGTATTTCCCTTTTCCAGACAGATCCACGGCCTTCTATTCTTCGATTCAGGGAATACATGGAATTCTTTTAGAGAGGCGAATCCCTTTAATTTAAGAAGGGGCCTTGGCGTTGGTGTAAGGGTAGAAATACCAGGTATGGGAAATCTCGGCCTTGATTACGGTTATGGTTTTGACAAAGAGGGTGGAGGTAGTTGGGAACCGCATTTTAATTTTGGGACATTCTTTTAAAAAGTTGTTTTGTAATTTCTTAAAAGTGATATATTGTATTAACGAAGGGTTAAAGAAAGGAGAGTTGTTATGAAAAAGTTATCATTAGTAATAGTTTTTGTTTATTTGCTCACAGTAGTACCCGCCAGTCTGGCCGTGTCCGAGGAAGTCAAAATCGGATATATCGATACTGTGAAGATATTCGCTAATTTTAGTGAAACCATCGAAGCTGAAGAAACCTATCAGAAAGAAGTACAGAACTGGAGGAAGAAGGCTGAAGAGATGGAAGCTGAGATAGCACAGATGAGAGAGGAAATTCAATCTCAGCAATTGATGCTGAGCGAAGCGAAAATTCAGGAGAAACAGCTTGATCTGAATAAAAAGGTTGAAGAATATCGTGCGTATATGCAGGAAATATTTGGAGACAATGGCGAAGCAGCAAGAAGAAACAAGGAATTGACAGAACCTATCGTTGAAAAAATAAACACTGTGATCGCAAAGATTGCGGAAGAAGAAGGATATACATTAGTGCTCGACGCAGCTCAGGGTGCCGTGTTGTATGGAAAAGATTCTATTGATCTGACAGATAAAACAATAGAAAGGCTCAAAAAAGAATATTCAACTGTTCAGTAGCCGTAAGCTGATAAATTTTATTAATAATTAATTCGTAAGGAAACTGTACTTGATCGGAAAATAGTTATGTCTTCATTTATACTTGGAGAACTTGCTGAAATAGTAGGCGGAAAGCTCATCGGAGATGATAATCTCGAGATTACAGGAGTATCCGGGATAAAAAGTTCGACTAAAGGGGAGATAACATTCCTGGCCAATCCAAAATATGAATCCTTTTTGAGCGTCACTAAAGCATCGGCAATTATTACTTCAAATGATATATCGGACGAATATTCGGGATCTTTCATAAAAACAGAGAATCCCTATCTCGCGTTCTTAAAGATCGTCAAGCTTTTTGATTCTCCCCACACTGAGAAATACAAAAGAGAGATAGATAAATCAATATCTATTGATGAAAGTGTTGAACTTGGAGAGGATATACATATTGGGAAGAATGTCTGCATCGGCAAAGGTGTGAGTGTAGGCAGCAGGACGACTATTTTACCGTTCGTATATTTAGGGGATGGAGTGGAAATTGGAGACGATTGCCTGATCTATCCCGGCGTTACTATACGTGAAGGCTGCAGTATTGGGAAAAGAGTAATTATTCATTCGGGGGCCGTAGTTGGGAGCGATGGATTCGGATATGCAAAGGAGGGCAGTGTCCATAAGAAGATTCCGCAGATAGGTATTGTAAGAATCGAGGATGATGTGGAAATTGGAGCTAACAGCACGATTGACAGGGCAACAACAGGCCAGACCGTTATTGGGAAAGGGGCAAAGATCGATAATTTGGTTCAGGTAGCTCACAATGTTGTTATTGGTGAAAATTGTATAGTTGCCGCTCAGTCGGGCATATCAGGGAGCACGGAATTAGGAAGAAATGTGATTCTCGCCGGACAGTCAGGGCTGGTAGGACATATTAAAATAGGAGATAACGCTAAAGTAGGAGCGCAGGGGGGGGTAACCAAATCTATTCCTGAGGATACGAGCGTTTCAGGTTATCCGGCCAGAGAGCATAAGAAGGCACGTAAGATTTACGCGGCGACAGCACGTCTTCCGGCTCTAGTTAAGGAATTTAGGAGGTTGAAGGAAAAAATCGAAAAACTCGAGAAAGGATATAAGAGTGGTTCGTCAACAGAGGACGATTAAAAAGTCGTTTTCCTACCGCGGTATCGGGCTTCACACCGGGAATAAGGTTAATATGGTCTTTAACCCGGCTGGCCCGGATACAGGGATAATCTTCAGAAGAGTTGATCTTGATCCCGTGGTGGAAATCCCGGCGAAAGCGGAGTTTATTTATTCCGGGAAGAATATTCGCAATACAACATTATCAAAAGAGGGTCATAAAATACAAACTGTTGAACACGTTCTGGCCGCGATTTCAGGTCTTAATATCGATAACTTGATTGTTGAATTGGATGCGGTGGAACCCCCCGAACCCTCCGACGGAAGTTGCGAGGAGATAGTAAAATTATTTGACAGTATAGGATATAAAAGTCAGGGAATTCCTGCAAATTTATTTAAAGTAACAGAACCTGTGTCATACAGGGAGGGTGATATTGAATTAATTGCCCTTCCTTATAATGGCTTTAGAATCAGTTTTACAATTGAATATAATAGCACATGTATAGGTACGCAGTACGCTTCATTCGAAATCAATCCGGAAGTATTCAGAAAAGAGATTGCGCCTTCGAGGACATTTGCCCTTATGTCCGATGTGGAGTTACTGAAATCTCAGGGACTTATAAAGGGTGGGAATCTTGATAACGCTATTGTTGTGGAAGACAATAAGATTCTAAATGAAAAGCCATTGAGATACGATGATGAATTCGTACGGCACAAGATTCTCGATCTTATAGGAGACACCGTATTTGCCGGCGCTCCTATGCAAGCTCATATTATAGCAATAAAATCAGGCCATGACTATAATCTTAAATTCGCCAAAAAATTGTCTGAAGCATATAAGTCCGGCATGAAAAAATCTGACGCAAAAAAGGATAAGTCGTGGAACATAAATGATATAATGGACATTATGCCTCACAGGTATCCATTTTTGCTTGTTGACAGGATATTGGAACTTGAAGATGACAAGAAGGTTGTGGGAATTAAAAATGTTACTATAAATGAACCCTTTTTTATTGGTCATTTTCCCGGGCACCCGATAATGCCCGCCGTTTTGATCGTTGAAGCTATGGCACAGGTTGGAGGTTTTCTTCTGCTCTCCTCTGTTGATAATCCAGATAAACACCTCGTATATTTTATTGGCATTGATAAAGCGAAGTTCAGAAAACCTGTTGCTCCCGGAGATCAAATCCGCTTTGAGCTGGAGATGGTTTCACTTAAAAGGAAATTTTGCAAGATGAAGGGTAAAGCCTATGTTGACGGTAAACTTGTGGCTGAAGCGGTACTTACATCATCGATAATAAAACGTTGAGAGGTATTAATGGCAGTATATATAGATAAGATGGCGATAGTAAAGGAGGGAGCTGTACTGGATAAAGATGTCAGTGTGGGGCCTTTTTCTTTAATAGAAGAGAACGTTCGTGTTGGTAAGGATACTAAGATAGGCAGTAATGTTCTTTTGAGCGGCAACACGGAGATAGGAAGAAATAATGAAATATTTCACGGTGCTTCGATCGGTACGCAACCTCAGGACCTAAAATACGCGGGTGAAAAAAGTTATGTAAAGGTAGGAGATAACAACACGATCCGTGAATATGTTACAATAAACAGCGCCACAGAAGAGGGTGAAAGTACTGTTGTCGGCAATAACTGTCTTTTGATGGCATATGTTCATATAGCGCATAATTGCATTCTCTCAGACAACGTAATTCTTGCAAATGCCGTAAATCTGGCTGGCCATATTAAACTTTACGAACATGTTATAATAGGAGGAATGGTACCGGTACATCAGTTCGTCTCGATAGGAGCGCACGCCTTCGTGGGAGGAGGCACTAGAATATCAAAGGATATTCCTCCGTTTGTGAAGGCTGCTGGTATTCCGCCTAAGGTCAACGGCATAAATAGCATAGGCCTTCAGCGAAGGGGTTTTACATCAAAACAGAGAGAAGTCATAAAAAGAGCTTATAACATTCTCTATAGGAATGGACTTAATGTTTCCCAGGCAATCGATAAAATAAATAATGACCTTGCTCAAACTACTGAAACTAAGATGATTGTGGATTTTATCGCCAGCAGCCGGCGGGGAATCACTAAATAATATATCTTTCTAGACAATCCGGGGGTTCAATTGAGTCTTTCAAACAGTAGACTTAAAGCAGGTGTAATTGGTACCGGGAATCTGGGGAAAAACCACGTTAGAATATATTCAGGCTGTAATGATATAGATTCTGTATACCTATATGATATTGATCGCGAAAGAGCCAAGAAAACCGCCGTCAAGTACAACGCGGAATTTTCCTCTTCTGTAAGTCAATTGTTCAAAGAATGTGATATAGTGAGTGTCTGCACTCCCGCTACTACTCATTTTGATATTGTCTCTAAAGCTCTAGATAGCGGAGTGGATGTTCTGGTGGAAAAACCTATCGTTTCAGATTGGAGAGATGGAGAGAAACTTGTTGATAAAGCGAAAGAGAAAAATAGAATCTTGCAGGTTGGACACATTGAGAGATTCAATGGAGTGTTTGAATCGATTTTTCCTCTGATCAGAAACCCGATGTTTATAGAATGTCACAGGTTGGGGACATTTACTCCCAGAGGAACAGACGTGTCGGTTATTGTCGATCTAATGATACACGATATTGATATTATACTCACAATTCTGGGTAATGATGAATTGGTTGAAACACGGTCCTCGGGAGCCGGGGTGATAACTGAATACGCGGATATTGTAAATGCAAGGCTTGAGTTCGAGGGTGGTTGCGTGGCGAATATTACAGCCAGCAGAATTTCACCGGAGCCGTTTCGAAAAATACGGTTCTTCCAGGAAAATCTGTATCTTTCAGCTGATTTTAGAAAGAAAGAGGTGAAAGCATTTCGTAAAGCGGATGGAATTGATTTTAATACAGTATCGGAAGACCCCACATCGTTTATAGATCCTCTACGTGTTGATGTTGATATGGAAGAGCCCTTGAAAAAAGAGATTTATTCATTTATCAGCGCGGTGAGAAACAGCACAGATGTTGTTGTCACAGCGGCACAGGCGGTAAAAGCCCTGAAAGTAGCGGAAAAAATAATCGAAGGTATAAAAATTGGTTGAGTGAGATCATGAATATTCTTCTTACCTGTGGTGAAACGAGTGGGGAATATCACGCTGGACTCCTTGTTTCAGAACTTAAAAAAATTGAAAATAATTGTCGTATTATCGCGCTTGGAGGAGAAAAACTCAGGCGTGCGGGAGCGGAAGTTTCCTTTCCCATGGAACGATACGCTCTTATGGGTTTTTCAGAAATAATATCCGGTCTTCCCGGGATAATTTCCCTTGAGAGAAAACTAAAAGCGGTCATAGAAAAAGGAAATATTGATCTGTTTATCCCGGTCGATTATCCGGGGATGAATTTAAGATTGGCTAAGTTTGCTCACCGAAGAGGCGTACCTGTTTTGTACTTTATAAGCCCCCAGGTTTGGGCTTGGGGAAAATGGCGTATAAAAAAGATGAAGGGGAATATAGACCTTATGACGGTAATATTACCCTTTGAAAAGCGTCTCTATGAAGATGCACGGATTCCTGTTTATTTCGCGCGGCATCCCGCTCTCGAAGAAATTGCTCACCCCGGGGGTAAAAAGGAATTACCCGAGGACCAAAAGGATTTTAAGGTACTTTTATTTCCCGGCAGCCGATTGCAGGAGGTTAAGAGAATACTGCCTCCAATACTCGAAGGAGCACGAAATATTCACAAAAAATTTCCCTCCGCCAGTTTCATATTGGGACTTGCTCCTATGATAAAGGAGAACGATATTGAAATCCCGGCCGATATTTATCCCTACATTAAAGTATCAAGAAAAGGCCTTACCAAGTTAAAAGAAGTAACTCTTGTTCTAGCCGCATCCGGCACGGTTACTCTTCAGACTGCTATTTCTGGGACACCTATGATTACTATCTATAAAACATCCGTGTTTAACTATCTGCTAGGAAAAATTCTTATACAGATTCCATACGTAGCTTTGCCGAATGTTCTCGCCGGAAGAATGATAGTGCCGGAAATGATACAGGGTCGAGCCGATGGCGAAAATATTGCTACCGAAGCTCTGGACCTTTTAA
The DNA here is from genome assembly GCA_034520215.1 of Candidatus Krumholzibacteriota bacterium. NCBI lineage: Bacteria > Candidatus Krumholzibacteriota > Candidatus Krumholzibacteriota bacterium. The sequence goes on along the minus strand of JAXHNR010000001.1, from coordinate 1,144,618 downwards.
CTGACGCGGATAGGTACAGAAAGGTTTCGGGAGAACTGCTGAATATTAGAGAAAAACTCAAAGGCGGGGGTAAATTGAGCGATGTGGCGGAAATGGCTTTTAAATTGGCAAGAGGGGAGAATATAGAAGCTAAAAAAACAAGAAGGGCATTTTATTAAAAGGCAATTGTTTCGGGATAGGGGCTTACCGGAATCTGTGATAGATATATTTTTTAAGGGAAGTTTATGAAAGTTAGAATACATCCGGGAATAATGAGTTTCCTCGGTGCAATCTTCATCCGTCTGTTGGGGTTCACCTGGAGATTCAGGTTTGAGGGACAGGATAATCTAAGGAGAGCGAGAGAGCTCTCCGGTAACGTGATATTTTCTTTCTGGCACAGCCGGCTTCTTGTATTGAGCTACACGCACAGGGGAGAAAATATTCAGGTGTTGGCTTCACAACACTCAGACGGGGATTTGATGGGAAGAACGATAAGATGGCTTCAATATGGTCATCTTAAGGGGTCAACTACAAGAGGCGGAGCAGGCGCGATACGTCAGCTCGTATCTGTTTTAAAGCGTGGTCTGGATGTTGGTCTGACCGTTGACGGACCTACCGGCCCAAAGGGTGTAGTCCAACAGGGCGCTGTCGAGATAAGCAGAATGACCGGAAGTGCAGTAATACCTATTTCAAGTACAGCACGGAGGAGAATTTTGTTTAATTCATGGGATAAATTTCAGTTACCATTTCCATTTACTGAAGTTATTGTTTCTTACGGGGAACCGGTCGTTGTGGGGCAGGGAGCGGGAAGTGAAGAACGTGAGAAAAAAAGAATACTAATTCAGGACAGATTAAATGAAATGACATCTTCTCTGGATAGAAAAGCCGGGCATAAAGGATCGGATGTGTGGCCTCATGAAAATTCATGAAAGATACTCGATTGCTGAAAAGATGTTCATGGGGAAAGGTTTTTGGATCGTATTTCTGCCGCTCAGGTTTCTTTTGTCCCTTTTTTTTATCTCATGGCTTAAAATAAAATGGCAATTTAATGACAACCAAACTGGATTATTAAAAAGAAAGAATGAGGTTTCCAAAGTCAAAGATCTTTCTTCACGTGTTATTTCTGTCGGCAATATCGTCGTGGGGGGAGGCGGCAAAACGCCCTGCGTTATCGCCATAGCTGAGGAAATAAAGAGAAATGACGGCATGCCGGTTGTTATTACAAGGGGATATGGCAGCCTTGCCGAGAAAGTGAAAAGACCTATTGTAATATCAAAGGGTATAAACCTCAATTGTAGAGAAGGTGATTATCTTACGGAAGCTGATTTTGCCGATGAGAGGGAAAGCATCCTAAGTGATAGACTCTTCGCCAGGAGATTCGGAGACGAAGTTTCTATATACAAACAACTTGGTATATCCGTTGTAATTGACTTCAATAGAGCCAGAGGAGCTGAATTAGCCGATAAATTACTTAATCCGACAGATATACTTCTAGACGACGCTTATCAAAATAAATCTCTGAAGAAGGATAAGAATATACTGCTTCTTGATTACAAACTCCCGTTTGACGGAGGAAGAGTACTCCCGCTGGGATCGCTCAGGGAAAAACCTGAAGCTGTCAAAAGAGCGGATCTGATAATATTTACCAGAGCGGAAGGGGAGGAAGTCCCGCCTGAGGTATCAGGGTTAATTCGAGGAAAGAGAGTATATTTCTCAAGACACGAATTTTGCTGTCTTTACGGACGTAACGGACAAAGAATCAGTCCCTGGAAGCTAAAGCAAAGAAGACTCGTTCTATATTCAGGAATCGCTTTTCACGCTTCATTTGAAGATATGGTGTCAAATGAGATTTCAATCCCCTCGGCTTCCTTCAGATATTCAGATCACTATCGTTACAATAAGGATGATATTGAATCTATGATAACAGAAGCCGGTAAAGGCGCCTGTTATCTTACTACTGAGAAGGACTGGTTTAAGACGCATGAATTGTTTCCGGAAAGTATAGAGCTTTATGCTGTCAGCATGAAAATGGTATTCAGAAAAAGTGATTTACGGGAGATTTGTTCCGGAGATTAATCGGTTATTATACGGGGAATGTGTTCAGTTAATCTGGCAAGAAGTTCGTAATTTATATCGTGGCTGGTAAATTTGCTGAATGATGAGACGGATATCGAACGGTTTTTCTGTTTACCTATCAGAACTACTTCATCCCCTTTATTTATCTGAGGTATTTTTGATACTTCCACAATCATCATGTTCATACTTACAAGACCTATAACATTGGCCCTGTATCCATTAATAAGAACGTGGCCGTAATTGCTAAGCGAACGGCTGTAGCCGTCAGAATATCCAACAGGTATCGTGGCGATTTTCATATTTGCCGGAGCTTGAAAGGATGTGTTATATCCAATAAATTCTCCTCGTTTTACACTTTTAACCCCCATGACAGCGCTTTTCCATGTAAGAACCCGCTTTAATGGATTGACCTTTACGTTGTTGCGGCTTAGATAATAAATATAAGTTTCCATGCTTGGCCAGAATCCGTATTGCATAATTCCTATTCTAACAAGATCCATCCTGCTTTCCGGATAGGCAATCGCGGCGGCTGAAGAAGCGGTATGACACAGTTGGGGAGTGATATCTGACTTTATAAATCCTTTTAAAATCCGTTTGTATCTCCTTATCTGCTTTTTCACTCTGACGTAATTCGCTATACTTTCAGCTCCGGCATAATGGGTACAAAGTCCTTTGAATATTAGATATTCCCCGTTTGATTTAAGCACTTCACGAACCTTCTTTAATTCACGGGCTTGGAATCCAGTACGGTTCATACCTGTTTCAATATCTATATGCAGTTTTGCTTTCTTTTTTATTTTTTTTGCAATCTCCAAAGATTTGTTTAGATTATCCGGATCGGAAACAAAGAACTCTATATCATTTTCAATAGCCCAGGCTATTTCCTCATCGTTGATGTAACCCATAATCAGTATTGTGCTTCCGCTGCTGACATTAAATGCTTCCAGGGCTTCGCACGCGCTGAAAACAGAGAAATGATCAATGCCGCACTCTTCTGCCAGGGGAACAAACTTTGAAATACAATGGCCGTAAGCGTTCCCCTTGATTACTGAAGATAGCCGGATCTTGTTGCCGAAATAACATCTAAGGAATATTATATTATTTCTTAACGCGGATTTGCTTATTTCAATATATGATGTATTGAACATGTAATCACCTGCTTAATATCAAATTTATTATTTCACTGAACATTTTGATACCGGTTGGAATTATTTCTTCCGGAAAATCATAATCAGGATTATGGAGACGGGGGTGGTTTCGTCCAGCCCCTATACCGAACATAGCACCGGGGCAAAGTTTTGTAAAATGTCCAAAATCTTCTGACCAACGAAACGGCTCATCTATAAGAACAGTATTGAAGCCATTCAAAGAGGCCGCTTCTGATAATATTTTCACGCAGCCGGGGTCATTGACAGTTGATGGAAACTCTTCCATCCAGTCAATCTTTATGTCTATTCCATATTCTCCGCAAGTATTCTCCGCGAGCTTCATGGACCGAGATGAAAGTAATTTCATATCATCTTCGCGAAATGCCCTGAGGGTTGTAATTATTTTAGCGTAACCGGGTGATGTTCCAAGGGCGATTTCGCCAAGTTTGGCGAATACTACAGTTGAGAGAACAAAATCTTTGTAATCGGTCTCTTTAGAGGGCATAAGCGTGATATTCTTTACGATATCCGCCATTGCGAGGGCGGGGCTCTTTCCCCTCTCCGGCTCGGCCGCGTGTGAGGTCTTCCCAGATAGTTCAACTGCCATGCCGCTTGACGCGGAAGCAAATATCCCATTGCTTAAAACAATGCTATTAAGGTCAAAGCCGGGGAGATTATGCAGGGAGAAAGTGTAATCAGGTTTGATTCGATTGAATTTTTTATCCTCGATCACGCGAGCGGCACCTTCACCTCTTTCCTCCGCGGGCTGGAAAAGAAGAACTACTTTTCCACGGTTTGGCCTTGAGGAGGAAAGAATAGCAGCAAGTCCGGCGATTATTGTCATATGTCCGTCGTGTCCGCATTTGTGTGAACAGCCGGGATTCACAGAGCGATAACTTACATCATTAATTTCGTCTATGGGGAGAGCGTCAAGTTCACAGCGTACTAATAAAGTCGGGCCGCCCCTTTTTCCATTATAAACTGCCGCGAGGCCGGTACCGGCAATTTCTGTAATAATGTCGTCTGGTTCATAAAGAGAGAGAAAATCAAATATTTCACCCGCGGTTTTTTGTTCATACCAGGAAAGATCAGGATGGCTGTGAAGTTTCCTTCTAAGATTTATCAATGACTTATCGGTATTCTTTACTTTCATAATTCATAATAAACATAAAAGAAAAAATAGCAAAATACATAATTAAATGACCCTTAATTTCTTTGGTGTAAGGGTCATTGTAGTAGTATATAATATATATTTGTTCTCTTTGACAGATATTTTTAACTCCCGGAATCATCAAGATAATCAGCGAATCCTACCTGTAATCCAGCATCAAAGCTCATAGTTCTGTCTTCCGCCTGTACTTCATGTCCTACGAATGTAATACGGGCGTTTGAGATTAACTCCGTATTTGTATTCCTAATTCCATAGAGAGGGAGCTGGTTTTTGTCGGAAAGGGGTACAAGAAGAATTGTTGCCTCAACTGTTGAATTTGCCGGTACAAGAATGCTGGTATTTCCGGAAAAAGATTCGACAGGTATGCCTGCATCTGTTGTTTCATATTCAACCCTGTAACCGGTAACAAGGAAATCTCCAAGAGATGTTTCATCTACATCGACTATACTGGAATACGGTCTATTTGTAATGGTGACAGTAGTAAAATCTTCAACAACAGTAGAATCTCCCGAATTTACATTTACAACGTCACTTGTAAACGGGGCACCTTCATTGATGTTGCTTACATATAAGACAGTTCGCTGGCTATAGGTAGAATCTTTATCACAACCCAGTTGAAAAGCCGCAAAGGCGACGACCGGTAGTATAATTATAATAAATATTTTCTTTGACAACATCAGGTGACCTCCTCTAATAGATACTGCTCACTTTTTATATATAAGCTTAAGCAATGATTATGCCAAACACCGGCAGCTTAGATATGTGGTAACTAATATTATAATATATAGATACATGATTCTTTAACTTGATATGATTCTTTAGTTATCCGTTTTTGTGCAAATTGCAGTTAATTGTTGCGGAATTTATCTTTATTTTATAGAATTTCAATAGAATTTAAAGTAATTGGAGTAAACTTTGACTATTGAAGAAACTGATATTCTTATAATAGGAAGCGGACTGGCGGGGCTTTTTCTAGCCTACAAAGCGTCTTCATACGCGAAAGTAACAGTTATAACCAAGAGAGAAATAAATTCATCCAACACAACTAAGGCTCAGGGTGGAATAGCGGCTGTTTTAGACGTGAACGATTCATATGACAGTCATCTCAGAGATACAATGACAACCGGGAAGGGACTATCTGATTTAAATGCTGTTAAGACAATGGTTCACGGGGCAAAAGACAAAATAGAAGATCTTATGAATATCGGTGTGCGTTTCGATTTAGATAAAGAGACGGGGTTGCTGGATTTGACAAGGGAAGGAGGACATAGTAATGCCAGGGTTATCCATTATCGTGATTTTACGGGCTTTGAGATATCAGAAAAGGTTATAAGTACCGTAAAAAATATTTCATCGATTAAGATAAATGAGTTTTATTTCGCGATTGATCTCATTAAAGATAATAAAGGCGCAGTTAAAGGATGTTTTGTCCTGGACAGGAGAAAAAATAAGATAAAAGCCGTCAGAGCAAAATCAACTGTCCTTGCCACGGGAGGAGCGGGCAAAATATACCTTTATACTTCAAACCCTGATGTGGCTTCGGGAGATGGAATCGCTATGGCATATATGGCTGGTGCGAGATTATCTAATCTGGAATTTGTTCAATTTCATCCCACATGTCTGTATCATCCCGAAGCAAAGTCATTTTTGATATCAGAGGCCCTGCGGGGCGAGGGAGCTATACTTAAGAATATTAAGGGTATTGAATTTATGGAGGGCAAAGACCCTTTAAGAGAACTCGCGCCGCGTGATATTGTTGCCAGAGCCATAGACAGTGAGATGAAAAGAAGCGGAGCTAAATTTGTTTATCTCGATATTACGCACAAATCGTCAAGCTGGCTCAAGAAGCGTTTTCCGTCTGTTCATCAGAGATGCGCTGAATTTGGGATAAATATTGGAAAGGATATGATACCGGTTGTACCGGCCGCTCATTATATGGTTGGAGGTGTAAAGACAGATATAAAGGGAAGAACAAATGTCGAGGGACTTTATGCGATAGGGGAGGTCGCCTGTTCTGGCGTTCACGGTGCTAACAGGCTTGCGAGCAATTCCCTTCTTGAGGCATTGGTTATGGCCGATGAGTGCTCGAAGGTATTGAAAGACTGTATTAAGGATCATCTGATATTGAGTAAAAATCAATTGTCTTATCCGGTCTTGGGTGACGCGCATCGCATTCAGACTGTAATCCTGGATCATGATTGGGATCTTGTAAGGAGAATTATGTGGGATTATGTGGGGATTGTCCGCAGTGACGAGAGATTGAACATAGCCAGGAAGAGGGTCTATCAGATAAGAGAGACAATAAATAAGATTTACTCCAGATATGGCGTTTCTGTTGACATGGTTGAACTGCGTAATATTGTGCTGGTCAGCAGTCTTGTAGTTTATTCGGCGATATTAAGAAAAGAGTCGCGCGGGCTGCACTACAATTCTGATTATCCATACACTAACCCGGCATGGAAAAAAGATACGATCCTCGAACCGGGTGTAATATAAATTTTTTACCATTTTGAGGATAGAACCTAATTTTTTAAAGGAAGCTCAAGTGGATATTGAAGAACACCTTAAGGTTGTTGAAGAGATTAGTAAAGTTGACCCGAGATATAAGGTGAACGCCTATATCTTTGTTATTGTAGCAGTTGAAAGAACTATAAGTGCACTTTCGTCTGTAAGGCACATTTCCGGAAAGGAATTACTCGCTGGAATAACAGATTACGCTATAGAACAGTTTGGACCTATGTCAAAAGAGGTTTTTAATTTCTGGGGTATAAAGAAATCAACAGATTTTGGTAATATTGTCTTTAATCTTATTGAAGCAGGTTTGTTAACAAAGACAGCTGAAGATTCAATAGATGATTTTAAAAACGGAGCGAATTTTAAGAAGATTTTTGAAGAGGAATATTTTAAGAGATAGAAATAGAATTGCCGATGTGAAGACAATAATCAAAAAACGTGATCTGCTTGCCGTAGGGGCTTATGCTATATGCTCCCAGGCTATTTTCATAAGAGAGATGCTTGGGCTTTTCAGTGGGACTGAATTTGTTGTAAGTCTATTAATTTCAAGTTGGCTTCTTTGGGTTGGCGTGGGGGGAATTAAAGGCGGGAGGCTGTTCAAAGGCATATTCGCCAAACGGTTTTCAGCTTTTCGGGGATTGATAGTTTTCGCCGCATTAATATTTCCAGCGACTATTCTGTTTATTAGGTACGGAAGAGGGCTACTCGTTACTTCCCCCGGAGAAATGCCCCCCTTTTTCAAATCTATCCTGTTTTGTGTTTTAGCTATGTTTCCCGTTGCCTTCGCTAATGGATTAATATACAACGCGGCAAGTAAATGGTGGGGAGAGAAAACAGGAGTTATCTCAACTGGTGTTTCATGGGTCTATATACTGGAAGCGGCAGGTTCAGTGGTGGGAGGATTGCTGTTCTCTTTTGTACTGTTAGAATTTTTTACTCAGTTTGAAATTTCATTGATAATCTCCTTTATAATCATAACGGTTATTCTACGTCCTTTTAGAATGGAAGGCAGGTTCTGGTGTAGAATAATATTTATTATCATATTGGGATCGGGGATGCTGTTTTTCTCCAATAAACTTGATTATAGAAGTATAAACTGGCTTTTCCCTGAATTTAATATAAGAGGTTTTGGTTCATCCAGATACGGCGAAATTGCAGCTGTTCAAAACGGCGAAGCTGTCTCTTATTTCTCCGGCGGTTCAAGATATTTTACTATTCCCGATATTCAGAACATTGAAGAGGTTGTTCATATTCCTCTCCTTTCTCACAAGAATCCAAGACGGGTTTTAATTATAGGTGGAGGATTGGCGGGCGAAATAAAGGAGATATTTAAACATAATTCTGTCGAAAGTGTAGATTGTGTTCAGCTTGATGACCGTCTTATGAAGATGGTACTTAAGATATCAAAGAAAGATAACTTAGATATAGAAGATTTTACTGAAGATGATAGAGTGAATTATTTCGTAGGTGACGGCAGATTGTTTTTAAAATCAACAAATTACAAATACGATGTTATTATTGTTAATACTCCGGATCCATTGAACCTCGAATTAAACAGGTACTATACAAAGGAATTCTTCCATACGGCAAGGAGCGCGCTTATGCCTGACGGAATTTTTTCAATTTCGCATTCTTCCTCCGAGAATTTCATCTCGGACGCTCAGTCAATGGTATTGCGAACGATCAAGAAGTCCCTTGATGTTGTTTTTAGCGGTGTAAGTCTTATGCCGGGAACGGTAGTTCATTTTATCGGATCCGAAAAAAAAGTAAGCGCGAATGAAATATTGGATAATCTGAAAAGGCGCGGATTGGATACAAAATTCATAAACATGGATTATATTCCATACAGATTCTCAGAAGATAGACTGAATGTCTTATCTTCAAAGATTAACGATCTCTCTGATGTTGATGTAAATAGTGATCTCATCCCGATTTTAACCGCTTACGAAATGTTTCTGGAGTTAAAAAAAAAGGGGTTAAACTTAACAGAGCGGTTCGGCGAAATTACCGCGGTTAGCAAGTGGTTTCCCGTTTTTGCCGGAGCTGTCATTATTGCCCTGATTTTCCTGATCCCCGGAGAGGAAGTTGCTGCTAAATTGGATGTATGGGGGGTAGGGTTGACGAGTTTTCTCTTTCAGATTAATCTGCTTTTAGCTTACCAGTCATTTTCAGGTTATTTGTACAACGGGATTGTTTTTCTTACAGCTTTCTTTATGGCTGGTATATCTATCGGGACCTGGAGTACTTACAAAACCCCTTTTAAATTCTCGAGAGATCCGCAGGGTATACACGCCGCTTTCATTGTATTTTCTCTCTTCTATATTATCTGGCTGTTAGTTATAGGCAGGATTGCTATAGGCATAATAACAGGTTCGATTGCTTTTATTGCCGCTTCTTTCGTTGGAGGTTTTTTTACGGGGACATTTTACAGAGTTGTTGTTTCTTCAGCCCTCGACAGGTTACCAAATCAGCAGCCGGCGGTATTTTACGCGTGGGATATGTTCGGTGCCTGTGTTGGAGGTATCCTGGGCGGAATATTTATTTATCCATTCTCGGGAAGCCCCGGCGCTATAGCTCTTTTTGTTTTTATACACATCGCCAGTATGCTGCTGCTGACAAAAAAATGGAAGAAAGCTTATTTGTCTGACAACTGACAGGTAATAAACAGTTGGTTCAGTGAAGATCAAATTCCTCTTCTGAAAAAACATCAGCCGTAAAAATTTCTATTTTTGTGTCGGGGCTTTTCCAGGCTTCTTCCGGAAGATTTGCTTTGATGCATGTCTGGTTCAAGAATTTTTCTCTGTCCCATCCCCATTCAACGGGAACCTGGGGTAAAAGCAATCCTCTTTTTGCACCTCGGCTTATAATCAGTCCATGCTGTCCAACTTTTACTTTTGAAGGATCATCGATTTCTGTAATAGGGCTGAGCACTGATATTTCAATGCTGAGCTCTGAGATCTCACCGGCTTTGACGGGAGGGAATCTGTAATCGTTGAAAGCCGCCGATTCGGCCATATCAGAAATGGTATCGACTAGAGGTTTTACTGCTTCAATATATCCTATGCAGCCTCTTAACCGGCCCCTCTTTTTAAGTGTAACGAAAGCGCCCCGCATCTCTTTGATAATAGGAGAAGAAGGGATTTCAATATCTAATTTATGACCTGATAATTTTGTTCTGATAACTTCCCTGGCAAGCTTCAGAAGAAATACCTTATCATCTTGAGAGAGAGAATGATCCTCAGTGACGGCAGCTGGATTATTACTGTGTTTCTCGTCCGAAAGCGCGGTTTCTTCTTTTTCATTATCGTTAAAAATAGCCGCGGATACATAACCTACAACACTGCTCGTATCACCGGATACATCTCCGGAATCAGCATGTTTAAGAATGGAGCATTTGTCAGCGCCTAATCCGATAGAGGCCATTAAAGCAACCAGGACAGGGCCTCCGCCGCATGCTTCAGCAACTCCTGAATCGAGGGATTTTGCTAAGCCATCAGTGTCAAGCTTTTCAAGATGGCCTATGAAGGTGCTGTCCAGCCGGTCAGCCTCGTTGCTGTTATGAAAATGAGAAAGATCGGTGCTTGCGACAATAAGAAAATTTTTTCCCCTGAGAGCATCGATGAGTGCTTCGGCAAGAGATTCAATATTTTTGCTATTTTGATTTCCCATTACAACAGGGACCAACTTGAATTCATTAAGAGCAACTTGCAGGAAAGGGAGCTGAACTTCCAATGAATGCTCACCTCTGCCTTTAGCTGATTTTATGTGACCTTTAGTGTCTATGCGTATATTATCATCGTAAGATGTAATTTTATCAACGATTTCCCTGTCGACAGGTATATCACCCAGGGGTGTTCGATATGCTGTGCCATTGAAGATGGAGGAGTAATCGAAGAGGTCCGTGTGGCTGGGGGAAATGACGACAACCGTTTCGTAATTTTGTCCTGTAATTATTTTGTAACCGTGAGAGGCAACGGAGCCGGAGTAGATGTATCCAGCGTGCGGGGAAACAAGAGATAAGATTTTACCACTAAATCTACCCGTGTCAGCTTCCTCGAAAAACCCTTTTATCATATTTCTAAGTATGGTGGAATCAGCGGGATAGAATGAGCCCGCTACAATTGGATTACGAACTGATTTTTGCATTTTATCCCTCTTTTCTTCCATGCTGCTGGATCTGCTTTGGACTAATAGAATAATAAATGTTAATATCAATAGCTTCAAATATTTCAATATTAATCAAACCTCCCATATTCCCGGAATAGGTTCTCTGCAGAAAGCGCAATGCCCATTATTAATATGTACATTTACATTGTAACCTCTTCTTTCTATAATCGGTTTTGAACAGGCGGGACAGAAGGTGTCTTCAGTTCTGTGACCTGGGACATTTCCGATATAAACGAATTTTAACCCCTCTTCTCTGCATATTTTGTATGCGGTCTCGAGGGATGACACGGGAGTTGGCGGAAGATCTTTAAGTTTGTACTGCGGAAAGAATCTTGAAAGGTGCAGAGGTGTATCTTCACCGACGTTTCTGACCAGCCAGCGCGCCATATCTCGTATTTCAGAAGGAGAATCATTTAGGGAGGGAAGCATCAGGTAAACTATTTCAAGCCATACACCTTCGGATCTTATTTTAACAATAGAGTCTAAAACAGGTTTTAGTTTTCCGCCGCAGATATCGCGATAGTATTTATCCGTAAATGATTTGAGATCAATCTTAATGGCGTCAGTTATTCTACAGAGGTCTTCAAGAGGCTTCTGCCTGTAGAAACCATTTGTAACAACGAATGATTTTATATTCTTCGAAGCAGCTTCTTCTGCTATATCTTGCGCGTATTCTATAAATACAACAGGTTCACCGTATGTGAAGGAAATAGATGGAGCTTTGACTGAAACAGCCTTTTTTACAATTTGTTCCGGTGAGCGCCATTTAGTTTCTATCATCTCCGGTGATGATTGGGATATTTGCCAGTTCTGGCAGAATTTACATTCTAGATTACATCCGACAGTTGAAAGAGAAAATGATTTTGTCCCCGGAAGAACATGAAAGAACGGTTTTTTTTCAATAGGGTCAAAATGTAGTGAGCATGCCCGGCCATACGTAAGCGTGAAGAGTTTTCCTCCTATGTTCTTTCTGACACCGCAGTAACCTTTTTTGTTTTCTGATATTACGCATCCTCTCGGACATAGAAGACAGCGCACCTTATCGCTGCCTGCTATTTCATAATACCGGGCTTCGAAATCAGCGTTTTCAGCAAATGTGCTGCCGAAAGGTATTCCTAAAGTTCCTGAAGCTATTAGAGAACCAGTTGCCATAAGAAAAGTTCGGCGGGATATGGGAACTTCCGCGGGGTGTTTCTTTCCCTTGATATATTCATCGGATCGTATCGGCATTTAATTAACCCTCCAGTATAAAAATACACTAGAAGTGAATATTTCGCAAGTACACTTGGAAGTGGAGTTTCCCCAATTTTTATAACCTATAAGGCAGTCGATGATTTGTAACAGTATGCGGCTGATTGATATTTTCAAAATCGTGGTCAATTCCCCCGGCGAGGGAATTGTACGCTCTGCGCCTCGGGCTCGCTCTTTCTGCCCCTTCGGGCCAGAAATCCTTGCCCGCTCGCCACTCGGCGAGGGTTTTGAAAATATCAATCAGCCGCACTCATCAGCAATGAAAGCCCTATTCCACTTACCAATCCTGATAACTGATTGTATCTCGCAATGTTATTACAATACTTGCCGAATTTTCAGAGGGAACTCCACTACTTGGAACGGTACTTTTTTAAATATATGACTATATTTTGTTTTTGAAGAATTTTCTTTATAATGGATGCACCGGCTGATAATGAGCGCAGAGAAAGTTTCAATTAAAAACTGTCAGGATATCGCTCTTTATAAGAAGTACTCCGGCTCGGTTGCTTTTTCTTGCGTAAATCTTATCGCTCACGCGGTTTCCGAAGTATATTGTTATATCTTCATCAAGGGTTCCAATCGTAATTGAATAGTCGGGGTTTTCAAGTCCGAATGCCGCGAGGTTATCATTATTCTCAGAGGGGAATTTGTAGATAAGAGCTTTGGGTAGTGTTTCCAGAAAATTGTCTATAGATACGTTTTTTAAAGGAACGGAAATATCATCAGAATTCCAGTCGTTATTTGATTTCTTTAATGTAAACTCCCCTTTAGATGATCTGAAGGTGAGTTTATTGATATTGTAGTTTTCAATATCGATAAGCTTTTTATTTCTAAAATGGAAAAGGGTTTTTTCTTTAAGTAGTATTGAAATTTCAGGCGAGAGAATCACATCATTTGAAGAATTAATTCTGAAATAGCATTCTTTGCTGGTGGGCGTCTTATCTCCGATATGAAGCGTGTCCGGTTTAGATGAATTCTTCGAAAAGAGCAGAATTTGACATTCCGGATCTTCAAGGCCGTATAGTGAAAGATCCTGAACATTGGGGAAAACAGCTCTCAGGCGGCTGGCAAAAACACTTTTGATCATAAGATCTATTGAGAATTTCGATCCCTTTGTTTTTATCGGATATGTTATAATCCATCCGGAATTACTTTGTTCAATCTCAATCCTCTTTTCTTTACTCTTTTTAAAAACTAACTTAGTGATATCCAGGGGGTTATTTGTTGATAGAAGCCGCCTTTGATCCCTATAATTATCATCACTTCCGGTAGGTCGATAAACCGAGAATACGAATAGGGTAGAGATGAACAAAATAATAAGAAGAACATATACTGATTTTATTTTCATAAGATCAATTGCTTTCAGACTTTCTTCTCCTACGCGCGAGAGTTATTGAACCTATAATTGCTATAAGAGCCGGCATAACTACAGCAGATAGCCAGAAAACCAGTCTTCCCTCTATCATAGTCAGCAGAACGGGTTGGACTAATTGATTTTCAGGTCGAATTGAAACGAGATTTTTTTCTCTGGAAAGCCAGCTAAGGGTGTTCATAATCAGATCTCTGTTTCCATAAAGATTAATTATTTTATTTGTCAGAAAATCGCTGTCGCCGTAGACCGCGATCCTCGGGGTTCGGTTTTGTTTTGTAAATCCGGCGGATTTTCCGTCAGTCAGAACTCTGGAGGTCGCCGCGAGAGAAAGGGGTCCGGGTTTATCTGTTCCTTCGTCAAATCGTGTCTTTCCCTTTAGAATCAGGTCTATGTCTCTCTCTCCGTATGCTTTTTTGTTGGTAAAGCAAATGGCATTGACCTTATATTTTTCGCCGGGATCATGTGATATCGATATTGAGCGTGACTGTGGAAAGAAAGAGAAATATTTAAAACCTTTTGTAATAGGATGGTCGCTGTATCTGTTTATAACCGGAGTCAGATAAGTTCCGCTTGTCAATACACCAAGTCTGTCGACTATTACATTATTGTCAATTTCTATCCCATAAAACGAAACGATATCGGCTATACGGGGAAGGGATATAACCGGGTCGACGAGGAAAAGAGCGTTTCCTCCACTTTTCAAATACGAAGCTATGAGATCTTTTTCAGCAGCAAGTATATCTTTCGTGGGACCAGCGACAATTAATACTTCACAGTCGGATGGAACAGCTGTGCTTGTGGCCAGCGGCAACTCCTTTATTCTATAATTTTCAGATTTCAGGGCTTGGGCTAAAGCACTGATCCCGTTATTTTCCGTGTTCTTTACAGATTTCTCTCCGTGTCCGACGGTGAAATAAATATTCTTCTTGTTTATGTGTGTCGCCCTGTATATGGCGTTTGTTATATTGTTTTCTGATATTTGTTTGATCTTTTCCCGTCCCCTTGCACTTTCCACAACTGTTATTCCAAAAGAATCTATACCATAGCGTCGGGCGCTCATTGGATCTCTGTCGGGGTTTATAAACTGGTATTTTATGTTGTTGTTTAAATAGGTGTATTCTTTGAGGAGATCCTCATGGGCTGATTTTTCATCAGCAGTTTCACTAAAGAAGCAAGTGATCTTAATTTCTTCATTAATGCCTCCGAGCACTTTCTTTGTTTGCGGAGAAAGGGAGAATCTCTTGTTAGCCGTCGTATCGTATTTGATATTATGGCGGGCTGATGTTACCTGTAGTAAAACGATAATAATGATATACATTATTACCGAGAGGGTAATAGCTGTTCTGGAGCGAGCCGCGCGCTTGTGTCCTTCTATTCCTGTTTGATAATATCTGAATATAGAATTAGAAATGAGAATGACAATGCCTGTAAAAAAAGTTATAAAAATGATAGTTTCGCTTCTCGCGAATATCGTGTAGAGTGTTGCACTAACAGCAATCAATATGACGGATATAATTCTTAAAGCAGCCGAATATTTTCTCATGTCTTATACCTGGTTGAATCAAGGGATTTCTTGCTCATAAAGAGGAATAACGAAGTGAGCAATACGTAATATGAAATATCCTTTGTATCGATTATCCCCTTAGCGAACGGTTCGAAATGGAAAAGAATTGAAAGCTGAGATATAGAATGATAAAGATCAGGTCCAAGAATGGGCGCGAGCCAGCCTATCAAAAGGAAAAACAATGCGGTTCCAAGTGTTAATATGCCTGATACAAGTTGATTCTCAGATAGAGAAGAGAAGAATAAACCCATTGATATGAAAGTGGCGCCAACCAGGAAAAGTCCGAGATACCCGGAAAAGATCGGCATTATTTCAGGTTCGGCGTAGATAATGAGGAGCAGGGGGTATAGAAGAGTGCCGAAGATCATGACGGCAAATATCGTTAGAGCTGATAGGAATTTACCCGCAATCACAGAACTTTCACTGACGGGATAAGTCATAAGAAGTTCAAAAGTGCCCTGTTTCTTCTCTTCCGACAGGAGCCTCATAGTTAGTATCGGTACAGTAAAAAGGATAAGAATACTGATATTACCCAGAAGAGGCCTGGTTATTCCGTCAATAATATTAAGTCGAGAAGATACATCAGCCGATCTTCTCATTTCGAGAGAAAGAAAATTATAATATTTGAAAATACTGGAAAAGAAGTAACCGGATATCGCGAGAAAGACAGAAATAGAAGCATACGCCGCGACCGACTGGAAATAATATTTCATCTCTCGTTTATAAATTGCGATTATTTTACTCATTTAATTTTCCGTCGTCACAAGTTCCATGAATATATCTTCCAGAGTCAATTCTTCGTTGTATATTTCAAGAAGAGGGAATTCATTTTGTACAATTTCAGCCGCCATTTTCTCTCTAAGATCTTTCTCTGGTTTTGATTTAACAGTTATTATAACGGTGTTCCCCGTACCGTCAGTTTCCGTGACATCAAGCACACCGCCGATTTCAAGAAGAATATCGGAAATATCCTTAGCAGCTGAAGTTTTCCTGAGTTTAATTATTGTTGATGCTGAACTTTTCAATTTCTTTCTAAGGTTTTCCGGTGAATCGACCGCGATCAGTTTGCCTTTGTTTATTATAATTATTCTGTCGCATATTTGGCTGACTTCAGGGAGGATATGGCTACTTAGTAGAACGGTCGTACGGGAACCGATCGATTTTATCAATTTTCTTATCTCGAGAACCTGTTTTGGATCAAGGCCTATGGTAGGTTCATCGAGGATCAAAAATTCCGGATCATTGATAATTGCCTGCGCGAGACCAACTCTCTGCTGGTAACCTTTTGAAAGATTACCAATCGTCTGTTTAAATTCGTTGGTAAGGCCGCACTTTTCTATTACATAGTCAATTGATTGCTTGATTTTGTTTTTTGGTATACTCTTCATTTTCGCTGAAAATTCCAGGTAATCGTGAACGTTCAATTCATGGTAAGAAGGCGCTTTTTCCGGCAAATAACCTATCATTCGCCGTACATGCATGGAATCTCTAATAATGTCACGCCCGAATATTTCAGCGGTTCCGGAGGTTGGAGGTAAATAGCATGTCAGCATTCTCATCGTGGTTGTTTTTCCGGCTCCGTTCGGCCCAAGGAATCCGAGAATTTCACCCTTCTCCACGTTGAAAGTCAGATCGCTTACCGCGGGCTTGTAACCGTAGAACTTAGATATTCTTTTTACTCTTATCAATCTTTCCTCTTGGTTAAAAAATATTCAGTCCTATTTTACATGAAAAATAATAGGTTCTACCTAAAGATTCAAGGTCTGTTAATGTGGAGTTTCCCCAATTTTTACAACCTATAAGGCAGTCGATGATTTGTAACAGTATGCGGCTGATTGATATTTTCAAAATCGTGGTCGGTTTCTCGCCGGCCGAGGAAACCGCTGGCTCTGCGCCTCGGGCTCGCTCTTTCTGCCCCTTCGGGCCAGAAATCCTTGCCCGCTCGCCCTCCGGAGGGTTTTGAAAATATCAATCAGCCGCACTCATAAGCAATGAAAGCCCTATTCCACTTACAAATCCTGATAACTGATTGTATCTCGAAATGTTATTACAATACTTGCCGAATTTTCAGAGGGAACTCCAACTGTTAATTTAACGATGATTTGCGTAGAATCGACAGAGTGGTATATGAACGATTAAAATATCTTGTTTTTATGAAACAATGGATGATAAACTCGCGTAGAAACAATAAATGAAGATCCGTTTTGGGATAGGAAGGTAAGAATGCGCCTTGTCACTGTATTGATTTTATTAGTTTTGTTATTCAGCTCAACCGCGGATTGTGCCACGGAAGAAGGAATTGTTTATTCAGCGATATTTCCGGGTTGGGGGCAAATTAAATCAGGACGTTACGGAAGGGGAGCCCTTTTTATGACGATGGAAGTTGTCGCTCTAACAGGTATTGTTGTTGCCAATATACAATACGACAGGGATATTGAAGCACTTGATAGATCCAGATCTTTATTTAAAATCGCTACCTATATAGGAGATGCTCAGTATTATAACGATCAAATGAAAAAAAACTGGGAAGATGCCGATGGGATGAATACTTACAGGAAAGTCCTGACTGGTGCCGCTATTGGAATCTGGTCTTTGAGCATGATTGATATGATATGGGGAGATGACCCCGAAAATGTACCTATTTCTATGAGAATTAATAAAAATGAATTTTTCATAACAAAATCTTTCAAATTCTAGAAGGGGTTGGGATATGATCAGGCAGATAACATTCTGTGTTTTAATAACCGCACTCGTAATTTCCGGTTGTTCAGAAGAACATGGAACATCACCAACTTCTTTTGATTATGAAGAGCTTCCCGCGCCGGAAAATTTTGAAATAACAGCCGGGACTTATAGTTTAACACTTAGTTGGGATTATTCACCCGGGAATTTGGCTTTAACAGAAGAGTTTTTTGTTTACCTTGTAAATTACACTCAATATGGTGAAATGCTCTACCCAATTGATACAATATCAGTAAGTGATTATCTTGTTTCAGAGGAAGTTACCTACACTGAGTTAGCAGCTAATATGGAATTCTGTTTTAGAGTTTCAGCAGCAGATTCAAACGATATGGAGGGCTGGCGCACCGGTATTGAGTGTGGAATTACACTCGCGCCTTGACTTAATATATGATATCGACCGCTTTTGAACCGTTGTTGTATTCAACAAATAACGAACTTATTGAATTTTTCCTAAAATCTTCGATATACTTTCTGGTAATAATAATGATGTTGCGGTATAAATAAGCCATGAATGTCTATAAAGGAAGAAGGAAAGATATTCTTAAATGGCTAATTGTTGCCTTCGGGTTCTTTATACGTTTCTGGCAACTTGGGAGACAGTCATTTTGGGTTGATGAAATCAAATCATTAGGTATGTTTAAATCACCTCCTTCCGATATTTCATATTTCCGTAAGTTTCTGTGGGATGTACACGCCCCACTGTATTCTCTTTTACTTCACTTCTGGAGTATGGTGTCTGAATCAGAATTCTGGCTGAGGACACCGAGCGCTCTCGCGGGTGGTATTTCAGTACTTTTTCTGTATAAGTGGTTGAAGGAGAGATTTAACGAAAAAGCCGCTCTGACCGGTTCTCTCTTTCTCGCTATAAGTCCATTCAGTTTATACTATTCGCAGGAACTTCGCGCCTACGCGATGCTAACCCTTTTTGTAATATTGTCTCTTATAGCATTTAGAAGGTTTGATATAAAACCAAATTTAAAATCAGCAGCTGCATTAGGTTTTGTTTTAGCATTGACATGCTTAATTCATACATCCGCTTTATTATTATGTATAGGCCTTTTTGTTTATTCTGTTGCCGCGGGAAAATTGAAAGGGAATTATCTTCGATATGGTTTTGGAGCGGTTCTTATAATTGTTGTCATACTTTCACCCTGGATTTACAGAGAGATCACATATCTGCAGAGTATTGAGATTAAAAATATCGCGAGTTCTTCAGCAGGGGATAAGTTAAGGGGAGATTTGACGCTTAATATATGGTCATATCCTTATATACTCTACGCGTTCGCGTCAGGTTACTCATTTGGGCCGAGTCTGCGAGAGCTTCATTCCATAACATCCGCGATTGAACTCATTAAAGATTTTAAGATGGAACTGGGTATTGTTTATTTATTGTTCGGCGGAGTTCTAATTAGCGGTTATTTGAAATTAAGAAGATTTAAACTCTTATTGTTCTTTCTTGTAATACCGGTATGCGTTATCTTATCTCTAACAATAATTGTGCTTTATAATATAAAAGTGTTCAACGTTAGATATCTTACTGTTCTCTTCCCATTCTTCATAGCTCTGCTCTCTACCGGATTGCCTCTTGGCTCTTCAAAGTACAATTTTGTTATTATCTTATTAGTTGTTCCCATGCTGGTCTCAGATTTTAATTATTTCACGAATGATAAATATTCCAGGGATAATATCAGGGGAGCTGTTGAGATAATAAGGGAAAATGAAATTCAAGGTGACATAATTACCCTGATTGGTGTTAACGAAGGGTTTGATCATTATTATAGGGGGGAAAATACTAAAGTAAGGATATTCCCCTCGGATTCCGGCCTCGATGTTGATATCGGAAAGATAAGTAGGATAACAGAGAAAGCAGACCGAGTCTGGCTTTTTAAGTGTAGAGAATGGGCCCGTATGACAGATGATCCGGTTACAGAGATTTATTCCCGCAGGATGAAGAAGGTAAAAGAGTGGAAGCTTTCCGGCATAAAATTATTTCTTTTTAAAAATGACCCAGATAAATAAGAAATAATCGTAATCTGAATCAAGTTTTTTTATGAGATAGCATTTAGAACGATATATTATAGTGTATATATTATGATATACTTGTATTAACATAGAAAAATAACTAATAATTACGGTTGAGGCGGTTGACGATAACTTTTACTGTGGTATAATATTTAATAGGTAGGTGGGCTGCTTACTGTACCGCAAAAAGTGACGAGGCCCCGAAGATTAGAATTCCTGTTTCGCTTTGATTGTATTATGCGGGTTAGGGTTTAGCTTTTCAAATGTGTAAACGGGAAACAACTCCAGACCTCCATAAGTGAGGGAAAGGAGGCCGGAATGCGTCAATTCCTTTTATTGGTTTTTCTGGGATCACTTATTCTTTTCTTTGGTTGTTCGGAAATGACAACTATAGGAAGAGAGGAGTGTGTTGATTATCAATTAAGAGCTGATTATGTGAATTCTCATCCCGACTGTGATTATGGTTCCCAAATAGTTAATGGAGAGATTATTAGAGGTATGAAGCGTGAGGAAGTGGTTGCTTCATGGGGATTTCCAAATGTTCTGCTAGCTGATGATATACGAAACAACCAGCACTGGGTGTATTACACCAAAGGAACAGACGAAGGTTCTGTATTAATTTACACACTGGATTTTACAGGATCAGATTTGTACGATTGGGATATTGAGATAAAGAGATTTACAAATTTCAGGATGCAGAATTCTGCCGGTATAAGTGGAATTAGAGAAAGGGTTTCTATATCAGATCCTGGAGGGAAATAATCTTTTTTGAATAAAAAGGCTTTTCCGGCAAAGCCGTATACTATTACAAATCATCGACTACCTTATAGGTTATAAAAATTGGAGAAACTCCAGTTACTCTCCACTTTTGATTTTTCTATTGTAAATCCTCAGATTAAAATCTATAATACCTCTTAACTGAAAATAAGTAAGTCTTATCTATTCGAAAACAGGTGGAGCCTGTTTTGTAGTTTTTTATGGCTAACACAATCAATAATGGAGTTTTGGAGCAACACATATGAACAGTCAGATAAATGTCGCAGTAATGGCCTCAGGGAGGGGCACAAATTTCAAGGCACTTGCGGAAAACTGCGCCGAGGATGATTTCCCGGCGGTATTGAAGCATCTTATAGTTGATAATCCCAAAGCGGGAGCCTTAAACATAGCGAAAGAGATGAATATAGAAAGCACTGTTGTTGACTGTGGTCCAATAAGAGGCGCGATGAGTTCTGAATCCAGCCGTCTCATAAGCGATATTTTTCAGGAGTTGGAGATTGGTCTTATATGTCTCGCGGGATTTATGAGGATCTTAAAGGGTGACTTGCTTGATGAATATGAAGGGAGGATAATGAATGTTCATCCCGCGCTGCTGCCGAGCTTCAAAGGATTAAACGCTCAGAAACAAGCAATAGACTATGGAGTCCGTTTTTCAGGCTGCACAGTACATTTTGTAGATAAGGGAATAGATACAGGCCCCATTATTATACAAAGAACGGTTCCGGTTTCTCAGGAAGATAACGAAGAAACACTGAGCAGGAAGATTCTTAAAGAAGAGCATAAAGCTTACGTGAAAGCTGTTAAGCTGTTTGCTGAATCAAGAATTGAGACAAAAGGAAGGAGAGTTTTTATTTATGAAAAATGCAAGGGAAATAAGTGATTATTCAAAGTTGTTAGGAGTTGACCCTCTTCATAGGGGTAAAGTGAGGGATATCTATGACCTTGATGATAAACTCCTTATTATAGTATCGGACAGAGTGTCGGCCTATGACTCCGTTCTTCCGAGTTTGATCCCCGGAAAAGGAGTTGTTCTTAATATTATATCGTCAAGATGGTTTGACTGGTTTACAGATATTCCCAACCACAAAATAAGCATCGATGTCAACGATTATCCGGCACCGTTCAACAAGTTCAAAGAATTGCTTCACGGGAGGTCAATGCTTGTCAGAAAGGCTGAAAGGATCGATCTCGAGTGTATTGTCAGGGGTTATATCACCGGGTCGGGATGGCGCGAATACTGTGATAATGGGTCGGTATGCGGAATAAAGTTGCCGGCCGGCCTTGAAAATTCCCAGAAATTAGAGGAACCTATATTTACTCCGTCTACAAAAGCGGATTCCGGGCACGATGAAAATATTACAGTGGAAAGAGCCGCCACAATCGTGGGGAAAGATACAATAGACAGAATAAAACAATTAAGCTTGACTATTTTTAATAGAGCCAGCAGATATGCCTCAGAGAAAGGCATATTGATAGCAGACACAAAGTTTGAATTTGGTTTTATAGACGGAGAGATTGTTGTCATAGATGAAATTCTCACCCCTGATTCATCACGTTTCTGGCTAGCTGAAGAGTATCAGCCGGGCAGGAAACAGCGTAGTCTCGACAAGCAGTTTATAAGAGATTATCTCGATGAAACGGGATGGGATCACAATCCTCCCGCTCCAGAATTGCCGGCTGAGATAGTCCGGAAAACGACAGAGCGTTATAAAATGTCTGTTGAAAGATTATTTGACGATATAGATATAGAAAGGTACGGAGTAAAAGTATGAAACGCGTTCTTATCAGTGTGACAGATAAAAAGGGTATAGCGGAGTTTGCGGGTAAATTGTCCGGAATGGGAATCGAAATTATAGCATCCGGTGGAACCGCGTCGGCTTTAGAGGAATCAGGAATAAAAGTGACTGAAATAAGTAAGATTACAGGTTTTCCGGAAATTATGAATGGACGGGTAAAGACACTTCATCCTATGGTTCACGGCGGTATTCTTGCCGACAGAAGCAGAGATATTCACCTTGACGAGGCGAAGGATCTCGGTATTGAAATGATTGATATGGTAGTTGTTAATCTTTATAAATTCAGAGAAGCCGCTTCAAACTCCAATCTCAGTCAGAGGGAAATTGTCGAGAAAATTGATATCGGCGGCCCAACATTAGTAAGATCGGCAGCTAAGAACTATCATTCAGTAGCAGTTATCGTTGATCCGGCCGATTACGATGATGTAATAGAACATCTTGCCGGTGGTGACGGAGATATTCCCTTAGATGCAAGGCGCGGATACGCGTCAAAAGCATTCCATCATACAGCTTCTTATGACGCCGCTATATCAAATTACTTCGATTCGTTGAAAGGCGGGGAGATCTTTCCAGAGCAGCGTGTTCTTTCATTTCGGAAATTACGCCGGCTTAGATATGGAGAAAACCCCCATTTGAAAGCGGTGTTGTATGAAAAGGATTCTCAAAATGAATACCTTGCTGATTTTCAAAAGTTGCAGGGAAAAGAACTTTCCTTTAATAATATAATGGATATGTACGCCGCTTTTATGCTCTCAAAAGATATTGGATACGGTTCCTGTACTGTAAACAAACATATGAATCCCTGTGGCGCGGCAGCTTGCGGTAAGCCCTATGAGAGTTTCGTAAGAGCCCGAAAAACAGACCCTATGTCAGCATTCGGGAGTGTCGTTGCGGTCAATGGAGTGGTTGACGAGAAACTGGCGAAAGCTGCCGGCGAAGGTTTCATCGAAGTACTTCTGTCAAGGGGTGTTACAGATAGTGCCAGGGAAATACTAAGCAAGAAGAAGAATCTGAGATTGATAGTTATTCCGGAATCAGAATGGGAAAAAGAGATCGGCGGAACCGATGTAAAGGAAGCAGGTCGACTTGTATTAGTTCAGGAAAGGGATACAGGTTTCGACGAGCTTGACCGTCTGGATTTTGTTACATCCCGGAAACCCAGTGATGATGAATTACGATCTCTTAAACTCGCCTGGAAAATAGTAAAACATATAAAATCGAATGCTATAGTGATATGTGACCGCGATGGAACAATAGGAGTCGGAGCGGGTCAAATGAGCCGTGTTGATTCCTGCAGGATTTCAGTGGAAAAAGCACGAAGCAGTGGACTCGATATAGAAGGTGCCTGCGCGGCATCTGACGCCTTTTTCCCTTTCCCCGACGGAGTAGAAGTTCTTGTTGAAGCTGGAGTAAGGGCTGTTATACAACCAGGCGGTTCAATAAGAGACAAGAAAGTGATAAAAGCGGCGGAAGAGATGGGTATTACGATGGCAATGACGGGAACGAGGCATTTCAAACATTGAGTAATACTATGGAAAACAAGGAGTGGCAGGGAAGTTCAATTGTGATCCTTGACTTCGGCTCGCAATATACTCAGCTCATTGGGAGAAGTATAAGGAGTAAGAATGTTTTTTCAGTTATACTGCCTTTCAATTCAACGCTGAAAGAGATCAAAGACGAGAACCCGCGCGGAATAATTTTGTCAGGGGGGCCGGCGGATGTCGGCAAGAGTGACGCGCCGGAGCTAAAAGCTGATATTTTTTCTCTCGAAGTTCCAGTGCTCGGCATTTGCTATGGGATGCAGCTTATCGCAAAGATGCTGGGCTCTGAAGTAAAGAAATCCTCAAGCGGAGAATTCGGTCATACAATCATTAAAGCTGATAGTTATAACCCAATCTTTAAGGAAACACCGGAAAAACAGAGAGTCTGGATGAGTCATGGTGTAAAAGTTGTAAGTATACCTGAAGGTTTTATATCGGCGGCTTCCTCTGATGACTGTAAAATAGCCGCTTTTAGTAATACTTCAGACAGAATTTACGGTCTTCAATTTCACCCTGAAGTCTTTCACACGGAATACGGGGATAAGATCATAGAAAATTTTATTTTAGATATATGTGGATGTAATGCCGACTGGACTTCAGCATCATTTGTTGATATGGAGATTGAAAGGATCAGACAATTAGTTGGCGATTCGAGAGTTCTCTGCGCGGTAAGCGGGGGGGTGGACAGTTCGGTCATGTCAATTCTGGTAGACCGTGCTATAGGGAAACAATTATGCCCTGTATTCGTTGATAACGGTCTTCTAAGACTCAAAGAAGCTGAAGAAGTCAGAGAAATGCTTACAGATAACCTTTCGTCTGAGCTGGTATTTATTGACGCTTCTGATGAATTTCTTTCAAGATTGAAGGGTGTAGTTGATGCCGAGGAAAAGAGAAAGATAATAGGGAATTGTTTTATTGATATTTTTGATCAACAAAGTAATGAATCCGGACCCTTTGAGTTTCTCGCTCAGGGTACACTTTATCCGGATGTAATTGAAAGCCGATCTACGTTTGGTCCATCTGATACAATTAAATCACATCACAATGTCGGCGGACTTCCGGATGAAATGGATTTCAAATTGATTGAACCGCTCTCTCTGCTTTTCAAGGATGAGGTTCGAAATGTCGGAGCTTATCTTGGACTTCCTGAGAACCAGAACAACAGGCATCCCTTTCCAGGCCCGGGTCTGGCAGTAAGAATTCCGGGGGAGATCTTGCCGCAAAAGCTTGAGCTTCTCAGGAGCGCGGACCATCTCTTTATTGAAGCATTGAGGGAATATGGACTCTATGATAAAGTTTGGCAGGCATTTTCAGTACTTTTACCTGTAAAAAGTGTCGGAGTAATGGGGGATGAAAGAACATATCAACAAACTGTCGTTTTAAGAGCCGTAACGAGTGTTGACGGAATGACCGCGGATTGGGCGAAATTGCCATATGAATTTCTCCAATATGTCTCCAACAAAATTATTAATAATGTCAGAGGCATAAACAGAGTTCTTTATGATATAAGCTCAAAACCACCCGCGACAATAGAATGGGAATAGCAAAAATATATCTATTGCCGTTATAGAAGTTATCCATTTAAAAGATATGATAATTAATTTCTTGGCGCGATTTCTGCGTGAATTAAAGCCGGGAAAGAAGCACGCAGTTATCTTGAAAGGTTCAGTATTCGTATAAGTTTTTTGAAATTTATTGATAATATCGAATATTTTCCGGATTTTGATTTCGAAAGTGAAATAGAATGAAAAGCAGAATAGCCGTTTATTTCCTTATTTTAACCGTATCGGCTTATTTCTTTGTCGCAAGAGAGAAAAATGACAGAGGAACATTAGTTTATCCTCCATGGTATCATTGCCTCGGGATTCATAAGGTTAGTCAAACCCATCTTAGTATTTATTCGGCATTTAAAGAAGAATTCATAAACCCACAGGGATTATTCTGCACAAAATTGTACTCTCGGGATGATTCTACTTCTACATACGACGATGACGAACTGACAATTTACGGCGTAGACGAGGGAACTGGACATATCCTGTATAATAAAGGGTTGCTGTCTCTGGAAATATCCGACGGATCGGGAAGAAATAAGCCTGGACTGAAAAACCCCGTGGACCTCACTGGCGACAGGCACGGAAATCTCTTTGTAACAGACAGCGGAAATGATAGAGTTATACTTTATAAATTACATGAAGGAAAACTTATACCCCTCTATTATATCAGAAAATATAATGGTATGCCGCTCGATAATCCTTTTGGGGTTTCCCTCGACAGCAATCACCTCTATGTGACAGATCGGGGTAATAACAGAATAGCGATATATGAAATAGGTGATAGGATTAAGGAGGCTGAAAGCAGTTTTAGTCTAACTCCTGAACTTATTGGTCCTACTGCAATATCGATTGCTTCTTCAAGTGATGAGTGGTTGTATTACGATGATTATTTTATCGCACTTGTTGACAGCTTTGGACAAAGACTATGGAAAATTCCGGATGAAGGCGAGCCGGAAGTATTCAGATATGAATCCCTGCCGGGAAGCGGCTTTTTCAGCCATCTTGATATTGATTATTATGGCAATATCTATGTAACTGACTCTGTCGAGAACAAGGTTCATAAATTTGATCGCAATCTCAGGTATATTATCGGTTTAGGAGGTGAGAACGATAATAATAAGATCTCATTTGATCAACCCCGGGGGATCGCTATTTACAAGAGGTTTGGTCAAATATTCGTATCTCAAAGGAATGGCTGCAAGTATTTCTGGATTGGAACGGATATCAAGAATTTAAAAGTAAAAAATATATCTTACGATAAGGAAAGCGGCAATTTTTCGGTAAATATCTTTTTCCTTCTTACTGAATATTCGACATTTTCGTTATACTTTGAAACCGAACAAGAGGATGAAAAATACACTCTTTTTGAGGATTATCTGTTCCCCCCCGGTATTCATGACAAGGTAGTCAAAGGAAGCTTAAAAGGGAAAAACAAAATTAATAATAAAATAACAGGCATTCTCGCAATTGCCAGTCCAACATATTCTTCCGTGGATTTTTGCAGAGTAGAAAAAAGAGCATCTATGATGAAACAGATGCGGCTAAGGGAATAAAAATCAATAATATAATGATTGGCCTGGTTGTTGCTAACAATATACGGCAAGTCCATGATAGGAAGGTACTGGAGATGACATTTATTCATAGTTTTTTGAATTTATTCCCAAGGACATCCTTGAGAAAAGCTATAGATTGTCTAAGTAAAGGTGATTACGCTAAGGCGTGTAATTATTTTGAGAGATATATCTCAAAAAATGATTATTTCTACGGGAATAGTGATAAGCATGAACTGGTTAGAATGTATATTAGTGAGGCTTATATAGAATACGCGAAAGCACTTGAGGGAAAAGGGAAATATCAGGAGGCGTATGATTTACTTTTGAAGATGATCAAGATTGCGCCTGATTATTCTGACGTATATTATATGTGCGCGAATTTAAATGAAAAACTAGGCAGAACTGAAGAAGCTATAAATAATATAAAAAGAGCTCTTTCGATTAATCCTAATTTTTTCAACGCGAAGATCTTTCACGCCAAATTACTCTATTTATCTGAAAGTGGATATGAGAAATCAGTTGCCGAACTTAAAGACAGTCTATCCCGCGCGCCGGGATTCTATCTTAATAAGGTTAATAAACTCATCCGCGAAATAATAAACGGCACCGGTAAAGAAGAAGTGATACGACAGTTCGTCTCCATACTCCGCGAAAAACCTTCATCTGTTCAAGTCAGCAGACAAATTGCTCTGGAGAATATTCAGAGAGGTGAATATGATTCCGCTATATCAGAGTTGAAGAAGGCTCTCTCACTGAATCCTGATTTCGCGGATTTGCACAACTTACTGGGGATAGCCTATGCAAATAAAGGGGCAAAAGATGATGCCATAATGGAATTAAAAACTGCGTTGAAAATAAATCCGCAATATTTGAAGGCGCACCTCAACATTGCATTGACATATTTCGAATGCGGATTTAACGAAGAAAGTTCAAGGCATCTGGAAAAGGTGCTTCAGATTGATCCGGGAAATGAGCTTGCCGTCAATCTAAAAAAGGAACTGGTTGGTGTTTTAAATTAAGGAATATTCGTGACCAAGGATTATTATTCAATATTAGAGCTTGACCCAATGAGCACAAAAGCTGAAATCCAAAAGAACTATTTTTCAATTGCAAAAGTAATCCATCCCGATGTGGTCGGTGATATCCCTGATAATCACACAAGATTAAAGGATGTAAATGAAGCCTATTCCGTTTTATCGGATAGCCAGAAGCGCCGCGAGTATGATGAATCTATAAAATCTGGAAGGGAAGCAGATTCTGCTTGCATCGAAAAAAACAAGAAAACCGCGGCCGTCGCCTTTAAAAAGGCCAAAGAGGCAATAAGAAAAAAAGCGTATGAACAAGCTGTAGTACTATTGGATTCAGCAATAAGACATGACTCTTCTGTTGCCGCTTATCATAGCTGGTATGGGTACAGTCTCGCGATTTCTAATTCCGGTTTTCTCAAAGCCCGCGAAGAATGCAAAAAAGCGGTCCAGATGGATTCTTATAATCCGGAATTCACTGTCAATCTGGGTGTAGTGTATTTTTATTCCGGTTTGAATAAACAGGCGTTAACTCATTTTATGGATGCTTTGAAACGGGATCCCGAAAACAAAATTGCAAAGAAATATATCTATAAAATAAAACAGGGAGAAAGAAGAGATCAAAAACCAATTGACAGAATAATCAATTTCTTTAAAAGTAACCGCCGATAGAAGTTTCTCATCAACCTCAATAGAATTGAATACGGCGGATCTTACCTCTAACAAAAGTTTCTCAGAGCAAACATCATTAATTTATTTCTGTTCATTATAGTCAGTTGCTTAACAACGGACAATTAAGTTCAGGCTGCGACTTTATATGTAATTTATAATTCCAGGACATTCCCCGAAAATCAGGGTAATATTTCAGTAACGGCATAACTATCGAGTAATTACCCATAATGATAAGTGGAATTGACATTTAGTTTCTATCCGGCTATTGGTATTGTCAAAAACGCCGTCTATTTCCCCTGCGAGGAAATAGCGTCTCCCGCTCTCAGACTCGCTCTTTCCCATTTCCCTTAAAGGAAATGGGAAAACCATGCCCGCTCGTCTTCCGAGAGGGTTTTGAAATACCAATAGCCGGATATACAAAGGAATGTAAAAAATTGGGGGAACTCCAAATTTATAATTCCTGTTGATTTTTTTCGTTGCCGTGAGTACTCTTTACATACGAGGTGGTATATATGAGGAAAACAGCATTTGTATGTTATGGAAACAGCCCGAGAGACAGGGCTTTTGTATATAACGAGATCCCAAGAAATGAAAAGGGTGAGGAGTTTTTTGTCTTTATACTTCCCGGTAATCCAAGGTGGAGTGCTAAGCTTAGAGAGTTTTTTAGGATAGCTATTTCAACATCCAGAATGGGATCTTCAAGAAGCTATTTTATTAGATTGCTGAGTAATATCAGGGAGAGTTTAACCGCAGAGGCGGATCTCAAAGAAATATTTTCAGGCTCTATAATTCTCTTTCTGATAAAACGCGGAAATGAAATTTATTTTCTTCATAACAGAGAGCTAAACATAGTTTGCGGCGACAGTTCAAATCAATCAGGCGACATTTATCGTCTCACAGCTATAGAAAATCTTACGGAAAATATAAATAAAGGTCAGCCGGACCTTTTTAACAAATCGATCGAGGAGCTATTTTTGTTGAGAAAGGTAAGAGAATTGCCGGAAAAGCACACTCTTATTTTTACTCCTTCGGCTGAGTTCGCGGACAGATACGGAGAACTCTTTCTTGACAGTGTCTTTTTCCCGTCATTTGAAGTGCCGGACTCAGGGGGGATCCGAGTTGGTACGGACTTACATTTACCGTCAATTCACTGGAATTTCAAGGACTCAGGGAATGTAACTAAGGAGAAAAGGTTGAATATGAACAAAATGAGGAAGGTATCGATACCTGCGGTATCCGGTATATTGGCTGCAGTCCTGGCGGCGGTTATTTTCTTCTGGCCCTTTGCCGATAAAACCAAAAAAGAAAATAACAATCAGAAGGAAAATGTTTTATTGTCCGCGGGGGATATTTCAGAAAATATTGATTCTGAAAATCGATCTTCAAATAACATAAATGGAAATGGGGATGGTAGCATTGACGAGTCTTCGGGACCAGAGATAACTGGATCAGAACAGAAATACACTGTAAAACAGCAAGAAGATTCAGGCCTTAAAGAATCTGGAAATAAGCTTGCTGATATTGCACTCAAAAGTGCCTGGAAGAAAAAATTCAGCCGGCCTGTAACCTCTTCTCCCGTTTTATGCGGGAAGAATATAATTTTTGGCTGCAGAGACGGTTTTCTATACAGTTTCTCACAAAGAGGGGATTTTATTTGGAAATATAACCTGGGAGCAGGTGTTGGATCGTCACCACTTTGTTCTAAAGAGGGAGAAGTATTTGGGTGCGATTACGAGGGGAACGTGGTGTGTCTGAATTCGGAAGATGGGAGTCTGAATTGGGAGAATTCTCTCGGCAGTAAAATTATCAGCACTCCCTCGATTACAGGGGATTTTCTTATTACAGGCACTATGACAGGGGATCTTCACTCAGTGAATGTCAGGAGCGGAAAGAAAGTATGGAGGAAACATCTTGGTTCAGCTATATGGTCTTCTATTGTTACCGGAGATGATTACATTATTACAGCAACGGTTGACGGCCATTTAATAAAGCTTGATCTTGAGGGGAATATTCTGTGGACTGTAGATCCCGGGGGTGAAATTTATTCAACACCAATCTGTTCCGAGAATGACGATTTAGTGATTATAGGAACAAATAATAAACTGATTTCAGGTTTCTCTTTTTCCGAAGGTTCTCTGCTTTGGCAACACAACGCTATAGGAAAGGTAAGAAGTACACCCGCGACTGACGGAAAAAGGGTGATAATCGGCACCGAGAGCGGCATGATTTATTCTCTTAATATGAGCGGTAAGATTTTATGGATGCAGGATATTGGGCGAGTTGTAAGGTCAAAACCAGTAATACACAAAGAAGTTGTTTTCATTACCGGATACAATACAAAGTTAAGTGCAATTGATATTAAAACCGGGAATATAATAGATACTTATTCGACCGGATCGGCAATTTATTCTTCACCATTATTTTTCAACGGTAAAATATATTTTGGTTCCAATAACGGATTATTCCATTCAATCGATATTACCGAGAATGACTGATCCAGCATATTCAAAGCCGAATTATTCAGAGTTATTGACTCCATTTCAGATTGGAATTTTATTGCTTGTTGATAACAGGTTCTTCATATATTAGGTTGATGATGATATGGAGGTAAATGTGTTTAAGGGTATTCTAGAAAAATTCTTCGGTGATCGAAAAACAAGACTGATGAAGACACTCAGTCCTGATATAGAAGCTGTAAAAGAATGGAGTGTTAAATACAGGGAACTTTCAAAGGAGGAAGTTTCAAGAAAAACCGAGGAATTCATAAGCAGGCTTTCGGAAGGTGAAACAACTGATGATATTATGCATGAAGCCTTCGGTTTGGTTCATGAAACTTGCAGGAGAAATGTTGGAAATAAGTGGGGCGTAGCCGGGCATGAAATAGAATGGGATATGATTCCGTACGATGTTCAGATTGCCGGCGCGATTTGTCTTCACAGAGGCTCTATTGTCGAGATGGCCACCGGAGAAGGCAAGACACTTGTTGCAACGATGCCGCTATATCTTAACGCGCTCGAGAAAAAGGGCGCTTCACTTGTAACCGTAAATGACTATTTAGCCAAACGAGACGCTGAATGGATGTCGGGGATATACCAATATCTCGGAGTTACTGTGGGATGCCTTCAGAACGAGATGATGACTGATGAAAGAAGAGAGGCTTATAGTTGCGATATTACTTATGGCACGAACAATGAGTTCGGCTTCGATTATCTCAGGGATAATATGAAACTTGAATTGGAAGAACAAGTTCAACGGGAACACCGCTATGCTATTATTGACGAGGTCGACAGTGTTCTAATCGATGAAGCGAGAACTCCCCTTATTATATCCGGTCCTGTACCCGGCTCATCTATTAGAGATGATTTTGAATTGCTGAGAAGCCGTGTGGAGAATTTAGTTAAGAAGCAAAAGAGAATGGTAAATAATATCTTAAAGGATCTTTCCTTATCTGATTCGGAAAACGAAGGGAAAGATGAATATGAGATTGGGAAGATCCTTCTTCTTGCCCGCAGGGGAGACCCAAAAAATAAAAGGTTTATGAAACTGAGGAAAAAGACAGGATACGAAAGAATGATGCTTTCTGTTGAAGCAGATTACATGAGGGAGAAGAAACTCCACATGCTCGATGAAGAGCTGTTTATCGTAATTGACGAAAAAGCGGGAACTGTGGATCTTACTGAGAAGGGGAGAGAGGCACTTAGCAGCGCTGACAGAGAATTGTTCGTTCTTCCTGACTTGGGGCAGAAACTCCATGAAATCGATGCCGACGCGTCACTCTCCAACAAAGAAAAAATTAGAAAGAAAGACAACGCATACCGTGAATATGCCTCGAAGAGTGAAAAAATTCATAATTTCAATCAACTCCTTAAAGCATACACACTCTTTGAAAAAGATGTTGAATACGTTGTGCAGGAGGGGAAGGTGCTGATTGTCGACGAATTTACCGGGAGACTCATGCCGGGCAGAAGATTCAGCGACGGGCTTCATCAAGCTCTCGAAGCTAAGGAAAGAGTAAAAGTAGAAGGAGAAACACAAACCTTCGCTACAATTACCCTTCAAAATTATTTTAGAATGTATGATAAACTCGCGGGTATGACTGGAACCGCTGAAACAGAAGAAGAAGAATTTCATAAGATATACGATCTGGATGTTGAGGTTGTTCCTACCAATAGACCGGTTCGGCGAATAGATTATGACGACAAGATATACAAAACAAAAAGGGAAAAGGTACAGGCGATAATCAATGAAATAAAGAGACTGAACGGAAAGGGATTACCTATACTTGTAGGAACAATATCTGTTGATTTTTCTGAGACCCTCAGCCGGATGTTAAAGAGAGAGGGGATATCTCATAACGTATTGAACGCGAAACATCATAAGAAGGAAGCGGAGATAGTAGCGTACGCGGGAAAAACGGGTGCTGTAACTATAGCTACAAATATGGCGGGGAGGGGAACAGATATTAAACTGGAAAAGGGAGTTGTAAAGTGTGAAAACTGCTGTATAGACTGTGAAAATCCCGAAGAGTGTGAAGATTGCGATGATGACAAAATAAGTGCCTGCATTCAAGATATGCCATGCGGTCTTCACATTATAGGAACCGAGAGGCATGAAAGTCGTCGAAT
The DNA here is from genome assembly GCA_034520215.1 of Candidatus Krumholzibacteriota bacterium. NCBI lineage: Bacteria > Candidatus Krumholzibacteriota > Candidatus Krumholzibacteriota bacterium. Next base: position 1,111,070 of record JAXHNR010000001.1, on the reverse strand, counting down.
TGACAGACAGCTTAGAGGAAGATCCGGAAGACAGGGTGATCCGGGAGCTTCAAAATTCTTTATTTCGCTTGAGGATGACCTTATGAGGCTCTTCGGTTCGGACCGGGTTTCCGCGATTATGGATAAGCTTGGGCTTGAAGAGGGAGAATCAATACAGCACAGCTTTATTACAAAAGCAATATCCAAATCTCAGAAACGTGTTGAAATGTATAACTTCGGTATTAGAAAAAGACTTCTTGAATATGATGATGTTATGAACAAACAGCGCGAGGTAATATACGATCAACGTAATGAGATTCTCCGCAGCGAAAAACTCGACCAGCTTGTAAGCGTTTTCATCGAGGAATATATTGGTTCAGTAATTGAAAAGTATCTTCCTGAAAATGCGTATAAGGAAGATTGGGATATTGAAGCGGCAGCTTTGGAGCTGGAACAGATCTTCATAGTGCCGTTTGAAGTTCCCGAAGAGAAAGAAGATGAATTTATCGACCCTGTTTCCATAAGAGACGCTTTTGTGAAAAAAGCTCACGAAGCCTATGAAATAAGAAAATCTACAATATCTCCTGAGATAATGTCTAAACTGGAAAAGATGGTCATGCTCCAAAGTATTGACGCTAAGTGGATGGAACATCTGCGCGAACTTGATAATTTGAAAGAGGGAATACATTTGAGGTCATACGCCCAGAAAGATCCTGTAATAGAATATAAACAGGAAGCTTTCGCTCTCTTTACCGATGTTCTGGATGATATAAACAAGTCGGTTCTTTGGGGATTGTTTCACGCCAGGCTCGAAAAAGACCGTAAAGAGAAAGAAAAAGGTCGTACAGTACACGAAGTAACAGACGCTTACAGCAGTCCCGGCGTAAAGGATGATAAATTAACGAGGGCGAGGCAAATGAGTGCCGATGAAGCCGGTAAATCAGGAAGAAAGACAGTACAGCGTAAACGTAGAAAAATAGGAAGAAATGAACCTTGTCCGTGCGGAAGCGGTAAAAAATATAAAAACTGTTGCGGAAGAAAGTGAAAATTACCATTTTCAATACTTCTCGGAACTATTTTTGTAAAGGGAAAGTATAATGAAAAAAGATTTAAAGAAGTTCATCACCTCTTTTATATCAGAGGTTCATAAATGTTCAGATAATGAAGACCCAATAGACAAATTGGAGAAAATGGGCTATACGGAGAAAGAGATCAATGAAGCTATTGAATCAGTTTTCCGGAGAAACTTTGATATTCCGTCAGTCCGTAAGTTCAAAAGAGTTCTGAGTGAATCCGAGAAATTAAATCTTTCTACTGAGGCTCAGGGTTATGTTTTACAGCTTGTCGATTCAGAAGCTATTTCAGAACCTGAACTCGGCATTCTCTTAGAAACTATTTCTATTGAGAGATCTTACCCCGCTACCCTCGATGATGTAAAGAGGATGGTTAGGAGTTTCAGTGGTGATTTGATGGATAATTTCAGTAAAGAGAATTCACCGGATAATATCAAAATTAATTAAGGATTAGATAATGAGCAAGCCGCTTGTAATAGTCGAATCGCCAGCTAAAGCAAAAACTATAATGAAGTACTTGGATAATAATTACGATGTTATAGCTTCTGTAGGGCATATTAGAGATCTTCCGAAGAAGAAGCTGGGTATTGATATCGAAAATGGTTTTAATCCTGAATATGTGAATATGAAGGACAAAACTAAAGTTATTAAAAAGCTCAAAAAGTCGGCCCTATCAAGTGAGTATATAATGATCGCGACTGATATGGACCGCGAAGGGGAGGCTATTGCTTGGCATTTGAGCACTATACTTGATAATTGCGGTGTAGATATAAAGAGAATAGTATTTAACGAGATTACACAAAAAGCAATAGAGAGAGCTGTAGCGGATCCGGGCAATATCGATATGAACAAGGTTAAAGCTCAGCAGGCACGCAGAATATTGGACAGACTTGTTGGATATCTTATCAGTCCAGTTCTGTGGAAGGTTTTTTACAGGGGGTTAAGCGCCGGCAGAGTTCAGACTATTGGTCTCAGGCTATTATGTGAAAGAGAAAATCAAATAAGAATATTCACCCCGGTTGAATATTGGACTGTTGAAGGTGAATTAATGAACGCCCAAGGCGATTCATTTGATACCAAGTTAGTAAAGATAGACGGCAAAAAGGCTGATATAAAGAACAGAAAAGAATCCGAATCCGCGGTCGCGGCTATCAAAGCGGAAAAAGTCTATGTGAATAAAATTTCTAAAAAGGAGAAGAAGAGGAATCCTTATCCAGCCTACATTACAAGCACAATGCAGCGTGACGCCGCTTCAAGGCTGGGTTTTTCAGCCAAGAAAACGATGGTTCTCGCTCAGCAGCTTTACGAAGGTGTGGAGCTGGGCAGCGAAGGCTCATTCGGCCTCATAAGTTATATGAGAACTGACTCTACACGAATAAGTGATGACGCTTATAAAAACGGTGTTTCATACTTAAAAAAGGAATTCGCAGAAGAAAGTATTATCGGAAAGAGAAGGCATTTTAAGAAGAACAAATCGGCTCAAGACGCCCATGAAGCAATAAGACCTACCGATTGTTTCAAAACACCCGGTTCATTATCAAGGCATCTTGGGAAAAATCAACTTGCTCTTTACAAACTGATCTGGCAGCGTTTTTTAGCTTCCCTTTCCACACCCGCGGTCTATCAAACAATTAGCGCCGATCTAAAAGCGGGAATTTATCAGCTGAGGTCAAACGGCAGAGTGCTTAAAAAAAAGGGATTTCTTGATATTATGCCTGACAGAAAGAAAGAGGAAGATGTTCAGCTTCCTGATATTTCCGAGGGGGAAGTAATTACGATAAAAAAACTCGAGGGGAAACAGCACTATACAGAACCGCCGGCAAGATTTTCAGAATCCGCTCTTATTAAAACACTTGAAGAGAACGGAATTGGACGTCCGAGCACATACGCGAGTATTCTGGCTATAATCCAAACCAGGGGATACGCGTCCAAGGAAAAAAGAACACTTTATCCTACTAAACTCGGTGAAGAGGTCTGGAGGATACTCGATAAGCTATTTAATGATATATTCGAAATTGAGTTTACCGCGGGGATGGAAAATAAACTGGACGAAATTGAAATGGCCAAGACAGAATGGCAGGATGTGATAGAGGATTATTACAGCCATTTGAAAATTGATCTTGAAAAATTCGAGGTTGAAAAAAGTGATGCTAAAAAACTGGTTCAGGAGGAGACGGATGAAGTTTGCGAAAAGTGTGGGAAAAAGCTTATAAAGAAGTGGAGTAGAAATGGCCAGTTTCTGGCATGCCCGGGATATCCTGAATGTAAATTTACGAAATCTCTCGACGAGGAGGACCTCGACCGAGAATGCCCCAGGTGCGGCGGAAAGTTAAAATATAAAAATGGTAGGTTTGGCCGTTTTATCGCGTGTTCAAATTATCCCGATTGTAAGTATACAGAACCTGTTAAAATAGGAGTGAAGTGTCCCCGTGATGATTGCAATGGAGATATTATTGAAAAAAGGACGCGCAGGGGAAAGATATTCTACGGATGCAGCAATTATCCAAAATGCGATTTTGCCTCCTGGGATAAACCAGTTGACAGAGAATGTCCTCAGTGCGGAGGCAGCATTCTTCTTGAAAAATCAACAAAAAGTAAGGGCGATTTCTTTAAATGTCCCGCCTGTAAGCATGAAGTTTATTCTTGATAAATAAACTGATACTTAAGAAGAATATTAGCTGACAGAATTAATATTAAGAATGCAAATAGAGATAAAACGATATTTTTATTTGTGGCAGTATCTCTTTTATTATCAAGACTTGAACGATTATTGAATACTGTGATAAACTTCCGTTATGCTATTATATAAAGCTTTGAAGGAATATTTGGTTTACCTTGGAATCGAAAGAAGTGTCTCTGATCAGACACTCAGGGCGTACCAGTGTGATATAAAGCAATTTTTTGAATATATTGAGGCGCAGATTTCAGAAAACGCGAGCCTCGTGGATATCGACTACTTGACAGTAAAATCATTTCTAGCCCTGCTGTTAAAGAAGGGGTATTCAAAAAGCAGTGTTGCGAGAAAATCCGCGTCACTGAAGAGTCTTTTCTTTTTTTGTAAGCAGAGAGGCTTTATCGAGCATAATCCAACAATCGGGCTTCAGACTCCTAAAGCTGATAAAGAACTTCCAGTCTTCGCGAATCTTAAAGCTATAGAGAGAATTATGGATCTACCGGATTTGAATAATAGTAAAGGACTGCGAGACAAAGCAATATTGGAACTTTTGTATGGTACTGGGATGCGACTTTCTGAGCTTACGGGTTGTAACATAGGAAGCTGTAATTTTGAAAAAGGCATCATAAGGGTTTTGGGCAAAAGAAGTAAGGAAAGATATTTACCTCTGTCTGGAAAGGCTTCTGATTCACTGAAGTTATATTTGAAGGAAGCACATAACGCTCCCGAAACAGCTTGCAGGTCCAGGCAGAAGTTTCTGGAATTCTTCAAGGGTAATCTGGATAAACCCCTCTTTTTGGGAAGAAAAAACCGAAGAATAAGTAACCGGACCATTCAGAGAATTGTAAGAAAATATCTAATATGCGCCGCGAACTTATCCAAGTTGAGCCCTCACGTTTTAAGGCATTCATTTGCAACACATCTATTGGATGCCGGTGCTGACCTCAGAGCTGTGCAGGAATTGCTCGGGCATGTCAATTTGTCAACTACTCAGATCTACACACATATTACAACAGAAAAATTAAGAGAGGTTTATGATCAGGCGCATCCGAGGGCGTTAGATAAATAAATTATTTATTTTTTATACATGTTTAACAAAATAGTAATTGGGACGGGTTATTGAAAAACCCGGATTCCACATTCATACTCTTGTTATAAAAACGCTGATATTGGGAGGATTATATAAAAGATTAGATACTTGATTTATATATTGATTTGATGATATTAGATAACAGATTGAGAAAGGAAATGTTATGTTTAAGGGAACTACAATACTGGGTGTGCGTCGCGGCAAACATTACGCGATTGGAGGTGACGGACAGGTCACATTCGGGGATACTGTGATGAAGCACGGAGCGGTTAAGGTAAAGCAGATAACGGAAAACTCCGTATTAGCCGGTTTTGCAGGCAGTACGGCGGATGCCATGACATTATTTACTAAATTTGAAGGTAAAATAGAACAGTACAGCGGAAATATAATGAAAGCGGCAGTGGAGATGGCGAAGGAATGGAGAAGCGATAAGATACTCCGCCATCTAGAGGCACTTCTGGCTGTTATGGACAAAAAGCATTCATTGATAATTTCCGGAAAAGGGGACGTCGTTGAACCTGATGACGGAATTCTGGCAATTGGCTCAGGAGGACCTTACGCGCTCGCGGCCGCCAGGGCATATATTAATGAGACAAAATTGGGAGCTGAGGATATAGTGAGAAAATCACTTGAAATAGCCTCTGAAATATGTATTTACACAAACAGCAGTATAACTACTCTCTCCTTTTGAGGTGATAGATGATATGGATAAACTTATTCCAAAGAAAATAGTCGAAGAACTGGATAAATATATTATCGGACAGAATGAAGCTAAAAAGTCTGTCGCGATAGCCCTGAGAAACAGATGGAGAAGAAGAAATGTCGAGGGTGACATTAAAGATGAAATAATGCCGAATAATATTATTATGATAGGCCCAACCGGTGTTGGTAAAACGGAAGTTGCCAGAAGGCTCGCGAATCTGGCCGGTTCTCCTTTTGTAAAGGTGGAAGCTACCAAATTTACTGAAATTGGTTATGTCGGCAGGGATGTCGAACTGATGATCAGAGACCTTGTTTCCATAGCAATAAGTACTGAAAAGGAGAAAATGTTTGAGGAGATAGAGGAAATAGCCCATCAAAACATGATCAACAGAATTCTTGACTTGCTTTTGCCCGCTTCAGATAAAGCCCCAGAATCATCTGACGCGGAGATGGAGGAAAGAAGAGAGAGAACAAAGGAAAAACTTAGAAAAAAATTGATAAACGGAGACCTCGACGAAAGACAGATAACAGTCAAAGCAGTTGACAAAGCAACGCCTATGATCGAGGTATTCTCAGGAAGCGGAATAGAGGAGATGGGATTTAATATACCTGAAGGTTTAAAGAAGATGTTTCCTGATAAAAAGAAAAACAAAGCAGTTTCGGTCGGAGAGGCAAAAGAGATTTTGTTGAGTGAAGAAAAGGAAAAATTGCTGGATATGGAAAAAGTTGTTTCTCTCGCTATCAAAGCTGTTGAAGAAACGGGGATCGTTTTTATAGACGAGATTGACAAAATAGCAAAATCTGGCGGAGGCAGCGGCCCTGATGTTTCAAGAGAAGGGGTGCAGAGAGACATTCTCCCAATTGTAGAGGGTTCTTCAATAAACACAAAATATGGCACCGTAAAGACAGACCATATACTTTTTATGGCGGCTGGCGCTTTTCACATGTCAAAACCTTCAGACCTGATACCTGAGCTTCAGGGTAGATTTCCAATTAGAGTAGAACTGGATTCTCTAACCGCCGAAGACTTTGAAAAAATTCTTACAGAGCCAAAAAACGCGCTTATTAAACAGTATAGCGCTATGATAGCGACAGAAGAATGCAAAATTAACTTTACCGGGAAAGCTATCAAAGAGATTGCAAATATGGCTTTTAAAGCAAATCAGAAAATGGAGAATATCGGCGCCAGACGTCTGCATACCGTATTGACTACACTGCTTGAAGATATTCTTTTTGAACTGCCTTCAAAAGAGATGAATGAAATCACAATTACCGCTGAAGAGGTAAGAGAGAAGCTTGAAAAAATTGTAAAAGATGATGACATGGCAAGATATGTCCTTTAGGAAGGAGCGGAAATGAAATTGAGTAAAAAGGACTTTGTTTCTTTAAGGGATTTCTCCCGCGATGAACTTGTAGCTATAATGGATCTGTGCAAAGAGCAGAAACCTAAGGCTAAGAATTTCTCCTTAAAACAAACTCACCCCGGGCGTGTCCTGGGCTGCATTTTTCATAAACCGAGTCTGAGAACAAGAGTTAGTTTTGAAATAGCAATAAGGCAGCTTGGAGGTTCGAGTCTTTATTTGACGGACAGAGAATTAGGGATAGGTTCGAGAGAAGCGCCGAAAGATGTAGCAGAAGTTCTTTCAAGGTACCTTGATGCTATACAGATAAGAACATTCAGCCAGGAAATGGTTGACGACCTTGCCAAGTACGCGAGCGTACCAGTTATAAACGGTTTGACAGACCTTCTTCACCCGTGCCAGGTGCTTGGAGATATATTTACAATCACTGAAAAACTTGGTTCAATTGACGGGAAAAAGGTTGTCTTTATAGGTGATGGAAATAATGTTTCGAGAAGCTGGCTGAATGCCGCGTCCAGATTTGACTTTAAATTCGTTTTGTCTTCTCCTAAGGGATACAATATATCTCCCACTTTTCTCGAAGAATTAAAATCTGACGGAAATCCGGACTTTGAATACATAGAAAACCCATTTGATGCCGTCAAAGACGCGGATGTTGTGTATGCTGACGTTTGGACAAGCATGGGACAGGAGGATGAGGAGAAAAAACGAATGGAAGAGTTTAAGTCCTACCAGGTAAATGATAAACTAATGGAACATACTAACAGTGATTCCCTTTTTATGCATTGTCTTCCCGCTCATAGAGGGCTTGAGGTCACAGACTCTGTAATCGACGGTAAACACTCAGTTGTCTACGATGAAGCGGAAAACAGGCTGCATATCCAGAGAGCTATTATAGCCCTGCTGATACCCTCAGAAAGTGAGTTATAGGAGTTTGAGGCATTTCACCTGGTATTTATCAAGTACCCTTTTTCTAGTTTTCGCGTGTGCTGTCATGGAACCTCCAACCGGCGGTCCGGAGGATAAGACACCGCCGGAATTAATTGAAATAAAACCGGCGGAAAATTCTACAGGCGTCAGCAGAACAAAAAAGGTTGAAATTATCTTCAGTGAGAAACTGGATTCTGAAAGTTTGAGGAAAAGAATAATCGTTTATCCGGAAGTAACTTTCAAGAAGATAGATGTGAGCGGCAACAGGGTTGAAATCCAATTTGAAGAATTACTGCCGGAAACAACCCTCTCTTTTTACCTCAAAAAAGGTTATACGGATAACCACAACGTAGAATCCGAGAGAAGCGAAATTTTCTATTTCTCGACAGCAGATTCGCTGGAAAAGGGAATAATAACTGGTGACATTAAATTCAAGAATATAGTTGCAGAAGACGGAATAGCAAAATTGACAAGCTCAGAGCCTGATACTTTTGAACATTTATATCAGAAGCCGGAATTAAGAACTGCCGAAGCAGATGAGAATGGAAGTTTTTCCTTCCGGTACCTGCCCACAGACAGTTCAGGTTTCAGGATATGGGCATTTGTCGATACCGATAATAATGGTGATTTCTCTGCTTCCAAGGAATTCTATATTATTCACCCGGACACCATATATCTTACTGGACTAAACAGTATTTACAGCAACTTTGTTTTAAATATAATAGACCCTGATGAACCTGGAAAAATAAATGGCATAATCAAGAATAGTACAAGTTTTGATAAGATCATCACTATGAGACTAAGGAATGTCAGTGAAGATAAGAAGGATTATGAAGTTTTTGCTGATTCTGCCGGGGTTTACAAATTTGAAAGTGTTCTGCCCGGAGATTATCTGTTATCCGCGTTTATAGATATAAATGATGACAGTACGAAAGGATATTATGCAGATCCGGAAGATTCCAGTTTAACACATGAAGAACCGGGCATAAGCCTGCGGGACACAATTAATCTCAAACCCGCTGAGATTGAAGAGATAGAAAACCTTGAACTTGGAAATGATTAAGATGGAAAAAAAGATTCCTTTTTCAAAGATGCACGGCGCGGGAAATGACTTTATTGTAATAGATGATATGGATGAAACATTTAAATCATCACCCGCCATGATATCAGCTCTGTGCGACAGGCATTTCGGCATAGGGGGCGACGGCTTGATTCTGGTTCAGCCCTCTGAAGATGCTTCTTTCAGGATGGTATATTATAATAACGACGGCAGCAGGGCCGAGATGTGCGGAAACGGAGCAAGATGCGCGGCGAAATTTGCCTTTGATAATTCGATTATAAATGAATATTTCGAATTTGAAACTGATTCCGGGATAATTGAAGGGAAGATTGGAAAGGGGAAAGTTACAATATCACTGGGCGATGTCTCCGGTGTAAAACTGAACATAGATATTGGAGAAGTTGCTCCTGAATTTTCATTTGCCTTGGCCGGTGTTCCGCACGCGGTATTGATTTCCGATAATGCTAGAGAAATATCAAGGAAGGATTTTCTATCTATAATTAGTCCCGTAAGATACAATCACATGTTTGAACCCCATGGAACGAATGTTAATATAGTAAAGGTGATTAATAAAAATTATATATTTTACAGAACATATGAAAGAGGGGTAGAGGATGAAACACTGGCTTGCGGAACAGGAGCAGTCGCTATAGCGGTAATAACATCACATTTAGGAATGACAGAGTCTCCAGTATCGTGTGAAACCTCCGGAGGGGATGTTTTGACCGTAAGTTTTGATAAAACTGATTCAGGCGCCCAGAATTGTCTGCTGTCAGGCCCCGCTGTAGAGTCTTTCAGTGGTCATTACTCCGCTGATCATTACAGAAGATTACTTTAAGATACAATACTTAATGAAAACTATATTTCGCGTTTTTCATTCAATCGATTGAATCAAGAACTTGCAGCGCCAGAGCGTGTTTGTTAAATGGAGCGCTTATTTGGGCGCCGGCTATCATAGGTTTAAGTTCTTCAAGTAGTTCGGATGCGATTTTGACACCTTCACGTGTAGCCTCTTTACCACTCCTGGCTTCTTTCATACGTTTCATTATATCCTCGGGAACAGTTACTCCCGGAAGCTCATTATTCATAAATTCAGCGTTTCTATAACTAGACAAAGGCCATATTCCCGCTATTACAGGGATATCCATATGTTCCGTTGCTTTAAAGAACTTTACAAAGATGTCAATATCAAAAACAGGCTGAGTTACTGCAAATTCAGCTCCAGCGTCAACCTTCCAGTAAAATCTCTTCAACTCTTCTTCGAAATCAATTGCCCCTGGATTTACTCCAACACCGGCAAACAGGGAGGTGGGTGTTTTAAGTTTTCTGTCTCCTATGTCATAGCCGTGGTTTAATTTTCGAACTACATTCATCAATCCGATTGAATCTATATCAAATACCGCGGTAGCGTCTGGATAGTCATAAGTTTTTATAGGGTCACCTGTTATAATCAATAAATTTCTAAGTCCAAGAGCCTGGGCCCCCAGAAGATCAGACTGCATACCGAGTATATTCCGGTCTCGGCAGCAGTAGTGCAGCAATGATTCAATACCGATCTCTTTTTCAATAAGCACGGCAAGAGAAAGTGCGCTCATTCTTGATGTAGCTCTGGGGCTGTCGGGGATATTAATAGCGTTAACACCGAATTCGGAAAGTTTTTCCGCTGAGCGCAGGATACCGCCTGTGTCAAAGCCCCTTGGCGGAACGAGTTCTACTATTTTGACAAACTTACCTCGGGTTACAAGGGATGAGAGGCGTGATTTTTCTGAAGCAGGAACTATTGTCTCCTGCCTGAAGGTTTCCTCTTTCGTTTGTTTTTCTATATGAATTACCCTTGGAGGGGATCCTTCACGAAGGCTTTTATATATAGCATTTATATGTTTTGGGGTTGTCCCGCAGCATCCCCCGACAATATTTGCGCCAGCTTTGACAAACCTTACGGCGTATTCAGCGAGATATTCAGGTGATACCATATAAATATTTCTGTCATTGACATTCTGGGGAACTCCGGCATTTGGCTGTACGGATATATATTTATCAGTCGAGGAGGCAAGTTTCTTTACAGCTTCGAGCATAACTTTAGGACCTACAGTGCAGTTAACTCCTATTACGTCAGCCCCCCAGCTGTCAAGCCTCCTTGTAAATACGGAGAGTTCTGTGCCGTATAGACCCAAACCGTCTTTCTGGAGTGTCATCTGAGCAATTACAGGAAGATCACAAATTCCCTTTACCGCGTTTATCGCCTGGTGGATTTCGTTGAGGTCGGCAAAAGTTTCAAGAATAAAAAGATCAATCTTTCCTTCCAGTAGTGATTCTGCTTGTGATTTGAATACCTCTTGAGCTTCGAGGTTAGATGTTGGGCCCCAGGGCTCTATCTTTATTCCTAGAGGACCGATCGAACCAGCCACAAGAGCGCTGTCACCAGCCGCCTCACGGGCTAGTAAAGCACCCGTTTTATTTATGTTGCGTACTTTGTCTTCAATCCCGTGTAGCTTCAGTTTAAATTTATTAGCGCCGAATGTGTTAGTTTCAATTATATCTGCTCCGGCCTTAATGTATTCGCGATGAATATTCTTTACCATATCAGGATTGGATAGATTGATTTCATCGAAGCATCTGTTTATAAAAACCCCTCTGTCATACAACATCGTGCCCATGGCGCCGTCGAATATAACGCACCCTTCGTCGAGCATCTTGCCTAGTTCAACTTTCATCTAATCCCATCCTTTAGAAAAAAGTGATACTATATTTCGCTATATGTACTTCAATCTTGCAAACAGTCCTCTACTAGCTTACTATAAAAAATGAAGGTTTGGAATTAAAATAACTTTAATTATCATTAATTGCCACTACAGAAAGAGGAGAGATGCGCTGGTCAGAGAGTTGTATCCCAACCCTTAAAGAAAATCCGAGAGAAGCCGAAATACCGAGCCATAAGTTAATGCTGAGAGCTGGATTGATAAAGAAGCTCACTTCAGGAGTTTACTCTTTTCTTCCTATGGGGTTAAAAGTACTCAAAAAAATTGAAAGAATTATAAGGGAGGAGATGAATAGAGTCGGCGCTCAAGAGGTATTGATGCCGATTCTTCATCCTATAGATATTTATAAAGAGAGCGGCAGGATTGATAGTTTTGGACCTGAACTTTTCAAACTGCACGATTCAAAGGACAGGGTTTTTGCTCTGGGCCCCACACATGAAGAAGTAATTACGATGATTGCCCGTGATGAAATGAAAAGTTACCGTGATCTCCCGCAGTGCCTCTATCAGATATTGACAAAGTTCCGCGATGAAATAAGACCTCGCTACGGAATTATTAGAGCGAGAGAATTTATAATGAAAGATGCTTACAGTTTTCACGCGAACGAAGAATCGCTGGACGAGACATACAGAAAGATGGCGGAAGCCTATAAAAGAATAATAGAGCGGTGTGAACTTAAATACACTGTTGTTGACGCTGAATCAGGTTATATAGGGGGAAATGAATCTCATGAGTTTATGGTTCTGGCGGATAACGGTGAAGACAAAATTCTAGGCTGCGAGTGCGGTTATTCCGCGAATCTGGAAAAAGCGGTTGTCCAAATCAATAAAAAGAGTGAAGGAAAAGCCAAACTGGAGAAAATAAGGGAGATCAAAACACCGAACACCAAGTCAGTTGCTGAAGTTGCTGAGTTTCTAAAAAAAGACAAAACTGAAATTGTTAAAACATTGCTCTACAGAGTCGGCGAAAAGGATGTTGCCGTATTGATTCCCGGTGACAGAGAGGTCAATGAAACTAAACTTGTCAGCCTCTTTGAAGGCGCGGAATTGAGATTCCTCGAGCCGGATGAAATAGAAGATTTGACAGGTGGCCCTCAGGGTTTTTCCGGCCCTGTAAATCTTCCTGACAGAGTTTCGATTATTGCAGATAAATTGATTGAGAACCTCGACGAAATGGTCATTGGAGCTAATAAAAAGGATGTTCATTATGTTGGTGCCGTTCTTGGAAGGGATTTTAATATAGACAGTACCCGGAATCTCGCCCTGGCCCGTGAAGGTGACTCATGTCCGGAGTGCGGAAGAAAACTATTCCTGAAAAACGGAGTTGAAGTGGGACATATATTCAAGCTTGGTACAAAATATTCCAAGAGCATGAATGCGGGTTTCCTCGACAGTGATGGAAAGAGCAAACATTTTATAATGGGATGTTATGGTTTTGGCGTAAGCAGAATGGCCGCGGCTGCCATAGAACAGAACTATGACGAAGCGGGAATAATATGGCCCCCTGAGATTTCCCCATTTGATATAATAGTGCTGCCGGTTAATTCAAGAGATAAAGAGGTGATGAAAATATCAGAAAGGTTTACCAAGGAACTGGAGGGTGATGGGCTGGATGTCCTGCTTGACGACAGAGATTTAAGTCCGGGGGTTAAATTCAAGGATTCAGAGCTTATTGGCGTACCTCTTAGACTCACTGTCGGCAAGAAGCTCAAAGAGGGAAAGGTTGAACTGATGCACAGGGCCACACTCGAGGTTGATGACGTTCCTATTGAAGAAGTCAGGGAAAAGATTTTGAGTGCAGTTCAAAAGAGCGTTTGATATCAGCTGGTTTTTTTTGAAAGACGCGATTTTATCCTGGATGCCTTGTTTTTATGAAGGATCCCCTTTTTCCTGGATTTATCAATGATAGATGTAATTCTGGGGAATTCTTCCTTTGCGGCTTCTGGATCTTCAATCTTTTTGAAAGATCTGATACTATGAACTAGAAAACTCTTGTATCTTTTATTTATTTGGCGCCTGGTTTCGTTTTGACGCATTCTCTTCAAACATGACTTATGTTCCGGCATTTAATACACCTCCAGTATTTAAAGAAAATAATTGAAGGGTTCTGATTTGTCAAGAAAAGACTCAAAACTAAAAGAGAATATAAAGAAAATACCGAAGTATCCCGGAATATATATAATGAAAGGTAAAGGGGGAAAGATAATCTATGTGGGAAAGGCAAAAAATCTCAATAACAGAGTAAGAGACTATTTCAGCAAGTCCGCCGTCGTTGATTCGAAAACAGCGTCACTTATGAAGAAGTTGAGAGATATAGATTATGTCACAACTGACAGTGAGATAGAAGCCCTTGTTCTTGAATGTAATTTTATTAAAGAATACAGGCCTTTATACAACATTAAATTGAAGGACGATAAGAAATATCCCTATATCAAATTAACCATGACTGATACATTTCCAAGAATTATGGTGGTCAGAAATATCGAGAAGGATGATTCAGTTTATTTTGGTCCCTACACGGATACTCGCTCTTTGAGAAGAACACTCAGCATAATTGGTGATATATTCACTTTAAGAAGATGTTCGAATAGAAAATTAAAACGAAAAACCGACCGTGAATGCCTTTATTATCAGATTGGTAAATGCTCAGCTCCTTGTACAGGGAAAATTACAGAGGAAGAATATATGAAATTAGTTGAGCAGGTAAAACTTTTCTTAAACGGTAGAAACAAGAAATTATTATCGGAACTACAAGATGAAATGAGAAAACTATCAGCCGAAAAAGAGTATGAAAGGGCTGCGGTGCTAAGGGATCAGATGAGAGCTGTAAAGAAGATATCAGAAAAGCAGCTGGCGTTTGACCCTCTGGGAAGTGATGAAGATATCGTGGCGTTGTCAGGGGATGGTGATTATTACTGTGCTGTTGTTATGAAAATCCGTGAAGGCAAGATACTGAATTCCGAGACATTTATGCTCCCATCTACGGGAGAGAATAAAATAAGTCTGGTTACCGAGTCTTTTATAAAACTTTACTATGATGCTGTGATGGATATACCGCCTTCGATTTATATAAGAAACTATATTCCGGAAGGAGAACTATTGGCAAAATGGCTGAGCAAAAAAGCCGGGCGAATGGTCAAAATAAAGATTCCCAAGAGGGGGAGAAAGAATAAAATACTTCAACTCGCTGAGAAGAACGCCGAGCTGAAACTCTTTAAATCTCCAAAGGTTTTAAGCGATAGAGAAAATGTTCTGGAAGAAACAAAAAAGACGCTCGGGCTTTACCATACACCTTTTATTATAGAGGGTTACGATATCTCAAATATTCAGGGAACAATGGCTGTGGGATCCATGGTGGTATTTCACAGAGGCAAATCACACAAAAAGGGATACCGGCATTTTAAGATCAAGACAGTGAAAGGTTCTGACGATTTTGCGATGATTGCCGAAGTTTTAGCGAGAAGATTCGAACAAGCGGGAAGGTCTAAAGACACTGAAATACCGGATCTAATACTAATTGACGGGGGAAAGGGGCAGGTTTCGGCAGCTATGGGGAGTCTTAAGGGTGCAGGACTTGGGAATATACCTGTTATTGGGCTTACAAAACAAAATGAAGAAATTCATAAATACGGAGAAAAGGGTTTAATAAAGCTTCCTTCACAAAGCATTGTTCTTAAATTACTTCAGCAGATCAGAAATGAAGCGCACAGGTTTGCCATAGATTATCACAGGAAACTAAGATTGAAATCAATTAGAAGTTCCAGGCTTAATGAAATAAACGGCATAGGAGAGAAACGGAAAATAATGCTTCTTAATGCTTTTGGAAGTGTTAAAAAGCTTTCAGAAGCGTCAATAGACGACATCGCGGATATTCCGGGTATAGGAATCAGGATTGCGAAAAAGATCTATCATGGAATCAAAGAATAAAGATAAAAAAGATATAATCAGAATTCTTGTGGATCGATATATAGATTATATGACGATAGAGAAAGGGCTAAGCAATTTAACTATAAGTGCATATATCGGTGATTTAAAGCTGTATATTAAGTATTTAAAAGATAAAGATCTCTACGGTATTGAGGGGTTGGATCTTAGAACCAGTCTTTCATTCGCTGCGGAAATTAGAAGTAAGAAGAACTCCTCTTACTGTTCAAGGATACTGAGTGCGGTTAAAGGATTTCATAGGTTTATATACCGTGAGGGGTATCTTGATAAACTCGAGATTAAAGAGATTTCAACACCAAAAGCAATACAGAAAATACCTTTCGTGCTGTCACAGGTTGAAGCGGATATCCTGATTTCGCAGCCTGATGAAACAAAGTTTGGGCTTAGAGACCGGGCAATACTTGAGATGGGTTATTCGACCGGGATGAGAGTTTCAGAGATTTGCAATCTTAAATTTGAAAAGATTAATACGGAAGATCGCTTCCTAAGGGTATTGGGCAAGGGAAGAAAAGAGCGCGTTGTTCCATTTGGTATAAAAGCACTCAAAACTCTAGAAAAATATTCGAAGGATTCGAGGCCTCTATTGGTTAAAACAAAAATAAGTCCCTATGTATTTGTGAACTACCGCGGGGAAAGAATATCAAGGGTAAGTATATGGAAAATGATAAAAAAATACTCTGCTTCAGCGGGTTTTCCTCCGGAGGTAACTCCTCACACGCTCAGACATTCGTTTGCGACACACCTTATCGAAGGAGGAGCCGACCTCCGTGTAGTTCAGGAGCTTCTTGGGCACTCAAGCATCTCGACGACACAGATTTACACAAAACTCGATACTAACTATCTGCTGGAAGTGCACAGGACCTTTCATCCGCGAGGATAGTTTTAATTTGTTCCGCGAATTTATTTTTTACCATTTTACAAAGTAAAAAATTGGCGTATTTCCATATACGGAACCGAATTTGCTTAATGATATTAGATGCGGCCGGAAAAAATGTTTATTTTATAAAATTTCGCCTATGGCAGTGTAACGGGATGCAATATATATAATAAAACAAATAAAGAGGGGGACATAAATTACATAGAGCGGGGTTTATAATGAATGCTCAACTATATAAAAGTAATTCTAAAATAGTGCTTTATGCGAATATCTAATGGGGAGGTAAAATAAATGCGAACTTATATTATTAAGAATGTGGATGTATTTACTACTTTACCGTTCCATGGCTATCCATCCTCGGTCATTACTTCTGCTGAAGGATTAACAGAAAATGAAATGCAGAAAATTGCCGAGGAGATCAGTCTCGTGGAAGTGGCATATATTACTGAAACAGGAGTTGGCAGATCACCCTTTAGAATCAGGTTTTACACACAAAGCAATGAAGTTAATATAAGCGGACACAGTATAATTAGCGCCACTTTTGCCCTTATTGAAGAGGGACGAATAGATTTAAACAATGGTCATACAAGAATATATATTGAAACTAATGAAGGTGATATACCTGTAGATATACATTATCTGAGAAAGGATGATTCAGTTTTACCGTCAAAAGCTGATATGAAGGATAAAGTAAGAATTAATCAGGGCGGGTTATTGGAAAAAATAATGATCAAACAGAGTGTAAAAGATTATAAACATTCAGACGTTAAGCCGGAAAGTATAGCGGAAATATTTGAAATTGACCCAAATGAAATTTACACTACGGGATTACCCATTGAAGAAGTAAGCACAGGGCTGCATCATTTGTTAGTACCGATAAAAAACCTTGAGACCATATATAACGTCAAGCCGGATTTGATAAAATTAAGTATCCTTAACAGGAAATTGGGAGTGCAGACCACAGATATTTTTTCATTGGATACCGCTTATGACTGTATAGCGCAAACGAGGCATTTTGCGCCCGCGATCGGGTTATTGGAAGTTGAAGCTTCCGGTATGTCCTCTGTCGCGATTGGATCATATCTAGGCAGACACGGAATTAGCAGTAATGAATCAATGATATTCAAGCAGGGGAATGACAGAGAAAGGTTATCTAAGGTCTATTGCAAGATTGATAAATCAAACGCAAACGACGATTTTAATTCTGTCTATATAGGGGGACTTGCTGCTACTTCGATTGAAAGAAAAATAGAGATCGATGATAAAACGAGTAAAATAAAATTTGTTCAAGCTTAAATATATAAACTTGTAACATTTACTCAAAAGAAACACCTGGTATATTATAAAAACCACCGGATGTTAACTGACATTCCGGTGGTTTTTTTACAAACTGATTTATTTATTGAATAAGGCCCTAAAATGCGTAGCCCACGTGAAGGCCGGGCCATATAAAGAAACTTCCTTCCGATATCAGTCCATACGCTGTACCGCGAAAAATAAATCCTCCCTCCGCGCGGTATTCGAATCCCAAACCGGCGTAAGTGTATGAGTTTGATGTGCTATCTTCAAAAGGTCCGGATTCCACAGACGCGTTTATAAACACTATTCCGCCGGTAATAAAAGGAGATCCATTTTTCGGAAGCAGATAGGCTTTGGCTCCAACTGGGAAGAAAATCACAGTCGCGTTGCCGTCGCTATCGCCTCCTCCTAGAGCTGAAATACCCCCTTCAAGTCCAATATAATGATTGAGCATACGCTGATAGGTAAAAGAATAAACGATGGATTTTCCTCCAATTTCAATTCCGAAATCGTTAGGATATTCCAGCCTGCTTTGAGCGAAAACGCTCGGCTGAAAGAATATAGAAAATAATATTATAATAATTAAAGAAACAGTAATTCTTTTTGACATATCTTTTCTCCCATCCACTAAAGTTAAAAACTTGCCTGCCGATAATGATAACGCAGAAGGGCCGGCTGATTTAAGTAAGGGCTGGTTACCTTTACTCTAAAATCAGATGTTTAGAGCAGCAAGATCAAAACTACAAGAAAGCAAACATTATTCCAACATTAAAAAACCATATATACAAGAAGTTTTACCGATATATATAGCATAAGGAAGTTTTTCTTGATTTTGCATACAGAAAGTGAAAAAATCATCAGTGTTATTTAAAATAATTAATAAACTAAAAGAGGAAGTTAATTATGAATGCGCTGCTGATTATGCTGCTCGTTTTTGTCGGTTACATAATCGCCTATCATCTTTACGGAAAATTCATCGGGTACAGGATTTTTAATCTATCCGATGAAGCCACGGTTCCCTCCGCGGAACTTGAAGACGGCATCGATTACGTTCCCACAAAAAAAGAGATTATTTTCGGACACCATTTTACGTCAATCGCGGGGACTGGACCGATAGTAGGACCGGCTATAGCCATCATATGGGGGTGGGTGCCCGCTTTGATCTGGATATTTGCCGGGAGCATAGTTATGGGCGCGGTCCATGATTTCGGTTCATTGATTATATCGATGCGCAACCAGGGTAAATCTATTGCTGAATATGCCTCCAAATATGTAAGTCCGCGGACTAGATTTTTCTTCTTTCTAATAGTTTTTCTAGAATTGTGGATTATTATAGCCATTTTCGGGTTGGTTATAGCCGTAGTTTTTTCAAAGTATCCTTCCGCCGTATTCCCCGTCTGGCTTCAAGTGTTAATTGCTCTTGGATTGGGGTATATGATTTACAAAAAAGGCGCGAACGTTAAGATATGGTCCATTGTTGCTGTTCTGCTGATGTATATCACCGTTGTCGCGGGGACCTATATTCCATTGGGTATGCCTTCTGTAGCAGGTATACCGCCAACCGGCGTATGGACTATAATACTATTAATATACGCGTTTATAGCTTCTGTCCTTCCGGTAACCACACTCCTGCAACCGCGTGATTATATAAATTCACACCAGCTGGTTATTGCCATGGCACTGCTCGTAGCCGGCATTCTAGTTTCTGCTTTTACAAGCGGCCTCGAAATTGTAGCGCCAGCGGTTCAGTCCGTGCCTGAAGGTGCTCCGCCTCTTTGGCCGTTTCTTTTTATAACAATAGCCTGCGGAGCAATTTCCGGTTTTCATTCACTTGTATCATCAGGAACATCCGCCAAACAGGTGAGAACTGAAAAAGATTCACTCTTTGTCGGTTACGGTTCGATGCTGATGGAAGGCGCACTGGCGACACTCGTTATTATCGCCGTAGCTGCCGGTATAGGAATGGGTTATGTTGCTCAAAATGGAGAAACACTGACAGGTATAGATGCCTGGACTACGCACTATGAGTCATGGGCCGCCGCGAAGGGACTTGAATCAAAAATCGGAGCTTTTGTCGACGGTTCAGCAAATATGATTGCCTCTACAGGGCTCTCAAGGAATATCGCCCTCGTGATAATGGGTGTCTTTGTGGCCTCATTCGCCGGAACAACCCTGGATACCGCGACCAGGATTCAGCGCTATGTTATTTCAGAACTCTTTGGGCATTTTAAAATGAAATTTCTTACGGGGAGATACATTGCCACCTTTATAGCTGTTTTTACGGGACTCGTGCTTGCCTTCGCGACTGGAGCGGGGGGTAAGGGAGCTTTGAAACTATGGCCTTTGTTTGGAGCGACCAATCAAACTCTCGCGGCACTGGCTCTTATAGTAATCACATTTTATCTCAGACAGAAGGGGAAAATGAGATTTCTGGTTTCAGCTCTGCCCGCGGCTTTTATGTCGGTGATGACGGTTTGGGCGCTTTTGCTCAATCAGATAACGTTTTGGGATTCAAGCAATTTTCTACTTCAAATCATAAATATGGCAATTTTAATTATAGCGGTATGGATTGTTTTTGAAGGATTGTTAAAACTCTTTAAAACCGGGGAAAGGACAAGTCATTATCACAATCAAGTATAACGATTATTATGTAGTAAATTATGCTATGTTATAACCTATATGCAGACAATGTTATAACTCTATCAATTAAACTATATTATCAATCTTTATCAGGCGATATAGTGGAATATTTGAAAAAGATATATTTAGGCTTTCTCATCCCGGCTTTGGCGGGCTTCATATCTGTTTACTTATTGAAAAGGTATGGAATACTTTTTCCGGAGAAGTTCAGTCCGTCTAAAATCTTAAGCACCGGCATCCTTGTAATTTCTTCAATTTCAGCGT
The DNA here is from genome assembly GCA_034520215.1 of Candidatus Krumholzibacteriota bacterium. Classification (NCBI taxonomy): domain Bacteria; phylum Candidatus Krumholzibacteriota; species Candidatus Krumholzibacteriota bacterium. The sequence goes on along the minus strand of JAXHNR010000001.1, from coordinate 1,090,418 downwards.
TAGCCGGCCCCGTCTTTCTAAGAGCCAATTTCGCGAATAGTGTGAAGGGTAAAAAGTCAACACGGAACGACAAATTTATGGCATTCGAAAAGAAATTGATAAGATTAGCTCTTATAACTCCGTATTTTTGTATAGCTGCATATATCTTCGATCTTACATCTTTTTATATGACCGCGATTTTTCTGCTCACCCTTTATTCTCTATACTACTTTTATCCTTCAGAGAGAAGAATAAACTTTGAAAGAAGAATATTCAGAGTTAAATGAAGATCTTCAAATAAAAGCAATATTTTCTCTTACCGTGCAGTCCTGTTTTCCTTTGGTAATACCTGTTATCGCATATATAAAAAAATTCTAAACTCAGTAAAACAGACTATAAACTAAAGTGGAGTTTCCCCGAAAATCCGGCAAGTATTGTAATAACATTGCGAGATACAATCAGTTATCAGGATTGGTAAGTGGAATAGGGCTTTCATTGCTGATGAGTGCGGCTGAATGATATTTTCAAAACCCTCCGGAGGGCGAGCGGGCAAGGATTTCTGGCCCGAAGGGGCAGAAAGAGCGAGCCCGAGGTGGGAGTTGCGGTTTTCTCGCCGGGGAAACCGACAACGATTTTGAAAATATCAATCAGCCGCATACTGTTACAAATCATCGACTACCTTATAGGTTATAAAAATTGGGGAAACTCCAAATAAACTAAAAAGTTGACATAGACACCCCGTTAGCTTACCATCCATCGGGGAATTCCCTTTTGCGAGACAGGCGGAAAGATATCTTATGTTTGAAAAAGAATCAAAAAGAAAAGAAACGGCATATCAGGTAAGGCTGGATCATTTTGAAGGACCCCTTGACCTTCTTCTTCATCTTATTCGAAGAGACAAGATAAACATTTACGATATACCTATATCACATATAACACGTGAGTACCTTTCCTATATTGATATGATGAAAGAACTTGAACTCGAAGTAGCAGGAGAGTTCTTCGTTATGGCAGCTACTCTCATGAGGATAAAAGTTCAGATGCTTCTGCCAAAAAGAGAAATCGAGGATGAAGATGAAGATCCCAGAGAAGATCTTGTAAAGAATTTGATAGAATACAAAAAATTCAAAAAAGCCGCCGATCATCTTGCCGGCAGGGAAACAAGAAGAAGGAATGTTTTTGTTCGCCCTGTCCCTGACTATGTAAGAGAAGAAGGTGATTCCGAAACAATAGAGCTTTCACTATTTGATCTTATGGATGCTTTTAAGACTATTTTGAAGGATTTAAAAGAAGAGATTAAATATAATGTTGAGATCGAGAAATTCACCGTCGATGAAAAGATTTCACTAATAAAGGATAAACTAAGCGGTAATTCTGAAGTCCTATTCACAGAACTTTTTGAAGACGTAGGCGGAAGGATAGAGATCATCGTTACTTTAATAGCCATTTTAGAACTCGTGCGTGATGGTTTTATCATGGCACGCCAGATGTCCGGCCGTAACGACATCTGGCTTTACGTTAAGGAAGACGATCCTGTGGCTGAAAGATAATTATGGATAACGATTTCGATAAACAGCGTGAGCATATTATTGAAAAGCAGGTTGAGGCCCTGCTCTTTGCGTCTGATACACCACTTTCTGCCCGTAAACTCGCAAAATTGACAGAAGCCCCATCGGGTAAATATATAACATCAGCAATCGAATCACTCTCCACCTTCTACGCTGAAAATTTTAGAAGTTTCCAAATCGCCGAGATTGCCGGAGGTTTTCAGCTGACGACACTGCCCGAATTTTCTTCCATAGTTAAGAAGCTTTACAAAAACAAAAGGAAGTCAAAACTTTCCAGAGCCGCACTTGAAACACTTGCTATTATAGCTTATAAGCAGTCAGTAAGCAGGCACGAAATCGAGGATATAAGAGGAGTTAATAGTGACGGTGTTCTTTCGACTCTTACAGAAAGGGAGTTGATTACTGTATCCGGGCGGGGAGATGGCATTGGAAAGCCTTTTCTATATTCCACAACAAAGAAATTCCTGGAGTATCTGGGACTTAAAAATTACAGAGAACTTCCCGCGATCGAGGAATTTGAAACAGAGATTCAAGCTCTGGATATATTAAATTATAAACTGAATGACGGTAATGAGGATATCGAAAATGAAGACGGGCGGGATGTGGCGCAGAGGGGGATGATTGAAAATATACCGGAAAACAACGGCGCTGAAGATAAAAGTGAAGACAATAAATTGGATGAATGCGGCAGAGAAGAAGATCAAAAAATATCAGATGACGAATAAAATCAGGATAAACCGCTATCTCGCGGGCGCGGGACTTGGTTCAAGAAGAAAATGTGAAAAATTTATACTCAACGGATCAGTGAAAGTAAACGGCAATCCTGTTAACAGACTTTCATTAAAAGTTGAACCTGAAAAAGATATTGTCGTATTTGACGGAAAAGAAATTAAATACAAGCAAGAAAAAACCCTTCTTGTTCTTAATAAACCCGCCGGAGTTCTGTCTTCGGCGAGCGATAACCGTGGAAGAAAAACAGTAATCGATATTGCGAGAGAAGAGGGATATTCAGAAAGGTTATATCCGGTAGGAAGATTGGATATCGATACAACCGGAGTTATATTGCTTACTGATGACGGTGATCTAGCTTACAGATTGACTCATCCGAAACACGAGATACCAAAGATATATCAGGTCAGAGTGAAAGGAAAGATTGGCAGGAACGATTTAAGAAACGTGTCGGGAGGCATAGACATTGGAGGCTACATAACAGCCCCCTGTAAAGTTGAAACAAAAAGAATTTCATCAAAATTCTCGGACATCGAAGTCACAATAAGAGAAGGGAAAAATAGACAGATCAAAAGAATGTTTGATGCTATTGGCCATAAGGTGATTAGTTTGAATAGAAAGAGCATTGGAGGGCTGGAATTCGACAACCTAAAGATCGGAGAAATCAGAACTCTGTCGGAGAGTGAAGAAAATTTATTGAGAGAAAAAACAGGAGTAACAATAAAGGAGAATAAATGAATTTCAAAAGTCTAATGAGGCCCCATTTGGAAGACTTGAAACCATACATTCCGGGAAAACCGATAGAAGAACTTAGAAGAGAAAAGAATATTGAGGGCGAAATAATAAAACTCGCTTCCAATGAAAACCCTAGAGAAGCCATTGAGGAAATCAAAAAGGCTATAGCCGAAGAAGCTGATTTCATAAACAGATATCCTAATTCCGGTTCTCATTATCTCTCCAGAGACCTGGCAGAGCATATCGGAGTCAAGCAGGAGAATATATTTGTGGGTAACGGATCAAACGAGATCCTCGATCTTCTCGTAAGGGGGTTTGTAAACAGCAATGAAGAGGTTGTATACCCGTTTCCAAGTTTTATTGCCTATCCCCTTATTATAAAGCTTGCGGGAGTAAAGGAAGTTAGGGTTCCTCTGAAGAATTACCGCATGGACCTGAAAAAAATGAAAGACAGCATAACGCCCAGAACAAAAATGGTCTTTTTATGCAATCCGAATAACCCCACAAGCACATATGTCTCAGCTGATGAAGTGGCTGAATTCCTTCAGGGTCTGGCAGATAATATTATCGTAGTATTTGATGAGGCCTACTATGAATTTGTGACAGCCGATGATTTTCCTGACACTGTAGAGTTGCTTAAATCTATGGATAACCTTGTTATACTCAGGACCTTCTCAAAGTTTTACTCATTGGCGGGGCTGAGGGTAGGATACTCAATATCACATCCAGGCCTTGTTAAATGCCTGCATAGGGTAAGGCAGCCATTTAACGTAAACAGAGTGGCTCAGGCAGCCGCGAGAACTGCTCTGAAATATACAGAAAAATTAAAAAGCCGCTTGGAAGAAAATTCAGAACAGATGGAGCTTGTGGCAAGTGAGCTGAGAAAGTTTGGATTTACCGTACCTCATTCTCAAACCAATTTCCTGCTTGCCGTACCGTCTGAACAACTTGAAACCGGGATAGTTGAAAAACTAATGGAAAGGGGTGTTATTGTCAGAAGTATGAAGCCTTTCGGTCTCGGAGAGAATTCAATAAGGGTCACGATAGGCACTCCGCATGAGAACGCAAGATTTCTAGAGGAGTTAAAGTCAATAATAAATTAAACTCCACTGGTAGATAAAGGGATTTTTTCAGAAGTAAGATTATTCTACTTATTGCATTATCGATTATTATAATTTCGCGTTGGTTCTATATTCAAAGAGGGTAATTAAGAGCAGGATGAATGAGAAAATACAGCATAAAATCGTCAGCAAGATGATCATAACTATTGACGGGCCCGCGGGTTCAGGGAAAAGCACTACAGCGTCATTGCTTGCTGAAAGGCTTAATTTAACTTATCTCGATACGGGAGCCATGTACAGGGCAGTTACTTACGCCGTTCTTGAAAATGGAGTAGATCCAGAGGATATAAAAGGTATCGCTGAAATAGTAGAAGGAATCAACCTGGAATTCGGCGATGTTGAAGGTAAGAAAGTTATTCTTTTAAATGGTAAAACTATTGAAAAAGAGATAAGAGACTCTAAGGTTTCCAATTCGGTTTCAAAAATCAGCCGGCTTGGTTGCGTGCGGCGCGAGATGGTAAAACTACAGAGAAAGATAGCAAAAGATGGAGGGATAGTAGCCGAGGGCCGTGATCTTGGGACAGTTGTTTTTCCTTACGCGCATTTCAAAACATTTCTGGTTGCCGATATAGACGCCAGAGTAACGAGAAGAGCAGCTCAACTGAAATCTATGGGGCTGGACTTCGATTCTGAAAAGATAAGAGAAAATATATTAAAAAGAGATTCAATTGATTCATCCAGGGAAATGAGTCCTCTTGTTAAATCTCCGGGGTCGTTAGTTGTTGATACATCAGGTATTACCATACAAGAACAAGTAACTATGGTTGAAGATCGTGTTTTGAAGAGAGCTGAATATCTTGAGAAAATAGGATTTGAGAGTGATAAAGAATATCCTTTCTGTGGGGAATTGTATTACAGATTTACGATATTCCTTGTAAGATTCCTTTATAGATTTATATTCGGACTTAAAATATACGGAAAAGAAAACCTGAAGTACAAGGGCGGTTTTATTTTCGCCAGCAATCATAGTTCTTTGAGCGATCCTCCCATAGTTGCCACCTCTTTAAAAAGAAAGTTATGGATACTTGCCAAAAAAGAGCTTTTCGAAACTCCGGTTTTTTCCGCCCTGCTAAGAAAATACCGTGCTGTCCCAATTGATAGGGATAGCTTCGACAGGAGTGCTCTTTCCACAGTAATAAATAAGTTGAAAGAAAAAGAATCGATACTTATGTTTCCGCAGGGTACGAGGTCGAAGGACAATATGGTTGAAGAGTTAAAAGTGGGCATAGGATTTATTGCTATGCGCGCGCGGGCCAGTATAATACCAGTTTATCTTAGAGGTTCGAACCACTTGCTTAGAGCAATGCTGAGACGTGAAAAACTGGAATTGATTATAGGACCGCCGATATTACTAAATGACAGCTATGAATCTGACGACAGGAAAAGAGATTACAGAATAATATCTTCAATGATTATAGAAGAAATGAGGATGCTTAAAAGTGAATGAAAAATTCAAGATAATTACATCTCCTCACATGGGTTACTGCTTTGGGGTAAAAAGAGCTATAAAGCTTCTTATGGAAGGGGTCAGCAAGTACGGGGGCGATAATATTTACACACTCGGCGAGATAATCCATAACCCTCAAGCAGTTCAAAAAATTAAGAATATGGGAGTTAAGTCGGCAAAATCCCTTTTTGATGTCAGCGAAGGAGATACTGTCGTGATAAGAGCTCACGGAGTTCAACGGGATATTTTTGATACCGCGCGCCGAAGGAAAATAAATCTAATAGATACGACATGCCCCTTTGTAAAAAGAAGCCAAGAATACGTCCAGAGGCTTTACTCTCAAGACCGGCCTGTAATAATAATAGGACACAGCGACCATCCCGAGGTGATAGGAATCTCGGGACATGTCCCGAATAAACCTATTGTAATAAAATCCATTGAAGAAGCCGAGTCTCTTTCATCTCTGTCCAATGCAGGCGTAATTACACAGACCACATTCTCAAGGGAAAAATCAGATTTAGTTATTGAAGTACTGAAAAACCATATACCGGATCTTATAGTCTATGACACTATATGCCAGGCTACTGTCAGAAGGCAAATAGCTACTATGAGTATTGCAAATGAAGTTGATATGATGCTGGTTGTAGGGGGTAAGAAAAGCTCAAATACAAAACGGCTGCACATGATGTGTCTTGAAAACGCCATTTCTTCCAAGCATATCGAGGTTGCGGCTGAGATCGATCCCGGCTGGTTTGAAGGTGTAGATAAAATTGGACTGACCACGGGTACATCAACACCAGATTGGGTGATCGAAGATGTTGAGAAGAAACTCAGTGAACTGGCGGCTTCCGGCTAGAAAAGTTATAGTAGAATTAGCTTGCGTATAGCGACGAAACTACCTATCATAAACTACAAAAATACGAAAGGAGCGATTTATTAATGGAGAACGAACAGGTAGATCTTGAAAAGGGGAATATCCCCGAAGAAAAAAATACAAAAAAGAAAGAAGGTGATAACAAAAGTAACGGGAAAACCAGTTATTTGCAAGAATTTGGACAGGTACCAAGTGATGAGCTTAGTAAAGAAAGCGAGAAAGATATTTTCTCACCTGACGGATCACTTGACGAGAATATAGAAATAGTTCAGCTCAAGGAAGGCAGAATAGTCAAGGGAAAGGTTTATTCTGTAGATGAAAAGGAAGTCGTTCTCGACATAGGGTTCAAAAGCGAAGGAGCTATCCCTATTGATCAGTTTCAGGACTGCAAAGAAGTTAAAGCGGGGGACGAATTTGATGTATTTCTTGAAAAGCTTGAAAACCAGGATGGGCTTGTAGTTCTTTCAAAGAAGAAAGCTGATTTCCATAAAGCTTGGAACGCTATTAAGGACGCCTATGACAACGCGGAAACTGTCAAAGCTACTGTTGACAGAAGAATCAAGGGCGGTTTGATGATAAAGTTGATGGGAGTTGACGCTTTTCTTCCCGGCTCACAAATAGCTTTAAGACAAATACCCAACCTCGAGGAACTAATAGGCGAAGAACTCGAATGCCGAATCATTAAAATTAACAAACGCAGGCGTAATATAGTAGTATCGAGACGCATTGTACTTGAGAAACGCCGTGAAAAAGAAAAGGACAAACTTCTAAGCGATCTTGAAGTTGGAGAAGTTCGCGAAGGTATAGTGAAGAATATAACTGACTTTGGAGCGTTTGTCGATCTAGGCGGAATTGACGGGCTACTACATCTAACAGACCTCACGTGGGGCAGAATAAGCCATCCTTCTGAGTTCGTCGCTATAGGCGACAAGCTTCAGGTTAAAATCCTTGATTTTGATAAAGAACGTGAAAGAATTTCCCTGGGGCTCAAGCAGCTTACACCTTACCCGTGGGAAGACGTTGAAGAAAAATTTCCTGTGGGCGAAACAGTCAAGGGGAAGGTTGTTTCAATAACTGATTACGGGGCTTTTGTAGAACTTGAGAAAGGTGTTGAAGGCCTCATTCATATCTCCGAGATGTCCTGGACACGGCATGTAAAACATCCCTCAAAGGTTGTAGGAATATGCGACCAGATCGAGGCCGTTGTATTAAATGTTGATAAGAAAAATGAAAAAATTTCCCTGGGCTTGAAACAGCTTGAACCCGATCCGTGGAAATCTCTGGAGAAGAAGTACTCGCCTGGCACAAAACTTATCGGGAAGGTAAGAAACCTCACGAACTTTGGCGCATTTGTAGAAATAGAAGACGGAATAGACGGCCTTGTGCATATTTCTGATATGTCTTGGGCAAAAAGGGTGCGCCATCCTTCCGAAGTGCTTAAGAAGGGACAGGAAGTAGAGGTTGTAGTTCTCGATATTGACAGTGATAAAAGACGAATAAGTCTCGGGATAAAACAGGTCAAGGAGAATCCGTGGGATAAACTCGCGGAGGAATTTACCGTCGGCAAAGAAACCGAGGGGAAAATATCCAGGTTACTCGACCGCGGAGCCGTGGTTGAAATAAAAGATAATGTTGAAGGCTTTGTCCCACTGTCTCATATGGGTCTGGAGAATTTGAAAAAGCCTTCACTTTATTTCGATACGGATTCCAAGGTTCCGTTGAAGGTTATAAAAATGGATCCATCCAACAAAAAAATTGTTTTGAGCATAAACGCTTACTTTGAGGATAAGGATGAATCGGAATATAATGAATTCCTGGAAGCGTTGAAGACCCCTGATCCATCAGAACTGTTGGACGAAAACGAACCTGAGGTTCCAAAAGACGAAAAGGATATTGAGGAAGATAAGGCTTCCGAAGTTAATGTGAAAGAAGATGATTTCGTTGAAGGAGAAGATGACAAGGAAAGTGATGAAGTAGAATCTCAGGACAAGACAAGCGTTGAAGAAACGCCTGCTTCAGAAAAGGAGGAAGCAGAAGAAGTGAAAGAACCTCAAGAAGAAACAGAAGAAGCTTCGAAAGAAGAGGAACTTTCCGGGGACGACGAAACTTCAGCTGATAAACCTGAAGATAAAAACAATGAAGAGGAAAAAGAGTAGGTTTAAAATGAATCTACGTCTTTACTAACTTGATGAGGGTGGTATATATCCACCCTCATTTATTTAAATACCCGTTTATATCAGAAAATGAAAAATGGACGAGTTATTAGAAGAAACACATTCTCAATTAAAACACTAGGATGCAAATTAAATCAGTACGAATCTGAATGTATCCGGTCTAATCTCGAGAAAATAGGGTTTGAATTTCGTGAATTTTACGAAAAAGCGGATTTTTATATAATAAACACATGTACCGTTACCGGAAAAACAGATGCCAGATCAAGAAATGCTATAAGACGCGCGAGGAGAAAAGCCCCTGATTCGGTAATTATAACAACAGGATGTTATGTAGAAAGCAACCCTCGAGATTTAGAGAAGATGGATGAAATAAACCACCTGATAAATAATAAAGATAAAAGTTACATACCCTATCTTCTCAAAAGTATCAGAGATAACGGTAATAAGACTGAATTGAATTTCGAAGATATTACTGAAGACAAGCCGCTGTTAGATTGCGAGATAGATGTATTTCACGGGCATTCCCGCGCATTTATAAAGATACAGGATGGCTGCGACGCTTTTTGCAGCTATTGTATTATACCCTATACGAGAGGAAGAAACAGAAGTGTAGCTCCTGACAATATAATCAGTCAAATAAAGCGTTTGGTGGAAAACGGATATGAAGAGATAGTGTTGACTGGAATTCATATTGGACGTTACGGCGAAAATAGTGATTTCTCCGACGATCTTGTAACCCTTATAAAAAAAATTCTAAAAAACACTGAGGGTATTCGTATAAGATTCAGCAGTATTGAACCTACCGAGGTTACATCCGAATTAATTAAGCTGGTTTCTGAAACAAACAGAGTTGCTCCTCATTTTCATATTCCTCTTCAGAGTGGAGACAACAATGTACTTAAAGCTATGAAAAGGCCCTATACGGTTGAACAGTATATTGAAAAAACAACGGAAATTGTAAGTTCCATGCCGGATGCGGCGATTGGCACTGATATCATAGTAGGGTTTCCCGGTGAGACTGATGAAAACTTTAAGAATACTTGTTCACTCATCGAATCTGAATTACCAATAAATTACCTGCATGTTTTTTCATATTCAGATAGACCCGGAACGAAAGCAGAGTCGCTTCCCGGTAAAATAGCCCCGGAGACCAGGAAGAAAAGGAGCCGTGAACTTATAGAAATAGGTAAAGCAAAGAAAAAGGAGTTTTTGTTTTCTCAAAAGAACCGCAATGAAATCGCTCTTGTGCAGGAGAAATTAGATGGTGATGAAGTAGTTTATAAATCAATTACAGGGAATTATTGCGAAATCATTTTACGGGCATCCTCGGCAAATTTAAGGGGTAAACTTGTACCTGTTAAGTTCAGCGGGAATAGAGGCGGAGTTTTTTTCGGCGAAATCACCGGTGAACCTCTTCTCAAAAAATGAAAGCAACCTCTATGAATAATAAAAAAATCTATCTAAAAAGTTTTGGCTGTCAGATGAATGCTTTCGATACCGAGATGATCGGAGCTTTGTTAACAGAAGGAAACAGCAGGATTATAAAAGATCCACAGGAAGCGGACATAATAATAGTAAATACATGCAGCATCAGAAAACATGCTGAAACAAGGGCAATCAACCATCTTCACAAACTGTCTAAAATTAACAACGCCATTCTTGCCGTATGTGGTTGCATGGCTCAAAGAATGGGGGTTGAGCTTAAGAAAATAGTCCCCGGAATCGATATTATATCCGGACCGGATAATTATAAAGAGTTGGTATCTATTCTTTCCGGGGATCTTGATAAAATCTCCAACACAATGCTTCTTGAGAGAAATCATGCCGCAACTTATAAACTCCCCGAACGTTGTAATAAAGAGCAAAGCAAAACCTCGAAGTTTTTATCAATAACCAGAGGGTGCGAGAATTACTGTACTTACTGTGTTGTCCCGTATCTTAGGGGACATTTAAGGAGTAAAGCTCCGGATATCGTGATTAACGAAATACAAAGAATGCACGGAAACGGAGTTAAAGAAATAACTTTACTTGGACAGAATGTAATGGCTTATCAGTACGGAGGTGTTGATTTTACCAGTCTGATGGAATTGATTCTCGATGAGACGGATATTCCCAGGATTCGTTTCCTTACTACTCACCCTAAAGATATAAGAATGAAATTATTCAGATTAATGTCTGCCGACAGCAGGGTATGTAATCATATACACCTTCCGCTTCAATCCGGAAGCAACAGGATATTAAAGCTGATGGGTAGAAAATATACGCGTGAAGACTATATCTCCAGTGTTGAAGAAGCCAGAAAAATCGTTCCAGACCTCGCTATAACTACTGATATTATTGTAGGATTCCCGACTGAAGATGAATCAGATTTTGAAAAGACAATGGATTTGGTTGAATACACTCGATTTGATTCAGCTTTTACTTTTAAATACTCACCAAGGGAAGGAACCGCAGCTTACAGAATGGATGATAACGTAAGTATCGATACAAAAAAGAAACGTCTCGAGAGACTGAATAAAAGAGTAAAAGAAATACGTTATGATATTTTTAGAAAACTAAATGGCCGGAAATTCAAAATCCTGCTTGACGGAAGAACCAAAAAGGGTAAAAATCACTACATCAAGGGAAGAACAACACATTTTAGGAATGTGAACGTTAATCCGGGAAGTCTAAAAGAAGGTGAGTTTATAAATGTAAAACTCAAGAAACTTGAAGGTTTTACATTTATAGGAGAAGAAATATAGGGAGGTAATTCCGTGTGGATAATAAGGGGAATAGTTTTACTGATAGGAGCAATTGGGATTATTTGGCTAGGTACAGAGAATGCGGGAACTAAAGTTACCTTTTATTTCTTTAACCATACGCTTTACGATGTTACATTAAACCTCGTTATTATTACTTCTTTTATCTCTGGCATGATCATCTGGGCAGTAGGCTCCTGGATACGTGAAATGCAGTTGCTGCTGCGTCTCAGGAAAGGAAAGAAGGAAAGGAGAAAGCTTCTTGATGAGATTTCAGAACTGAGGAATATACCTTTGAATGAAGAACCGTTGGATAAAGATGAACTAATTCAACCCTGATATCATTAATTTGCTCTATTATGAACACTAAGATTATTTTGATTACGATTCTCGCGGGAATCTTCCTTTTACTTGCTCTCCTGATCTGGATTGAGAGGAAGAAGAGGAAGGGATTGCCAAAATCTCTATATATCGAAGCTCTTTACGCCCTCTTGGACGGAAACAAGGAACTTGCTCTGGGCTATCTCAAGAATGCGGTAAAAAAGGGCGAAAACCGGGTTGGAGCCTATATACTTCTAGGTAAACTGCTTAGAGAAAATGGTCAAGGCGTTAAAGCTCTTCAGATACATAGGAGTATGGCTATTAGAAAGGATATTTCGGGCGATGAGAAAGATCAGATAAAGCTGGCTATTGCGAGAGATCTTGGCGTTTTAGGGAGAATAGATGAAGCAATAGATTCACTTGAGGCTATTAAAAATATCAAGAGAAATAGAGAGGCACTTCTCTCCCTCAATAGATTCCACCACATGATAGGTAATTACAAAAAAGCTTATAAGAATATAAAAGCGGCTGCTGAACTCGATGTTTCTATATCAAAAGAAGTAGTAGCTTCCTATCTTGTATCAGCATCATCAATATGCCTGGATAAAAAAAGGATTGATGAATCTCTAAAATATTCCGATTTAGCTTTAAAATACAACTCTGACTTTCCGTCAGCATTATATATGTCTGGAAAGGCGCTTGTTTTAAATGGCAAGAAGGGTAAAGCAATTGAAAAATGGGTTTCTCTCTTGAAAATTGATATATCTTTTTTCAGTCTTACAATAAAAATGATCGAGGAGACACTTTTTGAGGAACAGAAATTTCAGGAACTCGAGGCGATTCTTAAAGATCTATACCGACAGCACACCGGAAATCCGGATATTTTTATTTCACTTGTTTCTTTCTTTGAAAAGAAAGGTCAACCTGAAAAGGTAATCCGCCTTTTCGAAAATGAAGCGGGGCAGCTGAGAATCAACAATTTAATAAAAACAGAAATGGCCCTTATATATATTAATAACGACCATGTTGATAAAGCAATTCAAACACTCAGAATGGATTCTGTAAAAAGACAGAAAGAGATCGGATACAGTTGTACTGTTTGTAATAACCAGGTTAACATTCCTCTTTTTTATTGTGAGAATTGCGGTGGCATTGATACCTTTAGAAAGCACAATGAAGAAATTCCTGATTAGTTTATCACTGCTCGCGGTCATCCTCATGTTATTTACTCAAATAACCGCATCTGTGCCATATAGTCTAATCAAAGTCAAAAGGCATTTCGATCAAGTTGAATATACTGATGCAAAAGAGGAGCTATTGAAGCTTATTGATGATTTGAGAGGAAAGAACTATTATTATGGAAAACTCTTTCAGGCTCGGCTCGAAACAAACATCGGCAAAAGCACTAAGATTTACAAAGAGATTATTGCTTCATCCGGAAACCCCGTTTCCTTTATTGCAAGAACCGAATTGGCCAAAATTTATTACTCACTTGAAAAATACAACAGGGCGCTTAAGCTGCTGGTGAATATTCCAGTATCATCCGGGTCAAGTATACGTATGGAAGCCTTTTATTTCCGGGGATTGTGTTTTAAGGAATCGGGAGCACTAAGAAAAGCGAGGAAAGACTTCCTCAGGGTTGATAAGGGAGAGTATCTATATCGAAGTTATATGGAAAGAGCCCAACTTGATATGGAGGAAGGTAATTATAAAGGCGCGATCGAAAAATATGAAACTATAGGGGGGATTCATTCAAACCCGTTAGCTGCCTTTAAATTAGGTGAGTGTCTTGAGATAACCGGAGATTCACAAAAGGCTTTTGAAGTATACCGTTCACTGAAGAAATTGTTTCCAAAATCTATAGAGTCAGCGAAAGCAATTGATAAAATGCGTATCCTTGTTTCAATGAAAAACAAAGAAAAAGGCCAAGGAGTAGCTGAATCAATGGGACGGGCCGTTAATGAAGAAGATAAAATTACAAACAAACCAGACGAGTATACTATTCAATTCGGAGCGTTTCAGAATCGCCAGAATGCTTCAAGCGTTTCCTCGAAACTTTCCAGGCTTTTTCCGCATGTCAGGGTCGAATCTAAATATATAACTTCCGACACGAAACTTTTTAGGGTCAGAGTGGGCAGATACAATGAGAGAACAAGCGCAGAAGAAGATTCTCTTCTGGCAACAGATAAGCTCGGACTTACCTGCAGAATTCTGACAATCAATTAATATGGCTATAAAACTAACACCACTTATGGCTCAATATCATGAGCTGAAGCAAAAACACAATGACGGGATCCTGTTTTTTCAAGTAGGGGATTTCTATGAAACCTTTTATGAAGACGCGGAGGAAGTTTCAAGAATTCTTAATATAGCCCTTACTTCGAGGGATAAACAAAATCCTGTTCCCCTTGCCGGAGTACCGATACATGCTGTTGACGCATACGCGGCAAAACTTCTGCAAGCCGGAAAGAAGATAGTTATATGCGATCAGGTTGAGGATGCTTCAGCATCAAAAGGCCTTGTAAAAAGAGCTGTGACGGATGTCATAACTCCGGGAACATCACTTTCACCCGCGACTCTCAGTGATAAAAAGAATGATTATGTTCTTTCTTTGAAGAAAGAAGAAGAACTGGTCGGATTTGCCGTGCTTTCACTTTCAACCGGCGAATTCAGTGTCGGGGAAGACGATATAAGTGCTGTAGAAAACATACTTGCCGTAACGAATATCCGTGAAGCTATTTACTCAGGTGACCCCGCTGCTATAAGCGATCTTATAGATAAAAATTCACCGGCCTGTAAATTCGAAGATGTAAAGCCCTATTATTTTAACTTTAATAGGGCGCGGGAGATTCTCATGCGTCATTTTAATATTCAAAACCTTGTCGCGTTTGGTATTGAAAATAAGAAAACAGCTACCGCGGCGGCGGGCGCTCTTCTTTCATATGTCAAGGATCTGCGGCAGAATAACTTAAATCATATTACAAGAATTAAGTTTATAGGCTCTAATGAAGCGTTGATCCTTGACAGACAAACGGTCAGAAACCTCGAGCTTTTCAATCCGCTTCTGGGCGATTCTGATGAGATAACCCTGATAAAGAATATTGATCATACAAAAACGGCAGCCGGAGGAAGGATGCTGCGCTCCTGGATTATGAGGCCGTTACGTGAATCCGAAGATATAAACCAGAGGCTCGACGCTGTGGACGCTCTGTATTCCAATCAGATTGCCCTTCGTAAGATAAGGGAAACTCTAAAGAGATACCCTGACATTGAAAGAATAATATCAAGGATTTCAACGAGTAGAGCGGGGCCCAGGGAACTCCTGCAGCTCCTGGAGGCTCTTGAACGTTCCCCAAAGCTGACCGATATAACCGGAAACTTAAAAGCAAGTTATCTGGAAAGACATACTGAGTGCCTGAATGAACAGGTTGAAATTAAAAGTCTTATAAAGAATAGCATAAGCGAAGACTGCCCGGCTAATCTGCGCGCCGGAGGTGTAATAAAGGGAGGTTTCAATAAAGAACTTGATGAATTAATACTAGAATCAGAGGAAGGAAAAAAGTGGATAGCTTCTCTTCAGGAGTCAGAACGGAAACAGACTGGGATATCTTCACTCAAAGTCGGTTATAATAAGATATTCGGTTATTATATTGAAGTATCAAATGTTCATACGGACAAAGTGCCGGAACACTACATTGGAAAACAGACTCTTGTATCGTCTAAGCGGTTTGTAACCAAGGAACTTACAGAAAAGGAAGGGGCGGTACTTTCAGCCCAGGCGAAGAGAGTTGAATATGAAAAGAGAATATATGCTGACATTTGTAGGAGAATCACGGAAAACAGCTTAGTTCTGCAGAAAATAGCCCGCGGAGTTGCCGTACTTGACACAATCTCAGCTCTGGCTCATTTAGCTCTTAAGAGGGATTACTGCAGGCCTGAAGTAAATGATTCAAATAATCTGATCATCAAGGACGGTCGGCATCCAGTTGTTGAAATTATATCGAAAAAGGAATTTATACCGAATGATATCATTCTCAGGCCTTCTCACAGGCAAATACTGCTTATTACAGGACCGAACATGGGAGGTAAATCAACTATAATTCGCCAGACCGCCCTTATCTCTATTCTCGCTCATGCCGGAAGTTTTGTTCCAGCTTCAGCGGCTGAAATTGGAATTATGGACCGGATTTTTACAAGGGTTGGGTCGAGTGATAACCTTGCCGCCGGGGAAAGCACTTTTCTTGTTGAAATGAGTGAAACGGCAAAAATTCTTCATAACTGTACTTCAAAAAGTCTCGTTCTTCTTGATGAAGTGGGGCGCGGAACAAGCACAAGCGATGGTCTTAGTATCGCGCAGGCCGTAACAGAATTTCTTTTAGATGAAGTAAAAAGAAAACCAAAAACCCTTTTTGCCACACACTATCAGGAACTTACCTCTCTGTCAGATAGATACCCGCGGCTTTGTAATATGAAGGTCTCAATAAAGGAATGGAACGATGAAATAATTTTTCTATACAAACTTGTCCATGGCAAAAGTGACAAGAGTTACGGCATTCATGTAGCCCGCCTTGCCGGACTTCCCCAAAAAGTTATTGAGAGGGCCAATTCTATCCTGCAGTCTCTTCAGAGAAATAGCTCAGATTTTTCTGAGCGGAATCTTCCTGACAAAATTCAACCTTCGCTATTTTCAAAAGAAAATCACATTGAAAAGATAATTAAAGTAATTGAAGAGTGTGATGTTAACAGAATCACTCCAATTCAAGCAATTCAGATTCTTTCAAAACTCAAGAAATTGTCTAAAAAAAACTGATTAGACTCCTTATGGCTTAACATTTGCATATCAATGCATTGTGAGAACTATACTATTCTCAAAGAATAGATAAGGGTTTTTTTAGATGTCGGAAAAAGTGAACATAGCAATAATTGGAGGAGGAGAAAAGCAGCTTTCAGTCCTCAGCCAATTCCACGAACTGTCAGACTTTTATATACTGGGTATTTATGATACCAATAAAAAGGCTTTAGCGCTTGAAATCGCTGAAATTATTGGTATCAATACTTATTCAGACAAATCATTTATTAATATATTCAGAGACGCTGATTATATCATAGCAGATAAGAATAACACCAAATTCAGGGAAGAAATAGAGCTGCTGACGGCGCAAGGCCTGCAAGTTATTGACATATTAGATGCGCATAAACTTCATGAAAATAAGAAGATAACAGAATCATCTGAGCCATATTCTAGTACCAGTAGATTTGAGAGTGCTCTGAAACAACTAAACAGGCTCTCTGACAGGGATAAACTTCTGGAATGGATTCTGGGTATAGCTGTCAAGAGACTCGATGCTTCTTCAGGTTCCATAATGCTTTATTCTGAGAATACCGAAGAACTTTATATTGCTTACGCAAAAGGGCTCAGTAGTGAAGTGATCGAAAATACAAGACAAAAACTCGGGGACGGCATTGCTGGAAAAGCCGCGTCATTGAGAAAAGTAATTCTAACTGAAGATATTGTAAAAGGTGTTCGCGGTGTACTTGCTAAGAAAGAAAGAAACAAGATACAGAGTGCGGTTACAGCTCCAATCATCTATCGAGATAATCTGATAGGAGTCTTGAATATATCCACAGACAGAGATGAACGGGAACTTACAGAAAGCGACCGGGATACAGCTGAAATTATATCAAAAGAAATTGCGCCTGTGCTTTATAAACATATGGAAATTGAGACAGTAAAATATAATAAAACTGAAAAGGAGCTTCAGCACTACATCGGGCATTTGATCAGCAGAGAATGTGAGTTTCATGAAAAATTTTCTCTCTTGAGCAAATTCATATCTAAAGAGTTTGACGCTGCTACAGTAGCGATATATACAGCAACTGACGAGGGCGATTGGTTGATATTAGGCGGAAGCGACAACCAAATTCAGCATGAAGGATATTCTTCGAGAATACACTGCAGCAGCGGCAGTCTGGGTAAAGCATACCTGAATTCCAAAGAGGTGATAATAACAGAAGAGGCCGATCTATCCAACACTGAAGATAGGAGAAACAGGGAAAAAGTTTCGTTTATATATCTTCCGCTTGTAAACAATGATACCGTAGGAGTTCTTGTAATTGAATTTTCAAAGTTAGATCCATTCGAACAATTCATGAAACACAAGGAAAACATTTGTTTTCAACTCGGGTTTTTTATTAATTCTCAGCTCAAAGATGAACGGCACAAGCGGAACATGGATAGACTTGAAAAGTTATCAGATTTGACTCCGGAACTTATAGTTTCGGGTAATATTGAAGAGAGTATTAACAAATTGTCTTCCTTTCTTTCTAAACTTGTAAGTGCCTCGATGGGAAGCTTGCATTATTTTGGAAAGGGAAGAGAAAAAACCGCCTTTTATAATTTTCCTTCCGATGAGGAGTATTTTAGACGGCTTAAAAAGTATGATTCCAAAATTACAAAGAGGACGATTGAAAGATCAGCGCCGGAGTGCACAAGCTACTTGACGACGGAAGTAAATACATTTGAATCTCCCCCTTTCTATTATTCCACGATTTCATACCCTATAATATCTAATGATAAGGAAAAGCTTATATACGTTGGTTATAACAAGGAAACCATTTCACCCCTTGATTCTTCGATCTTCGGAAAAGGTGACATCAAGTTGCTGAGCAGAGGAGTGGAAATTCTTAAATCAATTTACTCTGTTACAATTAAAGGTAAGGGAATAATAGAAGAAAGATCAAAACCGGAAAGCCTTGAAGAATTACTGAAGTTTAATCAATCACTTTTTATAAGCAAGGTTACGGGAGAGATAGAGAGGGCGGAAAGATACCACCAAACCTTTACGGTTACTGTCTTTAAAATAGAGGGGCTGCGAGAACTCCTTAAAAATGAACAGAGTAAGGGGTTGATTCATATAAACCATATGAGCTCTAAATTAAAAAGCATCATAAGAAAAACTGATTTCTTTTCATGGATCGAATCAGATATCTTCGCCGTCTTATCCCTGGAAAGTTACGGCAGGATAAAAAAACTTGAAAGGCGAATCAAAAGCTGTATTGACGATTACCTTAAAGAAAATGATCTTTTTGACCCGGAGCTGTTTCACTCTAAAAGTTCATTCGCCCGTTTCCCCGGCAAATCCGAAACAGCGTCCGTTCTTATTATGGAAGCTAAGAACGGACTGGAATAGTTTCTAAATACCAATAAAACTTTATTTGGAGTTCCCCCGAAACTTCGGCAAGTATTGTAATAACATTGCGAGATACAATCAGTTATCAGGATTGGCAAATGGAATAGGGCTTTCATTGCTGATGAGTGCGGCTGATTGGTATTTTCAAAACCCTCGCCGAGTGGCGAGCGGGCAAGGATTTCTGGCCCGAAGGGGCAGAAAGAGCGAGCCCGAGGTGCAGAGCGTACAATTCCCTCGCCGGGGGAATTGACCACGATTTTGAAAATATCAATCAGCCGCATACTGTTACAAATCATCGACTACCTTATAGGTTATAAAAATTGGGGAAACTCCACAAACTTTATTGATTGCAATGTTATTTTCAATATAGTACGATATTGAAAATGTTCTGTATTTCTTAAATCCTAAAGGAGAGGGTATGCTTAAAGACCACCCGAAAGGATTGTTTGTAGCCTTCTTCGCCAATATGGGCGAGCGTTTCGGTTACTACACGATGCTTTCAATCTTTGTTTTCTATCTTCAAGCAACATTCAAGTGGGACGCTCACACAGCCGGCCTTGTCTATGGGGCTTTTCTTTTTGGCATTTATTTCCTTCCACTTTTCGGCGGCATTATTGCCGACCAATGGCTGGGATACGGTAAAACAATAGTTATTGGTACTGTTGTTTTATTTGCCGGATACGCACTTCTTGCTATTCCGGACAAAGGTGTAATTCTCCTTGCTATTGCCCTGTTTGTAATAGCGGCTGGTACCGGTTTATTTAAGGGTAACCTGCAAGCTCTTGTCGGAAACATGTACGACGATCCGAAATATGAGCATGTACGCGATTACGCCTTTAATATTTTCTACATGGGCATTAATATCGGTGCCTTCTTCGCGCCATCTGCCGCCACTGCGGCCATTAACTGGATACTTGGAAAAGACGGCTTTTCTTATAACCAGAAGATTGTGGATCTGGGCAATAAATATATAGGCGGGCATCTTCAAAATACAACCGAGCTTATGAATCTTGCTAAAATTCAATTAGGCACTGTTCCCGCGGACTTGGGGATATTCTGTAAAAACTATTTAGAAAGTGTAAGTACAGCTTATAACGGCGCATTCGCTGTGGCTGCCGTCAGCATGGTAGTTTCGCTGGTCATATTTGTGTTTTTTAAAAAACACTATAAAGTCGCCGATATGACAGAGAAACAGAAAGCGGCGAGCGAGGAACATAAGGATCAGGTCGTAGAACTTTCACCAAGGCAGACCAAAGACCGCCTCTTCGCCCTTTACTTTGTTTTCTTCGTCGTAATGTTCTTCTGGATGACTTTCCACCAGAATGGATTCACACTGAGTATCTTCGCGAGGGATTACACGGCCAGCAAAGTAAGCGATATAACCTATACATTCTTCAGTCTGAAATCTTTTCTGCCGGTTATAGTTACATTGATCGGGCTTGTATTTCTCTTGAGGAAAGCAAGCAAAAAGAATGAGAAAATTATCGGCGGAATTTTGTTTTTTGTAGGTTTCATTGTCAGCTACTGGGTTATAAGCGGTTATAATGATTCTATGGATATAAGCCCTCAGATGTTCCAGCATTTCAATCCGATCTTTATAGTCTTTCTGACTCCAGTTGTAATTGGGTTCTTCTCATTTCTACAGAAGAAAGGCAAGGAACCCAGTACACCCAGGAAGATCGGTATCGGGATGATTATTACCGGTATTTCTTTCGGATTTATGATGATAGCTTCTATAGGCTTGAAATCACCACACGAGCTAGCGGGCGGAGTTTCAGATGTTACGAGAAGCCCATACTGGCTCATAGGAACATATTTTACAGTAACGATTGCTGAACTTTGTCTCTCTCCAATGGGTATTTCCTTTGTTTCGAAGGTGTCGCCTCCGAAATATAAAGGAACTATGCAGGGAGGCTGGCTTGCCGCAACAGCAGTCGGGAATCTGCTTGCCGGTCTTGTTGGTTATTTCTGGGATCTGTGGGAATTGTGGCAGTTCTTCCTTCTTCTCATTGTAATGTGTTTACTTTCCGCAATACTGATATTTTCCGTGATGAAAAAACTGGAAAAAGCATCACAGTCTTAATATGTAAGATAAGAGCCGGGGTTTCTGAGACTTGCCCCGGCTCTTTCTACATTTCAGGTTAATACCCCCCGGGGAAAGTATTATATTTTTTAAAATGTATTAGAAATACCAAATGGGAACAGTTTGAAATTTATTCCAAAACTCAAATCATTATCCTGACTTAGAGACATGAATATTCCCGGTGAGACATTCTTGATCTTAAAAAGCCCCGGGTAAAGATTCAATCTCAACATGTAATCCTGTGATTTAGAATAAATCAGTGAAGCTAAAAGAGAATTGTGGCGGTCATAAAATACACCCGCTGTAACAACAAGGTCAGCCGTCAGGCTGCGAAAGTTTGTGCTATTGCTGATATCTATTAATTTTTTAGGAACGAGTCCGGCTCCGAAAGAAATGCAATCGCCTCCGGGCCGCCTGAATGACAGCCCTAATTCCCCGTGAGTGCCCATATGGTAGAAAATCCCCTTACTCTCATCATCGTTAATCCAGTACTTTAAGACGAAATTCTGACCGATGTTCTGAACTGATCCCTTTTCAGGATTATAGCAAACCTGATATGACCAATCAGCCATATTAAGGGTTTCACTGAAGAAACGCGACACTCTGTCACTGTTGAAAAGCAATATTCCAAGGGGATCAAAAATATAAAGGTCTGCTATAGGGTCAGCGGAATAGCCTACGAATTTGTTGTTTTCTACTACTTCATTAAGAAGATGATACAGCGAAATAGTCAATATAGAATAGGTTCTGGGGTGTCCGTAATTGTGCATTTCAAACCACTCGGCCATCATCCTGTATGACATTCCGCCTCCAATAAGGTGCAATGTGTAATTAGGCCAGTAATGAGCGTCATTAGATTTTAAGCTGACGGGAAATAATTCATTCAGAAAAAATTTGCCCGCGCCTTCTCTTCCAATAGCGCCGAAAGGATCGCTGAGATTCATCCATAGGTTGTCAGCCCCGTTTTTAAAGTCTATATCTGAGAGCCTGTTGCTGCGGCTGTCAACCTGTAATATTCCTAATCCTCCATTTAGAATAAGTCTTATAGGATTTATAAGGGTTTCGCTGCCATAATCAAGACCATTATAGAAATAGTATCTTGTCTTGAGGGCTTCGGTGTCAGATTGTGCCGAAAGAGGCTTGCTGGAAGAAATAACAAGAGAGATTAGAATCATATATACACAGAATATAAATTTGTATTTCTTGAATATTTCGCGCATTGCCGGCTGCTTTCAATTGATCCTGTGACGCTTTTATCTTGTTATCTCTCTTAAATGATTCTTTTATAATTTGGATTAGAATAACTTTGGTCATTCACGCGGTCAAATTATGCCTGATTTTTATCCTTTATTATAATAATTTTGTTTATTCAACACAAAAAAGTAATTTTCAAAGTAGCCGAATTAATATTTAATTATAAGCGTTTCCTGTGATATTATAAAAATATATGAAACATAAAATAATTATAATTACCGCTGTAATACTCGGTTTAGTATTGCAATATCGGCATTTATCTGCAAGCAGATCATATAAAGATAATGAAAAAGTGGTTGAACTGTCCCCTCAAGAACTAACAGATATTCTGAAAAATAATAAGAATACTGTTAAATACGGCCCATTTATGATCTCGAGAGGGGATACTATAGAGGGAACATTGATAATCATTGACGGTTCCCTTGATATACAGAGCGGCGGATTACTTGTCGGAGACGCTTGGATAATAAATGGAAGACTGGTTCTCACGGGAAATGCCAAGGTTACTGGAAGAGTAAAGCTTGTTAACAGCGGTAAATTCGAATCCAGACGGGCGGAAATATCAGGGGGCGTTTTTTATTACAAATGCGCGTGTCGTCTGGACAGCCGGCAATTCGAAGAGAACGGAGAGATTGTGTTTATTAAGAAAGAGGACCCCTATGCTTTAAAAACAAAATATTCTTTAAAGCCGGGATATCCCTGCCGTGTTGATTATAATATTGTAAGAGCGGGCCTCGAACGTCACAATAATAAACACAAAGATCCCTATATATCATGGTACGCGCGTTTATTAGTTCCAATATGGAAAGAAACCGGAGGTTTCCTTGGCTTTAACGCGCAAATGAAAATTCCCTTTTACTCTGAGGAGTTTGATTTCGTGGCACGCGCCTTTAAGAAAACGGTTACAAACGATAAATGGCAATTATCACGTCTTGAGAACGGCGCTATAGTAGAACTCTGCGGTGATGATTTTGCGGATTATTACGAAAAAAGGGGGGGAGAAATAGGATTTATCTATGATTCAGGAGAGGCCCTTTCAGTAGAATCGGTGCTATCGTTTGAAAATGACATCTCATTGAAAGCCAGATCAATACCATCGATTTTTAGAGGAGATGACAAATTCAGAGTAAATCCGGCTATTGATGATGGAAAAAGACTTTCTTTAAGAATCGACCTTAATTTTGATACCCGTGACGAATCAGGATGGAAATATGACGGCTGGAAACTGGATTTTCTTTTTGAGAAAGGTATAGCGGATGGCCCCGGAGACTTTTCCTATTCCGCTTTTAAAATGAATACGAACCGTTATAATGAAATTACAGAGGGATTCAAATTCGATGTGGGATTTAAACTCTTTTCATCTTTTGATGAAATTCCCCGGCAGTTAACTCATTCCATTAATGGATACGGGGGGATAAGGGGGGTCGAAGACTATCCCTTTACGGTTCACAGAGGAGACAGATTGGCGCTTGTATCCGGAGAGCTGAGAAGCGAGCTGCCCAAACTGCCCTTACTTGATATTTTGTTCACGAGAGCCGAACTTCTCCTTTTCTCAGATATTGGCATTTTAACCGATTCTGACAATAAACATTCACCTTTCGGATTCTTGAGTAAATCTTTTGAAGAATGGAGAAAAAGTGCCGGCGTAGGAATCTCGGGGAAATCCTTCTTGCCTTATATTGGTATTTATGTAGCAGAAGATCTTGAAAGTGAAAACTTTACACCCCGTATAATTATTCGAGCTCAAAGATCGTTTTAGGAATTATATTATGATAACCAGAAAAGCACCTGTACTTAATATTGAGAATCTAAGTAAAAATTACGGTAGAACCAGGGCATTAAGAAACATAAATATTGTTCTGGATTCTCCGGGCGTTTATGGTTTTTTAGGTCCTAACGGGGCCGGTAAAACAACTACTTTTAAATTGATTTGCGCTCTTCTAAAACCATCACGGGGACGAATACTCATAGGTGGTAAAGATGTTCAAAAGGATAAAAAAAGAGCTTTGTCGAGGGTGGGAGTTCAATTTGATTCTCCGGCATTTTATCCATATCTTACCGGTTCGGAAAACCTGAGATTAATTACAAAATGGTCGAGAAATACAGAATCGACAGATATTGAAAAGCTTCTAACATTCGCCGGATTGAGAGGGACGGAGTCTAAAAAAGTAAAAGAATATTCATGGGGCATGAAACAACGCCTGGGTCTAGTTTCAGCACTTATCGGGAATCCGGAACTGCTTCTTCTTGACGAACCTACAAATGGCCTTGACCCTGCCGGTATTGCAAATGTGCGTGAGTTTTTACCCAGACTTGCTCACGAAGAGGGGAGAACCCTGCTTCTGGCTTCACACCGAATGGAAGAAGTAGAGCAGGTCTGCGACAAAATCATAATCATTAATAAAGGAATTATTGTTGCTTCGGGCAAACCGTCCGAGCTTTCCTGTGGGAAGACAATCGAGTTAGTTTTAGATGATACTGATTTGGCAGTCAAGTTACTTAAAAAACATTTTAAAGGCAAAGGCGTAATTACTCTATCAGATAACAAGATACAACTAATTGAACCCGGCCTGGAAACCGATGATATCAAAGCGCTTTTAAGGGAGAATTCAATTGATCTAAAGAAGATTAACAAAAAGAGAGAATCACTGGAAAGTGTATTCCTCCGGCTAACGAAGGAGGATATTTATGAATCGTAACTTTTCGGCAATTATTTCCACTGAAATTTACAAACTCAGAAGGAACAAAATGAGATTTGTTGTTCCAGCGGCATTTTTTCTGCTTACCATTCTTGTTTTTGTCGGCTTGAGCGCCGCGGCCTTAAGGAACTATTTTGGCCTGCCGAACGGTTTCTATGTAACATCTGCCAGCTTAAGCTGGTTAATAAATATAATTGTTCTTACCCTCGTTATTATTACTTCGTTTCAGATTTCTAATGAATTTGCAATGGGCACGGTTAAATCAGTCTGGGTAAGTCCCGTGTCAAGAAGAACTTGGCTTACAGGTAAAATTATTTATCTATGCCTTATTGCCGCTTTATTGCTTTTTTGTTCGACAATTCTTGTATTATTTCTTTCCTGGATTAAATTTGGTTTAACGAATCTGGTTGAGAAAAATTACGTTATTCATTCCGCGTCGAGCCTTGGCTTGAGACTTCTTCTTGTTCTATCGCTCTCTCTATCGACTTTGTTCGCGGTTGTTTGTTTTACCTCCGCTATTTCAACTCTATTCTGCCGACCGGGTTTGTCAATAGCGACTGTACTGTCTTTTGGCTTTCTTATGATGGTAATTGGGATCCTGCCCGTACTTAAAGGATTTTTATTGATCACTTATATTTCATCCCCGTTAGAACAAATGACCGCAATGGCCAAAGGCCTACCTCTCCCTTTTTCCTGGTCAGAGCTTATAAAGAAAACGTTAACTGTCTCAGGCGTGTATATGATCATTTCAATAGCAGCGGGACAATTGTTCATCACAAAAAAGGAAATAAAATTTTGAAATATTATATGTTATCCTAAGATTAGGGAGTAAAGATCAAAAATGACAAAACAAAGAGGTTTAATGAGGAAAGCGATAATAAATATTTGTCTGGTAATATTTACTTTTATAATTACTCCGGAAAGTTCTTCAGCTGATGATAAAGATTACTTTTTGATATCAAAACTGGGAGTAGCTGATAAGCTGCAGGATATACATATTGAAGACGTCGACTTTGACGGTTTAAAAGACATTCTGATAACACACAGAAAGGGATTATCCCCTGATGAATCAAGGTGGATATCCATCTTTTACCATAGTCCGGATGACGGTTTTTCACCTGCGGCAGATCAGTCTTGGGAAATTGACACTCTCGCCTCAATATTCGATACGGGGGATATTATCGGTGATAAAAAGAAGGAGATAATCTATTCTACCGCGAATGAGATAAGATGCTACTCAATTGACGGTGCTTTCTACAACAATACTCCTTCAGTCATTTTTCCGGTCGAAGGTATGATGGTTTCACCATCCAGGTCGTATATTCCGCATGTAAACTTCGTCAGAGACTGGAACGAAGACGGCAGAGATGATATCGCCGTATTTCGATTTGACGGCTTAACTATTTTTTCACGTGATTCTACAGGTGATTTTACATCTCAAAACAGTGTTAACGTAAAAATAGATACACGAGTCAGGGAATGGAATTCTTTCAAAGATGAAACTTTCATAACTTCAGGACTTACTTCTTCTTTCTCATTTCCTTCGATCAACTTGATTGATTACAACAATGACGACAAACGCGACTTAATAGTAACAAACGACGATAAACTCTCCGTTTATCTGAGGATGAATGATGGTGGTTTTTCTACTGAGGTTCAGAAAGAAAGAAATTTCGATGTACGTACGAGGAAGGAAAAAATAGAGGGCACAAGCAACCTGACAACAACTATAAATGATCTCGACGCGGACGGATACGCCGATGCTATCGTAACGAAACAAACCTCTAAGGGGCTTACGAATTTACGAGGTGTTTTGAACATATTCCGCGGCAGCCCGGATGATTACAGTGATTCGCCGCAACAGGTTATAATTTCCGAGGGAACAGCATCCGCTGAAACCATGATCAGCGATGTCAATGGTGACGGACGTCTGGATCTTATAATGCCTTCTGTGAAGATAAGTATTACATCGATAATCCGCATACTGCTTACAAGATCGTTGCCTATAAATTTTAATATCTTTCTTTTAAATAAAGATGGATCTTTTTCAGAAAGACCTGATTTTTCAAAAGAAG
This sequence comes from Candidatus Krumholzibacteriota bacterium, assembly GCA_034520215.1. Taxonomy (NCBI): domain Bacteria; phylum Candidatus Krumholzibacteriota; species Candidatus Krumholzibacteriota bacterium. Next base: position 1,063,428 of record JAXHNR010000001.1, on the reverse strand, counting down.
TAAAACTCAAAATCGATTTCTCCGGAGAAACCGATACACCCGCGATGAATCTCGAGGGTGATTATGACGGCGATAAACGGAAAGACTTTGTTTATGCTACTGATGAGGATGAACTCTCAATATACCGGGGTGTAGAGGATGAAGATAAATTATTCTCGGATGATGCTGCTGTAGAAATAAACGTTAATGCCTTTGGGAGGCTTTCAGTCTACGATCTGAATGACGATGATTACTCAGATATTATTATCCGCTACAACGTAAACACGGAATATGATGGAACTGCCACAGTACTTATAAACCTTGGCCGCATCTGATAATTTGATAATTTATTCAAGCGCGACCGATAAACTATATGGGGAACTGTCTTTATAGAAGGGGGTTGAATCTTTTCTTGTTCGATAGATTTTACGTTGCCCGCCCTGTATAAGGTGTGTTATCTTAGAACACGCTTCGCGAGTCTTGTTAATAATTGAGTTGTGAACAAGAGGTATTTATTGGCTTCTATCAAAACGTTATCAGAAGAAACCGCCGGGAAAATAGCAGCCGGCGAAATCATAGAAAGACCTAAAAATATTGTCAAGGAACTGATAGAAAACTCTCTGGATGCGGGCGCAACAAAGATTTCTATAACCGTCAAGAATGGGGGGAAATCGTATATCGAGGTGAAGGACAATGGTGTTGGTATTCCTCAGGGAGAAATTGCTATGGCAACGGATAATTACTCGACCAGCAAAATTTCTAATTTCAACGATATAGAAAATATCAAAACTCTTGGATTCAGAGGAGAAGCCTTAGCGAGCATAAAATCTGTCAGCCGCCTTACTATAGTATCAAAGTCGGGTGGTGAAGATGTTGGAACAAAGATGGTCTGGAAGGGCGATAAATTCATAGAGAGAAGCCCGGTACCCAGAAAAGAGGGAACTACTGTTATCTCCGAGCAACTCTTCTTCAACCTGCCCGCGAGAATGAAATTTCTATCAAGTGATTCCGCCGAACTCAGGCGAATTACCGCCTTCGTTCAAAAATTCAGTCTTTCTTTCCCTCAAATCGGTATCGTTATGAATGGAAATGGCAGAGAAATATTTTCTTTTAATCCAGCTGAACTTAAAGACAGGACGGAAGACGTCTTTGGGAGCGACATATTCCGGGATCTAAACTATTTCGATTCTGAAAGTGGAAGGCTCAGAATCTTCGGTTATACTTCTTCCGCGGAATTAACAAGAGGAAACAGAACATTACAGCATTTTTTCGTTAACCACAGATACGTCTCAAACAAAGTTATGGGATACGCCTTAAAGCGTGCTTATGAATCTGTTATACCCTACAATCGTTTCCCCGTCGCCGTTATATTTCTTGAAATACCACCTGATATGATAGATGTTAATGTACATCCTACAAAATCAGAAGTCAGATTCAAAAACGAGAGAGATATTCACAGTCTCATATTTTCTTCTATACGGAATATTGTAAAAGGGGAAAAAACAATCTCATTCCAGAATAAGGTAGAATCTGTATACAGAAGCATATTCCCCGCCGAGAATGAATCAAAAAACATCCGAGAGACGGGGAGAGAAGAATCACCTTCTGTTACAAATATAGAATATTATAAAGCGAGCAAAGCTGACGGTGACATGAACGATGGTGTTTTTCGAGAATCCCCTGAATCCCTCTTTGAAAAAGGTAAAGATAAAAGTCCCTTCGAATCAACAAAATTATACTGGCAGCTTCATGACAGTTATATATTGATACAGATCAGAGGAGGAATGGTTATAATAGATCAACACGCTGCTCATGAGAGAATTCTTTATAACCAGGCAAAAAAGAACATAGCGGGGGATACCCCTGCTATTCAATCATTGCTTTTTCCCGCAACAATTGAGTTGACTCCCGGGGAATATAAGAAGTTCGAAGATTACTGGGAAATACTTCCCCGTATCGGATTCGAAGTGGAGCCGTTTGGTATGAGGACAATTGTTGTGAGGGGTATCCCGGCCGGAGTTAAAAACTGGAATGAGGGACTACTTCTGCGTGATATACTTGGCGAGATAGGAAGAGATAAAACGGAGCTTGAAGAAATTCTAAAACGTTTCGCGTGCCATTCCGCTATAAGATTCGGTCAAAAGCTCACAAGAGAGGAGATGGAAAACCTGGTTGACCGGCTATTCGCTACAGATTTTCCCTTTACCTGCCCTCATGGACGCCCGACAATACTCCGCGTGAATCTTTCTGATCTGGAAAAACGTTTTAACCGATCAGTTTAAACGGAGTAAAAATGAAAGCAATTATTATTATGGGGCCCACCGGAATAGGCAAAAGTGATCTGGCAATGAAACTAGCTCTTAAGTTAAAAGGGGAAATAGTCTGTATTGATTCAAAAACAATATATAAGGGAATCAATATAGGAACATCCAAACCAACAGAATTTGACCGTAGCAGGGTGCCGCACCACATGCTTGATATTCTTGATCTTGATGAAAAGTCTAATGCCGCTTGGTTCTCCAAAAGAGCGAGAAAAATAATTGGCGATATTTTTTCCAGGGGAAAGACCCCATTCCTGGTGGGAGGCTCAGGATTATATTTTAAGAGCATTCTCCGCGGCCTCTTTGATATTAATCTTTCGGAGGATGAGCGAAAGGAGTTTTCTGAAAGCATCACTAATGTGGAAACTCCCGAGCTCTACAAACGGCTTCTGAAGTGTGACGAAGAAAGCGCCGAAAGAATTCATCCAAATGACCTTTATAGAATATCCAGAGCCCTCGAAGTATATACACTTTCAGGCATACCCCTGAGTGAACATATCAGAAAACAAAATGAGTCTGACATATTCAATCTTCAATCTGTGAAAATAGGTCTTAATACCGAAAGATCCATTCTTCATCAGAGAATAAACAACAGAGTTGAAAAAATGATAGGGAACGGATGGGTTGATGAAGTTAAAAACCTTCTTGCCGCGGGAATAAAGCCCCAATGGCCGGGAATGCAAACTCTGGGGTATCCCGAAGTGATATCCTGTTTGCGCAATATTATTGATTACAATGAGATGAAAGAAAAAATATCAGCGCGAACGAGGCAATACGCTAAAAGTCAGATAACCTGGTTTAAAAAGGAAGAGAAAATCACCTGGATTAATACTTCAATGACCGATCCCTATACTGCTGCTCTCAAGCTACTTGACAGGGAGTTCTTAAATTGATATTTTCATTCTTACGCGGGCGTAACTCAGTTGGTAGAGTATCAGCTTCCCAAGCTGAAGGTCGCGGGTTCAAATCCCGTTGCCCGCTTTTTCTTTTCTTGTTCTTCATAATATTTGATGTTTGGTGAAAAATAACCCTGTTTTTATATGTAAGGATAGAAGAAACAATATGGGAGTACGAATAAAAAAAGTCTTGGATGAAACAGAAATCTTTCATCCCGGCGATGAAATAATTAAGATTAATTCCTTCCCGGTTGAAGATCAACTTGACATGATATTTCACATGGATGACATCGGCGAAATAGATCTTGTTATAAAGAAAAATGACGGCCGAATCATGAAGGAAACTATAGAAAGTTCCAGTTTAAGTAAAATCGGAGTCCTATTTGAGGAAATGAACTTTATTAAATGCCGCAGTAATTGCATTTTTTGTTTTGTAGATCAAATGCCTAAGGGATTGAGAGGCACACTCTACAAGAAAGATGACGATTACAGATTGAGTTTTCTTTACGGTAATTATGTTACCTTGAATGATATAAGAAGAGAAGAGATTGACAGAATAATAGACTATCATCTTTCACCCATTTATGTTTCTGTTCATTGTGTAAATAAAAGTATTCGTGAATATTTATTTGGGCGTGCAATACCTAATAATATTCTGGAATTATTAGAAGGTTTAGCTGATGGAGGTATTACTATACACGCCCAAATAGTAGTAATTCCGGGCATAAACGACGGAAAGGTACTTGAAGAAAGCATTGATAAACTCTCCGAACTTTATCCCGCGTGTAAATCTGTAGCTGTCGTTCCCATTGGACTTACGAAACACAGGAGAAACCTTCAGGATATTAAAGGCTTCGATAAAGATAATGCCGTGAAACTTCTCGAATGGGCTGAAAATAAAGACAGGCAGCTTACGGGGTGGCCTGAAACAAATCAGAGGTTTTTCTATCTTTCGGACGAATTCTTTTTTCTCGCCGGGAAAAAGATTCCAGACAATAATTATTACGGAGATTTTGATCAGTCGGCAAATGGTGTCGGAATGTCAAGGCTATTCATAGAGGAGATAAGAAGTGAAATCAAGAACCTAAGACGACAAACTAATATTGCATCCGAATTCACCGTTGTTACCGGGAAAATGGGATATAATCTGATTAGCGAATACGTAATACCGCTCATCGAAAGGGATCTAGCTGGACTTAAAATTAATCTGATATCTGTACCAAACAAACTCTTTGGAGACTCTGTTACAGTATCCGGCCTGCTATCCGGAAGGGATATTATTGAAAAGGTCACTAAATCCGAAAATATCTCCGGCCCCATTGTTTTGCCGCCTAACTCTTTTAATAATGAGGGTCTGTTGATTGACAACTATTCAATCGCCGACCTTCGCGATGAATTGAAGAAAGAGATAATTGTTCCGGAAAGCAATTTCCTGGAAAATACTATAGTTAAAACATAAAAAGGAAGAATCATGAAGCAACTCCGCAGTGTTGCCATAATAGGAAAACCGAATTCCGGGAAATCAACGCTTTTTAACAGAATAGTAGGCGGAAGGCAAGCGATAACACACGCGGCCCCCGGGGTAACAAGAGATACTATGAGAGAAAAGACCAGCTGGAACGGAAAAGAATTTACAGTTGTTGACACTGGTGGATTCGACTCAGAAGGTGACGATACGCTCCAGCAGGAAATAAGGAAAAGGATTGTAAATTCAGCCGTCAGCGCTGATGTGATAATATTTCTTGCGGATCTGAAAACAGGTCCAACTTCGGAAGATATGTTGCTTCTTAAATCGGTCAGGAAACTGCGCAATAAGATTATATGTGTAGTGAACAAGGTTGAGAGCGGGAATGATGAAATTGAATCAAACGATTTCTATTCCCTCGGTTTCAGCAGACTCTTTACAATAAGTGCTCTCCACGGCAGGGGAATAGGGGACATGCTCGATGAAGTAGTATCCAGATTACAACAACCTAAAGATACTTTTCATTCAGTCGATGATGATATCATTAAGATCGATTTGATTGGCAAACCGAATGTGGGCAAAAGTTCTTTAGTAAACAAACTGGTAGGAAAGGAAGAAAATATCGTATCTGAAGAACAGGGGACGACAAGGGATACTATAAACCTCCGCTTTAAGTATTACGGCAAAGATGTTGTTATCACTGATACTGCTGGGATAAGGAGAAAATCAAAAAAGAGCAGGGGACTGGAAGGTCTTACCAGCCTAAAAAGTGAAAGAAGTGTGGAAAATGCCGATATTGTACTCGCAGTTATTGACGTCTCAAATAACAGGATAACAAAACAAGATATAAAAATAATTTCACTGGCACATAAAGCTAGAAAAGGAATTATAATTCTACTGAATAAATGGGATCTTGTAGACAAGAAGGATCTAGATTACCCCACTTTCAAGAAAGTTATTCATAAATCAATTCCATTTGTAGAATATGCGCCTATCATTACTGTTTCGGCAAAGACGGGAACGAGAATAGGAAATATTCTACCAAAATGTTTTGAGATTCAAGGGGAGAGAATAAAAACAATACCTACAGCAAAATTTAATAAGTTCTTAAATAAAGTCACATCAATAAATCCACCTGGCTATTACAAAGGAGGAATTGGAAAAATATTCTACGGAACACAAACTGACACTAAGCCCCCTACCTTCACCCTCTTTGTAAACAATCCTTCCTATTTTCCTCGATCTTATAGACGTTATATCAATAATCAGATAAGAAAAGTGTTTACCTTTGAAGGCACAGCTGTTAGAATCCGATTCAGATCAAGGGAGCACTAGGATGGAATTATTAGTAAATATTTTATTTGTTTCTGCATCTGGTTATTTACTGGGATCCATACCTACAAGCTTTATCCTCGGAAAGATATTAAAAGGTGTTGACCTCAGGGAATTCGGTAGCGGAAATCTAGGAGCCGCAAATACATTCAGAGTGCTGGGAGCTAAAGCGGCTGTACCTGTGCTGATAATCGATATAGGAAAAGGTTTTCTGGCCGTTAAAGCTGTTTCTTTATTTGGTATTGACAGCAGTACATTTATTGCTTTAGCAGCATTTTTTGCTGTTCTCGGTCATAATTATTCTATATTTGTCAGATTTTCCGGAGGCAAGGGAGTCGGAACCACAACCGGGGTTTTTCTCGCGATCGCACCTTTCGCTGTCGCTATATGCCTGGTTGTCTGGCTCTTACTTCTTTTTTTTACAAGAATTGTGTCACTTGCAAGTATGTCAGCGGCATTATTTTTGCCTATTTCACTGATATTAATGCGTTTGTTCTTCGGATATGAAACAAGTATTGTAATAATTGCTCTCTCTATAATTGTTGCAACAGCAGTAATATACAAGCATAGATCTAATATAAGAAGACTTAAACTGGGTACGGAAAAAAGGATATTTTAAATGACCACTTCAAAAAGCAAAGAAAGAAAGAAAGAACAGATTACCGTATTAGGTTCCGGAAGTTGGGGGACTACCATTGCTATACTGCTGAATGAGAATGGTCATGATGTTATTCTATGGGAAAAATTCCCAAAACTCGCGGAAGCAATAAGACGGGACCATGAAAACAAACGTTTTCTTCCTGGAATTTCCATACCCTGGTCTATTAAGATAACATCGGATTTGAACGAGGCCCTTGAGAATTCAAAATATATTGTATTTGCTACACCCAGTCACACTATAAGGGATGTAGCCCGTCTAACAGCTTCCCAGCAGAATTTTGATAAAAATTCTATCATAATTGACGCCGCTAAAGGACTCGAGAATAAAACCCTTTGCCGTATGAGTACCGTTCTCAGTCAGGAACTTCCCCAGAGTAAGAGGCTGATAAATTGTCTTCTCGGACCAAGCCATGCCGAAGAAGTAAGTAGAAAGATGCCGACTTCTGTGGTAGTAGCAGGAATAAATAGACCTGTACTTGAAAAGATACAGAATCTTTTCATGACTGAGAATTTCCGCGTTTACACTAACACTGATATCATAGGCGTTGAACTCGGCGTTGCTCTTAAAAACACAATAGCTATAGCAGCGGGGATATGTGACGGTCTGGGTTATGGAGATAATACAAAGGCGGCTCTTATTACAAGGGGGCTTGCTGAGATAAAACGCCTCGCCAAAAAACTTGGCGCCAGAAAAGAAACCTTAAGCGGGCTTTCCGGTATTGGAGATTTGATAGCCACTTGCATGAGCAGACACAGTAGAAATCGGTATGTGGGAGAACAAATCGGCAAAGGTAAAAGTTTAAAGGAGGTTCTGGGGGATATGGTAATGGTAGCCGAAGGTGTCAAAACCACGAAAGCTGCTGTGAGATTAGGTTCAGCAGAGGGTGTTGAATTGCCAATAGCAGAACAGGTCTACAGTGTTCTATTTCACAGAAAAAATCCCAGAAAAGCTATGAGAGATTTAATGCTTAGAAAAGCAAAGAAGGAAATGTATTGATATAAGAAAGCCCCTCGGATAAAGGGTAGACAACTATGACAAAATTCAATAACAAATTGTACTATTCAATAGGGGAAGTTAGTAAGCTTGTCGGTGTTAAAGCACATGTGCTTCGTTACTGGGAATCTCAATTTCCGGTACTAAAGCCAAGAAGGAGCAAAGCTGGAAACAGAACCTACAGAATCAGAGATATAAAATACCTTCTAAGTATACAAAAACTCCTTCATGAAAACGGTTTCACCATCTCCGGCGCGAGAAAGAAACTCAAAGATTCAGGAAACAACCCCGATGTTCTTATTGAACAGCTGAATATTCCCTTTTCTGATCCGCAGAATCGCAAGATTCTTCTTTCAGTAAAAAAGGAACTCGCCGAGCTAAAAAAAATGATTGATGAATTATAGTCTCATTCGAAATAACCGGATTCTTTAACTTACTTGCTATTAGAGATTTATCTTGTAATTATTAATGGCAAAGGTTAAATTGTTTGCATGTCGGGGCGTGGCGCAGTCCGGTAGCGCACTTGCATGGGGGGCAAGTGGTCGCTGGTTCAAATCCAGTCGCCCCGACCATTTTTAATTCAAAACACAGAATAGCTTTTATGTTATAACTCTTTGTTTACAGTAATTATTATGGAAAAATGCTATGAAAATATTGCTGTGGTAATTCCCGTCTATAATGAAAGTGACCATATAACAGCGGTTGTCAAAGAAGTCAAAAACTATATTAAATTGGAAAATATCCTTATTATCGATGACGGATCAGATGACGGCACAGCTGATATGGCGGCAGAACTTGGAGTAAAAGTGATCAGTCACGAAAAAAATTACGGAAAGGGCAGAGCTTTAATCACAGGGTTTAATGAAATCAAGAATTCTCCTGATATTTCCGCCCTAATTACTCTAGATGGAGACGGCCAGCATAACCCTTCATATATACCGAAATTTATTACGAAGTTTTTGGAAACCGGCGCTGATATAATTATCGGAAACAGGATGAATAAGACTGCCCGAATGCCCGCTTTGAGAAGACTCAGCAATAAAATTACATCTCTTATTATAAGCAGTTTAACGGGATCAAAAATCCCAGATAGCCAGTCGGGATACAGACTCATCCGAACATCAATAATAAGAAATATGATTTTTAAGAGCACTCACTTTGATACAGAGAGTGAACTGCTTCTGAAAGCAGCGAAAAAAGAAGCAAAAATAGGTTTTATTTACATCGATACTATCTATTCGGAAGAAAAAAGCAAAATAAATCCATTTATTGATACATACAGGTTTTTATCGCTGGTTTTAAGGAGATTTTTCTGGTAGATTCTACTCTCTATCCTACTTCTAAAAGGATACAGGAATACAAGTACTGGTAAATATGAGCTGCTGGAAAGTTAACGGGAAGTTATGAAGGATAACATAAATATTCTAGTCACAAATGATGACGGTATAAGGGCCTCCGGTCTTAGAGCTCTCGTAGATATTCTAAGTAGTATAGGCAATGTTATAGTAATAGCCCCTGAAGTCGAACGCAGCGCATCAAGTCATTCTATAACACTGAATAAACCGTTAAGAGTTCATGAGTACGGTAATTCCTGGTTCAGCGTGACCGGTTCTCCGGCAGATTGCGTTATAATGGCGGTATACGGCATTATGGACAGTAAGCCGGATATAGTTGTCTCCGGGATTAATCATGGTCCTAATATGGGAGAAGATGTTATCTATTCAGGTACTGTTGCCGCTGCTATAGAAGGTTATATTCTGGGAATAAATTCGATAGCTATATCTGTTACTTCCCGCAAGAATAGGGATTTCACAGTTGCATCCAGCGTTTCCGGAATGCTTGTGAGGAAGATGATACAGAAAACTATTGATGATAAACTTCTTCTTAATGTAAATATCCCCTATATCGGAGAAGATAAATTTAAAGGTATTAAAATAACCAGCCTTGGTTCAAGAGTCTATAATGACATGATAATTGCAAAAAAGGATCCAAGGGGTGATAATTACTATTGGATAGGGGGTGGAAAACCCGGCTGGAGGGACGAGGATAAAACAGATTTCCAGGCTGTCAAATCCGGATTCGTCTCCGTTACTCCTATATCAATCTCAATGACGGATAAAGAGAGAATACCGGAATTGGAAAGTTGGGATTGGGGCAGCTTTTAATAATCTTCTTAGAATGAGAATCTTTCAATTATTTATTATCTGGTACTATGATTGCTTACTTATAATTAAAATAGAATTTCCATCTTTACAGGATTTAAGGGAGTAGATATTGAGTGCAGCGTTTCAAGCTTTAGGCAGAATCCCGGCAGAATTTATTGTTTTTTTTATAGCCTCACTTCCCATATCAGAGCTTCGCGGTGCTATTCCATACGCCCTGGCAATCGGTATAAGCTGGCAAAAGGCCTACATTATTTCAGTTGCCGGTAATTTTCTTCCCGTTATACCTATACTGCTTTTCCTGGGTAGAATTTCGGAATCGCTGTCAAATCGCTATAGTTTCTTCGATCGTTTCTTTACCTGGTTATTTGAAAGAACCAGGAGTAAAAGTGAATTAATAGAAAGATTTGAAGCTTTAGGGCTAATTTTGTTCGTGGCTATACCTCTTCCCGTGACTGGCGCCTGGACGGGTTGCGCGGCAGCTTTTATATTTAGAATTCCTTTAAGGCACGCGATCCCTGCTATAATTGCCGGAATCTTTATATCAGGAACTATAGTCACATTGGCCAGCCTCGGTGTTATTTCCTTCTGGGGCATTTAATCACTTAAGGTTGATTTATAAGGCTTTGAAGTTGATTCATTCAAGCTGGTGAATTATAATTAGCATGGCAATGATTTTGTCGGGGCGTAGCGCAGTTCGGTAGCGCGCCTGCTTCGGGAGTAGGAGGTCGCTGGTTCAAATCCAGTCGCCCCGACCATTTTCACTAAAGAGAAGTTGTCAGTGTTATTGATAAAAAGATTATTCCCAAAGTGAATATGTTTAACGAAAATCCAACAAAAAGGGCATTATTAATAACCGCCGTGCTGCTTTTCTATTTCGGTTGTTCCGAAGCTCCAATTTACCACGGCAAACTGGGAAGAAGAAGCAGCAAAAAAAAGATTTCTACCACTAATAATCCGAACCCGTATATAGCTATTAAATTTTCTCCCCCCGTAAATAACTACAGTGCCGGGAGGATTACAAGCAGTTTCGGAGTTAGAAACAGTCCAAATTATAAATATAAGGAACGTCACACCGGGATTGACATTGACACAACAATGGGTGAACCTGTTGTCGCCTCCGCTTCGGGTAAAGTTGCCTTCGCCGGCAGAAGGAATGGCTACGGTAAAATCATAATTGTAGATCACGGAAAACGTATTCACACAATTTACGCACATCTTTCTTCGATACTTTGCAAAATGGGAGATTACGTAAAAATCGGTCAAAAAATAGGAAAAGCCGGTAAGAGCGGAAGAACAACCGGAACACATCTTCATTTTGAAATCCGCGTGAAAGGTAATGCCGTAAATCCGATCTTATATATAGACAGGACCCTTTAAAAAAAGAACCTTATGAAAAAAATAAAGGATATTGAAGATTTTCAGCAGAGATATTTCCTTGAAGTGGGTAAATATCCGAGGCTGACAAAAGAAGAAGAGATAGATCTGGCAAGGAAGGTTCAACAGGGTGATGAAGAAGCCAAAAAAAGACTCATTATGTGTAATTTGAGACTCGTAATAAGTATTGCCAAATCATACCGAACATATAATATCTCTTTCCTGGATCTTATAGAAGAGGGGAATATGGGGCTTATTAAAGCTGTTGATAAGTATGATCCCGAAAGGGGGTTCCGTTTCAGCACATACTCCTCATGGTGGATAAAGCAGTCGATTTCCAAAGCAGTTTCAAATTATTCCCGCACTATCAGAATTCCCATCCACATATTAAAATTGATCAGCAGTTACTTCGAATTAAAGAATAGCAGGGACAATCTAGACATTGATGAACAAATAAAACAACTCGGAATATCCAGAAATAAATTTATAATGCTCGAAGAACTTATAATGAATATAAAGGCGCTCGATATGTCCAGCAGCATTGATACGTACAATCAACTGGCTGACGATTTTCAGGTTGAAGATGACGTAAACCCGGAAAAAATAATTCTAAGACAAATCGAGAATGAAGAACTGGCTGATATAATTGAAAGATTATCTGAAAGGGAAAAGTATATATTGAAAATCAGGTATGGTCTTCTCGACGGGGAAACACATACACTTGCCAGCATTGGGGAAAGAATAAATGTTTCAAGAGAAAGAGTAAGGCAGATCGAGAAGCGTGCGCTAGGTAAATTGAAGCTGTTGATTGATTCTCAAGAAGAATAACAGAGGAGAAAACGTGAAAATTGATATGAAAGAAGTGATTCGAAGCATAGCTGATTTTCCGATAAAGGGAGTACTCTACCGCGACATCACGCCGCTGCTTCTTTCCAATGAAGTATTCAGTGAGATATGCGAAAGGATTTACCACAGATACTCAGATCGTGAAATAGACAAAATTGCCGCTATAGAATCCAGAGGGTTCATATTCGGTTCTGTATTGGCCTCAAGATTGAAAAAGGCTTTAATTCTGGTCAGGAAAGAGGGGAAATTGCCCTCAAAGAAAATAAAAGAAAGTTATTCACTTGAATATGGCGAAGAATGTCTAGAGATGCACGTAGATTCGATAGAAAAGGGAGATAAGGTACTTATTATCGATGATCTACTCGCGACAGGAGGAACAGCTGCGGCAACTTGCAGAATGATCGACAAACTTGGCGGTGAAGTGGAAGAATTATGTTTTCTGATCGAACTTTCAGATCTTGAAGGCAGAAAAAAACTCAGTGATAGAAAAGTGTTTTCATTAGTGATTTATTGAGCAATTTTATTTGCCATCTTAGTGTTAAATCATTAAAATACTATTTGATATTATCGTTAATTTGCCCCCGTAGCTCAGGCGGATAGAGCATCGGTTTCCTAAACCGGGTGTCGCATGTTCGAGTCATGCCGGGGGCGTTTTTAAAATGCTTTTTTATTATGCCGGATTATTAATATAGATAAAAAAATAAATATTCCCGGTAAGACACCCCATCTCATCGGGAATATTTAAATTTAATAACCAGTGCAATCTGCTTGCTGCTTTACTTCAGCCACCACAATAGATCAATTATCAGAAATATAGGTAACATTTTTCACCTCCTGCTAATTATAATCTATACTGGCCAACTACGAAAAATATTCCAAAATAACTTATTCCTCATTAAGTTATTTACTTCTTCAAGGCGCATTTATTGTGCCGGACAACAGAATATGGAGGATATAATAATTATGCAAAATAACTGATCTATCAAAATTTAAGTAATTACATATACTTATGGGAATAGATTATACAGTATTTATATAATCTTACGGTTTACAATTTCACAAATCTAATAAATAGAGTGGCCGGTAAAATGCCACTCATTCACAGTATTATTGCAGTAATAGAAAATATATATAATTATAAAGATGCGCGGTAACCTATAATTGTATAATTATACTATAGTTTATATAGGATTATAAGATTAACCTCAGAATACCTGTGATATTTATTTAAGTTTTAATTCTTTTTTAAAATTATAACCGTAGTATCGTCCTTTATTTTTTTATTGCCAAAATCCTCTAAGCAGTCGAATAATTTATCAATCAATCTATCTAAACTAAGCCGGTAATTCTCAACCATGAATCCAAGAAATCTTTCGAATCCGAAATAATTCCCTTCATCATCCTCCTGATCAATTACTCCATCCGTAAACGCCGCGAGCAGATCGCCACTCTTTAATTTGACCGCCCCTTCAAGATAGGTAGTATTTTTTTCAATCCCGAGAACAAGGCCCCCTCTTTTCAATCTTTCTATTTTACCGTTTCGTTTGATAATTACCGGAGGTACGGCTCCAGCGTTTGTATAATTGAGTATACCTGTTCGTTCATCGTATAGAGCATAGAATAAAGTTGCATGGCGAATAGTGTCGCTCTTTTCAAATAGGTTGTTATTCAAGTAGTAAACTACATCGGCACATTTACGTTTTAACTGAGTCTGAGCACTTAGAGAAGCCTGAATCGTGGACATGAGGAAAGCAGCGGGTATTCCCTTCCCGGCGACATCTGATACAGCGAGCCCTGTAATCCCCGCCCCCATGTCGAAGAAATCGTAGAAATCTCCTCCAACTTGCTTGCTTGTTTTGATTTTAGCCGCGATTTGCGCCCCGCGCAGAGTGGGGGGTGAACCCGGTAGAAGTTTCTTCTGGATTACGCTTGCTATCCTGATTTCGTTATCGAGTTCATCTTTCTCGAGGTTGATACGAGATAATTCCAAATTTCTCAAAGAAGCGGCAGTTCTCTCTCCAAGAAAATTCAGCAGTTCCGAATCCTCGCTCGTATATATGCCTCCGGATATTTTAGGCCCCGCTAAAATAAACCCTTTCAAAACATCATCTACTGATATAGCTACAATAGTAGAATTTTTGTTTAAATTGACAAATTCGCGCGAAATTCTATCGAACTTATACTTGACCCACATAGAGTCAAAATATTCAAGCATTAAAGGGGATTTCTTTTTTTTGGTCTCACGGAGCAATTCAATTTTCTTAGGCAGTTTTTTTACTACTATTTCTTTATCCTCCGGATATATATAACTAAGCTCAAAATGAAAGTCATCTCTTGATAAGAATACCTGGACACTTTCAGGCTGAAAGATACTTACTATCTCTATTGCAACACAACTTATAATCCCTTCAGCGCTTTTATACGAACGGATATTATGTGAAAATTCCATGAGGGATCTCTTTAAATCTCCGCGCTTGTGGTAGGAATATCTGTCAAATATACTGAAAACCATAGATCTCGCGGGAACGAAGATAACCGCGAAAAAGATTATCGCTATTGCCGAAAAATAGTACTGATTCAAATCAAGAAGCTGAGCGGTTTTACTTTCCGATATTTGATTGATAACATAATAAACTGCTGTAAATAGCAGCGGAATAACGAGATATACGATCACTCTCTTTAAAACCAATCTCAGATTAAACGCGTCTTGTTTTAGAATCGCCCAACTAAAAGCTATTGAAATAAACGACAGTGAAATCCAGGAGAGATACAGATAATTGTAAGAGACAGAAATTGGTTTGACATGCATAACAAAAAGCATCACCGCCATTGGAAGTATTCCTGTAGCAACGCCGAAAATCACTATCCGGAATTTTGTTTTGAGTGCTTTGGGGGAAGCCCTGTAGGACCGAATAAAAATTACGGGGATTAATATCGCGTAGAACATCCAGTATAAAGATGTAATAGTTTCGTGAAAATGAATAATAGACCTGCTGACTGTGGAATTATAGTTAGCTAGAGAGAGAATAAAACTTATAGCGTATATTATAGTAGGCGGGTAGTAGAGGTATTTCTCCGCTTTGTAACGTGTGCTTCCCGTTTTAATAACACGTCCCGGGAACATGAGAAAGAAATGGAGGAAAAAGGCCGGCATAAAAATAAACAGAAGGTCATATATCAACTCTCCGCCGATATGAAGAATATCTGACGATACAACCGGTCTGTCCGTAAAAAGAAAGGCCATCACAAGGCAATTCATCGAGAAAAGAATCCCCATAATATCACTGCGTTTTCGAATAACCACAAAACCCGCCGTAATAAAGCTCAACGCGGAGATAATTAACCCGAATCTTTGAAGTTTCTTGGCGATCGATCGTTTTTCAACTCTTACTTTGATATCTATAAGTTCACCGTTTCGCTTAACTGTAAAAATAAAGGGGATTAAGTTAGTATTTCTGAAAATCAAGTATTTATAGTGATTCATATTGTTAACCCTGGTACCGTTAACAGCTACGATAAGATCGCCTATTTTCAGTGATGAGTTAAGGTTAGACCCGTCTTCTTCAATTTCTATGATTTCGAGGTTATGGTCTTTGATTCCGAGAGAAGGGGATTCTAAGAAATCTTCTAGTCCAAAATACCCTAGTATAATGATCAGTAACGCAGCAGCGATTATACCGCTTCTTATAAATCTGATCATTTTTACTCCTTATATAGTAGTTTCCAGTTTCTCATAACAGAAATATAATGTCAATTAGTTATTATTTGGAGTTCCCTCTGAAAATTCGGCAAGTATTATAATAACATTGCGAGATACAATCAGTTATCAGGATTGGTAAGTGGAATAGGGCTTTCATTGCTGATGAGTGCGGCTGATTGATATTTTCAAAACCCTCGCCGAGTGGCGAGCGGGCAAGGATTTCTGGCCCGAAGGGGCAGAAAGAGCGAGCCCAAGGCGCAGAGCGTACGATTCCCTCGCCGGGGAAATCGACCACGATTTTGAAAATATTAATCAGCTGCATACTGTTACAAATCATCGACTACCTTATAGGTTATAAAAATTGGGGAAACTCCACGTTATTATAAAGTGATTAATTTTATTAATAACTTGTAAAATCGAGAATAACTATATATTTTAATTTAATAAAGGGAGGTAGCAGAATTGAGAAACAGAATGACGAGAAAAGAGATAAGGGAAGACGCGTTTGTCTCCTTCTTTGTTAAAGCCCATGAATACATAAAAACACACCAGAATTACTTATTTGCTGCTGTAATTGTCGTTATTATAATCGTTTCAGGTATTGTGTGGTATTCCAACCACGCGGAAGAATCCAAGATCCAAAGTATAAACAGGTTCTCAGAGGGACTTACTCTTTACAGACAAGGCGAGACAACTTCCGCTGAAGATATTTTCAGATCTGTTAAAAATGCTTACGGCAATAGTAAATATGGTGTATTCGCAAGGTATTTTGCCGGCAAATGCGCCCTCGCTGAAGGCAGAAACACAGACGCGACAGATTATTTTAATGATTATTTAAATAACTGCAATGAATACTCGTTCTATAAAGAACCGTCGAAGATAGCTATCGCTATAGCCTATGAGAACGAACGTGATTTTGAAAAAGCCGCGGAAATGTATGTTGAACTTTCCGAGAAAGAATCTTCAACAGGAAAAGATGGAAGTTTTCTTGAGAAAGCATCTGAATTATATAAGCTTGCCGGAAAGAAGGGAAAAGCTGTCGAGTTATTGGAACAAGCTCGAGAGTTTAAAGAAGGTCTTGCCAAGAGGGAAATACAACTCAAAATAGATATCCTGAAGGGATAGAGAGTATAGACAAAAGTACTTTCAGCTGATGTGATTATGATTCCATAATGTCGTATAATATATATTATGTTAACCAATATAAATATACTATATTGCTAATAGCTTTATAAGTGTTCTTAGGTTATTATTGTATATTTATGATACTACTATATTTACTAACTTATTGGGAACCACTATAATCTTCTTTACTTTACCAGAATTCGTGTACTTTTTAATTCTTTCATTCTCAAGCGCTATCTCTTTTAATTTTTCCTCATCGCTTTCTGAATCGACGTCAATTCTCGCTCTTACCTTACCGTTAACCTGTATTATAAGTGTAAAAGTATCTTCTTCCATGTAACGCTCGTCTTCAACGGGTAATTTTTCCTTAAAAACAGTGGATCCATATCCGCAAAGTTCTCTCAATTCCTCGCATAGATGAGGAGCAATCGGAGCAAGAAGTATCAAAAGATTGTGGTAAGAATACCTGAACAAATTCACGGAATACTCATCACTCGAAGATAATCCCGAATCGGTATCGATAAAATTATAAATTTCATTTGTGAGCTCCATCAGAGCGCTTATCGCGGTGTTGAAATGAAAACTGCCGCTTAAAACGTCTCTTTTTACTTTGGATATTGTTTGCTGAACTTTTCTGTAAAGTTCAAGCTGAGAGTCCTGCATAGATTTCGGATCAAGAGTATCCGTTTTCTTATGTTCAGACGCAGCAAAACCTTTAAAAATGTCTTCATTATTAGAATATATGCGCCATACTCTATTTACAAACCGCCATGCGCCTTCAACCGCGCGCTGATTCCATTCCGCATCCTTCTCCGGAGGACCGATAAATAGAGTGTATATCCTGACAGTGTCCGCGCCGTATTTATCAATAAGTTCGTTTGGACTAATTACATTACCGGCGCTCTTAGACATCTTAGAGCCGTTTCTTGTTATCATCCCCTGCGTAAACAGGTTTTTGAAAGGTTCTTCAAAACCAACAAAGCCTTTATCGTAGAGGAACTTTACGATGAATCGTGAATACAAAAGATGCAATATAGCGTGTTCAACTCCGCCTATATATTGATCGACGGGCAACCACCTGTCTGCAATTTTTCTGTTAAAGGGTCTACTTGAATCATTTGGCGATAAATATCTCAAAAAATACCAACTGGAATCAACGAACGTGTCCATTGTGTCGGTATCCCTTTTCGCGGGACCTCCACACACGGGACACTTTGTGTTAACAAATATTTCAGAAGTAGATAATGGGCTTTTTCCGTCTCCCCTCGGGGTAAAATCAACATTATCGGGCAGATAGACTGGAAGTTCATCTTCAGGTACTGGATTAACTCCGCATTTGCCACAATACACTATTGGAATCGGAGCTCCCCAGTATCTCTGTCTCGAAATAAGCCAGTCTCTCAGTCTGTAATGGGTAGTTCTTTTCGCGAGACCTTGCTTTTCCAGAGAATCAGTAATTACTTCCATTGCCTCTAAATTTGAAAGCCCGTCATATTTATCTGAATTTACCAGCGACCCGTTGCCGATATAAGCTTCCATTAATTCTTCAAGATCAGAGTCATCAGGTTTGATCACTTGAACAACTGGTATATTGAGTTTAGCATCACGCGCGAATTCAAAATCCCTCTGATCATGCGCCGGTACGCCCATCACAACCCCTGTGCCATAATCCATAAGAACATAACCGGCAAGATAAATGGGGACCTTTTCTGATGTAGCTGGATTTATTGCGTAACAGCCTGTAAAAAACCCTTCCCTCCCACTTTCAGCTCTGTCCTGCATCTTCAATTTCTTAATACGGTTTATATATTCAATACCTTCTTCTCTTCCGCCAATTTCAAGTAGTTTTTCCGCCATAGGATGATCGGCAGCCATAACTATAAAAGTTACGCCGAAGATCGTGTCAACTCTCGTAGTAAAACAAGGGAGGATTTTATCTGATTTATCAAGCTTGAAACTGATCTCAATACCCTCACTCTTACCGATCCAGTTCTTCTGCATTGTGCGAACCCGCTTAGGCCAGTTATCGAGATTTGAAAGATCATCAAGCAGCTTATCGGCATATTCGGTTATTTTAAAGAACCACTGTTTTAAATTCCTTGATTTAACAGAAGAACCGCATCTTTCACATTCACCGTTAACAACCTGTTCATTTGCTAGTACGGTTTTGCAAGATGGACACCAGTTGACAGACGCTTCTTTCCGGTATGCTAATCCTGATTTATATAATTGAACAAATAACCATTGCGTCCACTTGTAATATGCAGGATCACATGATGCTAATTCTTTAGACCAGTCATAAATAACCCCCCACCGACGGAATTGATTCTTCATCTCTTTAATGTTCTTATTTGTCCATTCGGAGGGGTTTATCTTGTTTTTTATGGCGGCATTCTCCGCCGGCAGTCCAAATGAATCCCATCCCATTGGAGCAAGTACATTGAATCCTTCCATCATTTTTATTCTGGCGAGAGCATCTCCTATAATGTAATTTCTTCCATGACCAACATGAAGGTTCCCGGAAGGATACGGGAACATCATCAGACAGTAGTATTCATTACCCCGTAATTCCAAATCACAATTAAAAACCTTATCCCAGCGCTTTTGCCACTTTTGTTCTACTTCTTTGAAATCAAATGTATCCTTCAATGCCTCACTTCCTTGTTTTAGTATAACTCAAACCAGCACATGATCTCCGCTTTACCCTCACCCTAAACTTATAATATTCATCGGGTATCTTTTAGTATCTTATTGATCCAATTAGAATTTGTATTATCAATATAAATAAAATGCTGACGGGTTTTCAACAACGTAAGATATGATAAAATATTTTTTAAACCAATTTGACAAGTTTTCTCAATTTTTCCTCAATAAGTTCCTTCGATATTGAGCCCGTTATCCTGTCTATCAATTTCCCATTTTCGAAAAACAGTAAAAGGGGTATATTTCTTACTTCATATTTCTTGGTCGTTTCATTATTATCACTTACATTAATTTTACAGAACGATATTGCGCCTTCGTATTTTTCCACCATTTCTTCTATTATCTTTTCAATCTGTTTGCACGGGACACACCATGGCGCCCAGAAATCCACTACAACCGGTTGTCTTGATTCTTTGATTACACTATTAAAGTTGCCGTCCACAATTTCTTTGATTTTACCACTCATTTATTTATTTTTCCCTTCTTCCGTCTATAAAATAATTCATGTCCTAGCTAACACGTAATCTCTCTAAACTATTATCCGCTTCATATAATTCATTCTCAAACGAATGTAAAAAACAGCTTATAATTATTAGGCTTTGAGGTAGAGAGCTTCTTTTAATTTTCAAATCCGCCACACGCAAATTCTCGAGCCATAAAAGTATTTCCTTTTTAGTAAAGGAATTTGCCTGTTTTCTTCTTTTAGCATACCAATAGCCGCCGGATTTGTAACCATATTTTATCTTCAACAGGGTGATAAAGTTTCTAATCAGATTATATACTATCACGGAAGGTCTCTCAGTGCCAGAATTAATAATCTTAAATAATATTTCAAGTGTTTCAGATTCTCTTTGCGGCTCGAGTGTGTCTATTAAATCATATATCCCGTTAAATCTGTAATTA
Organism: Candidatus Krumholzibacteriota bacterium; assembly: GCA_034520215.1. Lineage (NCBI taxonomy): Bacteria > Candidatus Krumholzibacteriota > Candidatus Krumholzibacteriota bacterium. The sequence continues at coordinate 1,042,965 of JAXHNR010000001.1, read as the reverse complement.
CCAATAACTTGCCTAAGGTCTTCTATGTCGACTTTTCTGTCCTCATAGACAATAGCAAGTTTATCAAGTTCATTTTTAAGATCATAAATATTTCCCCCTATTCTTTCAACAAGAGTTTTACTCGCTTCCGGGCTTATTTTGACCCCCATATTTCCGGCTTTCTGAATAATCCAGCGCCTCAGATCCCCTTCGTAGAGCTTTCTGAATTCAAGAACGGTTCCGTTCTTTTCAACTGTTTTTTCAAGTTCCTGAAAACCTCGGGGAGGTTTAATTCTTCTTCCCGTTTGATCATGTGTATTATATATAATGACAACAATGCTACTTTCAACAGGATCCCCGCAGTATTCAGTTAGTTTTTTGCAGCTTCCGCGCAAGTTTTCCAATTCTCTAAGAACGAGAACCTTTTTTCCCGCCATAAAAGGAAAGGAATTAGCTGCTGATATAAATTCTTCGATGTCAACATCGCGTCCATATGTAACACTTAAATTAAACGCGTTCTTAACATCACCGCCGAGGACTGAAGATGCAATCTTTTTTTCAAATTGTTCCATAATGAATTTCTCTCTTCCCTTTAGTAGATAGACATTAGATTTCTTTTTTTTGTCTATACTTGAGAAGATTTTCTTATATCTACTGAGAATTGAAGCCATTATCACCAATCCTGAACTGTATTTGATAGTATTCCGTTTACTAAATCAGTATAGATATTTTCTAAGGCTTTTTCGTAATTCTGTTCCACAGTTCCGCTGGATTCAAGATAATAATCTCCATGCGATTTAATTATTTTGTTTTCCCACACATATTCGTTTTTCTTCTGATTAAACAAAGAAATCCTTAATCCTATTATTAATCTGTATTGTTCAGCCTGAATGTTTTCCGCTGAGTTTTTGGAAAAAGTAAAGGGATCATTCCTGTATTCAACGATCTTGCCCTCCAGAATAGCATCCGAGTCTTCGTCAGAAACTACCTTCAGTGTATTATCTTTGATTAGTCCGTCAATAATTCTCTGTGTTATTTCTATTTCAATATTAGGTTCAGGTGTTTCATTATTAAAATATGGAACACTAATATACTTGATATCGCCTGCTGTTCTACTGGTAGTACTATAATATCCGCAGGATGACAAAACGGCGGCGATAATAGCTGATGCTATTGTTATCGATCTTAATTTTACCATTGCCGTCCTACACTCTATCATTATATTGACTAAAATCCAGATTCTTCAATCTATAACGTAACTTATCACGGTTTAAACGAAGCAACTTTGACGCTCTAGACTGATTATCATCTGCTTCTTCCATAGCTTTACTGATCAAGTCCCTTTCTAATGATTTGATCAACTCTTCAAATGGAACACCTTCTTCGGTGAAAGGTTTACTCAGAGCGGTTTCTATCTTATGCAGAATTTTATTTTTACCTTCGATCTTAACAATATTTTCTGTTATATTACTCGGAAGGTGTTCAATTCTTAGAACCTCGTCATCTTCCAGCAGCACGATCCTTTCTACGGCATTTTTAAGCTCTCTAATATTACCCGGCCATTTATATTGAAGTATTGCTTCAAAGGCTTCATCTGTGATTTCCTTGAAATTTTTGTTAAACTGCTTGTTAAATCTATTTAAAAAGTGCTTTATAAAATTGTACAAATCTTCTTTTCTTTCACGTAAGGGAGGAATATTTATTGGAACCACCTTTAACCTGTAGTAAAGGTCTTTCCTAAACTCATTTTTCTCTACGGCTTCTTCAAGGTCTCTGTTTGTAGCCGAAATAATCCGTACATCAACACTCAGATCTTTTGTCCCCCCTACTCTTCTGAATGTCATTTTTTCCAATACTCTTAGAAACTTAACCTGAATCGTTTTACTCATTTCACCTATTTCATCCAGAAAAAGTGTGCCGTTATTTGTTAACTCCAGTAAACCCCTTTTTCTTTCATGTGCGTCAGTAAACGCCCCCCTTTCATGTCCGAAGAGTTCGCTTTCGAGTAATTCTTCGGGAAGGGACGCGCAGTTTACTTCCATAAACGCCTTATCCCTTCTTTTGCTGAAATTATGAATCATATTGGCGATTATTTCTTTTCCTGTTCCACTCTCGCCCTGAATCAGCACAGTTGTTGTTCCGCTGCCTGCTACTGTTTTTACTGTCTTATAGATCTTGTTCATTCTTTCACTTGCGCTTGGCACATAGTTTTTGCCAAAATCCAGGTCAACACGTCTTCTGAGATTTATAAGTTCCCGGTTTATTCTTTGAGAATTAAGCCCCTTTTCAACAACGAAAAGCAACTGTTCCAGATTCACGGGTTTAGTTATGAAATCAAATGCCCCTCTCCTCATTGCGGAAACCGCGGTTTTAATATCACCAAAAGCTGTAAGCATAATAATGGTAATCTCCGGATAATTTTTCTTTATTTTTTCCAACACTTCCATACCATTAATATCGGGAAGCTTGAGGTCAAGAATAACCAGATCAGGAAGCTCTTTCTCAACAATCTGTAAAGCATCAGTGCCATTTGCCGCTGAGAAAGTTTCATATCCGTCATCTTTAAGGGTTTTTTCCAAAAACATCCTTATGGTATTTTCATCGTCAACTAGAAGGACAACCGGTTTCACTTTTCTATCACCTTCCGTATTTATCTAAAGGTAAAGTTATTTTGAAAGTCGTTCCTTTATGTTCTTTGGACAAAACATCGATATTGCCGTGATGACGATGTATTATGCTATGAGTTATATACAGTCCGAGCCCCGTCCCATTTTTGTTCTTGGAGAAAAATGGTTCAAATATTTTCCCCAAACTTTCTTTGTCAATTCCTTTTCCATTATCGGCAATTTCGACTTTCAATATTTTCTTCTTTTCCCTGATATTATGGTCCGTAATTTTCTCATTGTAACTCTTTGCTTTCACTTCAACTCGTCCGTTTTCTTCAGTTGCTTCCGCGGCGTTCTTAAAAAGGTTAATTAACACCTGTATTATCTGATCGGGATCAACTTCCACAGGTTCAACATTATCATCTATCTGTTTATTAAATTCAACACCCTTTTCCAGAAATAGATCCTTTATTGAATTGTAGCTCTTATCAATCAATTCAGAAATATCAGCCTTCTGATAAAGAATATCACTTGGTTTAACAACTTTAAAGAGGTCCGTTATAATTCTGTTTAACCTTTCCACTTCACTGAGAATTGAATCTATACTTTTATCCTCCTTCCGGGGATATCTGCCGCTTCTCTTGAGGTACTGAACACCAGCCCCTATACCGGCTAATGGATTCCGGATTTCATGGGCGATCGCGGAAGTAAATCTGCCGAGAACAGCGAGTCGATCAAGGTGACGAATTTCTTCTTCCATTTTTTTGATGTCACTCCGGTCAACAAAAAGTACTATAGCCCCCTGAACTTCATCCTTTTCCCCAAGAAATTGCGATGTAGTCATTCTTATAGGAATGTGATATCCGTCAGATCTTTTCAAATACCCTTCATGAAAACTGACTATTCCCTCTCTGCTTAACATATTCCCAAGTGAATATTCCTCCTTTCCAATATTCTTATCGATTATCAAATCAAAAACACTTTTCTGCTCAAGTATATTTGTATCCATCTTAGACATTTCCTTAGCGCTTCTATTTGCGAAAGTAATATTTCCTTCAAGGTCTGTAACGAAAAGCCCGTGACTCATACTCTCAAAGACTTTTTCCATAAATATTTCAGCCTGCCTTAACCCCTGATAAAGAAGCCAATTCTCAATATTTGAACTCACCAGAGTTCCCACGGTCTCTACTGTAACTTGATCGATATTCGTCAGTTGCGTAGCCCTGTATCCGTCTGACACAATTAACATACCCAGAAGCGGTAGATGAGGGCAGGATAAACACCTGTTGTCTGTTAAGTACGGATCATCCGGCATTCTTCTTTCTTCCCGGTCATCTTTCATTAGAACGCATCTATCAGGATCACCACAAGGGGTTTTTCCTTTAGAGTTCATCATGGGAACACAAATATAAGATGACATTGTACTTCCGGGGAATAAATCTTTTTTACCAATTTTCTCAAGCGGGTGCTGTTCTGTATCCCTAATTAAAAAAGATTTTCCCGTTTGTAATGAATTAAAAATCGCCCCTTCGAGATTTGAAATATCGAAATTGAGGATTCTTTTTTTAATCTTATTGTTTTTTTCGATATTAATTACACCCTGAAGTATTTTTTCCTTTCTGCGCGCAATGATAAAAGCAACTTCCTTGTAGCCTATCCCATGCATCAGATAATCAAAAACAGATTCTGTAAGTTTTTTTTCATCCAGAGAACTTATAATATTTCTTCCAATTTCTTTTAAACTGAGAAGTTGAATATTCTTCTCCACAAGTTTGAATATTGTCCTCTCCAGATCCTTAAGTATTGCAAGTATAGTATTATAGAATATATCTTTTCCCTCTATTATCCCGCTGTCCACGAATAACCCTTCACTCTTCAAACTGGAAAGCCTATCTTGGATATTTTTGACTTTTTTGGTGTGGTTTCTGTAAGCCGCAGTGGTAATGACAGAAACATACACGATACCGCCAAAGAGAATAATCCGCGCTAAAAACGAATGAGACGCAAATAGAGCCGCAACTATCATCGTTGCGAAAACAGCAAAGAGGAGTAATAAACTTCTTTTAGAAAACATATAAACCCTCTGCTTTCCGTCAGCTCGGAAAGAAATAAGAATTTCCAGCCTAAACTACTTCAGGCAATTTCAATTGTAAGATATTAACTGTAAAAAAAAAAGGGATTAATAAGCCCCTTTTCCGGTAAGAATTACCGAGATTGTTTTGATTATAATTTTAGCCTCGGTTAGAAAAGAAAGACTCATTATATAGAGAAGATCATATGAAAGTTTTTTCTCCATCAAATCCATTGTATTAGCATATCCGGCCTCGACTTGCGCTAATCCTGTAATTCCAGGTTTGGTTTTTAACCTCAAAGTAAATTCAGGAAGTTCTTTCCGTATACTTTTAATATAAAATGATCTTTCCGGTCTTGGGCCTATTAAACTCATATCTCCCTGGAGAACATTTACAAATTGCGGCAATTCATCAATGCGCGTCCTGCGCAGAATTTTCCCGATTCGCGTAATCCTCGAATCGTTCTTCTTCGCTAATGCGGGCCCGGATATTTCCGCGTCCTGCCTCATCGTTCTTAATTTGTACATTTTAAAAGGTTTGCCATAACAGTTTTCTGCTCTTCTATCCTTCTTCGAGCGTTTTTCGAATTTTATCTCGGCATCTCTTCTTCTTCTATCGACCGCCCTTCTATTTAAGCCTATTCTCTCCTGGCTGTAGAAAACAGGCCCCCTTGATTCAAGTTTTATAAGAATAGCGGCTATGGCCAAAAGGGGCGACAATATAACGAGTGCGATAACAGAAATAATGATATCGAAAACCCTCTTTAACTTTAAATCGGAATCAAAGATAGGTTTTATCTGCTGAACATCTCTGAAAAGTATACTCATATTATCCCTGAAAGGATCAATTGAGCGGCTTCTTCTCCTTCGTACGGTAGCAGGTACTGTATTAAGTCTTCTGAATATTGTCAAATCTTTTCACTCTCTACTTTCAAACAAAAAAAGTTCTCTATTAAGATAAAATTTACAATCTACTAAAAGGCAATTCTCATACCAACATCTGATCTCTTTCATTCCCTGATTTATCGATTCTTAAAAACCGGCATAACATCTAGTAATAATAGCAATTACAAGACAGTAACTCAGTATTTGGTAATTATTCCCCAAATGTAGCGGCAATATATATGGGTACTTTTACCCATATTAATAAAGCCTTTGGTAAATTTTACGCAGTTTTTTTTAAGTCCCTAAATCCATACCGGGCTGTTGCTACTTTAGTGTTCCTGCTAAATCTGTTACTCATGCCAAATATGAGAGTATTATTATATCATTTTTTATAAGTTAAATCAAGCTCGGTTATGAATGGAGTTTCCCTAATTTTTAACATTCCTTTGTATATCCGGCTATTGGTATTTCAAAACCCTCTCGGAAGACGAGCGGGCATGGTTTTCCCATTTCCTTTAAGGAAATGGGAAAGAGCGGGCCCTAAGAGCGGGAGACGCGATTTCCTCGCAGGGGAAATAGACGGCGTTTTTGACAATACCAATAGCCGGATAGAAACTAAATGTCAATTCCACTTATCATTATGGGTAATTACTTGATAGTTATGCCATTACTAAAATATTGCCCTTGATTTTTGGGGAATGTCCTGCAGGTACGAATCCCGCTATTTTTTTTAATCTATTCGTATGAGAGTCTTTCCCGCTCACGATGTTATTATCGGAAAAATTTGCCTATTCAGTGTTATTCAGTAAATGATATTCTTTTTTCCAATTCAAAAGCAGGCGCCGCATTACCGGCCTTGTCAATAAATATTCCGTTAACAATAAGGTCTGTTCCGGTAAGACTCGAAGGGGGATAAAAATCTCTTTCGTATATACCATCTTCCGCGACACCGTCCCCGAATCTATTATTATCGTAAAGTTCCACTGTATCTGAATAACCCTCAATTAATATACCGGCTTCTCCCCCCGCTTCATTATCTTCCACGTTCATGGAAAAGTGGATCATTTGACCAATATCGTAGAACGAACTGTCAGGGGTGATTGAGACACTAATTATTCTTGAATAAGTATCAAGTATTACAGACGCGCTTACCGGATATGATTCATTACCAAAAGCGTCTTGGAATACAGCATAAACAAGTTTCTCCCCGTCTACATGTTCAACCGTCCAGTTTTTCGATTCAACACACCTTTCCCAACTTACACCCGCTAATGTTGAATCGTTTGCTATTTTCATAACACTGCAAATCTCCGGAGCGGTTACTTGAATATTTACATCAACGGAATTTGTATAAACTGTTCCATTATTTATTAATATTGAATAGACTGAAGGCACCCCCCGAATCCAACTGCTTCTGGATCCTTCCAGTCCGCTGCTTCCGACACCGGCAATTGAATAATAATATTCATTGCCGTTTAAAAGGTTGTCATCTACATAGACTTCATTAGTTGGCTCCGCGACAACCCTTTCTTCAGTCAACTGGGTTTTACGAAATATCTTATAATGACCGGCATTATCTACGGCTTCCCAGGAAAGTGCTATTTCACCGTTATCAACCTTAATTGCAACACCCTGCGGCGCTTCTATATTTTCTTCGGAGATGTCATCAGGATTAGCTATTTTAACATCATCTAAACATCCAGAAACTGAAAAAACAATAAATAGCATAACTGCAGAAACAAGGAATATTCTTTTCTTCATATTAGTTCGCCTCCGGAAAATCAAAAATTGAAAGCCAGTTCACAACCCAATGGTGTTACATTAAAAGAATAATTCTTATCCGGGCAATATTCGTTTCCGTAAATTAATGTGTCGATGATATTCCATCCCCATATGCCGGCAAGTACATATAATGATATATTCCGTTTCTCTTTTGAATCTTCCACGTCCTCCCAAAACAAAGAAGCCCTATCAGAGTATTTTCTTCTGTCCGCTATATTAGTAGACGAATTTAATTTGCTCACACACAGGTTGTATTCACTCACATCTTTATTGTATTGATTGTTCAAATCCAGACTAACGAGACTCGACAGAACAAAAATTGATGAGAAGAAAACGCCTCTCTTTGTTTTCCCCTGATAAAACTGTCCTCTACCCGGTCTAAAAAATGAATACAGAAAAGCCTTTTTTACACTTCTGTTACTCGCTTTGAATTTTATGTTTGTTTTATCGGAATATGAATAAACCTCGGGTGGTTTTTCCGAAAAAAGTGGTTCGATCAATTGATAAGCGTATAACGCTGAGGAAAATAGTAAAATCTTTTTTCTATAATCATTTTGTAAGTTTACTTTCTGGGAAATCTCATATGATCGACGGTTCAAATCATTTTTTTCACTGACTGTTTCAGCTTGTGATAAAGCTATATTAATCTCGTCCAATCTATCATTTAAATCATTATACTCGCCCGTTTCGCCATATAATTTGTACAAAGCTCCCGCTATCGAGAAAAAGTCCACAGCGGCAGTCTGAGTCTTACCTCGAAGATATGTGCCATATCCGGGGAGCACTCCATTCTTGAAACATGTTTCTATTCTTTTACCTCGGATCGATATTTCACCATCTTTACAGATTGTTAACTTTCCCTCTCTCCTTTCGTATCTTTTACCTTCCAGAACGATGTCATATTCCTTGGAATATTTAAAATTACAGTATTTAAGCGGAAGATTTGATGACACAATCAAGTTTCGCCGAAGGCTTAACTTAACTTCTTTTGAATCAGATTCAAAGTTAGGGCAGGAGGAATTTCCGGTATTAGACCCTGCTCTGATCTCAGCAGATAAAATAATTAAAGTGAAGAAAGTTATGCTTCTCAGTATCATGAGTCTCCGTTTCATAATTTCCCTTCGTATATATAATATTCCAGGTAATTGAACCTACATAATTTTATTTCTCACTTGGTTCATGTGTATATCCGTAATACTTATAATCATAATAGTAAGGTAGAACTTCTGAGTGGTTATTTACGACCAGCCCGATAATATCAGCGTCCGCGTCCAGAAGAATGTTCTTTGCTCTCAGGACTACATCACGCGGTGTCTTCCCGGCTAGAACGACCATAGCCACTTTGCCCACCGCGCTGGATATCAACATCGGGTCACTTACAGGCAGAACAGGCGGGCTGTCAACAATAACAATGTCGTAATAGAACTTAATTTTTTCGAAAATATTAGTGAGCGCTTCCTTTTCAAAAAGGTGAGATGGCGATTCGAGTAATTTTCCGCTTGTCATAACTTTCAGGTTATCTATTTCAGTTTCTCTGATAACTTTAAGAGGATCAAGGTTGTCTTTTAAACACTCAGCAAGGCCCGGTTTCTTCGGCACGTTAAAGATTTTATGTATCTTTGCTCTCCTTAAATCAGCGTCTACAATTAAAGATTTCTTTTCCTTAAACCTGGCAACTGTCAAAGCCAGATGAGAAGCAACCGTAGTTTTACCTTCTCCTCTGTTTGCGCTTGTTATCATCAAACCGCCAATTGAACCACCTCTTGAATTACTTTGAATATTAGAATAGAATCTTCTCATCTCAGTAGCTATAGGACTTTCCTGGTCGAATGTTTTGAAAATACTTTTATCGGTATCGCCGCTCAATTCTATCACCCTTTTAAGTTCTCACTGACACTAATGCCTAAACCAGACGATTTGAGTGTGTTAGCATAGTAATAAAGACCTCCGCTTACAATTGATATAAATAAAATAATTCCTGCTATCCATATAAATATTCTTCGCCCTCGTTCTTTCTTTTCACATGAAAAACGGTTAACTGTCTTGGGAAGAGTACATATAACGGGTAATTCCATTATTCTTTGTATCTCATCAATTGATCGGAAGGAATCATCGACATACTCAGTTATCAATATTGTTCCCAGGCCACACATAGCCCCAAACATAAAAGAAATAAGAATTATTTTAAGTTTATCCGGTTTTATCGGTTTTATCGGTTTTTGAGCCTTTTCAACTATACTAAGATAAAGTCCAAGGTTTGTGCTTTGTATCGCTTCACTGATTTGAGCTGAAGCTTTGGATTCGATAAATGCTTGAAGAATCGTTCTGTTATTTTCTATCTGCCGCTGCAATTTCTCATATTCCATGCGTAGAAGCGGTAATCTGTTCAGATTATTATTATATTGATCTATATATCTGTGCAATTTATTCCTCATAGATCTGGTATGGGCTAGACGGTAACGCTGATAAAAATATTCCGTTATTATTGGATGATAATCCTGGGAAACACTGGAATATTCGGTCTGAATAATTGAAGATATCCTTTTCCTCATCCTTTCCCACAGCGTTTGAATTTCATCAACATAAGAGGAGATCTCAGGTTCGGCTGAAATCTCCATTATAATCTTTTCAATCCCTTTGGCATTTAACTGATTTTCAAGATTCAGAATAACTTCGTCACTGGAAACATTTTCACTGGTAGGCACCATATCAAACACGGAAACTAATTTTCTTCTTATTCTATCAAGCGCTATCCTGTTAGTTTCCAGGTCTGCTTCAAGATTGTTTTTCTTGACTTCCGCGACACCGACATTTTCCGAATTAACAGGGTTACTGTGAGAATTAGCATTAGACATCTCCCGCTGGACTCTTGTCAGTTCCTTTTCGGACATTTCAATCTTCTCTCTATATATTGCCAGTTGCTCATTACTAAAAGCACCAGCCCTTCTTATTCCTTCCAATTTCTCCTGCCGCATTACTTGCAGATATTTCTCACTGATTTTTTTTGAGAGGATATGACAGTTATCTGGATCAGTATCCAAAACAGATATTTCATAAAGACCCGGTGTCGGCGAAGATACTGAAATCTTGCTTCTCAGAACTTCTATAAGATATCTGTTCAATCGTTCACTGGGGGAAATATACGACTCTGCTTTATTTTTACTATCCGAAACTTTTTTTATATTATCGCTATTTATCAACCCTAAATCTTCAATGATAAGACTAAGAAATGAATTACTTTTGATCTTAGTATTTATTAATTCCCCATACTGCCTTGTCCTCAGCCGGCTCCTGTTCTCTCCCCCGTTTGTAACGTACCTGTCAACGGAACCGGTGAATATTCTTTCCTGTTCCATTGAAAGAATAGTTGACGATTGATATACTGGAGTTAAATACCGTGTTCCAATAATTGCTATTAACGATGATAATACCAGGGGAACTATAAGGAAGTACTTTTTCCTCCATATAACCTTCCAGTACTCCTTGAGGTTCACATTATTCTTTCCTTCATCAGGGACTATCTTTCTAATGTTTTCCATCTTTTGCCTCTTATTCGTATCCTTATCTCATCAGAACAGTTGTCGTCGTAATTGCTGCCGTTATTAATGTGATTAGATACCCGGGAGATGTGAATAATGATACAAGCGGGTTAGTCCCTCTGGGTACATTCACCAGATCTCCGGAATATATCAAAGGATCATTATCCAGATTACCATCTTTAAGATATTCTTCAAAATTAACCACAATCTTCATAACACTGCCATTGGACCTCTTTCGAAGAATGGTAATCTCAGATATATTGGAGTCTTCGGAAAAACCTCCCGCCGTTATTAATATGTCTTCGAGTCTGTTTATTCCCGTCAAGTGATACGCCCCCGGTCTTGCGACTGCCCCTATTACCTTTACATTCGCTTCCGAGCTTACCTGTTCTTCAGTCCTTTCCGGAACAATAACAGTATCACCTGCTCTTAATTCAGGCAGGGAATCAAAATTACCATCATTTATTACTCTCTGCAGATCAACCAAATATGTTCTTTGTTCATCACCCTCACCGTGAACGATTCTGACAGCTTCAAGCATAGCTCTGGGAGTCGCTCCTCCCGCCTCTCGAATTGCTTCCCATACATTAGGCTCCTCGACAAATTCGTACCTTCCGGGGTTGATTACTTCACCCTGAACATAAATAAGCCTTCTCGATTCTTCGCCATACAGGGAAAGTTCGATTTGTGAAATGCTGGGATAAAAATTCTTGAGTTCTTCAAGTATTGTGCTTTCAGCTTCTATAAGACGTAACCCCCGGAGTTGAATTCTTCCTACAACAGGGATCGAAACCTCGCCGTTAGAATCAATCTGGAGTTGTCTGTCAAGCTGCGGGCGTTCTTCAACTTTTAATTCCAACTTATCCCCAGCCCTCAATCTGATCTGCTGTGACTGTATTTGCTGAACTTGCAAGAGGCTCACAGCAAGAACTATTAGAAAAGCATCCGTAATCAATCTAAAAAAACCACTACGCATTTTTACCGCCTTCTTCTCTAATATGATATTATATTCTTCCTAATGATAATATTATATCTACATCTTCCGTTTATACCAATCAACTGTTTTCTTTATCGATTCCTCGAACGACTTTTCTACCGAATAATTGATAATATTTCTCGCTTTTGAAATATCCGCAAGGGAATGTTTTACATCTCCAGCCCTCGGAGGTGAATAGACGGGTTCAATATCACTTCCAATATAATTGCTGATATTTCTGAAAAGATCATTGACAGTGTATTTATCCCCGCAAGCGATATTAACCATCTCTCCCGATGCTGTTTCAGCTGATTTTGAAGCGAGTATGTTCGCGGTTACAACATTTTTTACATAAGTAAAATCTCTGCTTTGATTACCGTCGCCGAAAATCTCGGGTTTCTTATTGTTGAGAAGCTTTGAAATAAAGATTGGAACGACCGCGGCGTATTGTGAATTTGGATCCTGACGCGGTCCAAACACATTAAAATAGCGCAAACTGACCGTTGGAAGACCAAAAATACTAGAATAAACTGAACAGTAATATTCACCTACCAACTTGCTTACCGCGTAAGGTGAAAGCGGAGAGGGTATGAGATCTTCTCTTTTTGGAGAAACATCTGAATCACCATAGGCAGATGAAGAAGCCGCGTAAACAAGACATTTAACTTTGGCCTTTCTTGCTTCTTCAAGTATATTAAGAGTACCGTTGATATTAACATCGTTAACTAATATCGGATCGTCTATACTTCTCGGGACTGAAGCCATAGCCGCTTGATGAAGAACATAATCCACATCTTTGAAGCATTTCTTAACAGTTTCAATATCTCTTATATCTCCCTGAATAAAAGTGATATTACCAAGAAACGGCTCAATGTTTTTTTTATATCCGGTTGACAAATTATCGAGTACTGTAACCTCTTCTTCTAAATTCACCAACTCTTCAACAATATTTGAACCAATAAATCCCGCTCCGCCTGTAACAAGATACTTAGACATATTACCTCCACATTTAACAAACTTAACACAACCTTGACTGAGTTTCTAAAAAGTTTCAAGCTTATTATTAACTTCAGAGTATGTTGTTATTCTGTTTTTTCCTTGTGATTTAGCCTTATAAAGTGCTTTGTCAGCTTTGTTTATTATTCCTTCAATATCCCGTGAATCATCCGGAAAGACAGATATTCCAATGCTGCATGTCAATCCCCCGTTAAATTCTCCTTCAAATTCATAATTATTAACAGATTCAAGTATGCGACGGCTTAAACACTTAGCCCCCTTCCAATCCGTATGAGGAAGTAGAATACTGAATTCGTCTCCGCCATATTTCGCCACTATATCAATCTCTCTGCATTCATTATTTATAACTTCAGCTATACTTTCAAGTGCTTTACTCCCGTACAAATGACCATTTAAATCATTATACTGCTTAAGGTTGTCAACGTCGATCATTAGAAATGAAAAAATGCCTTCGAAACGCGACGCTCTCTTTATCTCTAATTCTAAAGATCTCATAAGAAACCTGTAATTATAAACTCCAGTTAGTTCATCAGTGATCGAATCAATCTTGAGTTTTTTGTATAGCAGGTAATTCTCAAAAGCTATGGCCGCCTGATTAGCCAGTGTTTTCAAGAAATAGATATCGCGCTCACTGAATATTTGTTTCTGTGAATCATTTAAAGCCAATATAATACCAAAAACGGAACGTTTGGACATAATTGGTACTGATATAATGGAGCCGCATTTCTCCGTTTCATCCCAGCATTCATCAGCCAATAGAGAAAGATCAAGTGAAAATACACCATTCTCCTTAACCCTCTTGACCATTACCTCTCTTTTAAGCCAGTTAAATAATCCTGAGGAATCAGGTATGTCAACCACCTCCACGCTATGTCCGTTATTCTTATTTTCCACCTTGTATTTCTTTATAATTTCGTCTTCATAGTATATAAGGAAAATCTTTTTGGCGGGCAACACTTGCATAGCACTCTTGATAATTTTATTGAATATTGTACTTCTGTCTTTTCCAAGACTTATAAGGCTTGTTATTTCCGAAAAGGTTTGAAGGAGTATATCTTTTTCATCTTTCCATTTATGCACAGCAAATCCTTTGAATATTATCGTTTGACTGTCATTATTAGGGGGCAAAAGTTATGCCATTAACGGTGTTTATAATATGATTTGAAACTTTTATAGACGGGCTAACGAAAGAATTGCTTATTCTATCTATCTTTTTAGTTTAGAGGAATCCCGTATCGTCTTTATATTACTGAAAATAGAGATGACCAACCAGATTATAAAAACAATCACCAGTCCGGGTATCATATATCTTATAATGAAAGGGGATTCCTGAAACTTATTATGAAACAGCCTCAATGATACTGAAAGCAATATAAAGAGGAAAATCATGAGAATAATTTTTACGACTAAAACAGAGACTGCGGAATAGTATTTCTCCCGTTCTCTTCTTCTTTTCTCTAAAACTTTTGATTTAAAACGTCTTCTGTCAGGTTTTCTTAATTTAAGAACCATTTTTATTTCTCCGTATCAATATCCTCGTATTCTGCGTCTTCTATTCTCTGCTCAGTTATATTCCCGTAAAATCGCTCGCTTTTCTCTTTCTCAGATCTATCCATCTTAATTGATTTCTCATTATTTGACATGAATAAATTTTTTAGCGTCTTAAAAATAAGATACAAAATCAGAAAAATAAAAAATACCCTTAAAAATGTCATCTCTTCTACCTTTTTCTATAAATCCACTTCTTAATCTAAACCTTTCAGGGGCAGTGTGCAAATAAAGAAGATTCTGTATATTTCGCGCCCGGGAGGATTCGAACCTCTGACACCCGGCTCCGGAGGCCGGTGCTCTATCCAGCTGAGCTACGGGCGCTTTTTTTCTTTACAAGATCCGATGCCAGCTCATAGCTAAGCATCTTTTTTCCACCCAACATTCTAGCTATTTCCTCTACTCTTTCTTTTCCATTTATGTGACACGCTGTTGATATGGTTCTTCCATTAATGATTTTCTTTTTAATTACGATGTGCTGTCGCGCTCCAGCTGCTATCTGTGCGAGATGTGTAATACATATTATCTGGTAAGATTTTGCAAGGTCTCCCATTTTCACAGAAACTTTATTCCCGATATCAGCTCCGAGGCCGGCATCGATTTCATCAAATATAAGAGTCGGAATACTCTTTTTTTTGACAAGCAAACTTCTTAAAACCAATGTTACTCTGGATAGTTCCCCTCCGGATACAATTTCACAAAGGGGCTGGATATCTTCACCAATATTTGTCCTTAACATAAATTCCACTCTGTCCCATCCACTCTCCGGTAAATCTAAACCAAAATCTTCTTTGATTAAAGACTCTATTTTCATTTTACTTATTTTCGTAGTGAAAAGAGCGCCCTTTATCCCAAGTTCTCTTAGCTGACGTGTTACTTCTTTATCGAGGATATCGGCATTTTCTTTTCGCTTAACACTTAGTTTTTCAAGTAACGGTTTAAGTTTATCTCTTATTTCTCTCAACCTGAATCTGGCTTCAATAATATCATCAGAACCCTCTTTCAGATTTTTTAAAGTCTTTCCGAGGTTTTCCATATACTTTATCAGTTCATTATAGCTTTTACCGTATTTCCTTTCAGCACTTTGAATCAGGGCATATTTTTCCTGGAGTTTTTCAATATCTCCAGATTCTAACGGAACATCTCCAAGAGAGTGATCTATCTCCATTGTAATTTCGTTCAGTTCCAATATTACACCCTCTATTGACGAAGCGGCTTTTCCCCACTTATCATCGATTGAGGATATACTGTTTAGTTCCCTGCTGACTTTTCCAAGATTATCTATCACATTCAAATCAGAATTATCCAGAAGATTCTTCGATTTCTCTAAAGATGACATAAATTTATGAATATTCTCAGATCTGTTAATCTTCTTTTTTATCTTTTCTTTTAAACCAGGCCTTAAGTCCAATTTTTTCAACTCGTTATATTGATATTCCAGAAAATCCTTTCTTTCCATATCAGAAGTTTTTTCTTCTTTAAGAACTATTAACTTGTTAAAGACACTTCTGAACTCTTTTATTTTCTTTCGACAATCTTTAAGCAGTTTTTCGTAGTCACCTCTTTTATCCAAATAATTAATGTGAGAATCCGGATTCAGAAGATCCTGCTGTTTGTGCTGTCCGTGAAGTTCAAAAAGTCTTCCCGTTATCTTTTTAGCAGTCGCATTGGTAGATAATATTCCATTAATCCAGATTCTGTTTCTTCCATTCTTGTTTATACAGCGTCTTATCTGAAGAAGATAGTCAGACTTATCCATACCGAGAAGCCCTTTTAACGGCCAATCGTCTGATACTTTAAAAGTGCCTTCTACCAATAATTCTTCCGTTCCCTTCCTTATAAGAGATTTTCTGGCCCGTTCTCCCGACAGCAAAGAAACAGCAGTTAAAATAATCGACTTCCCGGCTCCTGTTGAGCCTGTCAGCACATTCAAGCCACTGTCTAATTTGAGTGCCGTATCTTCAACTACGGCAAGGTTCTTTATCCTCAACTCATTGATCATATTAAGAATAAAAAAGCTCAGCGCTTTCTTAAAACACCTCCCCACTCCAATTTTCTTCTGACCAGGTCGTAGAAATTATAATTCTCGGTAACAATCAACTTTGTCACCTTGTTGCTTTTCTGAAAAGCCAATATCTGACCAACCTTTACTTCACGTGTTTCCTGTCCGTCTACAGTAAGAAGAGTTTCTTCATCCGCTTCAACTATTTCCACTTGAAACGACTCTTCACCGCTGATAACTATCGGCCTCACAGATAATGAATGAGGACATAGCGGTGTAATAACAAAGGCTTCCATACCAACCGGTGTAACTATAGGACCGCCGGCTGCAAGAGAATAAGCGGTTGAACCCGTAGGTGTTGCTATAATCACTCCGTCTGATAAATATTCTCCGAGAACGGTTCCGCCTATACTCATTTTTATATGCAGCACTCGTGATAATCCCCTGCCGTGAATAACAACGTCATTAAGGGCTGTAACCTGTCCTTCTACCTCCGCATTATGATACCTGACTTCTAAGCGCATCCTTTCCTGTATCTTGCAATTTCCATTTAAGAGCGCGTTTATTGCTCTTTCGAGATTATCTTCAGCGAGGAAACCCAAGCTCCGAACTTTTATTCCAAGTAGTGGAATCTCATTCTTTTCAATCATTCTTGCGGCTGTAAGAATGGTGCCGTCGCCGCCGAAAGCAATTACAGTATCGCATTCATTTAACGAATCCGAGATTTTCACTCTCTTCTTTCCAACCAATTTTGAAATATCACTATTTCCATAAATTTCAATCTGATCGGGGATAATCCTCGCAGCTTCCGAAATAACGGAATAGATTGTCTTTTTCTTCATATTAGCGACAATCCCCAATTTCTGTATTTTCATTTTTTGTTTCCTTCCGGCCTTAACCTCTGGCTCTTTTTAAAGCTCGATTCTATAATATCTGCCACACCTTTCGGTGTTAGATTTATATAATCAAGCAATTGGCCTCTTGCTCCGTGAGGAATGAACTTGTCGGGTATGCCGATCTTTTTATGCCTGTTCAATAATCCATACTCAGAAATTACTTCAGACACGGCGTCTCCAAAACCTCCGGCAACTGCGTTCTCTTCTAAAGTAAAAATCGGCTTTCCACCTTCACAGCATGTGATAACCAGATCTTTATCAATTGGTTTTATAAACCTCGCGTTTGCTACTCCCGCGTCTATATCAATCTCCTTTAACAATTCACTTGCTTTAATCGCCGTGTCAACCATAGTCCCAACCGCCAAGATCGATAAATCATTTCCCTTCTTTACTGAAACCCCTTTCCCGAATTCCAAACCTTTCTTAAGTCCAGACAGATCTACACCTTTTACCCTTCCTCTGGGAAAACGCAGGGCTGAAGGTCCGTCGTGAATATTATATAAATTGTAAACCATCCTTCTCATCTCTTCCTCATCTGAAGAAGCCATAAGCACCATCCCGGGAATCATACGAAGGAAACCCAGATCAAAATTTCCATGGTGGGTCGGGCCATCCTTACCTACAATCCCGGCTCTGTCCAACAAAAATCTTACCGGCAATTTTTGGAGTGCGACATCATGTATTATTTGATCAAAACTTCTCTGAAGAAACGTTGAATATATATCAACGAAAGGTTTATACCCCTCTCGGGCCAGCCCCGCGGCAAATGTAACCGCGTGTTGTTCACAAATCCCTACATCAAAAAATCTGTCCGGGAATTCTACCGCGAATTCTACGAGCCCTGTACCAGATTTCATTGCGGCAGTAATGACTACAACTTTTTCATCATCTCTGGCAATTTCCATAATAGTTTCTCCGAATATATTGCTGTACTTCTTCTTTGTCGATTTTGACTTAGATCCTCCCGTAGATTTATAGAACTCTCCTATGCCGTGGAATTTTTCAGCGTTTTCTTCCGCATAAGAATAGCCTTTACCCTTCTTTGTTACAGCATGAACTAAAACCGGTCCCTTTATATTTTTTATATTTGAAAATATATTTACCAGTTGATCCAGATTATTTCCGTCAACTGGGCCGAAATAATTAAATCCCAGATCTTCGAAAAACATATTTGGCACGATCAGATTCTTAATGCTTTCTTTTATCTTACTGGCAATCTTTTGTGCTTTTCCGCCAAGAGTTGGAATCTTTCCCATAAGTTCCCAAATATCCTTTTCAATGTGAAGATAAAATTGCCCCGTTGTAATTCTCGTGAGGTATTTCGCTAACGCTCCTACATTTTTAGATATAGACATTTCATTGTCATTGAGCACAACAATAAATTTATCTTTCCCCATGTGACCTGACTGATTTACGCCCTCGAATGCCATACCCGATGATATTGCGCCATCGCCCACAACGCTTATCACGAAATTATCATCCCCTCTAATATCTCTTGCTGCGGCAAAGCCGAGCGCCGCTGATATAGCAGTGCCCGCATGGCCTACTCCAAACGCGTCGTGTTCGCTCTCGAAGATATTCGGAAATCCGCTTATCCCGTTATATTCACGAAGAGTCTTGAATTCTTCCCTCCTTCCCGTTACTATCTTGTGCGCGTATGTTTGATGTCCGACATCCCACAGAATCTTGTCTTTCGGCGCGTCGAAGATATAATGCAGAGCAATTATAATTTCCACACATCCCAGGCTTGAGGCCAGATGCCCTCCCTTCTCGGACACAGTCTCGATTATATATTTTCTGATCTCCGCGACTAAATCCTTCAGCTTAGATACAGAAAGGTTTTTAATATCAGAAGGGCTGTTAATATTTTCAAGCATAAATATACGGCCTCCATTATCAATAAATTAAAAGATATGTAATAAGCACTCCTAATACAGCGCCAACGGCTATATCAAATATTCGAATTTGCAATACCCTTTTGATTTTTCCTTCCCTGATGTTCTTGAATTCATTCACATTCGCTATGATTATATTTATAATGTTCTTCTGCTTTTCTTTTTCCCTTTTCACTCTTATAGTATCATGCATAATTATCATACTATAGACAGTTACTACAGAAAACAGTAAAGTGGAGAACCCGTACTTTATTCCTATACTCATAGACAATGAGCTGAAAACAGCTGAATGAAGATTGGGCATCCCGTTCGCGTCAAGTATCCTGCCGTAGTCTATTCTCATGTTAACAAGCGAATAAATAAGCACTTTGAGATTTTGAACAATAAAACCGACAAGCAGTGGTACCAAAAAACTGTATTTATAAAGAAGAATTTTAATCATATTAATAAACGCGCTGAAGAATCTTCTCGAAAAGAAATTTGAGATTATCGATATCTTTGTAAACCGTTAGTTCGTCTAGTGCTTCTTCTGTAAGTCTTTGCGCCTGTTTTTTTGACTTACTTATTCCATGAACAGCTGGATAGGTCATCTTTCCTCTTTCAGCGTCTTTCCTTAACGCTTTTCCTGCAATCCGGGTGCTTCCTTCAATGTCGATCAAATCATCAACGATTTGAAAGGCAAAACCTATCTTTCTGCCAATTTTATGCATTCTTTCACTATTTTCTCCCTCTCCGTCAGATATAACCGCTCCCACTGAAAGGGAAGAGGCAATCAGTTCAGCCGTTTTATTCGAATGAATAAATTCAACTTTTTCTTCAGACGCGGGCAGTCCTTCATTCTCAATATCTGCAACCTGACCTCCAACAAGATGATATGAGCCGGCTGATTTTGAAAGTATCCTTGCAGCATATAAAATATTTTCAGCGGGCGGCCCATCACACTCAAGCAGTGTCTCAAAAGCAAGGGCTTGCAGAGCGTCACCCGCGAGAATTGCTATAGCCGATCCGTATTTAATATGACAGGAAGGTTGCCCCCTTCTTACATCATCATCATCCAGGCTTGGCAGATCGTCGTGTATTAAAGTGTACGCGTGAAGTAATTCAATTGAGCAAGACGCCGCTAAAGCTGAAGCGGGGTATTTATTTCCATTAATTTTATGCGACCATAGGCATAACAACCCTCTTATTCTTTTGCCTCCTCCCAGAGTAGAATAACGCATTGCTTGATGAAGAGATGACGGCGGGTGAGTCTCATGCGGCAAAATTTGATTTAATTTTGAGTTGATTCTCTTTACATCGAGTTTCAACACACTTTCAGGATCTGTTCTACTCATCTTTAACTTCTCTTTTTGAATCATCGAGGCAACTTTTTGAAAGTTTTTTAATTCGTTTATCAGCTTCATCAAGAATATTCCTACATTTTTTCCCTATCTTAACTCCTTCTTCATATAGCGTTATGCTTTCTTCAAGAGGGATATCCTCATCTTCAAGCTTTCGCACAATATCTTCCAATCTCTGCATTGAATCTTCAAAATTCAAATCTTTCTTCTCCATTTGCCTTCTCCTTTTTTACTTTTTACTAAACACTCAATATTCCCCCTATAGAAATTAACCTGAAGGCTGTCCCCTTCATCAACAGCATTAACATTCTTTACTATTTCATCGCCATCTTTCTTAGTGCAAATTGCGTATCCCTTCTTGAGCACATTCTCCGGATTAAGGTTTTTGAGTGATCTTAGCATTCCCTTAAATTCCTTCATTGAATAATCCAAATCTCTTTCTACCTGAAATCTGATTATATGGATCAGCCTTTTCATAGTTTCAATAGAACTCTTTACTAGATATTTAGGATTGTTCGTAAAAAGTGATTCTGAGAGGCGGTTAAAATCCCTTCTGTAAAAGTTGTTTTTCTGATTTACCGATCTTTCGGCTGCCTGAACAAACTTTTTCATATCATCCAATTTCATCTTCATATTCCATTTCCACCACTGCTCTAATCTTTCAGTTTTATCGTCAACGCTTAATCCAAACCGTTCTATCCTATATTTGACGGCCGGAAACACACTGCTCTCTAAGAGGTAATCTACGAGGTGAATCCTGCGCCTTGATTCCTGCAGGCATAAATTTCTAAGCTTACGAATCTGAACAGTGATTTTATCTAAAACTTCCTTTGATGAAGGCACAGAAAGTTCAGCTGCCGCTGTAGGAGTGGCTGCGCGCAAATCAGCGACGTAATCAGCAACAGTCGTGTCAGTTTCATGTCCTATGCCTGTAATTACAGGATACTTTGACTTGATTATCTCCCTGGCTATGGCTTCAGTATTGAATGTCCATAAATCCTCTATACTTCCGCCTCCTCTGGCTAATATAATCAAATCTATATTATCTAAATTATTCAGCTTATCGAAAGCATCAGATATGGATCGGACCGCTTCCTGTCCTCCAACATCAGCATGAATATGGATAATCTCGGCAACGGGCCATCTTCTATCAAGTGTATTGGTAATATCTTTTATTACGGAACCTGTAGCTGAAGTAATAACAGCTATCCGTTCCGGATAAGGGGGAATACTCCTCTTTCTATCAAGGTCCAATATCCCTTCCCTGTCAAGCTTTCTTAGAAGCTGCCGCATTCTTAATTCAAGTTCCCCGCTGCCGGCCGGCTCCATATAATATGCTATAAGTTCCGTCATACCCCGCGGCGGAAAATGAGTTATTCGTCCGCGTACATATACCATCATTCCGTTATCAGGTCCGAATGAAATATTATTAACATAGTTTCTGAATAGAACGGCAGGTATCAGACTTTTTTCATCACGTAGCGTAAAATAGAAATGCCCCGACGAATGGGCCTTAAAATTCGCTATTTCACCTATAATATTCACTGAAGGAAATTCACTTTCCAGATTCTGTCTCAGAGCTTCGTTAATTTCAGAAACAGTATAAATATCATCTTCAGCGGTTATAATACTTCCCTCTCTATCTAACTTCATCTGTTAGTAATTAAATTCAGAGTTTAGTTCATCAAGTTGCAATTATTAAACTCTATTGTATTATGCTCTCTTTTCTGCTTTATAAATCCTGAAGCCTGAATATAACTATAAAACAGACGATATGATTTTATCACTCATATCCTCGGGCTATTATAATTCAACTTTGCCGCTTTAAAAGTATTTCTCATAAGCATAGCTACTGTCATGGGGCCTACACCTCCGGGCACGGGAGTTATCAGTGAAGCCATTGGGCTTACTGACTTGAAATCAATATCCCCAGTTAATCTATACCCCTTCTTTTTAGTTTCGTCTTTAACTCTGTTTATTCCTACATCTATAGCTGTAACTCCCCGCTTGACCATATCACCAGTTACCATTTCCGCTTTTCCGACGGCGCACACGATAATATCAGCTGTTAGTAATATCTCTTTAATATTAGATGTTCTCGAATGGCAAATTGTAACTGTGGCGTTCCCATTATTTGATTTATCCGCGAGCAGCATAGCAATCGGTTTTCCAACTATCAAACTTCTACCCAGGATGACGGCGTGTTTCCCTTCTGTGTCAACATTATACCTTTTAATGAGTTCAATTATTCCTAAAGGAGTACAAGGAACGAAAAGAGGGTCTCCCTCCATTATCTTCCCCAAATTATAGGGATGAAATCCGTCAACGTCCTTTTGTGGTGAAATGTTTTGGATTACCTTTTTCGAATCTATATGCTCCGGCAACGGTAATTGAATAAGTATACCGTCTATTGAATCGTCTTCGTTAATCTTAACCAAATTATTGATAAGATCCTTTTCTTTAATATCACTCTGAAAACTTACAACGTCTGTCTCAATTCCACATTTTTTTGAAGCTTTAACTTTACTCCTGACATAAACTCTGGAAGCGGGATCATCGCCAACCATTAATACACTCAGGCGGGGAGCTCGAAAGCTCTTTGAAAATATTTCTATTTCTCCGGCAAGGTCATCTATAATCATGTTAGCTGCATTCTTGCCGTCTATAATATTTCCCTTTCCAGAATGCATTAACACTCCTCCCCATCTATTTTCTTTAATATTCTTTCCACTTTTCTGGCTTTTCCTGTTCTGTTATCAATTTCAACAAAGAGACCTTCAATAACCGGAATTTCCCCTCCAACTCTGAATTTCTGCTTTATTCCCTTAAGAAATCTGTTTATCGTTTCCTTTTTTTTCATTCCAATCACAGAATCAAAAGGCCCGGACATACCCAGGTCTGTTTGATAGGCTGTACCGTTAGGCAGAATTCTTTCATCACCAGTTGGAACATGTGTGTGCGTCCCCGCGACAACACTAACTCTCCCGTCGAGATAAAATGCCATTGCAAGTTTTTCGCTGGTAGCTTCGGCGTGAATATCAACTAATATGACTTTTATATGATCTTCAAGTTCTCTCAAAATCTTATCAACAGTCCTGAAAGGACAATCTATCGCCGGCATGAACACTCGTCCCTGAAGATTAATGACGGCAACTGAGATTCCGTTAACTTCTTTTATTAAATATCCCTTTCCAGGTACATCCTCCGGATAATTAGCGGGGCGCAGGATATCATTGTCCAAATCCAAAAGTTCAACACCCTCGGATTTATCCCAGATATGATTGCCTGAAGTCATTATATCCACACCGCAGTTTGAAATAACATTTTTAACTTTCTTTGTTATACCAAACATCCCGGCAGCGTTCTCGACATTCGCGACGCAGAGATCTATCTGATAGGATTCTCTAAGTTGGGGGAGCCCTGTCTTAAGGGCGTTCCTGCCTATCTTTGAAAGAACATCTCCAAGTAACAATACTTTCATAGATTACCCGTTACTACTATTCACAAAGGATTAAAATCACATTTATCCCATAAGTTCGGGAAACTAAAAACACAAAATAATCAATTTCCGGTACGCGTTCTCCATGGTTACTGCTGCCGACAATAAATTTGCCTGTTATTTCGCGTAATCAATTGCCCTTGTTTCTCTAATAACAACTACACGTATCTGACCGGGATATTCCATGTCATCTTCGATCTTTCTACTGATATCTTCAGAAAGCTGGACGGCATAGTCATCCGTTATCTGTTTGGAATTAACCAGAATCCTTATTTCCCTCCCAGCCTGTATCGCATAAGCCTTCTCAACACCATCGAACGTGTCAGCAATCTTCTCTAGCTTTTCCAACCGTCTGATATAATTCTCTATTGTTTCTCTTCTCGCTCCCGGTCTAGCTCCGGATATGGCATCTGCAGCTGAAACAATATGGGCTATAAGCGATTCCTTTTCCACATCTTCATGATGCGCGGCAACAGCATTAACAATCGTCTCCTTTTCACCGAACCTGCGCACAAGATCAGCTCCTATTTCCGCGTGCGTACCTTCAATTTCATGATCCGCGGCCTTACCAATATCATGAAGTAGTCCAGCCCTTTTAGCCACTACAACATCGAGTCCCAGTTCCGCCGCCAGCAAACTAGAAACATAAGCAACTTCTTTTGAATGCTGAAGAACATTCTGCCCGTATGAAGTTCTGTACTTTAATTTTCCCAGCAAGAGCACCAGTTCGGGATGAAGACCATGAATATTCATATCAAGGTATGTTCTTTCACCAACTTCCCTCATCTCCTCAATCAGTTCTTTCCTTGTTTTTTCTATTACATCCTCTATCCTGCCCGGATGAATTCTTCCGTCCTTTATTAACTTCTCCAGAGATAATCTGGCAACCTCTCTTCTTATAGGGTCAAAGCCCGATAAAATCACCGCTTCCGGGGTATCATCAATGATAACGTCAATACCCGTAGCATTTTCGAAAGATCTGATGTTACGGCCTTCCCGTCCAATTATTCTTCCTTTCATCTCGTCATTAGGAAGGTCCACTACTGACACTGTTGATTCGACAACATGATCCGCGGCATAGCGTTCAATTGCTAAAGTAATAATCTCGCGGCTTGACTTTGTGGAGTTTCGTTCCGCTTCATCCTTGATTTCTCTGATTTTCTTGGCCGCTTTATGTTTTGCTTCTTCTTCAAGATTTGAGATCAAAAGATCTCTTGCTTGATCCGCGCTCATGCCGGCCACTTTCTCTAACTGCTCGTTTTGCTTTTCCAGAATTATCGAAAGCTTATTATTCTTGTCGGTTATCGCGTCGAGTTTCAATTCAAGATTCTTTTTCCTCTCTTTAATTTCATTCTCGCGTTTCTCAAGATAATCCACTTTCCGGTCAATGTTATGTTCTCTTTCTCCCAATTCCTTTTCGAGTTTTTTCAGTTTCTCGCGAGTTTCTTGGCTTTCATTCTCAAAATTTAATTTCGCTTTATACCATTCATCTTTAGCTTCCAGCATCAACGCTTTTTTGCGTGTTTCCGCTTCCCTCTGAGCGTCAGCTATAAGATTTTCAGCAAATTCTTTAGTATGCTTCAAATGGCTTTTTGATATTTTCCTGCTTAAAAACCAGCCGATAAGAAAACCAATAAACAAAACGAGGATACCAGCCGCCACATTAAACAACAAAGTTCCAGTCATATTTACTCATCCCTTAGTATACAACTGTCGGGACTGTTCACCTCCACTCATTGTAAAATTCAAAATTACGGATTCCTAGTATATGTTAGAAGTTAATCTTTATTATTGAGACAGCTCTGGAGAGGCAAATTCCCCACGTGTTGCCGTGAGCGAAATATCTTTTTAGACCTAAAAATCCAAGGTGGATATCCTCATAATCAGCTCTGCCTTCCATACCTATGGCCCGGCATTACTGATTAGATGTTTGGATTCCCAGATAAAAAGTGTTGGCTAAAAAAAACATTTGCTATCACAAGCACAGTAGGGAATTTTTCTTTGTTTTTATTTCAGTTCCAGTTTAACCCCACACACAAACCAACATCTCATATGGGATGGAATTCATTTTGCCGTACCTAGTTTTGAATCCAGGAGCTCACTTAATCCAGCAGCTTGTTTCTCAAATTCCTTGCGGCTTTTAACATTATTCTCACGTTCCTGAAAAAGCTCGTCTGCGATATTAAGCGCAGCCAAAATAGCAATTCTTGACTGTGACATGATTCCGCTGGAATGAGCAATTTCTCTCATTTTCCTGTCAATATAACCAGCAATCATGTGGATGTATTCTGGATCACCCACTCCTTTTATTTTATAATCCTGACCAAAAATTTCCACCACTTCAGTACTCTTTTCGATCATCAGGAAACCTCTTTTAAGATTACGACACTCATCTTCACATCCCTTTATGCCCGGAATCCATTTTTTGCCAAGCCGGGTTACTAGATATCTATTTCTTCCAGTTTCTCCAGCATTGCCTCAATTCTGGTTCCAATCTCCTCTCTAACTTTTTCGAAATCATTTCGATTTTGATTATCATTTTGCAAGGTATCGACCTTTTGGGTCAATTCCTCATTTTTATTATATAACACTTTTATTTCATCTTTCAACTCTTTATTTTCATCTTCGAATTTCTTTTTCTCTTCTTTTAACCTGACAACCATGTCAGCAGCTTTTGATATCTTAGATTCGAGAAGCTTGAAACTATCAAGATTATTGTTTTCCATTGTATCTTACTCCTATTCTTTTCTAAGAAATACTTTCAGTTTCCTTTCGAGGGCTCTTAATATCTTTTCAATTATTTTATCAATTTTATTATCTTTAAGAGTGGCTTCATGTGAACGGAAGCTCAATGTAAAAGTATAACTTCTCTTATAGTTCTTATTACTGCTGTCGGTGTAATAATCAAAAAGCTGAATGCTTTCTAAATACTTTGAATTCTTATATATAACTTTCTTGATTTCTGAAAAGGTTACTCTTTCCTCAGTTATAACACATAAATCTCTTTTTATCGCCGGATACGGGCTTGGTTTAGTATACCTTTCCCTTGAATACTTTTCCCCTTTAAGATTATCCATAAACACTACAAAATAGAATATCTGTGAATCAATATTGTATCGTGCGGCGGTTTGAGATGAAATTCTACCGCACTCGGCAATCAGTTTATTCTTTTTAACCCATTGGAAAATATGAGGATTTTTCCTCTCTTCCTTT
This sequence comes from Candidatus Krumholzibacteriota bacterium, assembly GCA_034520215.1. NCBI lineage: Bacteria > Candidatus Krumholzibacteriota > Candidatus Krumholzibacteriota bacterium. Next base: position 1,015,717 of record JAXHNR010000001.1, on the reverse strand, counting down.
CTTACCATCTCAGTATCTTCGAGTCTATTGAATATCGAGAAAATCGATTCAAGCTCTCCCTTCATATCAAAAAAGTCAAATTCCCTTTCCTTTTCAATCCACTGTCTGGGTACGGCGTTTCGATTAAAAACTGCCGCGAGATGCGTCTCTTCCCCCGGCAATCCGTCACCGTCGTTAATATGATAAAAAACCTTCCCCATTTCGAATATCTTCAGTCCCCTTTGTTCATTCGAAGAATTATTGTCAATTACCCTGAGAAGCCCGGGAATAAGTGAAGTCCTGAGTAAAGATTGTGAAGATGTAAGAGGATTCGATATCTTAACAGATTTATCGTGTTTTCCCTGAACTGCCAATCCAAATATCTCTAAATCTTCTTCACTCATAAAAGAAGAAGTGATTACTTCCGCAAACCCTCTGGAAGCGAGATAATTAGTTAAATATTCATTTCTTTTATCTGTTGGATCTATAATCGGAAAGGTATTTATTAACCCGGCGCCCTCGCCTTTAATATTATTATATCCGTATACTCTTGCTGCTTCCTCAATTATATCAACTTCTTCATTGAGGTCAAGCCTGAAAGTGGGTACAGATACAGTTAATATATCTTCATCTACGATTGATTTCAGTTTAAGCTTCTCAAGATGTGACGCTATTTCCTCTGAAGATAAATTTGTTCCCATTATCCTGTTAACATTTCCGCGGCTCACTATTATATCTTTTTTATAATTCTCGATATCCCCTTCGAAACTATCGAGGCATAACCTGTTAACATTACCTGCTTCAAGATCCTCAATCATTCGACATGCGCGTCCAAGAGCATATCTTGTTATATTAATATCGCTGCCTCTCTCAAATCTATACGAAGCTTCTGTATCAAGATTCAATTCACGTTTTGACTGCCTGATGATTTTCGGGCTAAAAACGGCACTCTCAAGTAGAACAGATCTAGTATCTTCTGTAATTTCAGTCTCTACTCCTCCCATCACACCTGCTACTGCTATAGGAGTTACGCCGTCGGTGATAACAAGGTTATGGGATTTTAATTCTCTTTCCCGTCCATCTATAGTTATTATTTTTTCTCCATTTACGGCTCTTCTTACAAGTATCTTCGCTTCTGCAAGTTTATCTCTGTCAAAGGCGTGTAAGGGGTGTCCCGTTTCCATCAGTACGTAATTCGTAATATCAACAATGTTATTCACCGGTTTGATTCCGATTGAAATCAAATAACGTTTCATCCATTCCGGTGATTCCTTGATTTTAATATTATCGATAAGGGCTGCAGAATACCTGGGACAATCCTCAAAATCTTCAATCTCTATCTTGAAATCCCCTCCTGTCTGCAAATCCATTATCCCGGGCTTGTTTAATTTCAAGTCATACATAGCCGCGGCTTCCCTGGCTATTCCAATATACGATAACTGATCAGGGCGATTTGGAGTTACTTCAATGTCAAGAACAACATCAGTACCGGTTAATTCATCCGACAGATCAGTACCGCAGGGAAAATCTGAATTCAATTCCATAATGCCGCTTGAATCATTCCCGATCTTCAGTTCACTTTCAGAGCAAATCATTCCTTCGGAAACTTGCCCTCTTAATTTAGTTTTCTTTATTTTGAAGTTACCGGGAAGCACAGCTCCACTAACGGCAACAGGCACCCCAAGTCCTTTTCTGACGTTTGGAGCGCCGCACACGATATTTAAAAGGGACTCTCCGCCGACATCAACTCTGCAAATTTTCAATCTATCCGCTTTAGGATGTTCTGTCACTTCGGCAATCCTGCCGAATACAACCCCTTCGAATTCCGGATCTTTCTTCTCGACCTTTTCAACATTAAGTCCGAACATAGTGAGATCTTCAGCAAAATTCTCCGGATTCTCTTCAATATTTACATACTCTCTCAACCATTTTAGATTTATTTTCAATCTATCATTCCCATCCTTTTTGCCACCAGAAATTTTCAAGAAAACGCAAATCGTTTTCCAGAAACTTCCTTATGTCGCTAATTCCGTATTTAAGCATCGCTATTCTGTCGATACCCATACCGAAAGCAAAGCCGGTATAAAGATCCTGCTCATACCCCACAAAACGAAATACATTCGGATGAACCATTCCCGCGCCCATTATTTCTATCCAGCCTGTCTTTCCACAAACTGAACATCCTTTCCCTTTGCACGCAAAGCATGACATGTCAACTTCCGCGCTTGGTTCGGTAAATGGAAAGAAATGCGGTCTGAACCTTACGTGCGCTTCACTCCCGAAGTATGTTTTTATAAAAAATGTGATATCGTTCTTCAAATCAACCATTGAGACATTATTATCCACATAAAGACCTTCCATCTGGAAAAATTCCGCGGAGTGTGAAGGATCCGGAGTTTCATTTCTGTAGACCCTTCCCGGAGATATTATTCTCACGGGAGGTGTGTGTTTCTCCATAAATCTAACCTGCACAGGTGATGTTTGAGTTCTCATCAATATATCACGGTTAATGTAAAATGTGTCCTGAGCATCTCTTGAAGGGTGATCACCCGGGAAATTCAAAGCTTCGAAATTATAGTAATCAAGTTCTACGTCCGGCCCTTCGGTCAGCGAATATCCCATTCCGAAAAAGATCTCTTTTATCTCTTTAGTAACCCTGTGAAGCACATGTAAACCGCCGGGCCAATTCTTTCTGCCAGGCAACGTTGGATCTCCCGGGTAAGGAGCTTTGTCGGACAAATCACTCAATAATTCCGAATTTTTTGATTTATATGCGCTGTTTACCTTGAGTTTTACTTCGTTTATCAATTTGCCCATTTCAGGTCTTTCCGCTTCAGAAATCTTTCCAATAGATCTTAGGGCAAGTGTTATTTTACCTTTACGGCCAAGATAACTGATTCGAACATTTTCAAGGTCCTTAGAATCAGCTGCTTCTGAAATTTCCTGCAGGGCCCTCTCTTCAAGCTCTGTTATATTCTCCCGATTGATCATGAAAGGGCTTTCTTTGCGGTTTCTACGAGTTTTTCGAAACCTTTATTATCATTCAATGCTATTTCCGAAAGGATCTTTCTGTCTATATCAATTTCCGCCTTTTTCAACCCTCCTATTAAACGGCTGTAGCTTATTCCGTTGATTCTCGCGGCAGCGTTTATTCTGGATATCCAAAGCCTTCTGAAGTTTCTTTTCTTCGTTCGTCTGTCCCGATAGGAATATTGAAGAGCCTTATTGACTGATTCCTTTGCCGTCCTGTGTAATTTGCTTCGCGCTCCTCGAAATCCCTTGGCTCTTTTTAGAATCTTCTTCTTTTTTCTATGAGACGCAACACTATGTTTTGTTCTGGGCATTGCTGTATGCCTCCTTAGTCTGAATAACTATTTTATTAAAATTATTTTTTTATGCTGTCTCTATCCCTTACCAAGTATCCTTTTAATTTTCTTTTCATTTGTTTTGTCTACAAGGGTGGGTTGCCTGAGATGCCTTTTTCTTTTACGACTCTTTTTCGCAAGAATATGACTGGCAAATGCCTTTTTCCGCTTGATCTTACCCTTTTTTGTTAATTTAAACCTTTTAGCAGCTCCTCTGTTAGTCTTTATCTTCGGCATCATCTTCACCTTTCTTCGATTTCTTCTTATCTGAAACGCTCACGAGAGTCATGCTCAATGTTTTGCCCATTCTTTTAGGCTCTTTTTCAACATCACAAATATCTTCAAATCGTTTTTTAATACTCTCTAAGAGTTCGTATCCCACTTCCTGGTGCTGCATTTCCCTACCTCGGAATTTAATGGTAAATTTAACCTTGTCCCCCTTATCGAAGAATTTTTCCGCGTTTCTCATTTTAAAATCAATATCATGCTTCTCTATTTTTGTACTGAGTTTTATCTCTTTCAAACGAGTAACATGTTGTTTTTTCTTCGCTTTGTGAGCATTTTTATTCTGTTCGTATTTATATTTTCCGTAATCAATTATCTTACAAACGGGGGGTTTTGCTTTTGGGGAAATCTCAACAAGGTCCATCCCCCATTCTTTAGCCCTATTCAAGGCTTCCTCACTAGACATAACACCCATTTGATTCCCGTCTTCATCAACGACTCTTACTTCCGGAACATTGATCATGTTATTAACACGCACACTGTCATTACGCCCGAATCTCTTGCTACCTTTAATCTTTCACCTCCTGTAAAAAAAGCGGGTAGTTATTCCACCCGCTAAATAAGATCTAGCAATTGATGAAACCCTACCAGTTCATTTAAGACCGCAAGGTGAGAGGTGTAATCCTCTACTTCAATCCTTTTTTTATGTTACTTCTAATTTAATCTTTATTATCGTTCTCGTCAACAAGATCATTTATTAAATCATCCAGGTTTCGTGTTCCTTCCAGCCCTGTACTCTTTGACCTTACATTAACATCTTCATTTTCAATTTCTCTGTCACCGACAACAACCATATAAGGAATCTTGCCCAATTCCGCTTCCCTTATCCTATATCCCAGCTTTTCTCTTCTAAGGTCAGTTTCAACCCTTATACCGGATTCCCTTATTTTATCCGCGCATCGCACGGCGTAATCATAATGCTCACTTCCTACAGGTAATACAATCACCTGAACAGGTGAAAGCCACAAGGGAAATTCACCCGCGTAATGTTCTATTAGAGTTCCTACAAACCTCTCTATAGAACCGAGAAGTGCTCTATGCACCATATAGACAAATTTCTTTTCATTCTTTTCATTAACATATCTGACATCAAATCTCCTTGGAAGGTTAAAGTCGAACTGTATCGTAGTAGCTTGCCAGCCTCTTCCGAGAGCATCGATAAGCTTCAAATCTATTTTAGGCCCATAAAAAACTGCTTCTCCCGGAATTTTCTTGAATGGAACATCTCTCTTCTTGACCGATTCAAGCAGCGCGTTTTCAGCCCTTTCCCACTCCTCCTTGGAACCGGCGTACTGATCCATATTATCAGGGTCATGCATACTTAATTCTACTTCATAATCCTTAAACCCGAAAGTTGTAAGAAGCTTATGCGCTAAATCAAAACATCGGTCAATTTCTTCGTCTAATTGTTCGGGAGTACAGAATATATGAGCATCATCTTGCGTGAATCCTCTTACTCTCAACAATCCGTGCAATGTTCCTGAACGCTCATTTCTGTACACCGTACCAAGTTCCGCGTAACGAACCGGAAGATCTCTATAGCTGTGTAACTGGCTTTTATACATCAGAATATGCCCCGGGCAATTCATCGGTTTTAACACATATTCCTGCCCTTCATCACTATTTACAATGTACATATTATCTCTGTAGTAATCATAATGGCCGGATCTTTCCCAGAGCTCTTTCTTAGCTATATGGGGAGTAGTAATCATTTGATAACCGTATTTCCTGTGCTGTCTCTTCCAGTATTCCTCGATTATCTCACGGAGTATATACCCCTTAGGGTACCAAAACACCAACCCCGCCCCAGCCTCTTCAATTATATCAAAAAGACGCAGTTGCGGTCCCAGTTTCCTGTGATCTCTACGTTTTGCTTCATCTATCTTTCTTAAATGCTCATCGAGGGTTGATTTCTTTCGAAAAGCAGTGCCGTAGAGCCTTTGAAGCATATCCCTTTTTTCGTCACCACGCCAGTAAGCTCCGGCAATCGATAATAGCTTAAAAACCTTTACCATCTTTATATCGGGAACATGCGGACCTGAACATAGATCTATAAAGTCCCCCAGCCGGTAAATAGTAACCTTGTCAGTATCCAGATCTTCTATCAGCTCAACCTTGAACGGCTGGTTTTTATCCTCAAATAATTCAACCGCCTCTTTACTGGACAATTCCTCCCGGGTAAATTCAAGTCCCTGCTGCCGCAGCTCCTTCATCTTTTTCTCTATTTCTTCCAGGTCATCAGCGGAAAAAGGATTGTCAAATAAGAAATCGTAGTAAAATCCGTCTTCTATCGCGGGGCCTATTCCAAAACGGACATCCTCTCGAAGTTGCATAACCGCTAAAGCCATTAAATGGGAAGCGCTGTGACGTATTATTTCAAGAGATTCTTCATCGTCAGTTGTTAATATTAGAAGTTTTCCGTCAGACTTAACTTTTTCTCTTAAATCATGTATTTCCCCGTTAACTTCAGCAGCTACAGCTTTCTTGCGTACTTTCTGCGGCAACCCCTCAAGAATATCCATAAAGGTATCGTTGGGGTTTGTTTCTATTCTGGTTCCATCTGGAAAAGTTAATTTGCTCATAATATTTAAATACTTATATAGAAAAAGAACAAATGGTGGGCGATACTGGATTTGAACCAGTGACCCCCTGCATGTCAAGCAGATACTCTAACCATCTGAGCTAATCGCCCACCTGTCCCGTTAAACCTACATAAAATTTTTAAAAATGGCAACGCAAATCTTATTTCTTGTCATCTTCATCGACAACTTCATATTCCGCGTCCATAACTTCATCATCATCCTTCTTGTCACTGGAAGCTTTACTTTCTTCGCTGGACGCTGCGTCACCGGAGGCATTCTGCTGCTGGGCGGAACTCTGCTGATACATTTGCTGCGCCGCCTTCTGCCAGACCTGATTGTGATTTTCAATTGCCTTGTTTATTCTATCCTTGTCGTCAGTCTTGGATGCTTCCTTCAATTCTTCCAGAACTTTTCGTATTTCATCCATGTCGCCTGAAGGAATCTTATCCTTATACTCCTCCAGCTGTTTTTCAGTCTGAAAACTCATCTGCTCAGCTTGGTTCTTTAAATCTATAAGCTCTCTCTTTTCTTTATCTTCTTCAGCGTGTTCCTCTGCTTCTTTGACCATCTTTTCAATTTCATCTTCGGTCAAACCGCTTGACGCCTGAATGATTATCTTTTGTTCCTTGCCTGTCGCTTTGTCCTTAGCCGACACATTCAATATACCGTTTGCATCAATATCAAAAGTTACTTCAATTTGAGGAACACCCCTCGGTGCAGGCGGCAGTCCCGCGAGCTGGAACCTACCGATGGATTTGTTGTGAGTTGCCATTTCTCTTTCACCCTGAAGGACATGAATATCGACAGTGGTCTGATTATCCGCGGCTGTAGAGAAGATCTCGCTCTTCTTCGTCGGAATAGTTGTATTCTTCTCAATCAACTTGGTCATAACTCCGCCAAGTGTTTCAATACCGAGAGAAAGAGGAGTAACATCAAGTAAAAGAACATCATTTACGTCGCCTGCCAGGACCCCGCCTTGAATTGCGGCACCGAGAGCGACAACTTCGTCGGGGTTTACACCCTGGTGAGGAGTGCGCCCGAAGATCTCTTTTACTTTGTCCTGAACTGCCGGTATCCTCGTTGTTCCGCCAACCAGAATAACATCATCAAGATCAGAACTTTTGATCCCCGCATCTTTCATCGCTTTCTTGCATGGATCAACAGTTTTCTCTATAAGGTCCCCTGTTAAACTTACGAATTTAGCCCTTGTGATTTTTGTATTAAGATGCTTTGGACCACTGGAATCTGCTGTAATAAAGGGTAAATTTATTTCTGCCTGTGGCACCGTAGAAAGTTCACATTTCGCCTTCTCAGCCGCTTCCCTGAGTCTTTGAAGAGCCATTGGATCTTTCGAAAGATCAATTCCCTGCTCTTTCTTGAATTCATCAACGAGCCAATCAATTACCCGCTTGTCGAAATCATCTCCCCCCAGATGAGTATTTCCGTTCGTCGCTTTTACTTCAAATACACTTTCACCCAGTTCAAGTATAGAAACGTCAAAAGTACCCCCGCCCAGATCAAAAACTACTATTGTCTTTTCCTCATCCTTATTCAAACCGTAGGCAAGGGAAGCCGCGGTTGGTTCATTTATTATCCTTTCAACTTTGAGTCCTGCTATTTTGCCGGCATCCTTTGTAGCCTGTCTCTGACTGTCATTAAAATAGGCGGGAACAGTAATAACGGCGCTTTCAACCTTAGTGCCCAGGTATTTTTCGGCCGACTCCTTCAAATAAGTTAAAATCATAGCTGACAATTCCGAGGGAGAATACTTCTTTCCTTCCACATCTACTCGAATATCACCTTGATCACCTTTTATTACTTTATAGGAAACTTCAGAAATTTCATTTTTAACTTCTGAATACTTTCTTCCCATAAACCGTTTTATTGAATAAATAGTATTATCAGGATTTGTAACACTTTGTCTCTTTGCCAGATTCCCGACAAGTCTATCGCCGTCCTTAAATCCAATCACGGAAGGAGAAGTTCTACCGCCTTCCGGGTTGGATATAATTACCGGTTCGCCACCTTCCATAACAGAAACGCATGAATTTGTTGTTCCAAGATCTATACCTATTATTTTACCCATTTAATCTACCTCCATTTTTAATCCAAAAAAAAATAAAATTCATAAATTTATATGCAGATTTATATACAGACAACTTCCGTGCCAAATAATATCATAGGCTAATAAACTTACAATTACAATAATTACAATATGTTATGGTCATATCGCCAAACTCCGTCATTTCATTTTAGCAATCTCTGTGTCAGCTTTATTCTGCCATTAGTGTCATAATGACACTATATGTCAGTCTTCATTTTTCTGTACATCAAAATCACACTTTATCTGTCCATTTTCAAGTCTTAAGATCATTTCACGGCAAATACTGTAATTCTGTTTTGCTAAATCAGGATAGCTGAAAAAACTGCACCTCTCCTCCCTGTCACATTTATTCCCCTTCCGGCAATTCAGTAAATTCAGTCTAAGCCAGGAGGTTATATATTCTCCCGGCGTGACTTCCCATTTATGAGACTGGGTTTTAACATCTTTTTCAGGCCTATAAGGAAACCGCTGTCTCATTATTTTCTTTATGAATATTTCTTCGGAATTCATTTCTCCTCCTGCCAATTCTCTTAAAACTACGATGCGACTCGCTGAATTTTTCTCTTTATTTATTGATTTTCATTTTAAACCAACATATTTTATGAATTGAGGTTTCCACGGCTTAGTATACCTCATTAATCTTTATATTCGGTTTTGTATTTCAATCGGATTTATAATGAGTGATACCCCCTGACATCATCCCGTGGAAACCTCATTCTATATTTTTCTTTTTCTATATTCTTCTACTGCCAATTCCGACAATTTTCTCCGCGTATTAAAATCTGGATTTTCTATTACTTTTTGCAGCAGATCATTGAGTATTTCCCCAACACGCGGACCACGCTTTAATCCCGTAAGCCTCATAATATCATATCCGTCAATCTCCAGATCTGATGTAGCAAGAGCGGAATCAGCTTTAATTAGATACTCTATTCTTTTCTCAAGCCATTTAACATTATAGGCAGAATCGGTATCCCCCCTGGACAAAGCGTCAGCTTCTCTAAGAGCAAACAGATCGTCTAGATTTTCAACCCCCACTCTGGATACAAATCTCCTTACAGTACTATCTTTGCAATCTTCTGTAATATTAAACATATGATTCTTTATCAAGTGACACACGTTAGCTGTAAATCTCTTTGAATATCTGAACCTGGTTAGAATATCTTTTGCAATTCTCTGGCTTTCATTTTCATGCCCGTAAAAAACGATTCTTCCGGCTTTTTTCATTTTAGCGCTCTTCTTTCCCAGGTCATGAAGTAACGCGCTCCACCTTACGTTAAGTCTTTGAGGAGCAATATTACAACTCTTTATCGAATGGTAAAAAATATCATCAGGATGGTATTCATTCTGTTCTACTCCGAATGTTTCTTCCAGTTCAGGTATAAGATAACTCAATAGCCCCGTTTCCTTCATAAAAATAAACCCTCTTCCGGGCTCTTTAGAGAGGAGAAGCAACTTATTAAACTCATCCTTTAACCTTTCGCCGGAAACACTTTCTATCATTGAAGATGCGTGTTCAATATATCTTCTCGTTTTAAGGTCAATTTTAAGGTTGAATCTGCATAAAAACTGTACCCCTCTTATCATTCTGAGAGGATCTTCAGCGAATGATCCCTCTCTGTTAACTCTGAGCAGATTATTTTTAATATCTTTCGAGCCTTCGAGGGGATCAATAAGGGACATGTTTTTCAGATTCAAGGCAATGGAATTTATTGTGAAATCACGTCTTACAAGATCATCTTCTACTCTTACTCGGGGATTAGCGTAAACCTCGAAGTCCTTGTGTCCTATACCGGTGGAATGTTCCGTGCGCGGCATAGCTATATCAACGGTCTTACCGCCTTCCGGTGTAAACTTGATAACACCAAAAGACTTTCCCACAAGATCTGTCCTGCCGTACTTGTCGAGTATTGTAACCAATTTGTTGAGTTCTATACCTCTCACAAGATAATCTGTATCCAAGGATTCCCCGTCAAAACCAAAAAGAAGATTCCTTACGACCCCGCCTACAAGATAGAGTTCGCCCCGCCGGAGTATTTCATACTCCCAGTTGTAATGTTCCCTTCCAATTTCAATTATCTTTTTTTCGTCCATATCGAAAAGCTATCCGAGAAATTTATTTTAGTCAACTGTTTATCTCAGCTTCTATTTTAAGGTATTTAATTATTAGTACAGGAATTCATCTACTTTTCTAAGTAATGCTTATAAGTACAACTTATCATTACGATTAACTGCTCTATGCCAATATGACAGTAAAATGTGTAGTCTTCACATTTATCGATTTACGAAGCTTCATAAATCATATAATTCTTTTTTTTGCAAATAGTTAATTCTTTAATATTCAAGCGGTTGTTTTCTGTTGAAGAAGAATAAACGGGATACTACTACCTGAAGAGGTCAGATTTTAATAATATCGGACCGCACTGGAGGTTATATTCAAAAAATAATGCCGGGAGCGGGACTTGAACCCGCACGAAGTTTTTACTTCAGCGGATTTTAAGTCCGCTGCGTCTGCCTATTCCGCCATCCCGGCAATCTATTTATAAGGAGAATTTAGCTCATTTAAAACAATATTAAAAGCATAAAATTTAATTCATAGACCTTTTATTTAATCGGATAAGTTCAAATGTCCTGGGTCAGAAACAAAAATCTATTTATTAGAGGGAATTTGATAAAAAAGGCGGCAACCGGATTCGAACCGGTGAATGACGGTTTTGCAAACCGTTGCCTTAGCCGCTTGGCTATGCCGCCGCATAAAAAATATGGAGCGGGAAACGAGGCTCGAACCCGCGACCTCAACCTTGGCAAGGTTGCGCTCTACCAACTGAGCTATTCCCGCTCACTACTTTCATTATATTATTCACTTAGCCGCTTTGTCAACTTCATTTTCACTGCCGCCTGCCGTTTTTTTATACATTACTATGTACTCTTCAGCAGATCTTTCCCAGGAATGGTCTTCCATCATAATTCGCTTACGCACCATCTGAACTTTTTTGCCATCTCTAAAGAAATCAACAGCTTCTCTTATTACTTTAGTCAATTCAAAAGCGCTGTAATCTTCGAAGACAAAGCCGTTTCCTCTTTTGCCGAAGGAGGAAAGATTATTTATAGTATCTTTCAATCCACCTGTAGCTCGTACAATGGGAATACTCCCGTACCTCAAACTATACAACTGATTAAGACCACATGGTTCATACCTGGAAGGCATAAGGAAATAGTCGCTTCCCGCTTCTGTTAAATGAGCGAGCCTGTTGTTGTATTCAAGTTTAAGACCCAGCTTGGAGGAATATTTTTTCTTCATTTTGCTGTATTGTTTATGGTACTTCTCCTGACCTGTCCCAAGTATAACCAATTTAAGATCCATCTTCATGATTTCATCCATAGCTTCAGCCAGGATGTCAAATCCCTTCTGATCCACAAGCCTCGAAACAATACCTATAACGGGAGACTCCCTGTCCTCGGTAAGATCAAACTCTTCAAGAAGCGCTGAGCGGTTTTTAGCTTTGCCGCCGAGGTTATTCGCGGAGTAATTAGACTCTATCAGTTCATCTGTTTTGGGATTCCAGATATCTGTATCAATTCCATTTAGAATACCGATAATATCATCTCTTCTTTCCCAGAGAATCTTCTCCATACCGTGACCGTATTTCTTTGACAGTGTGATTTCTTCAGCATATTTCCTGCTAACCGTACTTATAATATCGGAGTAGGTTATACCTGCCTTCATGACATTTACTCCGCCGTAGTATTCGAATGGTCCCATAGGATAAAAAAGATCCAAATCCAGCCCCGCTTTCCGCATAAAATCTGCTTTGTAATTACCCTGATAAGCGAGATTATGTATACTGAAAACTGTGCCTGTTTTTTCAAAATGTTTATCTCCGGATTCCTCAAGCGAAATAAGTGGAGCTATAAGCCCGCAATGAAAATCGTTTGCGTGAACAACATCTGGATAGATATCAAGTTTTTTTACAGCCGCGATAACAGCCCTGTTGAAGAATATAGTCCTTTCATCTTCATCTTCAAAGGCCTCCCCCGTCTCAGGAACAGTGTATATACCATCTCTGTCATAATATTGCTCGTTATAGATGAAGTACACCGTGATGTCTGTTCCCGGCTTTTTTGTGGAAAATATCTGAACACTTTTCTCCTTACCATCCACTTTTACAGCCGGAACATTTATCCTTTCTTCCTTGATATTAAAATCATTCTGCGGGATAGATTTGTATAAGGGTGTGAATATGGTAATTTCATACCCTTTCTTAGCTATTTCATCAGGCAAAGCTCCGATAACATCGGCAAGTCCGCCTACCTTTGAAAAGGGAACAATTTCAGATGAAATAATAGCAATATTGAGGTTTTTAGGTTTCACTTGATACTCTCTCCATTCTCTTCTAGATTTATGAATTATCACCGGAAATATCTATGTTTCTTAATTCTTCAGCTGCTTCTTCAGGTGATGTAGGGTTAATATAGAACCCGCTTCCCCACTCAAATCCCGCTACCTTTGTAAGCTTTGGAATTATTTCGATATGCCAGTGGTAATAATCAAAATCAATCCCGTTGCAGGGCGAAGTATGTATAATAAAATTGAATGGCGGGCAAAACAAAGCTTTGTCCAGTTTCAAAAGAACTGTCTTCATGATGTCCACCAGGGAAGGAAACCAGTTCCTATCTGTTTTTTCGAATGCTGATAGGTGATTAAGCGGCAACACCCAGGTCTCAAAGGGAAATCTGGCTGCAAATGGTGAAAGAGCGATAAAATACTCGTTTTGATATACGATACGTCCTCTATCCTTCAATTCCTGATTTATTATATCACAGTATATACAACGTTCTTTTTGAGCGTAATGTGCTTTTGCGCCATCAAGTTCTTCAATGGCTCTCTTGGGAATAATAGGAGTAGCAATAAGCTGCATATGCGAATGTTCAAGCGAAGCTCCCGCTTCCTTACCCCAGTTCTTAAATACTAGAATATACTTGAATCTAGGATCTTTCTTGAGGTCTATCATTCTCTCACGAATGGCGGAGAAAACACTCTCGATATGTTTATTTCCCAGATAGTGTAAGTTTTTTTTATGGTCAGGAGATTCAATTACAACTTCGTGGGCTCCTATCCCCTGCATCATATCGTATAACCCTTCACCGCGCTTATTCAAATCTCCCTCAATCTGCAAAGCTGGAAATTTATTCGGTACTACTCTGACCTTCCAACCTTGTGAATCGGGTCCAGTACCGGGGTCTCTATACGAAAGTACCTCAGGCGGGGTTTTGTCTTCATTACCGCTACAGAAAGGACAAAAACCTTCCTTAGGTATATCTCGTTCAACCTTGAAATCTATAGGCCTTTTGCCTCTTTCTGTGGAAATAATCACCCATCTTTTAAGAATGGGACTCTTTCTTAATTCCGGCATAATAACTTTTCCTTTGCGTATTAATCAAATTTTCTTATCGTAGTTTCGGTAATCCAGCAATCAGGAAAGTGTGAATTGAGAATTTTTCTTGCCTCTTCCGCTTCTTTCCTGAAGTTGTAATTACCAACCCTTACTTTATACATTTCATCTTCAAATTCAATATAAACTTTCGACGATATTTCGTTTTCAATCTGTCTCTTTATATCTTTTGCTCTGGCGGGGTTTTCCGACGCGAAGACTTGAACCCTATAACCTATAGTGTAACTTTCTCTTATAGTGTTATTATCAGTTATATCCTCAACGTAAAATGAATCTGCCTCTGAAGGGATTATTTTTTCTTCAATCCCTTCTACTTCTTTTAATACTCTGTTTTCCGGCATTTCTTCCTCGATATCGTATATATTCTCATCTCTTCTCTGTTCCTGACCTTCTTTAGTGATAACAGCTTCTTTATTATCAGCAAAATCCTTTCCAACTTTTTCATCTACAGAATCATCCGTCCTGGGTGTCTGTTTACCCGCACAGCTTAAGTTAAACAAATAAACACTTGATAGAAAAACAAAAATAATAATCCTTCCCGTTCTGTTCATCGCCCTTTCCCCTTTCATAGATTCCATATCCCTAAGAGTAAATCCGGTCGGTCAAGAACATCAGGCATCAAAAGTAAAATATGAAATCGAAATCAATCTTACAATCATTTTGTTGTTTCGAAATAGACATTTTCAAGCTGATCGGTTATAAGATTCCAATTATAGAAATCGCTCACCTTTTGAAGGCATCTTTCTCCTATTTCATTTCTGCGGCTTTCTTCAAACTTTAAAACCTTTTCCAACTTCACTTTCAGGTCTTCTTCGTCTCCCCTTTTAAAAGTAACTCCCATATCTTCTACAACTTCCATATTTTCTGGAATATCACTGACAAGTACCGGTTTGGCGAAGGCCATTGCTTCAATCAGAGATATCGGCAGCCCTTCAACCAAAGAAGGCAAAACGTAAAAATAACAATTGCTGTAGAGTCTGTTCAATTTTGCTCCGCTCACAAATCCCGTAAATACTATACGGCTGTCTGATCTTTTCAATAAAGATCTGGTATATTCATCCTTTCCGGTTTTATCACCGACTATAACAAGTTTTTTATCAGTGTTGATCCTGCTGAACGCATCGATCAGAGTATGGTACCCCTTTTCAACTATAAATCTTCCGGCCGCAAGAATATAACCGTCACTTTCAAGTCCGAACTCATTATTCAATGGAAAATCACTACTTTTATAAATATTCGCCCCATTTGGAATGTAATACAACTTTTTCTTGTACTTCTTCATAAGCTTTTCTAACATGAGCTTAGAAACAGCTATTGCCGCGTCAGATCTTAATACCGCTTCTTTTTCACCAAATTTAAGCATACGGCTTGCGATCCTGCCCCATTTAACTTGTCTGTAATCCTGAGCATGTATGGTTGAAACAATTTTACTTTTTCCTAATCTTCCCAGAAAGCAGAATATAGAAGGACCTATGCCATGATAATGAATAATATCAAACTTGCCTGATATTGCGGAAAGAGTTGAAAAAATCGAGCTTGTAGCTGTATCGAAATTCTTTGTCTGAAGCGATGGCATAATTCTAACATCTACGTTGCGGTATTTTTCATCAATACTGAAACTCTTTCTGCCGTAGACAGTTACATCATGGCCTTTTTGAACAAGCCGCACACTGATTTCCTCAACATGACGCTCAATCCCACCGAACAAAGCCGGCATCCCCTTTGATCCTATCATTGCTATCTTCAATTTCAAATTTATCTACCTTCTAATAGCGATCATAATAAACTATAAATGATATTCTTTTACTTAATTTTCTTTAGTAGTAAAAGATAATTCTTTAAAAAGTTTTTTATACTGTTTCAACATAGTTTTTTTTGTAAATCTTTCCAATATTCTTTCTCTAGCACTTTTGCCCATTTCCAAACGCGTCCCTTTATCATCCGCAAGTTTTTCAATTGCCCCGGCCAAAGAAACGGCGTCTTTCGAATCTATCAGCACACCGTCTCTGCCATTACGGATTATTTCAGAAAGAGATCCAACATCCGTAGAGATAACAGGTAACCCGGCAGACATGGCTTCAAGCACAGTCAACGGTAATATCTCCATATCAGAACACAGTACCGATATATCTGTAGCTGAAAGAATTTCCGGGATATCATTCCTGTTTCCAAGAAAGATCACTCTGTCTTTAATTGACATTTCATCCACTTTTTTCTCCAATCTCATTCTCCCTTTACCATCACCCGCGATTATAAATGTGATATCTCTCCTCTTTTTTGAAATTGAAAAAGCGGCGTCAAGAAATATGTCATGATTCTTTTCAGGCCTGATAGCCGCTACTATAGTAACGGCGAGATTGTTTTCAGGGATTGAGAATTTTCTTTTATATTCTTTTCTCTCTCCTTCAGAATCAATTGGATGGAATCTATGGATATCCACACCGTTATTAATAATTGTCACACGACCCTTATTTATTCCTTCCTCTTCCACAAGATATTCGGCATGCCTCTTCGATAAAGCAATTATTTTCTTATACACGGGCAGAACTAATCTGTCAATAATATTAAAATTACGGTCTTCTCCGGATAATCTGGTTGAATGAAGGGATAAAACCGTTTTGTTTAATCGGGCGGCTTTAGCGGCAAGGGCCCCCCAGAATATAGCATTATGATGATCCAGCGAAAAAAGAACCGCTTCCTTGTTTTTATTGAATATTCTAAATAATCTGAAATATGTCCCGAAGTCAAACCTTCCACGTGAAATTCCGCTTTTAACTTCGAAGCCGGAATCTATCAATTCTCTGCCGATTTGGCCGGGCCTGTGAAGGCATAAAAACTGAACCTCAAATCCGGTGTATGAAATATACTCCGCCAGGTCCCTGACTATAACTTCCGCTCCACCCGTAACAAGAGAGGAGGCAAGAAAGAATATTTTCCCGCTGTCTGGTGAATTTAACATCAGTGAGAACCTTTACCTATAGGGGGCTTCTCTTCTTCCTGTCTTACAGGTGAGGTCAGAAAGTTTCGAGTATGTTTTGGCGGGATTACCAAAAGCTACAACACCGGGAGGAATATCTTTTGTGACAACAGATCCTGCTCCGATAAGAGTTTTTTCACCAATTGTAACATAAGGTAATACTGTAACATTTACTCCGAGCCGGCATGCTCGTTTAAGAATCGGACCGCGCATACATTCACGCGAATCAGGGCAGCCCGGGTGGATATCGTTAGCAATAGTCACCCCGGGAGCCATAAAGACTTCATCCTCTATTACCGTAAACTGAGCAACATAAATATTACAGTGGATCTTTACATTATTTCCTATTCTGCACCCGTAATCTACAACAGAGTTATTCCAGATAGAAAATCCATTTCCAATCTCATTTTCTTCCCGCAGAACCACATTATGCCCGGTTTCTAATCCATTACCTATAGTGGAACCGGCATATATTACACTCCCGCTTCTTACGCGAGCTTCGTCTCCGATAATCAATTTATCTTCCACCCCATCCCTGGGCGATAAATATCCTATTACCGTGTTTTTATCCGCGGATAAACCGCTCCCCGTAATAATATTCTCAGAAATCAATTTAAAAATCCTATCTTCGATTAGAATCACTCAATATATCGGGATATTCGATTTTTACTTCTTTGTTTTGCTGCCTCATCGATTTTCCAGCGCTATCGAGAACCAGCATTACTTCTAACCCGTCTCTGCCGCTACTTAGAGGAACACCTTTTGTATGTATACAATCGATGAAATGCTGACATTCAACCTTCAACGGTTCCTTGTCTATAAGCTTCGGAATATCTATATCACCATACCTGTATGACAGATGAAATTCTCCGAAAGTATCATAATGCGGAATGACATCAACTCCTTTATCATATATACGAATCTTTTCCAGACTCGAAATATCATCATACACAAGCATTTTCTTGCTTCCCACAACGGTCGTTGTTCTTATTTTATTTGGATTCAGCCACGATACATGCAGATTAGCAACAATAGAATCGGGATATCTCAGCGTTAAGAAACCCACATCCTCTATTGGGGATCTTATATAAGAGAAGCCGGACGAAGAAACTGATACCGGGGAATCGCCTAGTATATAATTAATAATAGAAATGTCATGGGGTGCTAAATCCCAAACAACATTAATATCTTTCTGAAAGAGGCCGAGATTCAACCTCGATGATGAAAGGTAGTATATTTCTCCAAGTTCCCCGGATTCGATAACTTCCTTCATTTTGTTTACAGCTGCGGTATAAACAAATGTGTGCCCCACAAGCAATGTTAATTCTTTCTCATCAGCCAGTTTTATCAGTCTTATGCCATCTTCTATTTTATTCGTAAGCGGTTTCTCACAAAAAACATGTTTTCCCGCGTTGAGAGCTTCCTCTGCCAGCTTAAAATGGGTCGAGACAGGTGTCGCCACAACTACGGCGTCGATTTCAGAATCATTAATAATATCCTTGTAATCCTTTGTTGTTTCAATCGACTGATATATTTTTTTCATGTGATTTAACCGCTCGTCGAGTAAATCAGAGCATGTTTTGACTCGTACATCATCAAGATTAATAAAATTACGTATGAGGTTTGGCCCCCAGTACCCGCAACCGATTATTCCAACAGTCAGCAAATCAACTCCTATCTTCCCCTCCGCGTTAATAACCCCCCGAACCTGTGAATATCACTGGTATCGTTTTTAAAACAATTTTAAGATCCATCATCAAAGAACAATTTTCTATATAGTACAAATCGAGCATTACCATCTCATGAAAAGAAACGCGGCTTCTTCCACTAACCTGCCATAATCCCGTAAGTCCCGGTTTTACGTTGAGTCTCTGCTTATGCCAGTTATTGTAGTATTTATATTCATACTTCAGCGGTGGTCTGGGACCGACCAGAGTCATTTCACCTTTGAGAATATTAATAAATTGCGGGAGTTCATCCAAGCCGGTCTTCCTTAAAAACTTTCCAACTCCCGTTACGCGAGGATCATCCACGATCTTGAATACTTTATGATCCTTGCCTTCTATTTCAACGCCGAAATTCTCATTTTCTATAAACTTTCTGCAGAACTCTTTATGTCGTGAATTGTCGGAATCGACCTTCATAGTTCTCAACTTCAGGAAAGTAAATATCCTGCCGTTCTTTCCGACACGATCCTGCTTAAAAAACCCCGGACCTTTCGATGTTACCTTAATAAGAATGATTATTGCAAGGAAAAATGGTAATCCAACTATGAGTACAATAATAGAAACAAGTATATCAACAACGCGCTTTACGGTTTTCTGAAACAACCCTAACCGACTGCAATTCTGACTGCTGCTTTCGTTGTGACGCCTTTTAGATGAATTTAATTCCTTGATTTTAGCTAACGCCATGGAATCTCGCCTAATTTCGATGTCATCCTGTCTCAATTTCAGTCACCCAGTTAGCAAATATCTGTTTTCCCCTCCTTTGTAAAAAATACAATTAACCGGATAAAACACTCCTTATAACTTCGCAAACTTTATCCACCTGCCGAAATTCCAATTCCGGGAACATAGGCAGTGTTATACTCATTTTCATTATGCCTTCCGCCACGGGGAAAGAACCTTCACTGTATCCAAGATCAGAAAAAACAGGATGAAGGTGAACCGGTAAGGGGTAATGTTCACCCCAGCCAATCTGGGATCTGTCAAGGGCTTCTGTTAATTCCGGCTTATTCATATATCCTATGGGGAAAAGGTGATAAACAGCATTACATTCTTCCTGCTCATGCTGGAACCATAACGGAAGGTCTTCAAGATTATCTCTGTACCTTTTTGCAAGGTCTCTGCGTTTTGAGTTCGCTTCATCCAGGTGTTTTAATTTAACTCTCAAAACAGCCGCCTGGATGGCGGGAAGTCGATAGTTGTATCCAAGAATTGAATGTTCGTTTTTATTAAGCTGGCCGTGATGTCTCAAAGCCTTTATCCTGTCTATAAATTCTTCATCTTCTGATGTTACAGCTCCTCCCTCGCCAAATGCGCCGAGATTTTTACTCGGGTAAAAAGAGAATGCAGCGGCATCCCCGAGTGAACCCGCTTTTCTCCCTTTATATTGGGCTCCGTGCGCCTGGCAAGAATCCTCTATCACTTTGAGTCCGTGTTTCCGTGCTGTCTCCATCACGGGATCCATATCACAACACTGCCCGAATAAATGTACGGGTATTATAGCTTTTGTCTCGGGTGTCACTGCTTCTTCCAGTTTAGCGGGATCTATTAGCGCTGTATCCTCAAGAACATCAACAAGAACCGGCTTAGCCCCTGTGATGGCAATCGCTTCAACTGTCGCTATAAAAGTATTAGGTACGGTTATTACTTCATCCCCTCTTCCAATACCAAACCCGGTTAGTGCGAGCTGAAGCGCCGTCGTTCCACTACTCGTTCCGGCACAGCCTTTAACTCCGCAGTAATCGGCAAAATCACTCTCAAAACGTTCAACACCAGGTCCAAGGACAAAAGCGGAATTATCTATAACTTCAGCAATTGCTCCGTCAATTTCATCGCGAACCTTGCTTATTCCTTCGGTAAGATTAAAAAAAGGGATATTATTCATATTTTACGGTCCTCTGCTTTCGTCTTGTCAGCATAATGAATAATTAATGTATTATGTCACGCACATTCACAATTTAGTATAGCATTTATAACAACATAATTCTACCCCTACAGGCAATTATTTGTTGATTTTGCAATATTTCTTTGAAAACAGGAAAATATTTGAATTCTGAAACCTATGAATCGAAAAACATTATATTTTCCCGCTGAATTACATCTTGTATAACATTGGTAAACCGTTATTAATTCAAATCTCCCGCCTCTACCCTTTGACAGCAGATAATAATTATAACGGCTATCTTGACACAAATGTAATTTGAAGTTAGTATGAATTTCTTGATACAATAAAAATCCCTTGACGGAGGAAACTATATGATAGAAGGAGTGAGTGTAAAAAGGTTAAAGGTCATTCCTGACGAACGCGGCAGACTTATGGAAATTCTAAGGTCTGATGATCCCGGTTTTACAAAGTTCGGTCAGGTCTATATGACAACCTGCTACCCGGGCGTCGTAAAAGGATGGCATTATCATCACAAACAGACAGACTATATGACGGCGATCAGCGGAATGGTAAAAATTGTACTGTATGATAACAGAGAAGATTCTCCCACGAAGGGAGAATTGAACGAATTTTTCGTTGGCCGGCATAATCGAATACGCTTGACTATACCGCCCGGTGTGTGTCACGGCTTTAAAGGTATAAGTACTGATGAGTCAATAATTATAAACACAGTTACAGAGCCTTACAACTATGAGGATCCGGACGAACACAGAATTCATCCGCATGATAATGACATTCCGTACAATTGGCAGCGCGTGGACGGATAGCAAATAGAAAGGGAAATGAAAATTGTCAAAAATATTCGTAACCGGAGCATCTGGTATGCTCGGCAAGGCTCTCACACCTGTTCTCAAAGAAAAGAATGACGTTCTTGCTACCGACCTCCCTGATACCGATATCTGCAACGCCGATCTGATAAGCCGAAAGATAAAAGATTTTAATCCGGATTTTATTATTCATCTGGCTTCAATGACCGATGTAGATGCCTGTGAGCTGAACCCCGACGAAGCCTTCAGAGTAAATTCACTGGGAACCAGAAATGTCGCCCTTGCGGCAAGGTCTTCTCAATCCGTAATGGTTTATGTAAGCACGGGCAGTATTTATAATGGGAGTAAAGATACACCCTATACTGAATACGATAATCCTGATCCTGTAAGCATCTACGGACTTTCAAAGTATCACGGCGAGTTGTATCTCCGTGATATAGTCAGCAGGTTTTATATTTTCTATACCTGCTGGCTTTTCGGAGGCGGCAGTGAGGATAAGAAATTTGTGCCTAAAATACTCAACCTCGCTCGCCGAGAGAAAAAACTTGATATAGTAAACGATAAATTCGGCTCTCCGACCTACACAAAAGATCTTGCCCTTGTAATTGCAGATTTCTTAAAGACGGGCCTCTTCGGCAGATACCATTCAGCTAATTACGGATGTGTAAACCGCTTTGAGGTGGCAGAAGAAATTCTTAATATCGCGGGGATTAACGACTGCAAATTGAATCCCGTCTCTTCAGACTGTTTCTCTCTTCCCGCTCCCAGGCCCAGGATGGAAGCACTCAGGAATTATAATTTTGAATTGATCAAAAGAAAACCTATGAGGGACTGGAAAGAAGCCCTTGGGGAATACATTACAACGACACTTATTTGATTAATCCATCTTGTTCGACCCGCTTTTCGCGACAAGCATACTGGCACGATGAAGTGATTCGAAAGTTCCGGCGTCTGTCCACCAACCATTCAGAACATCCCAAGTCATCTCACCACGTTCAATAAAGATATTATTAACATCTGTGATCTCAAGCTCCCCCCTTTCGGAGGGTTTCAACGACCTGGCAATATCAAACACCGAATTGTCATACATGTATATACCCGTAACCGCGTATTTAGATTTTGGTTTTTTGGGTTTTTCCTCTATGCGAAGAACTTTATCACCGTCAATAACCGGTACGCCGAAACGTTCAGGATCAGGAACCTCTTTCAAAAGAATTTTAGCGCCTTTTTTTTGTTTTTTAAAATCTTTCACCGCATTCTGAAAATTCTTTTCGATAATATTATCTCCCAGGATTACACAAATCTTTTCTCCTCCGGCGAAATATTCCGCCAGCTTAAGAGCGTCCGCGATTCCACCTTCCCCCTCCTGATATGTATAGTCTATATGTTTCAATCCAAAATCTTTTCCGTTTCCAAGTAATCGCAGGAAATCCCCCGCGTTATTACCTCCCGTTACAAGCAGAATATCTTTTATTCCGGCATTAATTAACGACTTTATCGGATAAAAGATCATAGGTTTATTATATACCGGCAATAAATGTTTATTCGTTATTTTTGTGAGCGGTAAAAGCCTGCTTCCAAGGCCTCCCGCCAATATAACTCCTTTCATAGTAGTACTTCCTTTCTGTAGAAATGTTTGAAAAAACAGATAATCGCAAGAATGCTGTACTTATTTCTCAGCTGTCTTATTACTATCTCCGAACAGTATTATATAACAGACAATTGTTCAACCATTCTCATTCACAAATAATATCATTGGAGAATAAATATTGCAAACTACCATATAAATATGTAATATAGTGACAGTAACAAGTACCTGATGATTTATTTATAGTTAGCTGATTTCAAGGAGCAAAGGTGCCTGAAGGAAAAAATACAAATAAAACTTTCGAAATAAAGGACTGCGCTTTAGCATCACTGGCGACAGGCAAAAAATCGCAAAATCTCAAAGAACTCAACCGTAATATAGGGGAAGTGGAATCGGGAAGCCTATACTATCATTTCTGGGGAAATCTTCTCCAGCCGAGATTCGATGACCCTGAATATAACAACGATTTTGCTTCCTGGATAAGACACACGCTGCATGACAAGGTTCTGGCGGAACAAATTGGAATTATTGATCCTACAGAATACCCGGATCTTGAAAAACTCCGTGAAAGATTACTTGAAATTATTGAAGCGAGGCTGGATGAACTTCAACATTTTGCATGGTGTAAGATCGATGAACAATTTCATTTCATAACATCTCAAATAGTTGTCTTCGACACTAATAAAACCATTTATAAAGCTGGTGATTTAGTTGATGCCATTCCCAATATGACCTCGAGCAGCATCTTCTACCATTTTATCGACTCGAGAAGAAGAACCTATGGTAATATTGACGATTTTAGTACATGGTTATACGGTTTTGAGGGAAAGTACGATGAGTTGATACACCTCTTATCAAATATAGATCCTTTTTTTTCCTCGCTTACAGAACTTAGATCTCAACTGGCAAATATAGTTAAGAATTACTTCGTGGAGAGTGGATAATGAGTACAATGCTCAAACAGTACTCCGAAATTGTTGGAGAAGAAGTAATAAATCAGCTTCATCAACTTGCCGCGCTTCTGAAAGATATCAGAGTCGTACACGTAAACTCTACAAGACAGGGAGGCGGAGTAGCGGAAATTCTAAACAAACTTATTCCGCTTAAGAAGGAACTTGGCATCAATGTCAGCTGGGAAGTTATAGAAGGATCGCCTAAGTTTTTCAAATGCACAAAGAATTTCCACAACGGGCTGCAGGGAAAAGATATCAAAATACAGAAAAACCTGATAAGAGAATACGAAAAAGTTAACGAGGAAAACGCTCACAGGCTGCGCGACACTTTGAATGACGCTGATATTGTGTTTATTCACGATCCTCAGCCGGCTTCTTTATTAGCTTCTTTCCCTAATAGAAAAGGAAGATGGATATGGCGCTGTCATATCGATGTAAGCCACCCGAACAGATCAACCTGGAAGTTCATCAAAAAACACATTATTAACTACGATGCCAGTATCTTCTCGATTCCCGCCTTCTCTCAAGTTCTACCGCATATACAATATCTGATTCCTCCAAGCATCGATCCCTTGAGTGAGAAAAACATTGAATTGGATGAAGATGAAATTGAAAAAACAGTCTCTGACCTTGGCATCGACACTAATCGGCCAACAATGCTTCAGGTATCACGGTATGACTATTTCAAAGATCCTGTAGGCGTTATTAAGGCATACAGACTTACTAAGAAGTTCGCCCCGGACCTGCAGCTTATTCTCGCCGGCGGAGAAGCATCTGATGACCCGGAATCTCAGAAGGTGATTGATGAAGTACGTAATGCCGCAGGGAAAGATCCGGACATTCATATTCTTCTTCTACCATCAGATGCCCACAGAACAATAAACGCTCTTCAAAGATCTTCAGATATCATACTACAGAAATCAACGCGTGAAGGATTCGGGCTCACCGTTACGGAAGGAATGTGGAAAGGAAAGCCGGTTGTTGGAGGTGATACGGGAGGTATACGCATTCAGGTCGTAAACCATCAAACCGGTTTTCTTGTAAGAACACCTGAAGGAGCAGCGCTGAGAACTCGATATCTCCTATTCCACCGCGACAGGCTGGATGAAATGGGGAAAAAGGCAAAAAGCTTCGTCACTGAAAATTTTCTTCTCACAAGACACCTAAGGGAATATTTGACTGTTATAGTTTCCCTGCTGCGCGGGCAGGAAGAACGAATTGAACTGGAATAGCAGCCAAATCTTTGATTATCAATAACTATGAAAGTTTTGAATAATAGAATCAACCTCACCAGTTTTCTCCATAGGGTTTCAATCTCCCCCGAAACAATTATACTTTTAGATTATGACGGTACCCTTGCTCCTTTCAAAAAAAAACGATCCAAAGCCGTTCCGTATAGAGGAATCAAAGAAATATTAACTAAATTGATTGATTTAAATAATTGCAAAATCATAATAGTAAGCGGTAGATCTGTTAGCGACATACGGCTGTTGCTTGATCTTGAAAAGTACCCGGAAATATGGGGCTGTCATGGAGCTGAGAAAATAACCGAAGATGGCAATCTTCTGACAACAGAACTTTCCCGGCAGACAATAAATGGCCTCAAGGAAGCGAAAGAAGCGGTTATAAAGAAGGGGTTATGGAAAAGATGTGAGCAGAAATATTCTTCACTCGCTCTACATTGGCGCGAGCTGTCATCAAGTAAAATTTATAATCTTAAAAAAAGAGTTGTAAGCATGTGGGAGAATATTATTAAAAAAAATGACTTGACAATTTCCGAATTTGACGGTGGCATAGAGATTAGACCGGAAAATATTACCAAGGGAAATGTTGTGGATTCCATTTTGAATCAATACCGGGAAGAAATACCTGTAATATATATGGGGGACGATTTTACCGACGAAGATGCTTTCAGAGCTCTCAAGGGAAAAGGACTCTCTGTTCTAGCTAAACCCCGATACCGTTCAACGGAGGCAGATATCTGGTTAAAACCCCCCGGTGAACTACTTGATTTCTTGAACGAATTGGCAGGAGCGTTAGAAACTAATTATGAATGATTCTTCTCAACGACTTGTGATTGCATCAAACAGACTCCCGTTTGTCTTTAAAAAAGTTGACGGGAGCTGGAAAGTAGAACCCGGATCAGGAGGCCTGGTTACGGCACTCGCGCCTGTTCTCAGAGACAGAGGGGGGCTATGGGTAGGGTGGCCGGGCACATTTGAAATTACAGACATTTCCGATTCATTAAACGCTGCTTCAGAAAAAGCCGGATACAAGATGGAAGCCGTACAGATGACTGAAGAAGAAGTACAGAAATATTATCAGGGCTTTTCGAACGAAGTAATATGGCCTTTATTCCATGATCTTCAGGCATACTGCAATTTTGATCCTGACTACTGGAAATTCTATAAATTGATTAATGAAAGATTCGCTTCCGTTCTGAAAAAAACAACAAAACAAAACGACTTTATCTGGATTCATGATTATCACCTTATGTGTGTCGCCAAATATCTCCGTGCGGAAAATTTTGAAAATAACCTGGCCTTTTATCTTCATATACCATTCCCCCCCCTCGACATCTTTTCCAAGCTTCCCTGGAGAAAAGAGATTCTTCTCGCCATACTTGATTACGACCTAATAGGCTTTCAATCCGAACGGGATAGTAGAAATTTCATTCAATGTCTTGAAACATTTATCAAGGGCGCTAAAACAAGAAAAAACGGAAAGTTTATAAACGTGTTTGCAGGTGATAAGAATCTAAAGATAGGTAGTTTTCCGATAAGTATCGATTACAATGAATTCTCTAAGATGGCAAGATCAAAAACCGTCGCTGATCATGCCTGGTTTATACATGAGGACATACCTAACAGTAAATTAATTCTTGGAATCGACCGCCTTGATTACACGAAAGGCATTACATACAGGCTTCAGGCATTTTGTAAGCTCCTGTTGACTCATCCGGAACTCCATAGAAAAGTAACTCTGATTCAGGTTGTAGTGCCGAGCAGACGCAATATTCCTATGTACCAAGAACTTAAGCTTAATATCGAACATCTGATTAGTGAAATTAACGGCCAATACACAAGATCGGGCTGGGTTCCAATACATTACATTCACAGGTCCTTGCCAAGAAGCGAGCTTCTCGCGTACTACAGAACCGCAGAAATTGCTTTAATAACTCCTTTAAAGGATGGAATGAATTTAATAGCGAAGGAATACTGCGCGTCTAACATTGAAAAATCAGGGTCTGTTATCCTAAGTGAATTCGCGGGAGCCGCCTCACAGATGAAGGATGATGTATTGCTTGTAAATCCATATAATATAGATGAAGTGGCAGATGCTATTTACTCAGCTATTAATATGAGCTTGAAAAAAAGAAAAAAACAAATGGGCAGATTGCAGAAATCTATTCAGAAATATGATATATACTGGTGGTTAGATTCATTCCTGAGTGCCGCCTCCGCGGGCAACCTGGACAAATACCCTAAATTAAGAAAAGGTTAAGCCAGTCTTACTTTAAACATTTTTAAGATCATAAAGAAATATATCTTTATAATTACTGATCAACTCTCGCTTTCAAAAGCTTCGAGTACGTTTTGAAGCCTCTCCGGATAGGTTCTGAGTGAAATTTCCTTTTCCGCCCAGCAACGCACATTTTTACTTATTTCACGCGCAAGCTCTTCATCTTCCAATACCTTGAGAACAGCAGACGCAAATTCTTCCGCTCCGGAAGCTTCGATATATTCTCTGCCATTACAAAGATTCATACCTCTTACTCCCACCGGTGTGCTGACGACAGGAACACCCATTGCGGCAGCTTCAAGCATTCTAATTCTGACACCGCCGGCAAACCTCAGGGGTATAACCAATGTCGAGCACTTACCTAGATAAGGAACTACATCCTCCACCCTTCCCCTGAAAATAATTTCATCACCTTTTTCTTTCTTAAGTTTTTCGGGTACACCGGCTCCGACAATATCTAGAATTGTCCCCGGCCTTTCTTTCAAAATAAGCGGGAATATGGAATTTACCATATAGTCAAGGGCGTCGGCATTGAAATCAGAAGCAAAATTACCGATCAAAAGAACTCTGTTGTGTTTTCTTCGATAAACAGATGGATCGAATTTCCTCAGGTCAATTGCCATCGGAAGCGTTTTAACAGATTTGTTCTTGTCATCGATATATTTTTTTAACTCCTCTGCTTCTTTTACGTTTACAGTCAGTATCTTATCGAAACTTCTATACGCTTCTTCTTCGACCCTTATTTTCATTGCAATGTCTATACTCTTTAGCCGCCTTCTGAAAAATCCCGAAGTTGAAGAAATTCTTCCCGGATGGACTAGATAATCCAGGTCATGGGTTACCAGAACAACCTCAAAACCCTTTAACATCTTATGAAGCTTATACAAATGCCAGTAATTTACCATTACTAGATCAGCTTTCCAACTTCGCGCAACGCCGGTTACCAGCTTAAGATATCTCCCGGGAGCGGCATAAAGAGTATCAAGAGGTATCCTCGAAAATAATAGCAGAAGAATATTTTTTACCTTGCAAAACAGCTTACCGGCAAACCCTCTTCTTTGCGGAGCAATTATAGCTGTAACGCTTACTCTTTCATTCTCAATCTCACGAAGTTTTTCAAGCTTTTGTTTCTCTAAGGTCATTGTAACAAGCTTAACGTGGTGTCTTTCGGAGAGCCCTCTGATAAGATTCATGACAAGTCTGTCGGTCCCGCTTCTAATCGGATATGGAGAATATGAAAGCGCTATAACTATCTTCAATCTATCCCTCCTTCAAGAAGAATTTAGAAGGTCATTGTATATATTAACCGTATCCTTAATACAATTTTCAATTGTGAATTTATGGAGAAAACGTTCTCTGGCACTTCGCGACATATCGATGTATAATTCCCTGTCACCCAGCAGTAACATGACAGCTTCGGCAAGAGCGCCAACATCTCCCGGCTTAGTGAGAATTCCGTTTCTTTTGTCTTGGATTAATTCCGGTATACCATAAATACCGCTCGCGACTACGGGTAGACCTACAGCCATCGCTTCTAAAATTACGTATGGTGTGGCATCAACTCTTGAGGGGTGAATCATTAGATCCATCCCACTTAAAAAATCAAACATATTTTCTATGAATCCAGTAAAATTAACACGTTCTTCAAGTCTTAAATTTGAGCATAACTCTTCCAATTCAGGTTTGGCTTCCCCATCTCCAACAATGTATAAATTGACATAATCCGGCAATCTCTTCATTAATTTAACAGCATCTGCCTGTCCCTTTCTTTCCTCAAGAGAACCAACTATTACAAGATTAAATCTTTTCCCGCATTCCTTCTTTCCGGAAGAATCGAGGCTGTAATCAATATTTTTCCCGGGGTCGGGAATGCCGTTGTATATGACTCTGATTTTCCTTTCAGGTATATGATGGTTTCGGACAATATGCATCTTATTATCGTAACTTACAGTTATAACACGATTGATAAACCTTGTGCCTAATCCTTTAAGAAGACGCGATTTAGTAAAAGAGCTGACCATCGGAAGGTGTTCTGTTGAAACAATGTTCTTTACTCGGACGATGCGCGCTAGCGGGGCGATAAGACTATATCCAGCGTCAAAAGGTCCGGGTAGATTTATATGCAGGATATCCGGTTTTAACTTTCGGAGTAATCCCGCTAACCTTGAGTATTTTGCCTTCTCGGGATTTTTAGTTTCTGATAAGTCTGTAAAAGGCAATCCTTCATCTGAAAGCAGGGAAACAAATTTGTCAGCCGATGAATCCTGATCAAAAATAACATGGGTTCGGAATCGTTCAGAGGAGATGAACTTAGCCAGATAATACAGATATTTCTCCGCTCCCCCTGTATAGGAAGCATCGCAGTAATAAACTACCAAAGGAGACTTCTTGAAATTATTATTTTTCATCTTAATTCAACCGGAATCAATGTTTACCCACACTCTTTCTTACTAAAATATCCTTGATAAACACGCCATGTCTTGAATCTTTATTCGACAAATAGTCACTGAGCTTCCGATTTGGCAAATAAC
Source organism: Candidatus Krumholzibacteriota bacterium (assembly GCA_034520215.1). NCBI lineage: Bacteria > Candidatus Krumholzibacteriota > Candidatus Krumholzibacteriota bacterium. The sequence continues at coordinate 985,939 of JAXHNR010000001.1, read as the reverse complement.
TCCTCGGCCTTACTTTTACTCTAACTCTGTAATTACCGGGCTTTAGCTCTTCCGGCAGCTCAAAAGAAAAACCCTGCCTTACTATCTCGCCTTTCTTCCAGGTATCCGGATACCTTCCGTTTGCCTTTAAAGTATTTGTGACAGTATAACGGTAGAATGTGTCATTGGATCTCTCGATCCATCTTCTGTATTGCTTACTGTACCAGGATCGGTAGAATACCCCTTTGGGGAATTGGGTGTCAAAACGGACACTCCACATTAAGGGAAGTCCGAATTCCACATTATTATTCAAACTCCACCAGAAAGTCCCGGAAACACTATCTCCGGAGTATATCACTTGTTCATTTATGACGAAAGCTTCAAGAATAACACCTGAGCCGACACTTACGGAAATAGACTTCTCGGAAATACTTACGTGGTCATTATCCAATGTATCAACAGATGTGTACTCTTCGGGCTCATAGCCGATACTGTCGGAACTTACCTTAAACAATACGAAATCCTCTTGCTGCAAGATCTGTTTAAAATGCGGATTTTTTCTAAATTTACAAATCGACTTGCTGATATATTTACAACCGTTTATTCTATAAAAGTCAGGCTTGGCTGCTCCTTTCCTATCGAATAAAATATAATCTATACCCTCTTTATTAATCCAGCCGCTATTATTTTCTATCCTCAGCGGCGTACAGAAAACATCTCTGGCTCTCCTGTTGCGTTCAGTTGCCTTTAAATCTGCGGGCGATTCATGCTGTGCAGATACAACATAGACAAAGTGATCTGTTAATCCGGATATCAGATAACTTGTCACAGGGTCGGAAAGAATTGTGGAATGCTCCGGTATCAATCTGTTCATAAGATCAAAAAAGGTGGCGTATCTTCCGCAATTATCGTGTTCCCCCATTACAATCTCAGCCCTTACTTCTGAAAAAGAAGCCCCAGAATAACGAATGGGGAATAAAACAAAAAGTATCAGCACGATTGACGCCGCAACACGTTTAATCATCCTTCTTTTAAAAGATATATCCCGGTAATTCATTCTCGATCTACCGGTAAATAGAATCCTTATAAAATCAGAAATTATAAAGGAAAGAAAACACGCCGCGGGAGCGGCGTAAAGAATTCTGAAGTAGAGGTAACCCATATAATTCTCCAGTAATGTCGCCGTAAAAGGAGTAATTGCGAGCAGTACGGGCAAGATAAAAAGTATTTCCACAGCATTGAATCTTCTTCTTTTCCAGACGACAAGGAAGTAGAATGGCGATATAATAATTGCAAAAAGAACTGCAATTCCCAAACTCTCAACTATCACCAGTGGGTCAATAACCACAAGTGAGTTTGTCAGCTTAAGAATACCCTGCCTGTGCGAATGAATGAAATTATATTTACCCGTAGTAAATATTAGTCTGAATATCAGAGGGATAGCAGCGCCGGCTAACTGAACTGCCGCCAATCCCCTGTATTTCTCTTTCCATTTATTTCCTCCAGGCAGGTTTACAAATATATACAGCCCCGCGAGGAATAAAAATAGTAAGACAGGGAATATAACATGGACAGCCGCTCCCGCAAAAGCAAATAGAAACAGAAAAATATAAGTTCTCCTGTCATTACCGTATTCCTTTAACTGGCGCAGCATGAGACCTGCCTGCGCCCACAGAATTGCCTGAGCAATATGCCGGCTGTAAGCAATCTTGCTGAACCACAACAATCCTTCTCCCCTGAAAAAGAGCAGCAGGATCAAAACAGCAAAAACAGCCAGTGAAGTTGAGGCCAGAAGTTCTACTGCAAAAAAGAAAAAGGAAATAATAACAAAAAATGAAAGGAAAGAGGGCAGCATTCTCCAAAGATAAACCGGATCCGCGTCTGACTGATAAGTAAGTAAAGCTAATGCGGAATGCCAAATACCCTTTCTGGGGTCAAATGATTTGCCGTCGCCGTCAATATAGAAAGAATCGCCTGGAAGGATCTCCCCGCTTTCAAGTGATCTTCTTATAAAACTAAGGTGATCGAGAGAATCAGAATCTACGGAAATATCACCTCCCTCGAAGAAAACAGCAAAGCAGAGAGCAAAAAAAACTAGGAAAAGAAGAATTTTCCCCCTTCCGTAGCTTCTCTCTCCGCTGTACATCCTTCTGATCAATTCGCCGTCCGCCGAGTGCGCCCGTTGTCTATCCCTACTGCTTAAGTAAATAATTACCAGTAAGAATATGTTAATAATTGAAGCTGCTGCTGAAATTATAGCAAAATTAACTCCGGGGATAAATCCCAGACAAACAAGAAACAAAAGATAGGCCAGGCCGGTGAAAAATAATTCACATACGCCTTTCACAGAGAAAACTATATTATGACCCGAGAGATTAAAAAAAAGAAATGGAGGTAATATCAGTAGTGAGTAGAATGAAAGAATGATTCCTAAAAGCTCAGGCCCAGGTACAATCCTGACGCCTGTCAGAAAAGATAAAATAACTACTATTAAATTAAATATAGGGAACGCTGTTTGATTTTTCAAAGCAGCGTGCTCCTTCGCTCAAAACTATTAAAAGAACACACAGCGCGGCTCTAAGTCCTGCTAACAAAAAAGACGCCGAGACAAATTATTAATATTCCAATGAACCTCATGTAAGAAAATGCCTCATTTAAAAGCACCGGAGCTACCAGTGCTGTAATCACATATGACAGGCTTACCATAGGAAACGCCCAGCTGAGTTGAGCTCTTGAGAGGATGACAATCCACAACACGGCGCTTAGAGCGTAAGAAAAAAATCCGCCAAGTACAAATCCATTGACAGCCGCTTTTAATAACCAGCTGAGGAGATTGCTAAAATCAATCTTCCCCGTTTTACTGACTATTTCATTAACACCCGCTTTTATCATAAATTGTCCGGCTGTATTCAATATTACCGTAAGTATTATCATCAACATATTTTTAAGCATATAATATCCTTATATTTATGAATCCATTAATCCTTTAATTCTATTAAAATAGCTAAACCAGACCCATTCTAAGTTTCAAAAGGTAGATAAGATTTTCAAAACCGTCTTTCCATTTATTGAGTTTTACTTCGCCAACACGCGGGTGGTAATTAACATGATATTCATCAAATTTTAATTCTGAATTTCTTATAGCCGCGATCTTAATCTCTTCACTTAGCGGCATCCCGTCACTCTTTACTCCTAACTTATTATATATACTGCTTCTATATATCCACATACCCGATTGTGAGTCCTTTATACCTCTCATAAACAATATATATGTTGCTAATGTCAATATACTGTTACCAATCACATTTGAAATGTTCATAGAAGTTCTGTCTTTAAGGGGAAAACGAGAAGCCGACACAAAATCCAGCTTATTGTCCAGTAGATAATCTATACATTCATCGATTTGTTCAGCGGGGTATGTGCCGTCTCCATCCATAGTTACAGTAATATCACCTGTTACGGACGGCAACCCGGCTTTATAAGCCGCCCCATAACCCTTTCTTTTTTCAAAAACAACCCTCGCTCCCAGTGCTTTTGCCACACCGGATGTATTGTCGGTTGAATTATTATCGACAACCACAATCTCATCTATAAAATCAGGAAGGGATTTTATTACTAAAGCGACTCCTTCTTCTTCATTATAGCATGGTATAACAACTGAAATCTTTTTTTCTCTATACATTTCTTCCTTTCCCTAAAAAACCGAGATAATAATTTCTTTAAAAGGAATAGGCAATTTCATTATTATTTCTCTCTCCCTGTCACCTATAATTTTCATCCATCTGAATCCAAGAATGACCAGGATACACCCAACGATAACTTGTAAAGCAAGCATTACCGGACTATTCCATATTGATGCTGTGAACACGAGTAATCCCGCTGGAACAGCGGCTAAGTAACATTTTGATATAAACTTTATCGGCACCTTGATATCTCTACCAAACCTCTTAATTACAATATTGAATATTACGACAGCAACAAAGAGAACAAACGCGACAGGCACAAAAGCGCCCAACAAACCAAAAGCCGGGATAAGTACGATATCTAAACAAATGTTCAAGATAGCCAAGAATAAAAAGACTAACATGTTAACCCAGCTTTTACCCATGACATAAAGAGCCATGCTTACTGGAGTATAGAGAAATGAATATGAAAATACAATAAAAAAGAGCTGAGTGTAAGTGCCTGCCGGGGTCATTTTTACGCCATACAGAAGGGGAATCAGCTCTTTAGAGAAAGCAAAACCCATAACTGTAATAGGAATAATTATTATATAAATGAGCCTGAAATACAAATCAACCGCCCTTGGCAGACTTTTTTTATCCCTGGAATACGATTCTGATATTCCCGCCATAACCAACGGCCAGATAGAAAGTGGAATGAATTCAAGAACCATCTGTGGGATTCTATAGGCAAGCTCAAAATATCCGGCTTCCACCATTCCTGTAAAATGTCCGAGAAATAATACTTCAGACTGCCTCCATACAATTTGATTGAGTATACCGGTTATGACGAAAGGTAATGAAAACTTTATAAACTTATCCAATCCGGGCACATCCGGCGATTCTTCCTTTTCTCTCGTGACCAGACCGGATGCTTTAGGGAATAGCAAAAGAACCATTAAGGCGTTTGAAATACCACCGGCGAGAAAAACACCCATGATTCCCAAATCAAAGAAGTTTATAAACAACAGGAGTAATAACAGATAACTGACATTCCCTCCAATAAGTACAAAACTCAGTAATTTGGTCTCATACCATGACTGCAGGATGTTCATAATCACGGTCATCATTACCTGAAATAGTATGAACCCTACAGCAACAACAAGTAGAAACCGAAAACTGCCGCTTTCCACATCATATATACCTTCTATAGTGTCCGATAATAACCAGACGGCAAGAATCATAATCAGCCAGACAAGAGTTTGTATTACAAACAATTTTTTGACTGTATTTAGAAACTGCTTCATCCCCCCTCTCACTCTTAATTCAGGGAGAAACTTGAGCAGTCCTTTTCCTCCACCCATCATTATGATAATAAACGCGAATCCCGTTACAGATTTTAAGACACTCAAAATACCCCACCGGTATTCTCCAAGGCTTCTTACAATAATAATGTAAGCTGCGGGGCCGGCGACGAATCTTGCCAGCTTGGCAACTACATTCCAGGACATAGCAATGCCTATTTTAGAAAAACTCACTGTGAATCATCTCTTTCCAGGTATAAATCCCGGCAGGATAAAATCAGCTATATCCATAATAGATCCATCACTGACTTTAAATTCAACATTTGAAAACAAAGAACTATACATACATTCATTATCAGGATGGTATCCGTGCATCCCGGCCACGGGAGAATCACTCATATAACTTGGTAAAATTATTTTTCCCGCGTTTAGAAGAAATATAACATCTCCATATTCATTATCCGCGAAGTAAATTCCAAGTTTTTTCTTTTCAATATCGTCTAGAATAATACCGGATTGTAAATCAGATAAAATATCCGTTATTTCTCTTTCAGCTTTCTTGGAATATACTTTAAACCTTGCCAGTGTTGAATCATAAAAGGGTATATAATCTTCCGGAATTCTGAGACCTACTGCTTCTATTTTTTCTTTGATATCTATAGTGTCGCTAACTTCACACATCCCATGATCACCGAACACCAGCAACCTGATATTGTTATTTATTGAAAGCAGGTTTTCCAACCTTTCACTGTACCATCTCAAGTGAGCATCAATATTCTCATGTTTGGTTCCGTATTTGTGTAGGTCGGCGTCAAGCCCGGCGGTATAAAGTAGATAGAAATCAGCTTCCCTTTTTACCAATGCTTCTTCAAGCTGCTCGAAAGCTAAAACTTCCGGTGTATGATAATCCCTGACAAAAATACGCGAGTCCCTGTGTGCCAGTTCATCTATTACAGTATTTACTTTTTCAACTCCCCCGGGCACAAAAAGATTCCCCTTTGCCGGTAAATCCAGGTATCTTAATACATTTCGAGGGATATTATACAAGCTGTAATATGATTTAATATTATCGAAACATCTGAGTTTCCAGTGTATCAACCGATTAAGCCAAAGCCTTTTCTCTGAAACGCTCTCAGGTATCATTGACAACCATTTGAAAGGTGATTTATCCCTCGCAAATGAATACATCATCCACAACTCGTGCTTGTCAGGAGGAAGACCGGTAAAAATACTCGTTAGAGCGGGTTGGCTGAATCCGGGGACTGTACGCATTCTTATTCTGTGGGAAAGTCCATCGGGCCTGAACCCGAAACGCTCTGTAACTAAATATCCAAGAGCGTCAAGAAGTACGACAACTGTGGGACATTTCAATTTGATCACTCCTTATCCCGAAACAAGTTCAATCCATAAAGAGTACAATTTTTCTGCCGCCTTACTCCACTCAGATCTATCGTACGGAAAACTTCCGGGAGGACGATCCACATATACTCTCTCACCCTTTTCGATCCTCACCTTCAAGAGTATGACCCCGTATTTCAATATCAACTCATCCGGACTGCATCTATAAATATTTGCGCCTATTTTAAGAAAACCAATAAAAGCTGAATATGGATAAAAACGTTTAAAGTAACTTCTCCATAATTTCAATCGCGTAAGGAGTGGATAGTTACTCTTTCTTGATTCCAGAAAGGTTATAACATTCCCCGCCCTTTTATCGCCAAACATCTCTGATTGAAACAACTCCCAGTATTTAAATAAATCTGAAGCACTTTCTTCCCACATATCCTTTGAACTTACATTGATGACAAGATTCGATTGATCCAGTTTTAATCTGGTCCATCTTTCTATCTTTTCAAATATATTCTGTGGGATTAGTTCTTGTAAGAGGGGATTTTCCTTATTTTCTCTAAGGTATTTCAAACGGTTCAAATACCCCGTCTGATACTCGCCTGCAAATATCAGACAACACATTAAAATATCTGTGTAAACTCTCGATACAGAATATATTAATTCATATTTATAGTCTTTGCCCTTTTTTTCAGTAAGCCTGTGAGCGCCAATATGCGCGACAATCCTGTTTTCTATCAGTTTTAAAGCTTCTTTGCGTGTAATATCGGAATTCTTGTATGAAGGAAACCGCTCTTTAAATCCTTTCTTTTCTAAAAAAACAACCCCGCTTTCTTTCATGTCGTAAACTCCGGGACTTGGGGGCAGTGAAGACAGCTCTTTGAAGTGATAAATTCCTATGTTTACACGGCCTCTAAATTCCGCTTCATCCCATAGTTCTTCGCATTTATTACCCAGCTCCCTTTTTGCGGACAAAACAGTTTGATGGACGCTTAAAGAATTAATCCCAACTAATATATCCACATCTGACAGAAAAAGAGTCCTGCCGCTCTCTAGAACAACACTGCCTTCCCCTGTAGCAAAACTTCCGCACAGAAGAATACCCTCTATGTTATCCTTACCGATTTTATCTGTAATCAGACGAGTTGAGGAATCTATAAATGGACAAAACCGATTACTGTACCACCTGGTAAATTGACTGCTATTAGCGTTATCTGGATAAAAAAGCCCGTGTTTTGAACACGGGTGTCTTTTATTGGACATAAGCCTCAATCTTTTTACACACGTTTATAAATAAACTCGGGTATATAATACTTCTTTCTGTTAAGAACAGACCCGACAAATTCTCCCCCTTGTTTATTTACGTTCATCACCGCTCTTCTTATAACCTCTCGCTTTGTACGGCCGGCCTGTACAACCATTATTACTCCATCCATAAGGGAACTCAATATCGGTGTTTCCGGCGCACTGAGAATTGATGAAGTATCCACAAAAATATAATCATAATTTTCAGCCACTTCGCTTATTAGAGCCCTCATCCTGTCGGAACGGAAAAGCGGCTGAATTACACTTCTGTCGGCGGTTCTGCCGATTGGAATTATATCCAGCACCATTTCATCTACAGTTTGTATTATATCAGAAAATTTAGCTTCATCCGATAAATAATCGATAATACCCTTTTTACCACTGATCCCAAAGAAATTATGTATCTGAGGGTTTCTGACGGCACAATCCAATATAAGTATTTTTTCCAGCTGATTAACAGCAATCATCCTTGCCAGAAAAACAGCAATAGTACTTTTTCCTTCACCCTCGATGGCGCTCGTGAACATTATTACTTTTGTTCCTTTATCCTTCATTTCAGAATCGACTGAATTTCTAAGTGTCAATAAAGATCGACGGAAGTCTTCATCCATTCCCTGAAGAAAATTACTTTTATTAACATTTGACGCTTTTCTCAAAGGCTTTTTTCTTTTTCGGATATTCCCGCTCTGCCTTCCGCCCCTCTTTTCCGCCTTTCTGAGCGCGTCAAAAATCTTACTCACATTAACTCCCTTCAATCAAATCTCTACAGAATGTTACATAGTTTTACTAATTCTTCCTGTAGTATGTACTGTTTCATTTTCAAGATCCCTTATCCCCTCCCTTACTATCGCGGCGTTGATTGTTCTAACATTCGAGACATAACCAGCCAATAACACCCTGTCACAAAGCACATTAATGAGTCTTGGAATCCCTTTGCTGTAATGATAGATTTCTTCGATTGAGTCCTTAGTAAAATGTGGACTTTTACTCCCTCTTCCGGCAACTTTAAGCCTGTAGTCAACATATTTTGAAAGGTCATCATGAGACAGCACAGGTATTCTAAATAGAAGCGGAATTCTCTGTCTAAGCTGGCGAAGTTTCTTGAGGTTTAAAATCGTCTCAAGCTCGGGCTGCCCGACTAGCATAATCTGCAGAAGTTTTTTATTTCTTGTCTCGAGGTTAGACAACATTCGAAGCTCCTCAAGAGCCTCTGGTGAAAGATTCTGGGCTTCATCTATTATAAGCACTGTATTTCTATTCTTTTCGTACTGTTCAATTAAAAACCTGTTCAGCTTCAAAAGCATTTGCGCTTTGTTCATTCCTTCAACATCCAATCCGAAATCATTGCAAATTAAATAAAGAAGCTGTTCAAACGGAAATTTAGTAGAAAAAACAAAAGAGACTTCGACCGAAGGATTAAATAAGTCCACAAAAGCATTGACAACAGTTGTCTTACCAACACCGACCTCACCTGTTAAAGCGATAAAGCCTTTTTTCTGGAAAACTCCGTAAGTTATATAAGCAAGAGCGTCTCTATGACTGCTGCTCCTGTATAAAAATTTCGGGTCAGGAGTTACATTGAATGGAAGTTCCTTAAAACCGTAAAATTCTTCGTACATAGTACCTTCTATTATTTCGTCTCGGCATCCGGGAAACTTGCTAAAACACTAATTCCAAGAATTTCTTCAGCTTCAGCGACATTCTTTATAGAGTGATCCAGGTTATCAATAAAGAAAGCGAATCCTATTGAAAATAGAAGACTGAAGAACGGCCCAAGGGCTATTCTTACATAATCTCTTGTTTTCTGTTTTTTTGCGTCAGTCGCCGGAGTTAAAATTGTAATCTTCCACTCCGGATTACTTGCCATAGAAATTCTAGCATTCATCTGTTTATCCAACAATTCATTATAAGTCTTCTCAACCCGCAGGAGTGTTGAATTAATTCTACTGATTTCTACTTCCTTTTTAGAAAATGAATTTTTCTTTGATTCAAGATTGCTGATAAGTTTAGATAAAAGTTGTTCTCTGTTCTCAAGCACTTCCAGCTTTGTCTTTTTAACTTTGATTAATATTCCCATTTCTTCATTAAGCATTTGCTCAACATCTTTGACTTTATTTCTAATATTTATTACTTCTTTATTATTATCTGTATATCTGCTCACAAGGTCTACTTCTTGCATTTTTAAATCAACGAAACTCTTGTACATATTATCAATATTTGTTGTTTTGCTATTATTTCCCAGGAAATTCTCGTAGGCGGTATACATCTCTTTAATCCCGCCTTTCCTGGCAACAAGAAGTTTCTCTATTATTTGCTCAAGTTGCTCCTTATCAGCTACAATTTCATCAAAGTCACTGATATATTGTTGCAGCCTCTGCAGGATAAAATCTTCCTGCTTTCCAATATCAATAACACCCCACTTCTCACCAATCGCCACCTTCATATTACGCCAGTATTCGATCTCTCTTTTTATCATATTCAGCTCTTCAGAAAAGAAATCTTCCATTTCAGGAGGGGTCTTTACCATCGCGTAGTGTTCCCTGTACGCTTTAGTAATAGCGTTTACCGCTGCTTCGCAAAGGGCAGGATCCGATGATACATATTTTACCCAGATTACGTTGGAAGTAGATACAACCCCCGCTTCAGCGTTCGCGGGACTAAGCCTTGTGCTGGAAGAATAATGATCTGGCAGAAGCTCGGGTAATTTTTCCTGAGCGCTTTCAATCACAATCTGTGATTTAACCATTTCGATCTGTGAAGCTATTTCCTCTTCCCACGGCATTGTTCTGACGTATTGATTGAAAACACCTTCAGGTTGCCCTCTCTTTACAAGCATCGTGCTTAATGATTCATAAAGCGCCGGTTCTCTCATATTAAGAAAAATTACCATCACCAGAGAAAATAAGACGATTCCAATTATAACCCATTTTCTCCTGAATATGACTTCAAGAAAATCTTTTACTGTTGATTCATTCTTCCTGTTTTCTACTGTTTCCATAAATCTATTATTTACTCCTCGGCTGCTCTTAATTTATAATAATCGTATACCGCCTTCATCTGGACAAATTGCCATCCTCTTAAATACAGATCCAGAGGATCTTTGATGATATCAATAAATGAAGCAACGAATCCACTCACCTGATAAATTTTGGATTCCGGAATCATAACAATATCTGACGGTTCTATAGGAATGTTGTATTCATAGCGATTATCGTTAACAATTTTCTTTAAATCAATCTCTATAGCCACAACGTGTTCGAGGCCGACTCTCCGTATTACAATAACCCCATTTCTCTTGGCTTTCTTTGTTATACCGCCACCTAGAGAAAGGGCCTCAAGAAGAGTCCTGGCCTTGTATGCCTGATACCCTCCTGGTGCTCTTACTTCTCCAAGTAGATAGACATATTGCGGTCTGAATTGTTGTGGAATTATTGAAATATCCGGGTTTTTAAGTATTCGTGAATAAGTAGTAGTCAGCACACTATCCAATTGAGAAACTGTCATGCCATTTACATTAATTTCTCCTACGTATGGAAAATTAATATTGCCGTCCGGACTTACGATTATGCCCGGCTTCGAATATTCATCGTTGTAAAGAAAATTTACATCAAAGGCATCCCCATAACCAAATCTGTATTTTCCAGTTGAGTATGAATGCGGTATGCTGTCAGGAGATAATACCTTTGTTTCAATTTCACCATTTTTAGTGTCTATTAATCTGTTCCCGCTTGAACATCCAGCGGCAAAAATAGATACGAATATCAAACAGCGTATATATTTAAACTTATCGCCTCTTATATTCACCACGAACCTCAATAACTTCCTAAAATAATAATAGCATCTTTAAGTTTGAGACATACAAACTAGAAGTTATAAATAATCTTACTATTTTACAAAATAAAGTAAAGGCAAGATATATGCCAGAGTTTAATAAGCGCCTTTCCTTTCAATTACTGCCGGAAAAGTCTTTAATATGATCATTAAATCCGTTCGAAAACCTCTTTTCTCGATATATTGGAGGTCAAGCCTCATCCATTCATGAAAGCCAATATGGCTTCTACCCGCAATCTGCCAGAAACAAGTAATCCCAGGTTTGACATCAAGCCTTTTTTTCTGCCACGATAAATATTGCGCCACTTCAGACGGTAAATTCGGCCTTGGACCCACAATACTCATCTCGCCTTTTAATACGTTAATTAACTGAGGAAGTTCATCAAGACTAGAACGTCTCAAGAAACAACCAACACTCGTAATTCTCGGGTCATTTTTCAATTTAAATATAGGCCCTTCACTATCGCTTAGTTGCCTGAGTGACTCTACGGTATTGTCAGCTCCTTCAACCATCGAACGGAACTTGTATAGATTAAATTCTCTGCCGTCTTTTCCGATTCTCTTTTGTTTGAAAAGAAGGGGGCCCTTAGTGTCGATCTTTATCAAAATAATAATAACCGGTATCAATGGAAGAACAAGCAAAAGGATTGCAACGGCTATAATTACATCAGAAATTCTCTTAGTAACACGATACAATCGTTTTTCTTCTGCTTTCGATAAAGAAAATTCTTTCAGACTCTGATCCCCTTCTCTGCGTCCTGCTTCAGCTTGTTGTAGCTTCGGGCAACCAGCCATTTTATCCTCCAGTAAATCAAATGCCCAGGCTCTTATCAGGCCCGGGCATACAAAAATACGTCTGCCTCAATTACATAACACCCGATAAGCGCCAAACCTAAACTACGATGTTATCAACATTAGCAAACGTTTATATTATGAATACCTCCTATTTTCTACACTATACCATATTAATTGCTTTTCTGTCAACCCAAAGTATCTATTCCTATAAAATATTTATTATTACAAGACAGATTAAAAATAATAAAACTCTATTTTTGCAGCTGAGCTGTTATGATAACAGCGATGAATACAGCAAGGGTATCATAATTTCATGATGTCCCGTCAAGGATATTGACTCTCCTCCGAAAGCGGAAGGTCTGCATAAAACATTCTGTGTTGGCCTGTAGTGATTAATCATGTCCATGTTGCACATCGTGATATCTTTAAAATCTACACCGATATTTCTTGCTATACTAAAGGATTTCAAAAAGACCTCGGGCATAATGACAGCAGAACCCGTGTTGAGAACGACCCCTCCATTTTCACCCAGATTCCTTATTTTAGCGGCAAATATCCGAAAATCTCTGTGCGACATGTCTCCCCACATCGATCCGTTAAAACCCGGGTGTTGGTGGAGAATATCAGTTCCAATAGCCAAATGAACGGTAAAAGGGATATCAAATCTATAAGCTTGAGCTAAGATACTGCTTCCAGCCCATTTCGCTTTTTCATCAATAATAAATTTTCCAATAGCTTCTCCCAATCCAAGCTCCTCCCGATAACCCCTCTCTATAGCTTCAAACGCGAGGTCGGCTGTTTCTTCGGTAAATCCAAATTTTCCTTCGTCAAGTCCTAAAGAAACATTTTCAGATGTTACACCAAAGAAAGCAATTTCGAGGTCGTGTATAACCGACGCCCCATTAGTTCCGATAGCAGTTATATATTTCTTTTTAATAAGCTCAATAAGATATGGCGAAAGACCGCATTTTATTACGTGCGCGCCCATCATCCATATTATTTCATACTTTTTTCTAGATAATGCCTTTCTCATGGCAAAGACGAGTTTCCCTAACTCTTTCACGGCTAACTGATCAGGAAGTGAATCTACCCATCTCTTGAAAGGTTTACCTCCCTTAACCGGTTTTCCAAAGTCCGCTTGACGAACCTTGCTTACTCTTTCATCTATTGAAAAAGCTTTCACATTTTCAAGGTCAATTTCTTCATACTTACCTGACATTAACAGCTCTCCTTGAAATATCCGGAACCCGGTGCTCCTTATCAGTTAGTTCGTATCTCTTTAACCTGGCTTCAAAGGATCCAACCAACACCTTTGAACGCAGTAAAACGGGCATTTTGACAGTATCATCAGTCAGCCAGATTGTCAATTTTCCACTTTGCTTAAAAATGCCGCTTGTCTTTAGTACCGGTTCTATTACTACGCACTTGAAATCTCCTGCAGGCACACTTACTTCTTCTTTCCTTATCACCTTGACATAGATAGGATAATTCTTTTTACCGCTATGATTAGCCAGAAACACTGCCTGCCCTGGAATCAACGGAACGGTCCTAATAAAATAAAAAGCAGTTAGAAAATCGTGTGTATTCGGCGGTATCATTACATTTTTATCCTTGTAAACAGCCAAATGATTTTCCTGTTCGAAATCAACTATTTCGTCTTTACGGAATTTTCCTTCGCGGATGTGTTTTTCGAATCTGAGAGAATACAGATTGTCGTAATCCATAAATGATTCATGATGATCGCGAACCTTAAAAACAAGGTCAAAAGCTCTATTCGATCTTGCCGTCGAAAAGATATGATAACTCTTTACAGAATCCAGAACAGCTATATTTCTAATTTCCAGAGTAGCATCTCCGGCATATATTAACCCGTATTGAAGGGAAAATTCAAACTTTTCCCCTACGCCGAAAGGAACTACCTCCGGAACGGGTTTTACGATTTCATACCCTTCAACATTATTATCATATTCCTTGCCTTCCTCACTATCTGCCCATAAGCTGTCTTCACTGCTCTGTTGATCCGATGATACGGCATTTACACTACCGGTCAGTGTAAATATTGATAATAATTCAACGATCAGAATTCCAATTACCAGTAATCTATATTTCATTTGTATAATATTCCTCCGTTTATAGGTTAATCTATTTATGAATCTAAGTACCTTAGTAATTCTCCGGATTGTGGCGAACTATCCTTCCCTCGATCATGTATATAACATCCTCGGCGATATTGGTTGCCAGGTCTCCTATTCTCTCGAGGTGCCTTGAAACAGAAAGCATGTGTATAATTTCCTCCATCATATGGGGATGCTTCTTTATTCCTTCCTGAACCGCTATGTACATATTCCTGTTCATATTATCAACTTCATCATCATCGCCGCAGACCTCCCACGCCAGTTTGGGATCCTCCTTAACCAACGAATCGAGAGCTCTGGAAAGCATGGATATAACCTTCCCTGACATCTTAGCAAAGTCCATACTTATCTCGCACTCGCTCCTGGTGGACAGGAAAGCGGCCCTCTCTGCTATATTGGTGGCCAGGTCTCCTATTCTCTCCAGGTTATCATTGATCTTCATTATCGATACTATCAGCCGGAGGTCAATGGCAACGGGCTGGTGAAGAGCCAGTACCTTTAAGCATTCCTCTTCTATTTCAACTTCCTTGAGATCGACCTTTGAATCCCTGCTCATTACATCCCGGGCTTTCTCAGGTTCTCTTTCGATAAGCGCGCTGACTGCTTCTTCGAGATTGTTTTCTACAATCGAACTGAGACTCAGCAGTTCTTTCTTCAATTGATCTATCTCTTTTCTTAAGTGTATCTTCAATATATCCCCCTATCCGAACCTTCCGGTAATATAATCTTCTGTTGTTTTTTTCTCCGGATTGGTAAACATTTTTCCGGTTTCCCCGTATTCAATTAATTCTCCCTCGTACAGGAACGCGGTATAATCTGAAACCCGCGCGGCCTGCTGCATATTATGAGTAACTATAACTATAGTATAATCGCCCCTGAGATCATCTATTAAATCTTCGATCTTACCTGTGGATGTGGGGTCCAGGGCGGACGCCGGTTCATCCATAAGCAGTATGCTGGGCTTGATAGCAATAGCCCTGGCAATGCAGAGCCTCTGCTGCTGCCCCCCGGAAAGATCCAGGGCGTTATGATCCAGCCTATCCTTCACCTCATCCCATAAAGCCGCCTGCTGAAGACTGTTTCTCACTATATCCGAAAGCTTACCCCTGGATTTGATACCGTGTATTTTGGGGCCGTAAGCAACGTTATCGAACACACTTTTGGGAAAGGGGTTCGGTTTCTGGAAAACCATCCCCACATTCTTCCTCAGGGTCACCACGTCTACCTTCGGAATATTAATATCCTGGTCGTCAATCATCAGCTTACCCTTCACCCGGCAGCCGGGTATCAGGTCGTTCATCCTGTTTATCGATCTCAGTAAGGTACTCTTCCCACACCCGCTCGGCCCGATAATGGCGGTAACCATTCCGGCTCTGACCCCCATCGTAACACCACACACAGCCTCATTGCTGCCGTAGAAGACGCTGAAATCGTCCGTGGTTATCAGCTTGTTTCCGTTAATTCCCTCTTCATTCATGCGGCCAAATCCTCTTTATCTTCTGAGTTTCTTTGAAACCCTCTTGCGTATAATAATAGCTGTAAGATTTAAAAGCAAAACAAGAACTACTAGTGTCAGAACCATCCCGTACTGAACGTGGCGTATCTCATTGACCGCCTCGTGCTCTGTAGCGAGATTGTACACGCTCCAGGGTAGTGCTGGAGTGGGCTGAGATAAAGTCTGCCAGATTGCCAGCGGTTTACCCACGCTCACAGCCGCTGTAAAGATGATCGGCGCTGTCTCGCCGGCAGCCCTTCCCAGGCTGACTATGATACTGGTCAGGATGCCGGGAAGTGCCGCGGGAAGGACCACTGATATTATAGTGTGCCATTTCCCCCCACCCAAGCTCATTGCAGCTTCTCTGTACCCCCTGGGCACCGATTTAATCGCTTCCTCCGAAGCACGTATTATTATCGGAAGAACCAGAAGAGCGAGGGTCAGTGATCCCGCCATAACGCTCTTCGAGTTCGAAATATTCATGGTATTTATAAAGAATGCCAGCCCGAATAGTCCGAATACTATGCTGGGGACTCCGGCAAGGGAGCTTATTGATACTCTTATCAATCTTGTAAGCCTGCCTTCCCCGGCATATTCAGCAAGATAAATGGCGGCGACAATGCCGAAAGGTATGGCGAATATCATCGCCCCAATCGAAAGGTAGAGCGTTCCCAGCACCTCCGGCCAGATCCCGCCAAAGAAGTGGGCATCCTGCGATTTATCAAACAGGAAACGCCAGTAAAATTTAAGCCCCGGCTTCATCATCTTATTTATATCTTTTTCAAGGATCGTAAAGACAGGTTCAAGAGTAGTTCCGCTGAAGATTTCTCTTCTGGGCTTGAGTACCTTCTTCCCCATACTGGACGTATCGGAATAGTCGTAAGTTTCAACTTTGAGTATTTGATCCAGTTTGGCAAGGGCTCTGTCCATACGCACTTTGCCATATCTTTTTCTTATAAGCGCCCCTTCCCTGTCGCCCGGCCCGGGCCCCAGAAGTTCACCTATCATCTCCTTGATATCTCCGTATTCACTCCGGTATTTTCTCCGGAATTCTGAATCCGCTTTCGACATTTCTTCTTCGAACCGCTCCATCAGTTCATAGACCGGTTTTCTGGCCGCTTCCGTTTCACGTACATCCGCCATCACCTCTTCCCTGTTACCCCGTCCGAATCTCTGCAGCATCAGTTCCCGGTTCTCCACTGTTTCTCTGAACACAAAGGCCCCCATACCTTTCATGAAGATCGGGAAGAGCAGCACAACCAGCGATATCGCCATCAGCAATATCGCCATAACGCCCACCGAGGTGAACGATATATTTAATAATTTTCTGCTTTGAATCTCCATCTTCAAATCTTTCTGTTCAGAATTAATCTATATCTATTTCGACATTCCCCTCGCCTTCTTCGCGAAATGTTCGCTTACCATATTTGAAATAAACGCGAAGATCAAAAGACACATCGCCATGGCAAAAAGCACATAGTAGCGGGACGAACCGGTTACCTGATCTGCCTCTCCCATGTCCCCGGCTATGGTTGCCGTAAGTGTCCTTACCGGTTCCATTAAATTGAACCATGGCTCCGGTATACTGGCTGCGTTCCCGGATGCCATCCATACCACCATAGTCTCACCCAGAGCTCTCATAACCCCTAGGATGATAGCAGCGAATATCCCGCTCCTTGCCGCCGGTACTATTACTTTAAGCAGTGTTTCCGCTCTGGTTGCCCCCAGAGCGTAGCTGCCCTCCCGCATATCTCTACCCACGGCACTCAAGGCATCCTCGGAAACACTCACTATTAAGGGTAAAGCCATAATACCCAGAATGATCGAGACGTTAAAAACGTTGGTACCGCTCACTACCTTGATACCGGAGAAAAAATCACTGAGAGAGTATATGCCCCATATTGAAATTACGGCAATAATCATAGCGAAGATTACTCTCCTCAACTTCTTCTCTGCTTTACCCGCCCTGGAGCTCAGAATATCGCCAAGGATAACCGACAATACGAGTGCCAGCGGAGTAAGAACAATCCAGGTTCCCATTGATAGCGCCGCGCCGCCCTTCTCCTGCAAATAGGGCGCGAATACAATCAGAGCGAAGAATCCGTATACAACAGAAGGGATAGCAGCCAACATCTCTATTACCGGCTTGACGTACTGTCTGGAAGTAAAGGGCAGAATATCACTGAGGCAGAGTGCCGCAAGAATGCCGAGCGGAACCGAAACTACTACCGCCCCCAGCGTCACCAGGGCGCTCCCCACAAAGATCGCCAGGGCGCCGAATTCCGGGTTTTCCCTTGAGGGATACCATGCTGTACTTGTAAAGAAATTCTTTACACCTTCCAGGCGAAAGAACGGAAGAGCATCCCTGATGATAAAGAAAAATATAAAGAAAAGTGCAAGAAGCGATACAGATGCAATCACGGCCAGAATCGATTTGCCGGTCAAAGAACCTATACGCCTGAACCACCTCTTTTCATCACTCATAAGAAGATTCTTCCCCGAAATATTCGGGGAAGAAATCTTCTCGCGGTAATTTTTTCCGACTTTATAACCGTTCATGTCCTTATTCATTTATTATATTTATACTGAGTTACCGGGATAAATCCGATCTCTTCTATGATCTCCTGCCCCCGCGGTGTCAGATAAAGTGTAATGAATGCGTGCAGGTGGGTGCCCAATCTCGGGTATCTGTCGGTGAACATATAGAGCGGACGGGCGATCGGATATACACCCGAAGCTATCGATCTGCTGTCAGGGTAAACACCCTCTATAGTGAGAGCTTTGACGGTGCGGTCAACAAAACCGAGCCCCACATACCCTATCGCGGCCGGCGTGCTCTGAACCCTCTGACGCACGGCTCCGTTACTTCCGACATATTCGGCATTCTCTTCTATCCTCTCCTTATTCATGACCAGCTTCTCGAAGGTTTCGTAGGTACCGCTGTTGGTGTCTCGGCTGATCATAACTATCTTCACATCAGGGCCTCCCAACTGCTTCCAGTTAGTATACTTACCCTTGTAGATTTCTCTTACTTTCTCTACACTGAGTTCCTTGATCGGATTCGACGGATGCACTATCATAGCAATCCCGTCAACAGCCACCACATGGGCCACCGGCATGATGCCGTTTTTGACTGCGGCGCTGAATTCTCCGTCCTTCATGAAACGGGACATGGTAGCGATATTACACATTTTGTTAAGAAGGCTTTTCGCTCCGTTTCCACTCCCTGATTCACTTACTGTAATATTCACATCTTTGTTGTTGGACATATAATACTCGGCAAAAGCTTTCGCTATCGGCCCAACCGTGGTTGATCCGTCGATAACAATCTTATCCGCTTTTCCAGCATAAGCACTGTCAGAAGTTCCTAATGACAGAGCCGATGTTAATAAGAGAATCGAAGAAAAGATTCTGATCCATCTTATCATGTTCGTACCTCCTCTTGGTTTAAGTTACGAACAAATATAGCCCCGATCCATTATTGTATTATTAGCAAATTGTTAAGAATACGTTAATATTTAATATCAGGTCAATTTCGGGGTATTACGATCCTGAATTTACTGCCCTTCCCCAGTTCACTCTCCACCTCCACGCACCCCCCGTGAACCTGTGCTATATGCTTTACTATGGCAAGCCCGAGACCGGTTCCTCCTTCTCTTCTGCTTCTGGCCCGGTCCACCCGGTAGAACCTTTCGAAGATCCTGGAAAGGTGCTTCTCACCTATCCCCCTCCCATTGTCTATTACGTCGATATACACACTTTCCTCATCCTCAGTGATCACTATTTTGACTTTACCGCCCGGTTCACTGTTCTTTATGGCATTATCCACAAGATTGGATATCGCCTGGCTGATAAGAACCGGTACCGCTCTGATAAATAGATCCTCTGGATACTCCGTAATAATTTCAATATTCTTATCTTCGCTGTTGGCCATACAGAAATCGAGAGTCTCATCCAGGACATCCTGTATATTGAGCAGCTGAAATCTCTCCTCCCCACCCTGGGTCTGCTGCAGACGGGACAGGGTTAGCAGGTCTTCAATAATGTAGTTCATCCGGTCTGCATGACGGCTGATAATCCTGAGAAAACGCTCCTGTTTCTCCGGATCCCTTCCCTTCTCATCCAGCAGCGTTTCGGCGAAACCCTTAACGGTAGTTATGGGTGTCCTGAGTTCGTGAGAAACATTGGCAACGAAATCGCGCCTGATATTCTCAAGTTTCCTCAGTCTGGCAATATCCCTGAGCATGATAACAGCACCCTGATTCTCACCCTCTCTTCCGTAAAGCGTAGCCCCACTGACCGAGAAATAGCTCTCTTCGGCAAGCTTTATCTCTATCTCCTCTGTCTTTTCTCCGGCTATTAACTTTTTCGCCAGCTGTTCCACCTCGTAATTCCTGACCACCTCCTGAATCGGACTGCCTACAACATCCCTGTTCCCTGTATCTAATATCTTCCTGGCCTGGGGATTCATCTTCATAATCTTTTCATCTTTATCTACTACCAGGAGCCCCTCATTCATACTAAAGAAAACCGCCTCCTGCTCCATCTTTTGCCTTCTGGTATTCTCAATCCTTATAGCAAGGCGCTCGGCCATATCATTCATGACTTCCGACAGCACGTCAGTTTCCAGAAGACCCTGCTGGGGAAGCCGGTAGCTGAGGTCATCACCGGCAAAGCGCTCTGCGCCTTTCCTTATAACTTTTAGCGGTCCGGTAATCTTCCTGGAAACAATCCCCCCCACTATCAAAGCCAGGATAGCCGCTACCAGTCCCGCCCAGAATATCCTGCCGGTCATCCAGCCGAGGCTCTCTTCGAGAGATCCCAGATGAACCGATGTTCTTATAACGGCAACAAGCTTTCCCGCTTCGATTACCGGAACAGCCACGTATAGCTGGTTCCTTTTAAGGGTTTCGCTGTAACGAATGGACGAACCGGTCCCCCCTTTAAAGGCCGAAATTACCTCCGGGCGGTTGGCGTGATTTTCCATGATCGCGGGATCCTTATCGGAATCCCCCACTACCCTGCCCGAGGGCAGTATAAGAGTAACCCTCATTCCGGCTACCACTCCGATAGTATCGCAGAGAGCGTCGATTGTTTCAATATCACGAAGATTGGTTGATTGATCACCTAAGATATGCAGTTTGATAAGTTTTGCCCGTTCTTCCAGCCCTCTTCCGGTCTCTTCGATAAAGAAATTCTTAACAGTTGCGGATGCGTACCACGAAACTGCCACCAGGGCTATTATAACTATGAGAAAATGATAGGGAAGTATATGCCAGATTATTCTTTTCCGGCGCATCTAAAACTCCTTAAAACGGTATCCGACACCGCGTACCGTCTGAATGTAATTCCCGAATTTCCCCAGCTTCTTCCGGATACCCACAATATGCACATCCACGCTGCGGTCGGTAACTATGTATTCGTCTCCCCGGGAAGCATCTATCAACTGGTTCCTGGTAAACACCCAGCCGGGCCTGTTTGCCATATAGCGCAGCAGTTTGAATTCGGTGGATGTAAGATCCAGCTTTACCCCGTCAAGCTTTACCAGATAACGATTAGGGTCTATATCCAGCGCTCCTATCATTATTCTCTCTTCTTCACTGCTCCGTTTTGTCACGGCCCTGAGCACCGCTTTAACCCTTGCCACTACGACCCGGGGGCTGAATGGTTTGGTAATGTAGTCAATCGCTCCCAGCTCCAGCCCCACCACAATATCCGACTCTTCTCCCTTTGCGGTGAGCATTATTACAGGTATGGAAGCGGTGTCTGAATCGCTCTTGAGATTTCTACAGACAGTCAGCCCGTCCACGCCGGGAAGCATCAGATCCAGTATTATCAGATCGTACTTGCCCCTGCTTACCTCCAGAAGCGCCTTCTCCCCGGTACTCACACAGGTTACCTTAAACCCTTCCCTCTCGAGGTTATACTTAACCAGTTCGTTAATGTCTTCTTCATCATCCACGACGAGAATGTTCTTATCGTTCATTGTTCTTCCTTTACCGGCCGGTTTCTGCTCATTTTTTGAAGGCTGCCGACCCAACGAAGGAGCTCTGCTCAGTCTCAGTCGAAACCGTTGGCTCACAAGCAGCCCGATCTAACTTCAGTGTTGAATAGAAAGTCTTAATATTAGCTCCTGCCAAGGTTCGATTTTATACCATTATAAATAATAATCAATGCAAAAAGCGGATTTAATCAAGCTCCGGTAAGATTTTTAACAGTATTCTAACAGAAGAAGTAAAATTCATCCGTTTTCAGCTCTTTCAGAGGAATTCCGAGGGATAAATTTGCCTTTTATAACGGCTTTTTTCCTGTTATTCCTATCTGTGAAAGTGCTTTCCCTCGATAATAAAAAAACATTGGGCTGATTATTTCTTATTTGACATATGCAATTCCATAAGATAAACATATTTGAAAAAACACTTGCGACGCTTCCGGGACAGGCGCCTATATTATCCTCTTCGTTCAATGTGATCACTATAAGTGAGACATCGGACAAACTCCATTTTACCGCCATTTTACTTTAATCCTTCAGTCTTCTAAATCGTTTCAATCCTGCTCTGCAGACATCACTTCGCGGACAACTTCGTAGACATCTCCTGTTAATATATCATCAAAACACTTTGCGTAATCATACAGTGGACATTCTCTTTTAAAGCAAGGCGAACATTTGATGTTACTATTTACTATTCTTGAACGTTTTCCGCGAGGGCCTGTCCACAACGGGCTGGTTGAACCAAAAATCGCAACTGTAGGAACTCCGAGTGCCGAAGAAAGATGAACGGGGCCGCTATCATTACCAACAACCACTTCAGCCCCTTTAAGGATTGCTATTAGTTCTTTTAGATTACATTCACCGGCTAGATTAACCCCCGATCCGTTATTCTTACCAATAATTGAATTCAAGTACTCCCTTTCCCTTGACACTCCCACCGCCACAACATTAAGCCCCTCGTTTTCGCGCAGCAGTTCTGATAATTTCAAATAGTTTTCGGCCGGCCATAGTTTGGCGGGGCCGTAGGAAGCTCCTGCTGAAAACACGGCATATTTACCCTTAATCCCTTTACTTTCTATTATCTCTTTCCAATTGCCGGGCGGTTCAATAGAGGGAATATATTCCTTTTCATTTACGTTTTCACGAGCGAGTCCAATCAGCCTGCTGTGAACATCGTAAATGTGACCCTTTTTGTAAGAAGTCTTATCTATGGCGTCTGTTAAAAGAAGTGAACGCGAATCAGTTCCATAACCAATTCTTCTTTTTGCTCCCGATAAAAATGCTGTAAGAGCTGATGAGAAAGATGGAGAAAGCAGAAAACATATTTCCCACCGGGCGTGTGAACGTAATTCTTTTATAAGGGATATTTTGTTTTTCAACCCGCCTTTACTGTATGTAACGATTTGATTTATTTCAGTCTTATTTTCGTATATCTCGGACACATAATCACTGCACGCGGCGACAATATAGCCATCAGGGAAGACTCCCCTCAGTTTTTGAAAAAAGGAAAGTGACATGACAGCATCTCCCAGCCAGCTGGGCGTTAATACAAGTATTCTGAAGATTCCGTATTCCTTCCCTGAGGGGTTCTCTGTAAATATTCTATTCATCTATTATTTCCCGGCTGATTCTACTCTACGCTGTTCTATAGACAGCAGAGCTGATAATTCTTCAAAGATCAAACCAAATAGAGAATCAGGATCTTATAAAGGGACAAAAAAATAGAGAAGGCTCTATTAGACTACTGTTAATTTTAATATCTCATTTCCCATTTATTCATTGAATAATTAATTCTTATAAAAAATATATCTATTCCGGCAAGACCTCTTTCACAATTGAGAAAAAATTCTTCAGTGAAAGTTTTTCGCCTCTTTTTCCTCTAAATATTCTTATGTTCTCGTAAGGGGGTATCCATTTTTCATTTTCATGTTCTGTGAAAAGTCCTATCGTCGACACTCCCAGAGCCGCGGAATAGTGCAATAGATTTGTATTACCGGAAATAAAGAGATCACATGTAGATAGAAGAGCAATTGTCTCATTCGCGTTAGAAGGAACTATATCAAGAACTTCACTCTTTAGCCCCCGTGAGAATTCATTTACTGTTTCACTATGCCACGGTTCTGTCAAGACAAGAAATTTCGCTTTCATTCTGACGGCCACGTTATTAGCCAGATAAGCTATTATTTCCGGTATTACATAATGTTTTTCTTTTCCTTTGCCCGGGTCAACTCCGATCGTTACAATATTCTTCTGGGGTTTCCTAAAGTGTATAATTTGTTTAGCCCTGCTGACATCGCTCTCATCAAGCCTTATTTCCGTGGGTTTCACGTCAGCTTTTAATCCAATAGAATTTATTATCCCTTCAATTTTCTTACCCTGATAAACATTATTCGGGGGAAATATCTCACAGTTTATGAAGGGAAATGAGAGCTGACTAGCGAACCCTATTCGAGCTCTAGCTCCAGATGAATATGCCAGCAAATACCTTTCAAATGAAATATTAACGCTTAAAACTATGACTGATTGAAAATTCTGTGATTTTATTTTTTTTGCTAAATTAAAAAAATAGCGACTATAGAACTTTAATTTATCTCTTTCATATGTAATTACTGAACTGAACCTTAAAACATTTTTAGCAATTTCAGCATGGGAGCTGTCAACAACGATAGTTTTCTTTATATGAGGAAAGTTTCTGTGAAAATAATTAATTACCGGATAGACAAATAAAAGGTCTGAAATATCCCCGGAATCGATAAAAAGCAGCTTCGTCGAACTCGTTACGTCACCTGGGAGTATAAATTGCCGGTCTTCTTTAAATCTTCCGACAAGATGAGAACAAAGCCGATGTATAAAACTGATTTTACCCTGTTTAACAACCATAATCTAAATTCCTTCAACATAACATATATCTCAATCTATTTACTCCAGTGAGAAGGAAATCGCGTCAACAAGCCTATTTACAAACTTGAATTTCAAGCCTTTCCTTATTCTCTTCGGAATAGATTCAACATCTTTTCTGTTCATAGCGGGCAAAATAACCGTATCGATACCCGATCTGTGCGCGGCGATCACCTTATCTTTTAGAGCGCCTACCGGCAGAACCTTGCCAGTCAATGTTATTTCCCCCGTCATCGCGATATTATTCTTTACTTTTCTGTGAAGCGCTACAGACGAAAGGGCTACCGCCATAGCCACCCCCGCGCTCGGACCGTCTTTTGGAACAGCTCCCGCCGGTATATGCATATGGATATCATTCTTTTCGAAGAAATTCTTGTCCGCGAGTTCATCGGAATAATTCGCTTTCACATAACTCATTGCCGCCTCGGCAGATTCCTTCATCACATCACCCAGATAACCAGTCAGTTTAAGTCCGCCTCTTCCCTTCATACGCAAAGCTTCAACGAAAAGTATAACACCTCCCGCCATCGACTTTGCCATTCCAGTAGCTACACCGTATTGAGGTTTCGGAAGTTTGGCAAGAGAAGGATATTCCTTGGGACCAAGATAGCTCTTGATATTTCTCGGGATTACTCTGTAGGGTCCGCTTTTGCCCTCAGCAAGTTTTCTGGCCACCTTTCTCATAATAGCGCCGATAGCTCTCTCGAGATTTCTAACACCCGCCTCTCTTGTATAATGTTCTATTACAGATATCAGAGCTTTATCAGATATTTGAAGTTTATTTGGAAGAATGCCATTCTTCTTCATCTCCTTAGGTATAAGAAACTTCTTGGCGATCTGTAACTTTTCGCTGGTAATATAACCGGAAATTTCCATAACCTCCATTCTGTCAAGAAGAGCGTGAGGTATTGTTTCCCGCACATTAGAAGTGGTAATAAAAAGTACTTTTGAAAGATCAAACGGCAAGCTGAGATAATGGTCTTCAAACATATTGTTTTCATCAGGGTCCAGAACTTCCAGAAGAGCTGAAGTGGGATCACCTTTGTAATCCTGCCCCAGTTTATCGACCTCATCCATCATAAAGACAGGGTTATTGCTGCCGGCGTTTTTTATCCCCTGAATTATCCTGCCTGGCAGAGCCCCTATATAGGTTCTTCTGTGACCTCTAATCTCAGCTTCATCCTTCACGCCGCCTAGAGATATCCTTACGAACTTACGCCCCAGAGTCTTTG
The DNA here is from genome assembly GCA_034520215.1 of Candidatus Krumholzibacteriota bacterium. Lineage (NCBI taxonomy): Bacteria > Candidatus Krumholzibacteriota > Candidatus Krumholzibacteriota bacterium. Next base: position 959,964 of record JAXHNR010000001.1, on the reverse strand, counting down.
CCACACTCATACCGAGCGATGTTTTACCCACACCCGGCGGCCCCACAAAACAAAGTATCGATCCGATAACACCTTCCTTCAACTTCCTTACTGAAAGAAACTCCAGAATTCTTTCTTTTACGCTTTGCAAATCATAATGTCCCTTGTCTAGAACTCTCTTAGCTTTATTTATGTCGAGAAGATCGGTTGTAGCCTTATTCCAGGGTAAATCCAGAATCCAATCGAGATAAGTCCTCGTTACAACATATTCCGATGAATTAGAAGACATCATAGAGAGTCTGGACATCTGGTTCTTTGCAGCTTCAGCTACCTGTTCAGGCAGAGATTCATTTTCGATCCTTTTACGTAACTGTTCCCGTTCAATAGATATATCTTCACCGAGCTCCTTCTTTATAACACGTAATTGCTTTCTCAAAAAATATTCACGCTGTTCGCGATCCATATCTTTATGCATATCTTTTCTTATTTTATCTCCTATTTTGGCAATCTCCAGCTCATTATCGATATGAAAGTATATTTTTTCGAGCCTTTTATAATTGTTCAAAGTTTCTAATATTTTCTGTTTCTCATCTATCTCTACCGATAAATTTGATGCCAGCAAATCTGAAAGGCGGCCGGGATCTTTAATACCCATGACAATATTTTTGAGTTCATCCGGATAGTTCTCTGATTTATCAATAATGCTCATAAATGCCTTCTGAACATTGCGGACGAGAGCTTTTGCTTTTCCACTCTTGCTGGCAGTTTCTTTTAAAACTTCTATCTTAGCTCTCATTGGATTGGTTTTCCTGGAATATTCCTTTATTTTCACTCTAGTGAGACCCTGGCCGATTATTCTGATGTGTCCGTCCGGAAAGCGGGCCATCTTTTGTATAAGCATCGCGCAACCTATACTATAGAGGTTCAACGGGTCGGGGCGTTCTGCATCTCTGTCTTTCTGAGTAAAAACTCCAACTATTTTATTCGAATCAAGAGCTTTATCCACGAGCTTAATCAAATCCCTGTCAGATAGAATCAGAGGGACAAGCATATACGGGAAGATTACTCCATCATTGATAGGTATAACGGGCAACTCTTCAGGAATATTATGAAGTAATTCTCTTTCTTCCTTTAATTCTCTCAACTTTACAATCCTTCTAAGATATCTATTCAGTCTATCTCTATTTTCCTGACATCATCTTTATCAGGTGTCTTCTTTAAAATTATCTTTAATAATCCGTTTTCATAACAGGCTGAACGATTCTCGCGGTCAACTGAAACCGGAAGCTCAATCTTCCTCGCAAAACAACCAACTTCTATCTCTAATTTATGAAATTGCTTTTGCTCGGGATTAAATACACCCTCTCTCCTGCCGCTGATTTTCAGAATTTTACCATCAGTTACGACATTAATATCTTCACCCTTCATTCCCGCGATATCAACAATAACGATTATATCCTTCTTTGTCTCGATTACATCAACCGAGGGTTCCCATGAAAGGTCGGCGTGAAACTTCATTTTTTTACCTTCTGTTTCACCTGATATAAAGGCATTTGCCAATCGTTTAATCAGATCTTCATTACGTGATCCCATACCATACTCGATTATTCAAAGTTTACATAAGATTCTCTTAAAGGGCAAAACCCATTTTCTTCACAGAATAGTGCAGGCACCATTTAAAGTCAATTGAGATTATTCCCGAGTTCTAAAATTTTAATCATCTTTTTGATTATACAAATATTTTTACAGCAAAAAGCATTTATTCTATCTGAGGATAGAGTTTAAACCGCAATATTGTATCTTTAAATCTAACATTTTCACCCCTCGAAATAAGTCTCGGTGATATTACTTCCATTCTAGACTCCTTAAGTTTTATTATATCTCCCCGTGCTACTGTCTCAAACTTCCGTAGATCAACACTATATTTACTAAACCTCTTCCGCTCCGACATAAGTAAATATTTGCTGCATATTATCCTATCTACTCCAAGACGGTTGATTAAATGAACAATCCCTGAGATTTTCCAGAGATCCGATGACAGAATAACCACAGTGTTGATCTTTCCTTTTCCTCGTTCGTATAAATCGTTTATTATACGTTGAGCTTCATACCTTCCCATACCGTTTTTTACAGTAATCATCCCATCTCCATTTGAATAATATTTATTATTGTTCCACCACCATTTGTATGTGGAGCTGTTCTCTTTGTTTCTCTTTATTTGAACCCGCCGCGCTTTTGATACCTGCCCGGAAATTATTGAAAAGATTAAAAGAACTGCCGCGCAAATTTTTATAAAATACCCTTTTTTCTTAACCCCGGCTGCCGCGCAAAGGAAGATAAGGACAACGGCCGCCGAGTAGCTTTTCAGCTCAATATCATTTTGGAAAATTGCCGGATAGTAATGACCTGCTAAAGCTCGAGGCGCCTGACATAGAACCTCGCAAAGTAAATTTATCGGCACAGACAGAATATTCCGGATAATATCAACCGGGATAACCAAATAGATAAATCCCGCGTATAAAACAAGAGTTATCGGCAACACCATGAGTAGATTCGTCAGAGGGGATATAAATGGGGCCCTTTTAAAGAAGTATAAAATAAGAGGAAGTGTAAAGAGGTTCACTGAAATTGTTATAACTACTGAATAAACTATGAATTTAACAATCTTGCTGGAATTGTTCCCGGGAATAATTACTCTTATCCTGTCGATAATTGGAATTCCAAGAGACCCTATCGCGGCTACGGCAAGAAACGAAAGCTGAAAACCAACGTTGAAAATTATATATTTATCGAAAAGTAAAATCAGAAGTGATCCAAAAATAAGAGAATTCGTAAAATTCGCGCGAATATTTATAAATCTATATAAACTTATTGAAAAATACAGCGCTGAAGCTCTCATAAGTGACGGTGGAAAATCCGCTAAAGCAGTGTAAGAAAGCACAAAAAACAAAACTATTAATTCTTTCCATCTTCTCGGAATACCAGAGAGCATTAAAAGAGCCGATAGCGGAATTACTATCAAACCCAAATGCAACCCGCTCAAAGCAAGAAAATGAGAGATGCCGAGATATCTGTAGTTACTTTTTAAGTTATAGGAAAGTCCTTTTCTATCCGATAGTATCAGCGCTCTGAGCATCTTCCTGCTTTTCAGCGACAGCGGTTTTCCTGAAAGCTGCTCAAGCAGTAATTCTCTAAGAGAGTTAATCGGTTTGGTAATATCTTTTTCTAATTTATAACTATTGCCGGATTTATCCTGGGTGGAATCAAAAGTTTTATTATTCTGTTTAACAACCCTTTCTCTATTTGATTCCATACCACTTACTAAGAACACAATAGATGTAATGCATATAAGAAAGAACCTGTTCTCCGGACTGATTCTAAATGGGTTTGAATAAAAGTATCCCGCGTCTCTTCTTCCAGAGCGCCGGCGGGATAAGAAGTACAGAACTAATATTATCGGCTGAATAATTACTAATGTAGTAATTGAAGGGACTGCAAGAGCCCCGAGCATATAAAAAAGGCCCCACCACACTAACATCACATACCTCCAACGGCCTTCGGTCTATTTTAATGCTATACACCGTTACTAACGGAAAACCCCCGTGCGTATTCAAAGATATAGATACTGCCAATTCAAAAAACTCTAAAAGAAAATAACTCTGTTCCTTCCATTCCTTTTCGCCTTCAACAACGACTTGTCCGCGTTTTTGAAAAGTTCAGTCTGATTTTTAGCGTCAACGGGAAAAATTGACCCTCCTATGCTTATCGTAATATTGAGCTCTTTCCCATCTTCCATCGTGAATTTAGTCTTTTCAATAACATTTCTCAGACGCTCGGCGGTTCTCATCGCCGCCTCTCTATTGGCGCCGGGAAGCACAGCAACAAACTCTTCGCCTCCAAAACGGATGAAAAGATCAATTTTTCTCAAATGGCTCTTAATCGTCCTGGCAATAAGTCTCAGCACTTCATCCCCTGTATCGTGGCCGTACTTATCATTGAACACCTTGAAGTGATCAATATCCATAATCAAAAACGCGAGAAACTTCTTGTCCCTCGAGGCTCTCTCGAGCTCAAGGGGTACTTGAGTTTCATAATAATTTCGATTATTTACACCTGTCAGTTTATCTACGGACACCATCTGTTCTAATTGAATGCTATTTTTAAGCAGCCTTATTATTCCCTGTCCCACAATGAATAAATTTAGTAAAGTTGCTTTTCCAATATCATCACCGTTAAAACAGTGTATCTCCAAGACTCCGATCTTTTTTCCCGCAGAAATCAAAGGGAACAAAACGAGTTTTTTTACATTATTGTTTAATTCGAAGAAGCTATTCTTCATTCCCAAAGAATCTAATATAATAAGAAGTCTCTTTCTTTTTAATACTTTTCCGTAAAGCTGGTTTTTTAAAATATCATCGATATCTTTTTCAAAAATATTTTTACTGCTATGAGTGCCGACTATATTCAATTTGTTGTTCAGTAACAGAAAAGCTCTTGAATTTGCTTTAACCCGCGGGGCCAACGACAATATTTTATTAATCTTACCCACAATAGTCATGGAACTATTTAAAGATAAAGCGGAAATTATCTTCGCGAAAACTCCGGGGATAAGTTCCTTTTGCTCTTCCTCACTTTTTAATGGTGATACTGCCTTTAATTCACTTTTATTCATCTCGAGTGTAAATCGTTTTTGATTTCCGACCTCTTCGTATTCGATATTAATTCTATTTCCGGATTCTCTAACCCCTTTCTTAATAAAAACACCTTTTTCGCGCAGTTCCTCCATGGAAAGGTATGCCTCTCTTACCAGATTTTTGCGGTCATTAAGGGAGAGAGCGTCAATAATACTCTCGATACGCTCATCTGAAAGTAAATGTCTTGGAATAAGATTTAAAAGAAAATCGTGATAATCTTTTTTTAATTCCCGGTGCATAATGCCTACTTGTCTGCCAGTGAGGAATTCTTATATTATCTATTAAACAAAATTGTAGCGATCCCGCTCAAATCATCGATATCCAAGCGTCTTGCGCACACGCAAATAGTTCCTTACATACAAGTATACACTAAACAGAAAATATTTTCTACCCGATAGTAAGTAATTATTTATAAAACAGAATTTTACTACATATAAAAGAATGAGTTAGGTATTATTCGAAAATCTTGATATATAGAGTCAAATAAACTATATTTATCCCTAAAAGTGAGTTAACTTTATGAAACACAGATATTTAATTTTACTAATTATAACGACGGTATTTGCCGCCCAGGGTTGTTTCTTCCCCTTTGCCAAAAAGGGTATTGACAGGAAATATCGTTCTGAAAGTGTTTATTTAATATTTCCACATCTTATCCAGTACAGGAATGCTCACGACAGGGCAACATACTTCTATTACCTCGGAGATCTGAAGACTACCGTTTCATCCTGCGACTCATTGCTGAAAAATATTTCTGAATTAATAAACACAAACCCTTCAAAATCGATCTGTCTTTATCTTGATTCACTTAAGGAAGAAACTCTCGCGTTAAGACATAGGGCTATTGATGAAATTAATGAAAGAGGATGGGAAACTCACGTTAATGCCCTTCTTGATTCTATTGCCAGAAATCATGTCGTAGAAGAAAAAATAGAAATAGTTTACAACTGGAGAACAAAACACTGGCTTGATCATTTCCAGAGTAAAGGGCGAAGAACTTTTCAGAGATGGCTTGAACGAGTAGCAAAATACAGAGATATTATCGAACCTATTCTGGTGGAAAATAACATAAGCCGTGATTTTCTCTATTTGGCTGTAATAGAAAGCGGACTGAACCCCAGGGCTCGTTCATATGCTAAAGCGGTTGGTCCCTGGCAATTTCTGGCCGGTACTGGAAGAACGTTTAACCTTCGCATCAACTGGTGGATCGATGAACGGAGAGATATAATCGCTTCTACCTACGCGGCGGCTCACTATCTAAAACATTTGCATAATCTTTTTGGTGATTGGCAATTAGCTCTGGCGGCTTATAATAGCGGTCAATATCGCGTGGCATACGCTATTTCACGACAGCAAACCAGAAACTACTGGCGTTTAAGGCTGCCCGACCAAACTCGATGGTTTGTCCCAAAGTTCATGGCGGCTCTTACTATCGGAAGATCACCCGAAAAGTACGGATTCAAGAAGCCGACAGAATCACCCCTGAAATTCGATCTTATTGAAGTAAAGAAATCCACAGACTTGAGACTTATCGCGAAAGCTGCTAACTGCACATTCACTCACATGAAGAAACTTAATCCGGCACTCAAAAGATGGGCTACTCCTCCAAACATGTCAATCAGATTAAAGGTTCCCGAAGGAAAGGGATTAAAGGTATTAAAAATACTGTCCGGCATTGACCCTTCCCAGCGAGTTTCCTGGCACAGGCATGTGATAAAGAGTGGAGAAACTATATCAACAATAGCTTCACTATATGATATTTCGCAGTCGGAATTAATTCGTATAAATAAGATTCGAACTCCACGGTTAATCCGCGCCGGACAGACACTTATGGTTCCCGTAAAAGAAGTAGAAAACAATTTGATTGCTGGAACACATTCTCCTTATCTTGAAGCGCCTAATTTGCCGGACAAAATCAGAATTAAAAAGAAAAGAGTTCCCTCGAATCACAAGAAAATAATATATAAAGTTAAACAAGGTGATAACTTGAGTGAAATTGCCGAAATCTTCGAAACTGATCTTAAAGACCTTAGGTTATGGAATAACCTCGAATACTCTTCTCTTATCAAACCGGGCAGGGAATTGTCGATTTTCGTCCCTCCCGGCTTTATCCCCGTGGAAGGTAATGCCAAGAAAACAAAAATGATTTATATAGTAAAAGAAGGAGATACATTAAGCTCTATTTCAAGCAAATACGGTACTTCTATCGCTGATATTCTGAAATGGAATACAAATATAAAAAAGAACAAACTCTATCCCGGAAACCGGCTGACTATTTTTGTCGATCCTGTTCAGGGTTCTTCTCTCTCCGAAACAAAAAAATTACCATCGGGGTAATCCCTCTTATCAATCATTGCTTCTCTTGGTGACCCGGTTAAAAGACAATTGGTGCCTACACTGATACCCGCGGGTATTATGGTTCTTCTACCTATCAGTGTAATCCCGGAATCAAGGTATGATGGTTGAAGAATGTTAACAATATTTTTATCCCCATAACCTATTGATGTTTCTTCCCCAACTTCAGAACCTTTGTCTATAATAGTATTCTTTATTCTAGCTCCCGCTCCAATCCGGCACCTGTGGAAAATAATCGAGTTCTCTACAACCGCGCCTTCCTCGATCTCAACTCCCGGTGATAAAATAGAGGAAGAAACATCACCTCTTATAAAGCATCCCCCGCATATCATGGAATTCCTTACAGAAACACCTTTCCCGATGGCCATTGGCGGGTTGTCGTCGGGAACTGTCAGGATACTTGAATTACTGTAGAAATCAAACCCGAAGCGGGGATCAAGCAAACCCTGGCTGGCTCTGAAGTAGCTCTTTATTGTTCCTATATCCAGCCAATATCCCTTGAATCTATACGCGGACAACTGTTTATTCGAAGTTAGGTATGGAATAATGTGTTTGCCGAAATCCAGGTTCTCATATTTCTTTTTCAACCTTTTGAGGATAGATATCAGGAATTTTCTCTTAAAAATATATATTCCCATTGAAGCAAGATTACTGTCGCTTCTCTCCGGTTTTTCCTCAAACATCTCAATATTTCCATCTGAATCGACAGTCGCTATACCACATTGGTTTATTAGTTCATCTGGAACGTCAACAACTCCCATTGTGGCATTTGCCCCGGATTCTAAGTGAAATTCCAGAAACTTGCCGTAATCTTCCCTGTAGACATGATCACCCGAGAGAATAAGGACATTTTCACGCTCGAGTTCTTCCAAGACGTGGATATTCTGATAAATCGCGTCAGCTGTCCCTTTATACCAGTCAGCTCCCTTATAACCCAACCGGGGATGAAGGAGCGCGAGCCCCCCCTCTCTTCTGTCAAGGTCCCAGGGTTTCCCTATTCCAAGATGCCGCACAAGTGAACGTGAAATATACTGAGTAAGGACAAAAACACGTGATATCCCGGATCTTACGCAATTTGTCAATGTAAAATCAATTATTCTGTAAGCTCCAGCGAACGGAACAGCCGGTTTTGCTCTGTATCTTGTTAGAGCACTTAATCTCTGACCCTTTCCGCCAGCCAGTATAAAAGCAACTAAATCAATCAAACCAAATCCTCCGAAACTATACTCTCAGGTTCAACCATAGTTCCTTTTCCGATTTTTGTATTCTTCTTTATCTTACTTCCCTTACCTATAGTTGTTATAAATCCACCGGAAGAATCGTCAGTATCAACTCCGATAATCACATCTTCTTCTACCTTAACCATTTTATCAATTACCGCACTTTTTATTACAGCATTTCTATTTATCTTTGAGAAAGGCAGTATGATGCTATCTTCAATGGATACTCCTTCAGATATATATACTCCCGGAAAAATGATGGAATTTTCAACATTACCGCTAATAGTGCAACCACTTCCTAAAATCGAATTGGTAACATTGCTTTCTGAAAGAAATCTTGAAGGAGCCAGCTCCTTGTTCCTTGTAAACATCGGCAAATCCTTATCCAGCAGAAAGGAACGGTCCTCCAACAAACCCATTGATGTTCTATAATAAACTGACAGTGAACCTACATCCTGCCAGAATGATTTAAATTCATATCCCCCCACCATTCTATCCTCTATTTGGGGCATCAACAAATCAAAAACCAAATCTCTCGGCTTATTATACAACGATTTGATCAGATACTCTCTGTTGAAAAGATATATCCCCATAAAGGCATACTTGTAGTTTGACGAACGGGGTTTCTCCACAAAACCGGTGATCACTCTGGAATCGTTAACACTTAACATTCCAAGGGATTGATTCATTGACGGATCTATCTCTTTAAAAGCAATTGTGACCGGCTTGGAAGATTCTATATGCTGATTTATAATATTCTGATAATTCATAGTATATACTTGATCCCCGGATAATATCAGTACATAATCCGCGTCTGAATCGCTTATTAGGTCCAAGTTCTGCAGAAGCGCGTCTGCTGTCCCCTTGTACCATTGAGCTATTTCCCCGTTATAGGAGGGTTGCAGAATATATACTCCACCGGTTTTACGGTCCAAATCCCAAGGTTTTCCCATTCCGATATGATTGATTAATGATTTTGGGTTGTATTGAGCAAGAACAAAGATATCCTTGACCCCGGAATTCGCGCAATTACTCAGACAAAAATCTATTAAACGGTATCTTCCCCCAAACGGTATCGCCGTTTTCGCCCTATGTCTCGTAAGAACACCGAGTTCTTTTCCTGAACCACCGGCTAGAATAAAAGAAATTACTTTCACTCAGCCTCCCTGTATATAAAGCAAAAAAGCCTGTAAAAAAAGATTGTCAGAAAGATACTGACATCGACATTCTGTGAGTAGTATCAAAAACATCGTGAACCAGCAAAGCGTAATCAAATCCTAATGATACTCCCCAGTTGCCGAAATCTTCAAGAAGAAAACCCGCGCCGGCAGTTGGCCTCCCCATGTCTAATCCTCCCCTGAGAGCGACAAGTTCTCTGATGAACAATTCGGCTCCGATGTGAAAATCAAGGCTTGCTCTACCCAGCCAGAATTGAGCCCCCTGTCTTCTGTTTGAAAACCTGAAATCTCCATCAGCCGCGAGAATTAGTACGCTGTTCATATTTTCAATGCGAATTGGGTAACCAAGTCCGATTTTGAGCGCGGGATATATATATTCTTTTTTACCCGTACTCCAGCTGATGAAAGTACCTGTGGCGTCCTGAAGTTTCATTCCCAGAATTAATTCTCTCCAAATATCTTTCTTAAGCAATGCCAGATCCACGCCAATACCAAGGCTTGAATAACCCGCTACCTGATCATTCCTTATAAACTTCACCGTGGCCCCAACTGAAGCAAAGTCTGTTTTCTGACCGTAAGAAAAGAACAGAGCGTAATCATTCGCACTCTCAAAAGGGTAATCTCTGTAATCAAAATTAAGAACTTCACCATCCCAGGGTTCATATATATCATCCCCGTCAGAATTTTCTATCATATCTGAATTCATCGGTATCACCCTTATATCCGGAACTCCTAGATGAATAAAGGTTATGCCCCACCCCGATCTTCCATCCTCAACTGAACTCACCGCGGAAAGATAATTATAATCCAGCAGATTCCCGAATCTTTCTGAATGCATAAGTGTTATCCCTGTATTTTCCGTACTTCGTTCAGATTTTGATGTAAAAGTTGAAAAATACGGTATGCCGGCAGCATTCCAGTAAGGAGCAGTTGCGTCATCCGCTATAGAAGTAAACGCGCCGCCCATAGCCATGGCTCTAGCGCCTCCCCCGAGCGCCATAAATTCCCCCGCGTAATTTTCAGCGTACAAATTACCGGAAATAAAAAACATGAATATACAGATTGCCGATATTCTGATCTTCATTCATTTCTCCATTTTCCAGGGGTAATGATATAACTAACTAGTTTTTGGAATACTCCATCCAATTACAATTATAACAGATGATTATCAGCATTACAAATATTCTGTTGCCGGCATAAATAATATTTGCCAATTAAGATCTAAAGATTAGTTTGCGGTAAATAGATATTGTCAATATATAATGACTTCTATCAATATCACAATTATCAGGACTTTTCCCAATTTGGACAGCTTCCAGTTGATTGAATATAGATCTTACAAACTGAGCATAATCTATGTATATGATGAGGTTGATATATTAATAATCATGAATATGCTCGCGGAATATCAAGTCAATCAATATCATACTCTTTGAGCCTGCGGTAAAGAGTTCTTTCAGACATCCCGAGCTGTTGCGCCGTTTTTCTTCTATTTCCGTTATTAACTAAAAGGGCTTCTCTGATAGCCTCTTTCTCTATACTGCTTAGATCTTTGAACTTTTCCTCCATATTGTCAGTAACTTCAATCCATCTACCGGTACCGAGATTTGTTTTTTCCTCTTTTTCGTTGAGCAGTCTTAAGATTTCTCTTACATCCCTGTGAATTGAAAGAAGAGAATTAATGATAAGATCTTTTTCCATTTCTTCTCTTGATTTCTTGACATGAACCGGCAAATCGGGAAAGGCTTGCTGTTGACGCTCCTCGTCCAGTCTATTCTGAATATCAAAGGCTTTTATAAAACTCGAAGAACTCATAACAACAAGGTTATCAATTACATTCATGAGTTCTCTGACATTTCCGGGCCACGGATATTGAGAAAGCAACCTGAGACCCTCTTTCTCAATACCTCTTATTTTCTTATTGTGTTTTTTTGATGATTCAGTCAGAAAGGCATTAACAAAAAGCGGGATATCTTCTTTCCTCATTCTCAGAGGAGGAACCTCAATGTGGATTACCTGTAACCTGTAATATAGATCTCTTCTGAAATTGCCGCTCTCAACTTCTCTGGCAAGATCTTTATTAGTAGCGGCAATTATTCTTACATCCGAATGGACCTTTTCCATGCCTCCAACTCGCATAAAAGTTCCTGTTTCCAGAACTCTTAAGAGTTTTACCTGCATCCCGAGGGGCATTTCTCCTACTTCATCCAGAAATATTGTACCTTCATTGGCTCTCTCAAAGAGCCCCTGCCTGTGTGCAACAGCTCCCGTAAAAGCCCCCTTTTCATGTCCGAACAATTCACTTTCGAGCACCCCTTCCGCGAAAGCGCCACAATTTACTTCTTCGAAACTTTTTTCCGCTCTACGGCTTAGATTGTGTATCGTTCTCGCCATCACTTCTTTGCCTGTACCACTCTCACCTTCTACCAGGACCGAGACCTCAGTGGGCGCAACATTTATAATTTTATCTAATATTTTATTGACGCTTTCAGATCTGCCAATAATATTCTGGCTGCTCTTAATACTCCTAAGATTAATAATCCTGTTCATCCTGGATATGATATCTTCTTTATTCATTTCCGGAGTGATATGAAGATCTATTCCTTCAAGATACTCATCATGAATTACATCCTCAGGTTCATCCTTGCCGAAGACCACCACATCATATGAAATAAATCTCTTTTGGAAACGCTTTACTATTGGCAAATAGCTTGAGAATTTACCAAACTGATCAATTACAAGAACAATACCGCCGTCTGGTTCTTCTTTTGCCAAAATCTCAGATATATTTCTAAATTCACAGCAGGGCATACTCTGGTAACTCGATCGCTCTTCCAGATATTTTTTAAATTCAGTTCTTTCTGTGAGAACCCATATTTCCGGTTTCTTCAAATTCATAACTCCTTAACTTAGCCAGTAATTTGCCTGTCTGTCAACAAATTACACCCTTGAAAGAACTGCAAAATCGGCCATAAAGGATCTTTTCAAAATTGAACAACGAGTAGTGAAATATTACACTTTATATAACTTTACCTTATCCCTGAGGGTCTGACGGCTGATTCCCAATATTCTCGAAGATTCTGATTTATTCCCATTTGTCTTCTTCAATGTTTCAGCAATCAGCAGTTTTTCCATTTCCTTCATACTCATGGGATAAAGCTGATCTATGTTCATACTGCTTTTGTCAATTTTTTCCGCGTTGGGGTTTTGTATTTCAAAAGGAAGATGCTCTATCATTATTTCAGATTCAGCGTCAAGCAAAACGGCGCGTTCAATTATATTTTTCAATTCTCTCACATTACCCGGCCATGAGTATTTCCGTAGCAGTTTCGTGACTTCCTTACCGACCGGCTTTATCTTCTTTTTGAATTCCTTATTGAACATAGTTATAAAATGGTTCGCGAGAAGTGGTATATCCTCAGTTCTATCACGCAACGGAGGCAATTGGATGGGTATAACCTGAAGACGGTAATAGAGGTCATTCCTAAAATTACCTTTGCTTATCTCCTCTTTTAAATCTCGATTTGTGGCAGAAATTATCCTAGTGTTTACCTTAAGGTCTTTAACTCCGCCCACTCTCCGGAAGGTCTTATTTTCAATTACCCTTAGTAATCTAGTCTGGAGGGTCACACCCATTTCCCCTATTTCATCGAGGAAAATCGTTCCTCCTTCCGCGAGTTCGAACAACCCCTTTTTCCTGCGTTTAGCATCTGTAAAAGCGCCTTTTTCATGCCCGAACAATTCACTCTCAAGAAGTGTTTCCGGCAAAGCCGCGCAGTTTATTTCCATAAAAGCCTTATCTTTTCCAGCGCCGCTCTCATGAATTGCTCTAGCTACAAGCTCTTTTCCAGTGCCGCTTTCCCCCTGAATCAGTATAGTACTCGCTTTGCTCTCACCGATTTTTTTTACCCTTTCAAAAACCTGGATCATAAGGTCACTCTCACCCACGAAGTTCTCGAAATTGTAGGATTCTCTGTTCTTTTCCCTGATCCCATTGAGCTCATTCTTAAGATTGTACTTGTCTAAGGCATTCTTAATAGTAATCTTCATTTTTTCGAGCTGAAAAGGTTTTAAGAGAAAATCATACGCGCCGCATCTTATAGCTTCAACGGCAGTTTCTATCTCACCATAAGCTGTCATCATAATAACGGGGATCCGCTCGTCTATTTTCTTTATTTTCTTTAGTACTTCTATGCCATTTATGTCAGGCAGCTTGAGATCCAAAATCACAATATCGGCGGGATCCGCGCTGAACCCCTCCAAGGCCTTTTTCCCGTTTTCAGCTTCTTCAGTCTCGTATCCTTCATTCTTGAGCGCCTCTCCCAAAGACCATCTTATAGCTTGTTCGTCATCGACAATTATTACTTTCTTCAATATAATTCACCTCTTAATTCATCTTGGTTGCCAATTTATTTATCTGTAATTTTACTTTTTCTAGGTAATTCAAGAGTAAATGTCGTGCCTCTGTCATTATTATTTCTATAATAAATAGTTCCCTTGTGATTTTCGATGATTTTCTTCGAAATAGGTAACCCAAGTCCGGAACCATCTGAATGAGTTGTAAAAAAGGGATTGTAAATTTTATCAGCTGTTTTCTTATCGATCCCTTCTCCGTTATCTTTAAAGTCAATCCTCAGAAAACCGGATTTACTGGAACTTCTTATCTCTACATTCAGTTCCCCCCCGGCTTCACAAGCCTGAATTGCATTGCTTGATAAATTCAATACTACCTGTTTTATCTGATCTTTATCTACTATACATATGTCATCTTTTATGCTCTTTTCAATTTTTAAATTAACACCATATTTATCCGCCTTTTTCTTTAAAAGAACTATACTGCTTCGCACAATCTTCTCGAGGGATATTTTAACGAGTTTGAGCTCAGACGGACGTGAATAATCAAGTAAATTCTTGATAATATTATCGAGCCTGTTAATTTCTCCCAGGATAACATCCAGATATTTCTTCTTCTCCTTGTCCCCCTTTAGCTTATCATTGAGAAGCTGAGCGGTAGTAGCTATCCCCGTAAGTGGATTTCTTATCTCGTGCGCGACACCGGCTGATAGTTCTCCAAGAGATCTTAGGCGGTCGGCTTTTCTTAATTCTCTCTCTATCGCTTTTCGCTCGGAGAGGTCTTCAAAAACAGTAACAAGGCTTTTGCCACTAAAATCGTCTGTTTCAACCAGTGTCGTTTCTACTTTCACGGGGATTTCTTTACCGCTGTCGATTTTCAAAGTATCTTCAAAAGAAAAGTTCTCTTTACCACTTGCGACTAATTCCATAAAGAGGTCTTTATTCTTACCATCATACTTAAATAAATCATTGAAATATATTTTACTCGAAGCATCTTCGCCGATTATCTTTCTGGCACTTCTATTAAGAAAGATTACCTTTCCCTGCTTATCCGTTTTTAATACTCCGCTGTTAATATTTTCCAGGATTGTTTTATTGAAATCTTTTAATTTTCTCAGTCTGCTGATATTAACAGCGTTAGCTACTTCTTCTGTAAATATAGTCTGCATTGTATTTATAAAGTGATAGTCATTGAGATAATCTATTCTTGTAACATACTTCTTCCTCAAAATAAGAAACCCCAGCCATCTGCCCTTGAAAAGAAGCGGAATTACAGTGTTTTCCCACGCCTTTTCCGCCCCAAGACATGTATCTATTCTTTTATCGCAAGACTCCAAGCAGAAAATTTCCTGCTGCAGCAGATCCATTTCCTGAGCTTTTAACAATTTGCGTAACGCTGTATCGAGAAATTTATCAGTTACTTGATAGTATGCTCTTGGTTTAAGCGAAGTCCCTTCATTGCTGAAAAGCAATAGTCCAGCCCCGTCCGCCTGCAGATAGTTGCACAATGCCATAAGGAATCTATCAAGGGCGTCATCCCAATTCTCATTAGAACTGATATCTCTGCCCAGATGGTAGAGCATCTTCAACCTTGTAACATGTCTCTTCAATGATTCGTTCGCCTGAGCCAATTGTTCATTAGTAGTCAGCACTTTACGATTAAGCCGGCTTCTGCTGTCTTCAAGTTCCCTGTTGGCTTTTTGAAGCTTGTTAATTATCATAGCGTTTTCTCTGATTAAAAGATTATTGTTGCAGGCCGCTTCAACAGCTTCTCCTATCCTTAAAATATCAAATGGTTTCTGAATGTAATCAAAGACATTTAACCTTAGAGCTGAAATCGTCGATTCTACAGAAGCAAACGCGGTCATAATTATACATTTCATATTGGGATATATTTTATTGAATTCTTCCACAAGGTCCAAGCCGGAGCAATCCGGCAGTTTAAGATCAATCAGGGCCACATCACATTTTATATCTTTAAGAATTGCATGCGCTTTACGCCCGTTAGACACTTTGAAAACATCATATTTCTTCTCCGACAAATAATCTTCGAGTATGCTCAAGATAGATTCTTCATCGTCAATAACAATTATAGAAGCCTTGGAATTCAAGATTTATTCCTCTGTGAAAATAAGCATGACCTTGCAGGCCCTTACCTTTTAATACAGCGAATTATAAACATATACCCCTGAGGACTGCAACAAGAAAGAATTCTCTGATTCTATTAAAAAACAGCTTCTATCAGTCGTTCTTTCATAAATTTCTATAAAAAGAAGATTACAAATGTCTGCCGGTATGATTATCAAATAAGTTTATAAAATCAGATATGTGGAATCTGAATTTATTTAAGATCTTATGTGTGGAAAATAATATCTCAGAGTAAATTGTTTATGTATTCTGATAAAGCCTTTTTTGATCTCTTAGAGAGAAAAGTTATAAACACGGCAACCCTGTATTCATTACAATCTGAATCTTCTTTCGGCGGTTCAGTTCTTACAACAACCCCATCGAATTCAATTTGGCTGGTATCAGGGCTATTATCCCCTCTGCCGTCTTCAGGCAGTATAAATCCCATCTTGACTTTTTTAAGAGGTTCAATAAAAACTTCCGAAGAAAAATATACACCTTTCATGCTAAGGTTGATCGTCTTCCCATAGTGTTCTGTTTCACGGCCCGATAAAACAATGGGGATTTGGGATTCTACTCTTACTGACTTTCTTCTTTCTTTAATATTCATTTAATACCACTTATAGGAGAATATTATAAAACTCCTTAAAAACAGTTCCCGTTAGAATCAGACGGGACGGAGAGAACCGGCTGTGCATTAAAAAATACCAGCCTCCCACAGATTGTCATTTCAGATCATTTTTTCTTCTTGTGTCTATTTTTATGTAATCTCTTTTTTCTTTTATGTTTTGCGATCTTTTTTCTCTTCTTCTTCTTTCCACTCGGCATATTTCTCACCCTCTCATTTAATACAAATTTGACTTTGTATCGAAATATACACTCCCAGTTAATATATGCAACCGCATTTTACTAAAAACGGAATATGAGATTATGTCAACTAATAGAGTTGACCTTTTTCTTTAAAGCTTTTGATACTTTGAAATACGGTACAAGTTTTGCCGGAACGTCAACCGTTTCGCCGGTTCTCGGATTTCTTGCTTTTCTCTGCTTTCTCATTTTCACTTTAAAGCTTCCAAACCCTCTTAATTCAATCTTGTCACCTTCAGAAAGTGCTTTTTTGATATTTTCGATTATAAGATCAACAACTACAAAAGCCTCTTTCTTATTGAGATCTGTACTCTCTGTTATTTCTTCAACTATATCCGCTTTGGTCATTCTCATTCACCCCCATTATTAACTGTAAACATTGATCATATATTTCAACTATTCATTCAATAGATTAAATCACAGTAAGGCATTTGTTGTCAAAAGATAAATTAAATAATTTCGTGAATAGCAAGAGGTATAATGCCCTTTTCATTCTCTAAGAAATTTATATTTTATAGCTATTTTTGTATGGTTCCCAACCCCCGTATCAGGGTCTGAATAATATTACTTGTTAGTGTACTAAGATTTATGTTAGAATTAGATGTGGGTTGAGGAAAATGAGTTCCCCGCATGAAACGTGTACCATTGGATGTAGTAACTTGTGGATTGAGAAACACATCAATGATAACCCACGAAACTACAGGGAACTTTCCGCGTGCTGACAGTTATTTAATCAAGACTCGTGCCACATTCAAATCTAAACCAAGTCACCCTATAATCCCCTATTTAACAATATGTTACGGTCAGCGTAAATAAATAAACACATTCCTAACAGTGAAAATATTCGCAATATACTAATGGATTTGCAATTAAACTCTTATCTCTTGATTTAAAGATAATGGCGGGAATTATTGAATCTCTTACGGTTGAATCAAAAAAACGTAAACTCAGGGTTGGAATTATTTATTGATACTTCTGTAATATGCCAAGAAATCTCTGCATCCGGGGTCAGCACCCGCGATAGCTTCCGCCGCCCTGATTGTTTCTAATAATTTTCTGTCAGTTGGATCACATATTACGGCGTTCATTCCCCTTGCAATTGCCATAGAGAGAAAAGTTCTATTGAGCAGCTTCCTGAGAGGTAACCCAAAAGATATATTAGACAACCCCCCCAAACGTTGGTACGCCGGGTAGGATTCTTTAAGCTCCGCGAAAGAATCCAGAACTAATTTCCCTCCGTTCATGTCTGTTCCAATTGTTGTAATAATAGGATCCAGATAAACATCTTCGGGGGGAATACCGGCTTCTTCTATCAAATTGACAGCTCTGCCGGCAAGTTTTAAACGCCCCTTTGAGTCCTTGGGAATTCCACTTCTATTTTTTAAAATAATAACAACCCCGGATTGATATTCTGATATAATTGACAGCATTCGCTTAAGAACTTCCGTGTCGGCCGGGAGGGAATTTGCTATAACCCTATTCCCAAACTCTTTAATACATCTTTCGAGAACACCTGAATCGGGACTGTCAATTGATATTTTAACATTAAACTTCTCTATCAATAAATGAACAGCCCACAGCATCGAATTCAATTCATCTTCCATCAAAAGAGCTGTATTAATATCAATAACTGAAGCGCCCGCTGATATCTGTTCTTCAGCCATCTCAAAAAGGGTTTTACTGTCCTTTTGAATCAGCATTTTTTTCACATTACTATTGCTGCTTATTATTTTCTCACCGAACAAGGTTATCTTATTCATCGAAAATCCCCCGCACGAACAAAATTCAGATCAATTAAAATGGTGAAAAAGTTTCCTTAAAAACAGATTAAACCGTGTGACCGCTCTGTTTGCAGTGTCTGAAAACAGTTAGGAATAGTTCTTTCACAGCAGTAGTCATGGGCACATCTCTTCTATCCATCATTAATTCAGCTGTATCAATTGCTTTGTCCAGATCATATTCAATGAATTCCGGTTCAAATGCCCATGTGAAACTGGGAGTAAATTTAGGAGGAAAATTATTAGTAACTATATTTGAATTAAAACCGATGACTGTACCTGGGTTTATTTTTGTATTTATAGCAATTTTTGAATGGTCTCCAATGACAGTACCTAGAAATCTGCGGCCGGTTCCGAGTATTATACCGGAGTTCCAAGCATCTATCTTTGTATAATTGTTTCTGAGATCGCTGTTGCATGTTCCGGCACCAATATTAACCCATGAACCAATGTAAGAATGCCCGATAAAACCTTCATGCTGTTTATTTGAATATGAGGCAATTATGGTTTTTTCTATTTTGCCCCCGGCCTTACACTTAGTTCCAAGAGAACTTCCGGCGCTTATTCTCGCGCCTGCCCGGATAATAGACTTTTTGCCAATAAAGCAAGGTCCCTTTATTACAGCGTTAGGTTCTATACTAACATTATCATCGATCAATATAGGGCCGTCAGTAGCATCCAGAACAGTTCCGGATCTAACTTCAACCTCAGAACCAATCACAATATCATCATCATTGATCAATTTCACACCCTTGAATAATGCAGATTCAGGATCACTGCCTCGAAGAGGAATTTTAGAAAAATCATCATTAATACAATCAGAATTTAATCCTATCAGCTGCCAATGTCTGGAAATCAGTTTCTGATTTGTCTCTTGGACCTTTATTTTGTTTTTCACGGTCCATTCCCGTATTAATTCATCTGTCTTGCCATACTTTGCCCAATCAATAGTATCGAGTTTGCTTGAATTCTCGGAAATTTCCTTTATGTAACTATATTTTGCTTCTGTTTTACTGTCCGATACCATCTCATTTAGTAAATCCATAAAAGATTCAGCTTTCTTGTCAGCAAATCTGGCTACGACCGGAATACCGTTTTTTACAAGAAGATGGTCTTTCTTAACATTATTAAAGAGATCTATCATTTCAGTGCCAAAAGCCAGTATCCTCCCATTAACGAAAAATACATCACCCCCGGATAATTCATTTATACCCACATCATATTCCGTTTCTTCAAAGGATAAATGTTCTTTGAGTACATTAGAAAGATATTGCCTGCAGTGCAGATATACTCTTTCCGGATTCAACTCCTTAACTATTCTTGCTCTGAGTGTATCGGTACCCAGAAACAACTCAAAGACGGCTTTATTTAGTGAAAGGGGAAAAAGATCGGGATACTTGACATCCTCGAATATGCAAAGCGAAATAGGTTTTTGTTCCTTTACCATAATAAACCATACTGTAGAATCAAATTCGCCTTCTCTAAGTTCAATCAAGGCGGAATAAAAAATGGTGGAGTTGACGGGGCTCGAACCCGTGACCTCTTGTCTGCCAGACAAGCGCTCTCCCAGCTGAGCTACAACCCCCCACTTAGGTGATATTAGCAATTAAGTTGAACAGGTCAAGAATAAAATCGCCGACAATGTAAGAAACAAGCTGGTATTTATAATAATGAAAATAAGAAACACCATATTTTATTCTCTTACCTTGATTATTACAACACGTTATATTAATCCCGAAAATCCAAATAACCCTGTTTAATATAATATTAAGCTATTAGTTAACCCCCACTTTATATAATTCCTCTTGACACATCAGTTTCTTTATATTCAAGAATTCCTGCCCCTCAGCATCTCTCTTACTTTTTTTATGAGTATTGAGATTTCAAATGGTTTTGTAAGAAAATCATCAGCTCCGTACTCTATCATTCTTTTGATTTCTCCATAATGCCCCGAAATTAACATTATAAGGGGTTTCGCTTTATTAGAATCATCGCATATTTGAGATATTATCTGACATGTATTCTCACCGGGTATTAGAATATCAAGTATAACTATATCAGGCATGACATTTTCGCATAAAACAGGAGCTTCTGATCCCTTGTTCGTCGTAAAAATTTCCAGATTCATATCTGATGATTCAAGTCCTCTTCTAATTAGCCTGAGTATCTGCAGGTCGTCATCTACAACAAGAACCTTTCCGGTCGTTATTTCTTCATCATACATTCTAAATCGCCTTAATTCTCAAGATGAAACCAATATATTATATTAACATTACCGCATTTAATATTATAACAAAACTTGCCGTCAACCTGTCACATTAATTTGGACTTTCCCCAATTTTAACATTCCTTTGTATATCCGGCTATTGGTATTTCAAAACCCTCTCGGAAGACGAGCGGGCATGGATTCTTGATTTCCACAAGGAAATGGGGAAGAGCGGGCCCTAAGAGCGGGAGACGCTATTTCCTCGCAGGGGAAATAGACGGCGTTTTTGACAATACCAATAGCCGGATAGAAACTAAACATCAATTCCACTTATCAATATTGGTAATTACTCGATAGTTATGCCATTACTAAAATATCGCCCTGATTTTCGGGGAAACTCCAAATATACTTAGCTTGACACCGCACAAATTTTAGAATATTTTTTTTATATGCCGGAGTGGTGAAATTGGTAGACGCAGGGGACTCAAAATCCCCCGAAGCCTGGCTTCATGCGGGTTCAACTCCCGCCTCCGGCACCAATATTCCAATCTATTCACTCAATTATGATACTCTGCTGACGGAAATACAGCAATTATTAACTGTCTTGGAGTTTCCCCAATTTATTACATTCCTTTGTATATCCGGCTATTGGTATTTCAAAACCCTCTCGGAAGACGAGCGGGCATGGTTTTCCCATTTCCCCCAAGGAAATGGGAAAGAGCGAGTCTGAGAGCGGGAGACGCTATTTCCTCGCAGGGGAAATAGACGGCGTTTTTGATAATACCAATAGCCGGATAGAAACTAAATATCAATTCCACTTATCAATATGGGTAATCACTTGATAGTTATGCCGTTACTAAAATATTGCCATGATTTTTGGGGAATGTCCTGTTAACTGTCATATTGCCGTTTAAAAGTGAACGGAAGTTATTCTATTTTCCTCTGTTTACATACCCGTGAAGTTTCTGCTCGAACCTGGAGATTACATCCTCCGCGTAATCTTCCCTGAAATGATAAAGTATCCTTTCTCTTGCCATCTCGACAGACGGCTGTTGCTGCCTGTCCTGCATGCTGTAGCTTAAGATAATTTCTCCGCTTCTGCTGTCGGTGAAACTCAGATCAAATTTCCAGCTCAAAAGCACCCATCTTTTTCCACTCCCCGGCATCCTTCTTATTTTCATGTTCCCGTCTATCACAACATCAGAACTTTTCCCTCTTTGACCGGAAATATAATAACCCTCTCTCGTCAAGACATCACTTAAGATGCTGTTTATTTCTTCTGTCATATCACCTTTTACCCTCAGAGAAAAAACAAATTTGTTTAACAGAAAATCGTTGATCATTTTATCAACCTGAAGAGGATCCGGCCGGGGTTTATACTTGGAATAATTATCTGAAACCACCCGCAAGACGGCAAATGCGTTTCGTTGGAATTCTATTTCTCTTTCTAAATCGAACATATTTCCAAGTTTGATGACCTTAGACTCTTCTTTCTCAATAGCGGCCAAAAGCTTGGCCCCTCTCTTCTGAGATTCTTCGATTTTGCTTGAAAGAATGTCTGAATATTTATCTTTTCTCAAAGCCGCCAGGGAATAGTACATTTCTTTGGATTCATCATATCCGTGCTTTACGATAGAAGCGTTCTCCAGTACAGTTTCTGTCTCTACCCTGATCTTCTCTTCATAGCTGAAAGTCGACTTACTCTTTCGGTTTCCTGATTGCTGATATTCCCGTTTTGATAGTTCATCGCTTCGTACATGTAATTTGATAGATTTGGAAATATTCTGAAATGCTCTGTTATCTGCTTTTTCTTTGGTATCACCAATCCCCAACCCCGTCAAATACACTTTCTCCGGATAGTAGACATCTATTTTATCTACCCATTTAATATTATCAGCGTTAACACCTGAACAAGAACTGAAATATATTGTCAGCAGAATAAACGATAAAATCGGTATACTAAATAAACCTTTCAACGAAGACAAAATACTTTCTTTCATTTTCAACCACTATCCCTTTCCTTGTTATCTTTTCAAGACAGTCCCCGTATTTATCCCTGAGTTCAACTTCTAGATCATAACTCCCGGGGTTAACCTGAATTCTTCTAAAATAGATCCTGGACGGAAGTGTTCTCCAACATCTTATATCAGCGTGAGTCAACTCTTCAGCGACACCGTCAGTAACTGCTCCGACGAGCAAATTACCAAGTACATTTCCTGTATCAACTTTTTCTTTCATTTTATCAGAAGCTTTCTTTTTGGTAAAAGCCCTAAGCCAGGCCTTAATCAGAATTTGAGGCATCTTATCAGACATATTTTTTATAGCTATTTTTGAAATATTCTCAATGATCTGCGCATTTCTTACAATGCTCGCCGAATCATTTTCACACTTGACAGTCACATTCCCGACCGCGCTCCCCCTTTCAATAAGTTTCGGAATGAGAAGCTGAAATGTATGAGTTTTACCTTCTTTATCAGCACGCGAGAACTTAGTCTCGAATTCTTTCTTATATGGGCATAGCCCTGTCATAGCAAACACAATGATTTCACTATTTCCATTTTCTATCTTTATTGAATCGGCATTAAACCTTTTGCTGTAAGTTTTGAACTGCTCGCTAAATCCAAGACGCTCGGCCAAACGGAGTATATCAATTTCGATCTGCCCGGGTATTTTGAATTCAAACATCTTCTTATAATCGACATAGGCCTCATACGCCTTCTTATATGAAATATAAGCGTTGTTTATATCACCGCGGGTTTCATAAATGATTCCGCTGAGATATCTGCCCAGAGCATCATTCTTATATTTATTCTCCGATTCGTATTTCTGTGTAAGTAATTTCAGCTTCGAATTTATTATTCTTGCTTCCACACCCGCCTCTTCTATCATTCCAAGTTTAATATAATTAAAAGCCGTAAAAACATTTATCATAACATTCTCATAATCCTCACCATTATACGGAATTAAGTTCGGATTCATCAAACCGGCAGCTTCGTTTGAAACACTTTTAGTATATAATATTTCGGATAGTTTATTCGCCTCAGAGAAGTAATTGTTACTTTCAGCGAAATTATCCGAGTAGAAGTGAATGACTCCCGCGTTCAACAAATAAAGGAGTCTGTTTTTGGTACCGAAAACTTCGATATTAGATGAAAGTTCCTTTATAGCACTTGAGTAATCGCCGCGGGGAAGAAATGAGTCTACTTCCATCTCTTTCTCGAGTGTAGAGGCGCATCCAAGGAACACGAATGTTACAAATGAGAAAGCTATCAGATACTTGTAAAACAGCTTCATTTTATACTGCTGGCTGAACAAAATTAAGTTGTCTAAAACCTGTATTTATCCCTTTCTACAATCTTCTTGATTTTCTTCTGTCCCAACCAAACCTTTTCATTCGTTTCAATATCAATAAGTTCAAGATCAATCTGGTAAAATTTAGCCTTCTTGCCTTCTATTTGATCAGTAATGGAATTAATTGAACCGAATAACATAAAGTCAGCTCCTAATTCTCTTCCCATTTCTTTCATAGTTTCGGCAGAAGCGTTCATCGACTGATCGTATTTTTCATCCCTGAGTGCTTCTCTGATCTCCTTTTCAGCCACAAAAGAAACCTTACCGCTGTTAACTAATTCTCGCTCAAGGTCATTAACGAAAGTTTCCGTGGCGATATGCTCATCTGTTTTATTCCTTATGTAACCAACTATCACAACAGGCTTTTTCATATTTTCTGAAGTGAAATCACCAAGCCAGGGCCTCGAAAGACAATCAGGTATCATCTCTTCAGAAACCATTCTTGAATCGGTGTCGTTCCAGTCACCACTCAGGTCTGTAACAGTATCCGCTTCGGTTCTTGTAACATTAACCGATGGACCGCCACAGCCGAGAGAAAAAAGCATGACCATACACAGCATCAGATAGAATAATTTATACTTCATTCTTTCTCCTTTTTTTGATCAATCCCCCTTCTCTATTTGGACGTCGAGTCGTCCGAAAGCTTCCTCCGCATTACTCTTTACATATTCCTTCATCTTCAAATCGATTGTGTTGAGTTTTTCAAGATTTTTCTCGAATGTTTCAAAATCGAGTTTTGCCCTGACATAAACACTTCCGTCTTCATCCACGAACCTGTTTTCGACGACAACACCGCTGAGGGACTGGTCGATTAACGTTCTTTGAACATTAGTGATATCCTGCTCTTCACTGGAATTCAAATCACCCGAAAGGGTCGACGAAGCGTAATCTTCCATCATAGCTTCAACTTCCACTCTGAATACACGCGCAATACTTGATATAGCTCTGTTCTCTGCTGTCTTTATAGCAAGCGCTTTGTTCTTAACCCCTGAAACAATCCCAACGCCGTAAATAGTTTTCTCTGAATCAACCTGCTTCGGATTTAAGACCCAGTCCGGAAGATCACCGCTGTCTTTGCCCATAGTGCTTTTATCAGGCGCCTCTGAACCACACCCTACAAACAATATCGCAAAGCACATCAGAACAGATATAACGTTCTTCATATCAGCCTCCTTTTAAAGAGATGTGCCAGACCCCCATGCTACTCTGTTATAACACTTTCTAAAAACGCGCGTTACACTGGTTCCTTGCACAATAGACATTAAATAAATTACCTGTCAAGCTATTTCCGTATGTGGAGGTTCCCCAATTTTTAACATTCCTTTGTATATCCGGCTATTGGTATTTCAAAACCCTCTCGGAAGACGAGCGGGCATGGATTCTTGATTTCCACAAGGAAATGGGGAAGAGCGAGCCTGAGAGCGGGAGGCGCTATTTCCTCGCAGGGGAAATAGACGGCGTTTTTGACAATACCAATAGCCGGATAGAAACTAAACATCAATTCCACTTATCAATATGGGTAATTACTCGATAGTTATGCCGTTACTAAAATATTGCCCTGATTCTCGGGGAATGTCCTGATTTCTGTGTTGGGCGGACATCCCTTTATTATTTCTGCAAGAGACCGTGAATCTCTCATTATATATATGCCCTGCCCCTCTCAGTAATCCACAGTCACCAGAACTTATCAGTACAGCTTTTTCATCATATCAGAGAAATCGTCTTTGCCGCCTAGAAGCATGCCGCCGGCTTTTAGCCCTCTTTTAGATATTTCGCACATTTTCTCAGACAGTGCTCTGATCTCCCACTGCGCGTGCTTGTCACTCCTCAATCTCGAGAAATTATAGAGCTCTCGCAGGTTTACATCAAAAAGAACCCTTCGTCTGCTGGAGTTGAGAGAAGCGTAATCCGCCGCAAAAGTCATCTTATCTTTTATTCTATCGTAGAGCTCACCGGACATTTCTGCAGCTTTCATGAATTCTTCTGAAGCACCGGATCTCTTAACCGATTCAGGGATCTTTACACCAAGTGATCTGCAATAAGGTTGCGGGGTAACAGTGGCCATCCTATGCCTCTTGAGCTGAGCGAAACACGATGCTGAAACAATAACCTCAAACAACAGATGTACATGCTCGAATTCTCGCCAGACAGAATCATGAGGCTGCATATTTTCCATCGTACTCTTGATAATGAAGGCTTGCTCTTCTTCACTCATGCCCGCAGCCTTTTTTCTGGCTTCTGAGGCTCCAATATCAGTCGAAGAAAAAAGCAGCGCCGCGACAAGAATATTGTCGCAGTCCTTAGTGTCAGAAATCAGCTTGACTTCCTCCAGGCCGCTGCGGGAGAAACCCCTTGAATTTTCCTCAATATTACTTCTGGTTCTGAATTTGTTTGAAAAATAATCGACTGCTTCGGGATAGCGTACCAGAGATGGAGCGATTTTTTTGGCTATATCACATAGCTTTTCAGCAAGTTCATTTAATTCCGAAAGCTTGTGAGAAGCAAGCCTGCTTATCATATATTCAAGTTCTCTGGCGTTTACCGTCATTCCAAGTTGGGTTTTTACGGCAAGCGGCAGCAAGTATCTCGCATCTTCTCTGGCAACATATTTATTTACTCCGTTCCCTAGCATCTTAGAATATAACTGATCATATTTATCAGAAAGGTATACCATAACTTCTTTGAATTGTTCCTCCAGTCCGCAGGCTTTAATCTCTTCAGGAATAAAAATATCCTTTCTAATCTTAATATAGCGTTGAGATTTTTCCGTGAAAGAGGCAAGCCTGAAGCTCTCGAGTTGTTCAACGGCAAGACGGGATATATCCATAATATCGAAATTAAAAACCGCGTGTTCCGCGACAGAAGAGTGTCCGAGTCCAAAAACGATCTTTTCATTTGAAGCCCTTGCTTTCTTGACAGCTTCTCTGGCTTCTCTTCTTAGCAGGTTTATATTTCTCGGGTCCCGGCTTATCCTCGCGTAAGACGCTGAAATAATCTCCGGAGTAAAAGAATCGCTTCTGCCGCTGGCATCATCTATAAGAGTAGAATCAATATTGTACCCCGCGATTTTAACTTCCATAATCTTTAATAACTCCTCCTAGAAACCGTAAGAGATAGAACCGTAAAACTTCCAGGAATTACCCTCGTAAAATGTGACAGTTTCTGTGAATGGATCCTGGTATTTAATATCATCAAACCCATAAGCGGCCTCGAATGAAGCGGCGAGAGGATAATTATAGAAATTAAAGCCCTTTACTCTCAATTCAACGCCCGCGTCAGTTTTGTAATCATCTAAATTCACCTTATCATCGTTCCAAGCTTTACCCGCTTCCGCGAAAACTCCCCCGTAAATAGATCCGAGGTATGTAAAGAAGAATTGTCTGTTAATATTTCTGATCAACGGAAAACGGTATGTAATCCTTCCCATCGCCATCTTTTTTCCGCCAATACTGTAATATGAATATCCTCTGAGTCCGTCTCTGCTTCCAAGGTAAAGGTCAAAAAAATCATCAACATTGTTGTCTACCGCGCCTGTTTTCGCATAGAAAGAAATCGCGCTTTCAAAAAGCGGGACAGGCAAAAATTCTTCATAAGTCAGAATATACCTTCCGAAATTATTATCAGCATAATCAGGCATGAACATATAGTCGAATTCACCCGCGAAGAGTTTATCATAAGCCATTGTAGCTTCAACCAGTAATTTCCTTCCCTTTCTTGGATTAATTTCGGCGTTCACAGCCGGTTTTATATCTGAAAAAGAGAAGAGCAGAGAAATCTCGCTTCCCTTATAATAAGCCCAGCCCATTTCATATGAATACTTTCCCCAGGCATTTATATTCAGTCCGTACTCACCGTAATTATAACGGAGCATAAGTTCATTCCTGTTAAAAAGGGTTGTCTCTGACAACTCATAACTCAATGTAAAAAAGGCATCCCAGAGATCGTACCTGACATCCACATTACCGCCTTCATTGGGATTAAAATAATTGTAATATTTCCTGCTTCTGTATAATTCAAAGCGAAAGGTAGGGAAAAGGCGTCTTGTCCGGAGTTCAAATCCCAGCGCCAGATCGTATTCACCATCTCCATTAATAGAGCCAGAAGCCAGCAGAGACTGCCTGTCAAGAATATCGTTATACTGTAACGTGAGCCCAATTCTGGGTTTCTTCTCATAAATCATAATACGCGGGAATAAATAAAGCTGAGTGTACTCAGTTCCAAAAGTAGATCCGGTATTTTTGTTTGTCTCAATGATATCTAATATATCTTTTCTTCGTTCAGCAAATTTATCACGATCTTTCTTCTCTCTGTCAGATATAAACCTTTTTCTATTGTTTATAAGTGTTGAATCCACGAGGCATTCTCCTCGGTTTATATCAGAAGATTTCCAATCCGTAATCTTACTTATCTTATAGCCTTCCTTCTCATAACTGTGGTATATAATAGCATCTCCCGCCACAGCGGGCGCGAACGCTCCACCAAGAACACTGGTTACAAGTTTATCCGGGCATTCCCCGCCGCTATGATAGTAAATATTAAATATCCCTGTTCTGTCACTCGAATAGAAAAACCCTTCATCCTTCCTGTCCCACACAGGATCCCTCTCATCAGCTAAGCTTTCGACAATTTCTTCCATCCTTCCATTTTCGGGATCGAACAATACTATATCCCTGCTGGCACAGTCGAATCTTGAAGCCAATATCCCATTCTTGCCCCATGACAGATCGTAGTACTGCACACCTGCAGCTGCGGGAAATAATTCTCTGGCTTCTCCTTTTTCAACATCGAAAACCCCTATATTCTCTGAGCAATCCGAGGTCAGGACGGCAGCTATATATTTATCATCCGGAGACCATTCCGGATCTGTTGTTCTTAATGATTTTGTAACTCTTGTTTCGCTGGATGTTTCTATATTGTAAATAAAAAGATCATTATACTCATAACCCTTATCATTATCTGATGTCATCTTTGAATAAGATAGTCGTTTACCGCTACCTGACATGGAAAATCTGGATGTAACTCCCTCTGTTATCACAGAAATATCACCTGACTGATCCATATGTACAAGATCCAAGCTTGAATAATCACGCCCCATGTTGGAAAGAAAATATACACCGCCGTTATTATCCGAGACTGGATACATATTAAGAAATCCTTCGCCGGCTATTTGCTCTCCTTCGCTTCCGGTTCTATCAATTTCATTTTTTACGTTTGTGTACTTCTTTATAATATCTCTCTCCCACATTTCGTATAGCTTATCCTCCGATATTCCAAGCACACTTCTACACGCTCCGTCAAATGTCATTCTGTAAATTCGGGACTGCTCTTCTGTTAATTCGTGAATTTTCCCTCTTCCGTATTTCCCGGCGATAAAATTGACGAGCGAGAATCCCTGATTGTAAAGTAATTCGGAATTAAGAGAATTCTTTCCGAAGACTCCCATTTCATCGATAGTTAGAAGCTGGTCATTAAGAGCTGCTACCCTTAAAATCATATCCCTGTGAGAATCCCAGATATCATTACGGGCAAGAGTAACTTGAGACTGAGCGACCCCCTCGGCGAACCAATTTGGCAAAACTTCACCGGCAAATGGAAGATTAATGAATAAATTCGGATATCCGGTAATAACATCCGGCCTCTTTTCATTCTCAAAATTAACGACCTGGAAATATACGGAAGGGACGCTTCTGGGCATTTTCATACTCTTCTGAATCGATACCATGTGTGTAAATTCATGCGTAGTAACATTTCTGAGCCAGTTTGCCGTTCCCCTCAAAGTAAACTCAAACTCTGAAACATCTATACTTATCCTATTCTGATAATAATAGGCCGCCCCTCCGGGTCTGTCAGATATGTCTTTCAGATTAATATGAACTTTGTCGATTTTATAATCATAATAATCAGTAATTGGGTCGTAAATCTCTTCCGCTATCAATGCCACTCTGGCGGCGCTTTGTTCTTCTCCCTTATGGTAATGTATTTCGAAATGCTCTGTTTCGATCGTATACCAGTCAAGATCAGAACTGTCCGAGGCATAGAGAAAAGCGCTTGGCAAGAAAGAAACGATCAGGAAAACAGATATTAAATATTGTATCTTCATACAGAACCTCTTATTCGTTTTTCGCATCCATTCTCCCATTTTCAGGTCTCTTTCATATTAACGGCTATTATAATCTATAAAAAACAGACCTATATTGCGATAAATATTTGTTTAAATTCTTTGCGCGGCGGGTAAAAAATTATATCCCATAAATCAGAGACCCTCTACAATATTGATATACACCGACTGCCTTACGCGACGGTGTATATCAATATCAAACGGATAGACTGAAAAAGTTCTTTATTTAAAACAAATTTTATCTCACTCTGCTCTTCTTCAGGTATTTGTAGATGTCACTATTAGTTGTAAGAATAGCCCTGGAATTCTCACCTATGGTGTTTCTGTAAATTTCAAGTGTTTTGAGAAAAGAATAGAATTCAGGGTTCTTACCGTAAGATTCGGCATAAATCTTTGTAGCCTCGGCGTCCGCTTTACCCTTGATATCTTGAGCTTCCTTATAGGCTTCCGACTGAATACGTTGTAATTCCCTTTCTCGTTGTCCGTCAATAGAGGCTTTTTCACCCTTACCCTCTGAACGGTACATGGCGGCTATCTTCTGCCTTTCGGAAATCATCCTTTCATATACTTTCTGACGCACTTCCTGAACATAATTAAGCCTCTTGATCTGAACATCGATCAATTCAATACCATATTGAGGAACAAGTTCGGATGCCTTCTCCATCATCATCACTTTGAGGCTGTCTCTTCCGAGAGATACCCTCTCCAACTTACTGGTCTGAGCTATCAAGTTTTCTTCCTGTCTATCTAACACTTTGTTAGAATTCCTTACAATTTCAAATAAATTATGGGCTGAAACTACATCCCTCGCAGCTGAATCGATTATATCGTCAAGCCTGGATTGCACACCCCTTTCATTCCCCACAGACTGATAGAACTTTAACGGATCGACAATCTTCCATCTGGCTGTTGTATTAAGCCGAATATACTTTTTGTCTGATGTTGGAATCTGGTTTTCGTCACCATCCCAAATCAAAATCCTCTTCTCAAACCTGTGGAACTTCTGAATAAACGGTGTCTTCATGTGCAATCCGGATTCAGTGATCGCTCCTCCTACCGGGTCACCGAACTGTGTAATAATACCTTGTTCAAATTCATTTACCGTGTAAAGCGTGCTGTTGAGGATGATGAGAACAACTATGGCTGCTATGACTGTTAAAATAATTGTATTCTTTTTCATCGCCCTTCACCTCCTTTGATATTTCCTCCCAGATCTAGATGGGGCAAGATTCCTTCCTGTTCTTCATCGATAATAAATATCTGTTCAACTTTGGGAAGAACTTCGTTCATCGCCTCAAGATAAAGACGGCGTCTTGTAACACTGGGCGCTTTCCTGTATTCACGATAAACATTGTTGAAAAGAGCGACATCCCCTTTGGCCCTGTTTACTCTTTTAAGAGCATACCCCTTGGCTTCTGAGATGAGCTGCTCTGCTTCTCCCTTCGCTCGAGGTATCCTGTTGTTATATGACTCCCAGCCTTGATTGATCATTTTCGATTTATCCTGTTTGGCGCTGTTCACATCGTTGAAAGCCGGTCTTACAGGTTCAGGGGGGTTGACATCCTGAAACTTGACAGTGACGATATGAATTCCCGCTTCAAAATAATCCAGCAGACCCTGAAGTTCATCCTGTACTTCCTGGGCTATCTCAACTCTTTCCTTTGTAAGCACCCCGGTTACAGTTCTGTCGCCCACCACTTTTCTGGTAACAGCTTCTGACATCGTTCTCAATGTCTCTTCTGTATCCTTGATCTTAAAAATGTAATTGTAAGCATCCTCAATCCTGTATTGAACGATCCATTCAACTTCAGCGACATTTAGATCTCCTGTAAGCATAATAGATTCGTCCGTATAAGTCCTTGAACTGTATCTCGTACGAACGGATGCCTGAAGAGTTCTGAACCCAAACTCCTGTTTGAAAACTTTTTTTACCTTAATTTTCGTTACTGACTCAACACCGAGAGGAATTTTAATATGAAGCCCCGGTTGTGTTTGGCGAACAAATTTTCCGAATCTCATTACAACCCCGGTTTCATCAGCGTCTATAGAATAAAACCCGGACGCAACAAGAATAATCACTATAACAGCTGCGATAATATTTCTTATCTTTCCGCCAGACCAGGAGTATTCTTTGTCGCCTACCTGAACCTTCATTCCAATCACCTTCTTTCCATTAACTTAATCAAAAACAAATTGAATTGAGAAAACTAACTTTTCATGACAATATGTTTGCTGCCGTCAACAAAGCATATTCTAACTGGATATTCAATCATGAATATTCAGGTTAAGCCACAATCTTGATTGAAGTCAACAGAAAACTTGACCTACTCTAAATATCAAAGCCGATAAGGGATTCCCTCCAATAATCAGAAATTATTTAAAGAATGGATATAAGAATAATTGAGTGCATTCCCAATTGTTTTTGTTTATAATCAGAAAAGAGGTGAATATTTAAAAGGGGGTTATGATGAAATCCGCGTTACGATTTTCAATCCATTTATTAATCATCGCGATCTTTTTTTCATGTTCGGACAAAGCTGTTAATTATTACAATCAAGGCGTAAACGCGGCGGCTGATAATAAAATGGAAAAAGCGATTTTTCTATGGAATAAATCCCTGAAGTATCGAAAGAACGACCCGGATATATATTTCAACCTCGGAAACGCGTACCTCGCGACTCATAATTTTATAGAAGCCGAAAAGAACTTTCGAAAGACACTCGATTTGGACAGGAATGATCATATATCACATTATAAACTCGGACTTTCACTCCAAAGCCAGAATAAGTGCATAGAGGCAAAAGCCAGCTACAAATTCAGCATTAGATTAAAAACCAATTATTTGCCGCCGTATCTCGGCATTGCAGAATGTGCTCTCTCCAATAACAATATAAATACAGCGGAAAAATACGCTTCTCTTGCCTTGGGACTTTCCCCCGGTAATATAAAAGCAAATATCCTTTTTGCCGACGTTCTATTTCGCGAAGGCCAATATGAACAGGCATACATGCAAATAATACAATTTCGCAACAGCGACAATATCGATTTACTCACTTTACTTGGAAAAATCATGTATAAAAGACAGATGTATAGGGAAGCCATAGAAACACTTTCTGAAGCAAGATACATTGGAGAAACAAACTCTGAAATGTTTCTTTACCTTGGAAAATCAGCCCTAAAACTGAAACGTTATAATGACGCGAAAAACTATTTCAACCTGTCTATCTTTAAAGATAAGAAGGAAAGCTCTGCCTGGGCGGGGATGGGAGAAGTTTACGGAGCAATGTCTAGGTGGGCTGAAGCGATAAAGGCATATTCTAAAGCCCAAAATTTAGCTCCAGACAACAATGAGATCTTAGGCAATTTCGGAATCTTACTTTTGAAAAGCGGCAGAAACGAGAAAGCCCTTAAAAAATTTGAAGTCGCCGTGAGTAGAATGGATAGTCCGGGCAGATTTCTTTATTATCTTGGCCGAGCTTACATGAAAACCGGCAACAATAAGCTTGCGGAGAAAACATTCAATAAGTTTATTGAGAATTGGGATGGTGATGAAAAATATATTATTATGGCTAAGGATTTAATCAATGAACTGAAATAAACTTTCCGCCTGATATTCTATTATCTTATTGATCAACTAGTTTCTCTGCCGAATTAAGATTCAGATTTAATATCTGAAGCCTCCGGCCTTATAGGGTTATTGAGAAGAATAATCGATATGCCGGTCAGTATTACAAGGCTGCCGAGGACCGTCATTATAGAAGGTATATCCCCGAGAATCAAGAATGCCAGAAGAGCTGCCCCCACAGGCTCGCCGATAATTGCCATTGTGGCCATAGACGCTTTTAACCTCTTTAAAGCCCAATTGAATGAAGAATGTCCTACTATCTGACAAATTACCGCCATCAATAAACAATAGAAATAAGTCTCAGGGGAATATCCGCTCAGTGAATTTCCTGAAAGGGGTAACGTAATTGTAAGAAATGCAGCAGCTGTTATATAAACTGGAATTATATAGGCAAGAAGAGACATTTTCTTTCTCAAAATGCTCCCCACAATAAAATATCCGGCGATCGATATCGCGCCTGATATAGCCAGCATGTCACCCTTCAACATTTCAATACTGCCTATTATATCGTTCCCGCCAAGTACAAGGCAACCTGCCAGAGCCAAGATCAAACCGACCCAAAAACTCCTGCTAATTACATCCTTGAAAACAAAAGACGAAAAAAGTGTAATGAATATAGGTGAAGTTGTAACTAGAACAACGCTATTAGTTATACCCGTAAAATATAGAGAAGTTATCCACAAAAGGAAATGCAGGGAAAGGAAAAAGCCGGACAATAATAATAATAAAATATCCTTAGAGGAGAATTTCCTGAATTCAGCCCTTAAACTGCTCGAGAAAAATATGCACGGAATAAGTATAACAGATGAAAATAAGAGCCTTAAAGAGGCAATTACGGAAGATGGAGCGTCAGCCAGCTTTACAAATGTGGCCGCGAAGGAAATTGAAATAATCCCGATCAGCAGAACAAATTTTGTCCTTATATTTTCCTTTCGCAAAATAACCTCGACTCTTTCTTAAGCTTAAAAGACCGCAGTATGATTATTATTGAATATTAAACTCTCTTCATGTAAATTCAAAGATGTATTCGATAAAAGTATAAATGAACTTTCATTCTCTTAGTTAATTGCCAAAATGCCTGATAAAGATAAATCAAAAGCTGCCCCTGATAAAAAAAAACGAATGCTCGGAGATGAATGGATTAACTGGCAGGGCGAAATTCTAGAAACAGAAATTAAAGAGAGCAGGAAGACCTTTCTACTTTTATCACTGGCAGTGCTTTTCGGTT
This sequence comes from Candidatus Krumholzibacteriota bacterium, assembly GCA_034520215.1. Taxonomy (NCBI): domain Bacteria; phylum Candidatus Krumholzibacteriota; species Candidatus Krumholzibacteriota bacterium. Next base: position 924,885 of record JAXHNR010000001.1, on the reverse strand, counting down.
TGATAATTCTGGGTCTCCTTTTTCTTTACCTCACACTGCCCCGATTTGAACTCTTTGGCAAACTCTGGGTAACTATCCTTATAATATCGATATTAGCAGCTGGGGCAGCGCTTTTCTTATGGTATATCTTCTTGTTATTGAATATTTTCCTCAAAAGATTTTACGTAAAGGCTTGCCTTGATAATAGTAAACTCTTTTTCTTCCTTCTTCCTTATGTTTCTAAACTTGCGGCTCTTTTCGGTATATCGAGAGACAGAATAAGCCATTCCTTCATCCTGGTAAATAACAGTCTCGTTAACCTTCCGCGAAAAGAAGGCCCGGTTCTCGCTCTGCTGCCGAGGTGTCTGCAAAAAGATCTGCTGAAAGAGATCAAGAGAATATGCGGGAAATTCCAGGATGTAGTTTATCAAATTGCTCCCGGAGGAAACATTGCCAGGAAGCAGGTCGCGGATACATCTCCCAGGGCAATTGTCGCTGTAGCTTGTGAAAGAGACTTGCTATCAGGAATTCGGGAAATAGCTCCGAAAATTCCGGTTATAGGCATACCAAACAAACGTCCTGAAGGCCCATGCAAAAACACTGTTATAGACACTGAAGAATTTGAATCCGCCCTTGATTTCTTCCAAAACCACAAATCATAGAAATAATGGCACAATTATTGTTATAAATGTTTAATGCGCCTATATCGTAATCTCATGTTAATGAAGGGAAAACTGCCATGACTGGATATCAAAGCTCAAAATCAGACAAAGAATTTGCGGATGAAACTGTGGGGGAACTTAAAAAGAGAGTGCTTCTCTTGATTACATCAAGTACTGTCGTTGTTGCCGTGGCTTTCGGGGTTTCCTTTTATTTCGCTTTTATAGCAACAGGATCCGCAATGGCAAGGCAGGTGCCCGAACTTTTACCAATCGTTTCAAAACTCAAAAACCTTCTTCTCTTCAATACCTTCGGTGTGATAGGAATTATTCTCCTTTCTCTCTACATTTTTAATCGTATTACAATGGCAAGGTTCTTCAATACCCTGATTCTAATTCGGAGAAAGATGACAGAAATTGCCGACGGCCCTCTCCCAAGTAAAAGTGATTTGAACACGAAAGGCCCTTTCAGGGGAACTGAATCTTCCTTCAGATCTATGCTGTCGAAGATAGAAGAGAGGGAATCAGGAGAACTGGAGAAGCTTGAAGAGATAAACGGATACCTTGAGTCTAAAGATTATATTAATCTTGAAACTTCTATAAATAATTTAATCAACCGTAAAAGAAATTACCTCAGAGGAAAAAAGGAAGTTAAAAGAAAACAAGGCGGGGCCAGCTAGAATAAATCAGACAGGACATTACTGCAACCCTAATAAAATATCCAGTTAACAGATAGCTCCAGCGGAATTAATTCCATATTAATGGATAAGGTCATCTATAACTTTTAAAAGCTCTTGAGTATTAAAAGGTTTTTTCATTAACGCGTCAGCCATAATCTTCTCTTCAATATTCTCACTCTCAAAATTCCTCGCAGATAGTATGATCACTGGGATTTCCTTAAGCTCTTCGTTCTCCTTTACCTTATTGCATACCTTGTAGCCATCAATACCGGGAAGCATAAGATCAAGTATGATAATATCCGGCCTCTCCGATTCTATTTTGTCAACGGCTTCCCTGCCGTCAAAAGCAGATATTACATTGTATCCTTCATGCTCGAGAGTAAAACGCAGAATTTTCACCAGATGAACTTCATCATCAACGATTAAAACAGTACTTTTCACGGTTTGCTCCAATAAACACTCTATAATAACTTAAGTTAAAAGATAGCCTGTTTTATTTATCTACACCCCGCCTTATTATCTCACTTTAAATAAACCCTTAAAAAGTTATATTAAATCAATCCTCATTTTTATTCAATTGATATTTAATTCATTGTAGTTTCCCCAATTTCATACACCCTCGACAAAACCACCTGTTTTATGGTATAATAAAAGTGCATAAACTACTAAACGTATATGCACTGAACCTAAATCAACTTGCTACTACACCTATGACAGGAGAAACAGCATGAATCTGCGCTATGTTAAATTCTTGGTTTCGGTATTTCTAATTGTGAGTATGGGGACTCTGCTCAGCCCCCCCGCCTTTTCCAGCCCCTATATGGTAAATAAATCGGTTACTCCGATGGAAAATGGTAATTTTTTAGTAAAAATTAACATAACTTCTTACGGTGATGATATTTACGGAGTTAAAATAATCGATGCCGATGAATCTATACAAGACGTATACGCGCCTATGGGCTGGTGCGTTGCCACCGACGGCGCTAGTTATATTGCCAGAACATCAGGCAGCCCGGTTCATAAATCAAAATCGATTGAATTGATCATCCATACAACCCTTGAAGATATTGCGTTCACCTGCTCTATCTTCGGCCGGATAGAACAGATAGGATTACCGAATAAGATATAGAAAATAATTTGTTCGACAACTCCGCACATCGAAAAATCTTTTAGCCTTTTATATTAAGGCTGATATGATTTTTTCCCATGTGTGTATTTACCTATATCTATATCCCTGAAAGGGGTATCTAAGACATTCTTTATCGATCGGGAGTATTTTCCCGTGTTCGGGTTTTTTTCGTTTAAATCGATTAAAGTATTTTTACTTACTTCAAATCCGTTTGAATCCCTAATAACTCGAACGCTCGGGAAATTACCGGTACCGTCATCTGTATCTACAATAACCGCCGTCTCATCATTATCAAGTTGGACTAGTTTTCCAATCGGCAAATTTCCAAGTACAGTCATAAATAGATCCATAAAATGAGGATGGAACTGTTCTCCCCGCATATTCTGCATGGATCTAACTGCCTCGAAGGGATTCAATTGTTTTCTATAGGGCCTTTTAGTGGTTAGCGCGTCATATGTATCAGCTATTTGCACTATGAAAGAAGCATCCAGTAGTTTCCGATTTTTCCCTACATTTGGATAACCGCTCATATTGTAGCCGATGTGATGTTCATAAGCCACCCTCTGAACATACGAACAACCGCCTTCTTCTCTTAATATTTTGGCTCCTTCAGCCGGATGCCTCTTCACATACAGCCACTCTGTAGGCGTCAATCCTCCGGGTTTGTGAAGAATATCTCTTGGGATACACAGCTTCCCTACATCGTGCAGCAAACCGGCGAGTCCTATAGTGCTGATCACATCTTCAGAATACCCTGCCCGCGAAGCAATCGCTGCTGAAATAACAGCTACATTCACAGAATGATTAAATGTGTAAGTATCGAAGGATTTAAGAGATTTAAGTAGAAGAATAGCATAATAATCTTTGTCGAACTCGCTTATAAGTTCCAATACTTTCTTTCCTGCTACCCTTCTCTGGGATGATTCCAATTTATTCAATTTAGTTAGAACTTCTCCTATCTTACCCTTTACCTCAACTCCCGTATTACAGTCATCCGCATCCATCTTTCCAAAATAGGCGTATGATACAGTTTTATCAGGCACAATGACTCTCTTCTTATTTATGTTTCTTATTTTAATATTGCGTATGGCCCTCCATTTACTGCCTAAATCCGCGTATTTATCTCTTTCCACAGCCGCTAGACAGATTTCCAAGAACGCCTTTATCTCTCCTTTCTCTATATCAGCTTTGATCTCAATCTCACGGATCGACATCTTTTCAATCGCTTCTCTGAATAAATTGATCCCTTTACAATATCTTTTCTCAACATCAATTCTGAAATTCATATAGTATATTGAACCACCTATAACTCTGAATACTATATTGGGACTTCTTCCAATAATGGCTTGTAAATTCAGATGCATCTTTCTGTATAGTTTCTGGGTGAAATCATGACCGGGCGGATATAATCTGACCTGAAAAAGAAGATCTGATATTCCAAACACAAACTGTTCGAGCTTGCGTAAACCTTCGGGAACCGATTTAACAGATTTATCAATCATTTGAATCTTTCGTTTTACTTGATTTTACAGTAGTTATTCAGAATAGGTGCAAAAAAAATACCAATTAGATTACATAACAGAACAAACGGTCATTTGACAATCTCATTTTGATCAGATATTCATATATGGTGAATAGCTGGATTTAAGTTATTCATCCTGCCACTTATCATACATCACAATTTCATCCAGGCTTTTTCTGGAGTTAAAGCTTTTTTCGCAATCAGGATATCCAAGAGGTGTAAGCGCGACAATTTTTACTTCTTCAGGTATATCAAGCAAGTCTCTTACATCTTCCTCTATAAAAGCCCCTATCCAGCATGTTCCGAGACCCTCAACTTCAGCGGCAAGCATTAAGTGTTCTAAGGATATGCCGATATCGACAGGCAGACTGTTCCAGTAGCCTCCCATCTTATTATAAGCTTTGCTTTCATAACCGCAGGCTACGACTGTTACGGGAGCTTCGTATATGAACCTTTGGCCTTTGCAGGCTTCAACAAGTTTCTTTCTAGCCTCATCATCTCTTACAATTATAAACCTCCAGGGCTGACCGTTCTTGCCCGATGGAGCGAGCCTGGCGGCTTCGAGTATTCTCTTTAGAATTTCATCCGATACCGGATCCGATTTGTACTTTCTTGTGCTTACCCTGTTTTTCACAGTTTCATAAAAATCCAAAATATAACCTCCCGCTAGCTATTAGATCTAACTTTCAGACCTTGCTCTCTCCTAAACCAAGAATCCATTGATATATCCTTTCAGTCAACGATTTTTTCTTACCGTCCGGACAGCTGGGAAGAATATACCGGAAACCTGAATCAACTGTAACAAAAAGTGTAATCAACATTGCAATAAATATCACTTTACTGTGACTTGAAGGATCCGCTCCAATAACAAAAATGCAAAACAACATCGCGTCGCCCACAATGGACTGCACAGTTGTTTTAATTTTACCAAAGATGTTGGCTTTTATGAATCTTCCGTATCTTTTTCTTATTATTCTTCGGTAAGCAGTAATAGTCAGCTCTCTAAGTAGAATTATAGAAACGAAAAGTGAAAACCACAGCCAGCGAAGCTCCAGGGCAATAAAAATAAATATTACAGATATCAAAACCTTATCAGCGAAGGGGTCCAGATGAGCGCCAAGCTTTGATTTTTGATGAAATTTCCTCGCGTACCATCCATCAAAGTAATCAAGAATACCGGCTCCTATACACATTAAAGCAGCAATCCCCTCTTCCCTTTCCATAATAAATAAAACAGCGGCAAAAAGAGCTGCCATTATCCTTAAAACTGTAAGAAAGTTCGGGACCGTAAAATCACCGCGCGAAATACCTGCCATACATCCATTCCTTAACTAAGCAACATTGCGGACTTTCAGTTGAAAGTATATATTATCCTTGATTACAATTACAATGATATCTCTACTTTATTATATTATACAATACAGCAATGACTGAAAAAAAGCGATATAAATTCATGAGACCGAGAAGAAGGTTTAAAAGCTGGCTGATTATTCTTCTTACTGTAATAATCGCTCACGTCCTCTTTATTACTTTTTTTCAGCCTGAATATCTTGAGGTATTTGAAAGAAAAAATATAGGGAAATCAAGTAGAGGAGCTTCTTCTTCAAAAAGATACTTCGAAGAAGATCGTTTTGTAGTCGTCAATACATATCATAATGAAGAGGCTAACCCCGATAAAAAACCTATAGTTAAGATCGACAAGAAGAAATCTGAAAAGACTCCCGCTTTTGACTATAATATTCCTCCTATTGATTTTTCGCTGAATAATGCTGTAAAGGGAAATAAAGGGGATGAGCCCGGCAGTGGTAAGGAGACTAATCCCAGAATTAAACCAAGCCCTATCCTTATTCCCTGGCCTGAATATCCTGAAGGTGTAGATAAAGATTTCAACGGACAGGTAATACTCAATCTCTATGTCAGTAAAGAGGGTAAAGTAATGGAAGTAGAATTATTGGAGGGATTATCTACTGAGGGCTTTAACAGGAAAGCTGTTCAGGCCGCGAGAAAGATGCGTTTTACGCCCGGTTTAGTCAACGGTCAACCTGAGGCAATGTGGCTTAAGATAACAATCAAATTCCAACCCAGGTAGTATCCAGCTGATTGAAAGAAAAGAACACAAGATTCATTCAATCGACATGAGCGATCGGTTTAATTTAATGGCTGATAAAAGAAATATATATCAACCTATCTGTTCATTGATTTCACAGCACCCCAGGTTATTTCCTCGGTGCCGATTGAGCAATCAATCAAATAAAGAGCTCCGTTACCCCAGACAAAATCATCAGCGAAATTCGCGGGATCTGAATTACTGAAAGAACCGTTGTAGGCGCCGTCTCCGCAATATTTTGAGAAATACCCAGTTCCATATTTCATGACCATCATAGTTCCGGAGAAGCTTCCACTTTGTCTGTCTTCTATATCAAGAACTCCATCCAGATCACAATCACTCATTACCACTGACAATACAAGTGTGCCGTACAGGCTTCCGTTTGAGGTATTTATCTCCCAATGAGGTTTTTCGGGAAGGTTAGTTCCATTAAAAACAGCCTCCCATCCTGTCCCGGTGTATTCGAAATAATTATCAAAGATATAATTCCATCTTGTTTCATAATCGGTAGTATCCGGCCATTGTGAATCATCTATCTCCACCATCCATGTACCGCCTGATAATTCGGCAGAACCGCCGGTTATATCACCTGAGTATACTGGAGGTGACATGGTGACCATATTCCCAATTCCTTCAAATCCAAATACTAGATCAAGTGAATCCGGCCAGGCCTGGGCCGAAAGTCCCGCCGGCAATAGAGTAGCCGCAAAGAGCAGGCATGTAATTATTATTATATTTGTCTTCATCAGATTTTACTCCCCTCTAAAAAATAAAACATAGAATCATAAACCATAATTATTCCTTGTACAGTGACTTTATAGCCCCCCAGGAGGATTCCTCCGTCGGAGTAGAACAACCCTCATCTGTCATAGTCATCATCCCTGTAGCCCATGAAGGAGAAGGAACGTACAATTCTTCTTCCATTGTTAATTGATCTGTAACGTTCAACTGTCCGGAAAAACTTCCATCGCCGCAGAAACCCGAATAACTTCCGGCACCGAAATTGATCCACGCGATTAGAGTACCCGAACAAACCTTATTCTGATATTCACTGTCTTCCATAATTCCATTCGCGTTTAAATCCTGAACAGTAACTATAAATCTCCCGCTTGTACCTCCTATTATATCTCCATTGTCCAGCATAAAACGCCATTCAATCCACGAATCACCGAGATCGGTATTAGGGAAAAAGGCGTCCCAGCATTCAGCTCCTTCTGTATCATCGTACGTAAAATAATTGCTGAAAATGTAATCCCATCTTTCATTTTCAGGTGTTCCCGGATCATCAGCCGGCCAACCTGAATCATCAATCTCTAACCAGAATGTGCCTGGTGAAAGAGTTCCAGCTGTGAGGTCTCCACTCCAGGTAGGATTATCGTCCATAAAGGAACCGTACCCTTCCAGAGCAAAGCTATCATGAATAGTAGTAGTCTGGGCATTTGGCGCCGCAAATAATATAAGTAAAGCTAAGCCCAGTATGAATTGTCTTTTCATTATCATTTCCCCCCTCCTTACAGTTATAATCATAGTACTGGTTTATTAACGCGTATTATACCATGTGACTCATAATAATTACAAGGTTTTTAATCAGGTAAACCCAAATTATTGGGACTATCGGGTATTTACCACACTTCTCTCTTTGCTGTAACATCGAAAATTCTAATTGAATAATCGCTGAATTCTCCGATAATATCTTTGTATCCGTCATTATTCATGTCAAATGCGATTATTCGTTCACCGAACGATTTTCCCCACTCTAAATCTATATTATGAAATTTCGCGTCTATAACAATACCGCTGTTTAAGACTATCTCGTACTGCGGGTCCCTGTCGACATTATCAACAAGTAAATTCTCGGCGTCAAATTCTCTGTCACTCATCCATTCCCTGTTCTTGTTTAACCCGTCAAATATATATATATGGCTGTCAGCTAAAACCACTATCTCAAATTGTTTATCCTTATCGATATTGGCAATATCGATCGCTTTTATTTCCTTAAAACCACTTTCTATATTTTCCCAGATACTATTATAACTCTCCATTTCATAAACAATAATCTTTCCGCCGGCCGTAGCCACAACTATTTCGACTTTCCCGTCCCCTTCAAGATCAATAACAAAGAAACGTCTTATTTTACTACCCAGGCTCGTAAGTTCCCATTCCCTTCTCCAACCCCCCTCTGTTGCTCTTTTAAGATAGATCTTTCCATAAACATCGGCGTGCATTACCCCCCATGCATTGCCATTATCCAGCGGAACGACCTGAACATTAGGGAATCGTTCAAATATCTTTTTCATCTCGAAAGGATCTATTATATTAGAGTTTGAATTTGCGGGCAAAACCGAAAGAAATAAGATGCTAATTATAATCAATACGCCCAGCTTTTTCATTATATCTCCCTTCATTAATTCCTCTATACATATGTAACTTTAAGAATAACTAATCCATGGCATTAAGATAAAGCAAAATCGTACTTCAGGCAATTTCTACCGGATTAGATTTTATCTATTTTTTTCTGTAATGACAGGTGGGGTACTGTTTCTACTAACAGTACCCCACCTCTGTTTCTATTTTAATACTAAGAATGCTGCTTCCCTCGACTTGGAAAGTTTAAAATAATATTTAAACAAGCAGTCAACTAAAGGTTGCTCTAAATTACATTAAGCATACAGCATAACTGTCTGCTATATTGAATGTTGCAGCCATTATGCTTTGCAGCAGCAGGTAATTTTCTAATCTTTACCCCAAACTTACCGGCCGCCTCAATGATTCTCTTTATACTTCTTAAGCAATTCTAGAACAAAATCAATATCATAAGGGGTGTGATTCCCATTTACCTGAAAACGGATTTCCTGATCACCGCGCGGCACAACGGGAAAATTCAACCCAGTTGATAAAACGCCGTTTTCTTTAAGATAACTCACAATTTCAGTAGTTTTCTCAGTATCTCTGACCATAAGCGGAACAATTGGATGATCGCTCTTTATATATTCAAATCCAAGCTTGTCTAATCCATTCTCAAATCTTTTCGTCAGTTTGCCCACATATTTAAGGCGTTCGAGTCCCTTTTCACTGTCAAGAAACTCTATTGCCTTAATACAAGCGGCCGCTTCACCAACGGTTATCGGATTGGAATAGATATAAGTCACCGCGTTCTCTCTGAGAAAACGGGTAACCGCTTCACTTGATACAACATATCCTCCATTTACACCAAAGGCTTTTCCCAGAGTGCCGATCAATACGTCGACTCTGTCCGCGCTTGTGTATTCTTCGATCCCTCGTCCGGTCTCGCCTATAGCGCCTATTCCATGAGAATCATCAACCATTAACATTATATTCTCAGGAAATTCAGAATCGTATTTCTTTGAAAGCTCTGAAATAACGTCAAGAGGCGCGTTATCCCCCCTCATACTGAAGATTCCATCCGTTACAATCAGCAATCTCTTACATTTGCCCACAGATTCTTTTATTTTTTCTTCGAGTTCTTCCATATCGTTGTGTTTGTATATCTTCTTATCTTTTGGCCTCGAGAGGCGAATCGCGTTGATTATACAATTATGATTCAGTTCATCACTTATTATTATTGTTTCCTTGGAAGTAAGAGCGGCAAAAACACCGATCATTGTCGCGTAAGCGGCGCTGTATATCATCGCGTCTTCATATTTATGAAATTCCGCGAGCTTCTTCTCGAGATCCCTGTGGGCTTTGAATGTACCGTTGATAAACCGGACAGCGCCCGGCCCCACACCAAATTCTCTGGAAGCATCTTCTTCAGCTTTGATAATATCTTCCTTAAGGCTTAAACCAAGGTAAGAATTCGAGTTCATGCGGAGAAATTCCTTTTCTCCTTCACCTTTAAGAAAATATCTGGGACCCTTTTCTCCCTGAGCTTTTTTGACTCCGACAATTATATCCTCTTTACCCTTTGCCGTTCCTTTAGAAACCAGTTCATCTACTTGATCTGTCAATACCTTGTTTAATCGATCTAACGCCATATCTTCCTCCTATCCAATCATTTTTCCAGTTTGATTCTTAATTTTTCAATCATATCCTTAGACATCGCGGGCAAATCGTAATCCGGATTCCATCCCCATTGCTCCTTCGCGGCAGTATCGTCCATATAGTTTGGCCAGGATTCGGCAATTTCCTGCCGGAGTGGGTCAACATCATAATCCATTGTAAATTCCGGTATAATCTTTTTAACTTCCTCGCCGATCTCTTCCGGCGCGAAACTCATTGCCGTTACGTTAAAGGCATTCCTGTGTTTAAGCTTACCGGGGTCCGCCTCCATCAGGTCAACCGCGGCCTTCAAAGCATCCGGCATATACATCATATCGAGCTTTGTGCCTTCCTTCAGAAAACAGGTATATTTTTTCTTTTTTATAGCTTCATAGAATATTTCCACAGCGTAATCAGTCGTACCTCCACCCGGAGGAGTCACATAGGAAATAATACCGGGATAACGAACACCCCTTGTATCGACACCATATTTCTTATAATAATAATCACACAGCAGTTCGCCCGACACCTTTGTTACGCCATACATTGTGCCCGGCCGTTGAATCGTGTCCTGGGGTGTATTATCGAGCGGAGTGCTGAGTCCGAAGGCGCCAATAGAGCTGGGGGTAAACACCGCGCAATCATGTTCTCGTGCTACTTCAAGCACATTTATCAGCCCATTGATATTAACATTCCATGCCAGCTGGGGATTACTCTCAGCTACAGCAGACAACAATGCCGCCAGATGATATATCGTATCTATCTGATATCTATCTACAACTTCGCGTATCGCTTCTATATCAGTGCAGTCTACTATTTCGAAAGGTCCGGATTCTCTAAGTTCCTTACTCGGCTTTGTCTTACGGCCTCCCGCCACTATATTATCCGCTCCATACCTTTCGCGTAGATAGATCGCTAATTCCGATCCTATCTGTCCTACCGATCCTGTAACAAGAATTCTCTTCATAAATACCTTCCCTTTTCTTATTTTTCCGAGGGGTTAAGAAGAATTCGATTTATGTTTTACCACTCATTGAGATTGCGGAACTAAATAATATATTCACTCTCGATTATAAGTAAGCCGTCTGAAAAGGCAAGTAAAATATTGATTCCTAAAGAAACTTTTTCTCATGCTTAAGAAGGTATTCTTTGCGATAGAGCCCCTTAGCGTATCCCACAAGTTCTCCGCCCGATCCAATCACACGGTGGCAGGGAATAATAACCACAAATCTGTTTTTTGAATTTGCGTTTCCCACAGCCCTTGCCGCTCCTATCTTTCCTATTCTATTAGCTATATCCCCGTATGAAACTGTTCTTCCGTATGGAATATTAATAAGGGCTTTCCAAACTTTCTTCTGAAATTCAGTTCCTTCAAGTCTTAAATCAAGATCAAACTCCTTTCTTTTACCCCTGAAATACTCATCGAGCTGTTTGACGCATTCTAATACAGCGCCGCCTGTTTTCTGCGGTTTTTCGCGGTAACACTTTTGTCCGCTTTCATCAAACTCAACCAAAGTGATTTTTCCATTCTCTCCTTCGACTCTTATAGGTCCAATCTCCGATTTGTAATAAGCGTAGTCATAGAATACCAATTTTATCACTTCTCTCTTTCTAACATCTCGGCCCGGTTCTTCAGAGTCAAAACCCTATCCCTTTACACATATTGCCGGCCTCAGCCTGACCACGCGCCTGCTTATACCCGCTCCCTCCATAATATTTACGACTTGATCCACATTCTTGTAGGCAGACGGTGATTCTTCAGCCGCCCCTCTCTTACTATGAGACATAACAATAACCCCCTTTTTTGCAAGGTCCTCTATCACCTTTTCACCTCTAACCGCATTTCTCGCCTTTTTCCTCGATTTAACCCTGCCGGCTCCATGAACAGCGCTGCCGAAGGTATCTTTCATTCCCTTTTCAGTTCCTACGAGTATATAAGAAGCCGTTCCCATCGTCCCCCCGACAAGAACGGGATGACCTACTTCGCGATATTTACCTGGAACTTCCATTCTTCCCGGACCGAAGGCCCTTGTAGCGCCTTTCCTGTGAACGAGAAGCTCCTTTTCCCCACCATTTATGAAGTGTTTCTCAACTTTCAAATTGTTATGTCCAACCTCGTAAACAGTTCTTATATCACTTTCGCGCGTTGAAAATATTCTGTTAAACGCCTTTCTCACCAAACCCGATATCGCCTGTCTATTTGCAAAACCGCAGTTAATCCCCGCCCGTACAGCGGATATATAGTCGCTTCCCTCCCTGCTCCCTATCGGCGCGCCCACCAGCTCCCTCTCATATACCGGAATGCCGTAGCGATGAGATGCTTTTCTTAATATCTTCTGATAATCAGTGCCAATCTGGTGGCCCAACGCTCTGCTTCCCGTGTGAATACTTACAACCACAGAACCTTCCGAAAGTCCGAAAATTCGTGCGGCTTCCTTAAAATATACTTTATCCACATACTGAACTTCAATGTAGTGGTTTCCCGATCCAAGTGTACCAATCTGTTTTAATTGCCGTTTTTTAGCTTGAATGCTTACTTTAGCAGGGTCCGCTCCTTCAACCCTTCCTCTATCCTCGATAAAGTCAAGGTCCTCTGCGGCGCCGTATCCGCGATTGAGAGAAAACAAAGCCCCCTCTTTTAAAACGCTATCGATCTCTTTAAGGGTTAATTTTAATGAGCCGGTCGCTCCCAAACCAGCCGGGATTAACTTAAAGAGCTCGCCGGCCAGTTCTTCCTTTTTATCTTCTATATCCTTCCGCTCCAATGAGACAAACATAGACCTGACACCGCAATTAATATCGAAGCCAACTCCAGCCAGCGTTACAATCCCTTCATCGAGATCAAACGCTCCAACACCACCTATTGGAAATCCATACCCGGGGTGTATGTCCGCCATAGCCAAAGCGGCTTTCTGAATACCTTTAAGCTTTGCCACATTCTTTATCTGCAGTAGGGCGTCCCACTGCTTAGTTCTGCTTTCCTCAAGAAGAAAATCGATAGATTCTCTGTCAGCGTATATTCTGGCGGGCACTATCATGTCGCCTTTTGCCGGAATCTCCCAGAGATAATCATTAATTTTATGAATTTTTATCCCGCCGCTATTCAAACTCAACTCCCTGTCTAAAATCCAAACTTTAATCATGTAAGGGGCCGGTGAACATAATTAAATCCGTTCCCCCAGCTGTTTCTATTCTACATATCCACAACACAGACGGCCTCCCATATTCCTGAACCGGACATCTCTACTTTCGCCCCATAGTAGGTCGCGGCTTTCACCTCATCAAGCAATCTCTTTTTCACACTGCTTCTCTTTATACATCCCGCGTTCGCTTTAATATTATAAAATCCCCGGTTGTGTTCTATCGATTCAACATCTAAATCCACACATACCAACTCTTCAACATCCAGTCTGTAGAGTAAACTGTTTAAAAATTCGACCAGGAGATCTTCAAGCTCAGGTTCTGAACATTCAACTTCAATCTTATCCTCCGCGTCTATATCCTCTACATCTAACATCAATTCCGCGAGAGCAAGCCCAACTTCTCTGAAAGCGTCTTCCTTAGTCGCGCCCCATCCTCTTATCCCCATATCAGCAATATGCTCTATTGTTTCATGGCCGTATACACACATCATATTCCACTTCTATAGATAATCTTCTTTTTCCGAGCGCCTTTCCATAATCAGGGGGTGACAATCGTTGCAACCCGTCTCTAACCGTTAAAGAGATATTCTATTACATCCCCGTCTCTTACAGTATAATCGTGACCTTCCGTTCTCAAAAGCCCCTTATTCTTTAATTCATTTTCATTTCCAATAGATATCAAATCTTCAGAATTCATTACTTTAGCGCGTATAAACCCCTTTTCCATATCACTGTGAATCTTTCCCGCAGCCCGGGGAGCCATTGTCCCGTCCCTTATTGACCATGCCTGAAGTTTACCCTTGGCTTTTGTATAATACCTTATCAAACCGAGAAGGTTGTGGCATTTTTCTATAAATTTGTCAACCGCGCCGGAATCTATTCCGAGAGCCTCCATGTACTCACCCTTTTCTTCATCCGGAAGTTTTGATATCTCACTTTCGACCTTTGCTGAAATAATTACAGAGTGCTCTTTTGATATCTTCGATCCGATTATACTTAGTACTTTTTTAAATTCTTCATCATCTCCGGAATCCTCCCCCGAATTAATAACAAAAATTACAGGCTTTGCCATAAGGAGATTAAGATCAGATAAGATATCTCTCTTATGATGCGCATAGTCATTACTATTTATCCTCTCCTGTCTGGAGAGTTTTTCCCGAATCTCATTTAGAAATTCGAGGTCCTTTCTCTCTTTCTTCTTTTGTGCTCTGGTTTTTGTTTTTTCTTTCGCGATCTGAGATTCAACGCGCTCAATATCTGAAAGGAATAATTCCGTCTCGATGATCTCCAGATCCTTCTCGGGATCTATATCACCCTGTATATGGCTAACGTTCGAATCCTTGAATGCTCTCAGAACGTGAGCCAGGACATCGGCCTCCCTGATATGATGAAGAAACTTGTTGCCCAATCCCTCTCCTCGGCTGGCTCCCTTCACTAATCCCGCGATATCAACGAATGTAATTGTAGAAGGTATCACGTCAACAGGATTAATAACCTCTGCGAGTCTTTCAAGCCTCTTGTCGGGAACGGCTGCAACACCCTTATTTGAATCTATAGTACAAAAAGGATAGTTAGACGCTTCGGCCTCAGTACTTGCCAAAGCGTTGAGAAGGGTTGATTTTCCTACATTTGGAAGGCCTATTATTCCAACCGTCAGTGCCATAGGGCTCCTTCCTTCGAACAATAACCGCCTCTTCAAGACTCTCGATAATCTTTATACTGCCAAAAAAAACAATCGCAAATCCTCTACTGCCCGGTCAAATAGGTCAGGGATTGCAGATGAAGATCCGCCGCGTTCTTTTTCAGCCACTCCATTGTTATTATAAGACAAAAAAAAGCCCCTGCACAGCATATATGGGGCAGAGGCTTAAAATCCGGCTTAAATTTTTTGAACTGAATCTCCGGTAAATGTGACCGCTCGCGGAACGGGCGGAAAAACATACACATTACAAGATGATTAACTCTCCTTACAACATAAGCAGAGGCGCAAATACAAGAGATACGACAGACATAAGCTTTATCAGAATATTCATACTCGGTCCTGAAGTATCCTTGAAGGGATCTCCAACTGTGTCTCCAACAATAGAGGCTGCGTGAGTCTCGGTTCCCTTGCCTCCAATATTACCCTCTTCTATCCACTTCTTAGCGTTATCCCAGGTTCCGCCCGCGTTTGACATGAATATACCCATAAGAACGCCAGTAGCTGTGGCTCCCGCCAGGAATCCTCCGAGAGCTTCGGGACCTATTAGAAAACCTATAATAAGGGGAGAACCTACGGCAATAAGCCCGGGAAATATCATCTCTTTAAGAGCCGCCTTTGTAACGATATCAACGCACCTGCCTTCGTCAGGTTCAGCTTCACCCTCCATCAACCCGGCGATCTCTTTGAATTGTCTCCTTATTTCCTTTACCATCATATTGGCGGCCTTTCCCACACTCTTCATAGTCATTGAAGCCATCATGAACGGCATCATAGAGCCGAGGAAGAGACCTATTACTGTTGTCGATGAGGTGAGATTTATCGAATCTAAGCCAACAGTCTTCTGATAAGCGCTGAAAAGGGCAAGTGCGGTCAAAGCTGCTGATCCAAGAGCAAAACCCTTGCCCACAGCCGCTGTCGTATTGCCGATCGCGTCGAGTTTGTCTGTGACTTTTCTTATATCTTCTCCGGCCCCGGACATCTCAGCTATTCCTCCCGCATTGTCAGCTATAGGACCGTATGAATCTGTAGACATTACTATACCTATAGTGGAAAGCATACCTACAGCGGAAATTGCTATACCGTATAAACCACCCCCGTATTTAAACGACACGAAGATCGCTATAACAAGAGTTATTATTGGAAGAACAGCGCTCTGAAATCCTACCGCGAGTCCTGTTATTATCGTTGTGGCAGGTCCTGTCTCGCTTGCTCTCGCGACTTCACGTACCGGCGGACCGGAGGTAAAGTATTCACTCTCTACACCTATGAGAATTCCCGCGATAATGCCCGATAGTAGTGCCCAGAAAGGACTCAGCACTCCAACTAAATTAGTAATCGCGATGTAAGCTCCAATTATAAATATAATTCCGCTTATATAAGTACTGTATCTTAGAGCAGACTGCGGTCCAACTTTCTTAAGGGCGGAGATAGAAAATATCCCTATAACAGAAGAGATAAGTCCGATTGTAATCATAACGATCGGTAAAGCCATCCACATTATTTTTCCTTCACCCGGCATTACCGCGGCTATAGCCATAGTCGCCACAACACTTCCCACGTAGCTTTCAAAAAGATCAGCGCCCATTCCAGCTGTATCACCAACATTGTCACCTACGTTATCGGCTATAACGCCGGGGTTTCTCGGATCATCCTCCGGAATACCAGCTTCTATCTTGCCCACAAGATCAGCACCGACATCGGCGCTCTTTGTGTAAATACCGCCTCCAATACGGGCGAAGAGAGCTATAGAGCTTGCTCCCATCGCGAATCCGTTGATGATCTTAGGATCTTGTGTAAATAAGAAATAAAGCCCCAGCCCTACAACACCGAGAGATGCTACCATAAGACCCATCACGGAACCGCCGCTGAAAGATATCGCGAGCGCTCTTCCTATTCCTCCGTCTTTCGCTCCCTGACAAGCTCTTACACTGCTCCTCGTAGCCGCTTCCATTCCGAGAAGTCCCGCGCCCATTGAACATAAAGCCCCAAAGAGGAAAGCGAAAGCGGTCTGCACACTTAGTAACCAAGTAAGAAGCGCGAAGACGAGTATTATAAACAATGCTATTATCTGATATTCTCTCTTAAGAAAAACAAATGCCCCGTTATGGATCTTATCGGCAATCTTTTGCATCACTTCATTACCCGCGGGTTTCTTTCTGACATTGAAATATGTCGCCAGCGCCATAATTATTCCAAGTCCGCCTATTACAGGAATAATCTTCGTGAGTATCGCGAAGGACTGACTATCCATTGCTACCTCCAAAAAAAAAATTAAAAAATAAATAACTTCTAATTTATCTGTCTTACATATTCCCCTCAAAGTGCTTCAATTTCAATACTGCTTCTTCTGCGGCCTTCAGCATTGCATCGGGACCTACCCTGCTGCCTGTGGCATTCTTCATCCAAAGATCAGGTGTTACACGCCCCATTACAGCCATCCGCTCAAACTCGGGTCCTATCTTTCCGGCTTCTTTCATCTTCTTTTTTATCTGGAGAGCTATCATCTGCCCTATGGGATAATCAGGTGTGTATAAGAATGAATGTATGATATGTGAATATACAGCTAACAGATATACATCCTTCTTTCCGAACACGGGGGCGTAGTAATCATTCCAGACATCACCCGCTATCTTCAATGCGGCTTTTCTAAGTTCCGCTTTACCCGCTTCGGGATTATCGTACATCCAGTGCCAGATCCCCATATCAACAAGTGATACTCCCGCAATTTCGTAGGTACCCCAGAAATCGTCCAGCACCTTCATCGCTTCCTGCTTCTCTCCTGTTTCTCCTTCAACTCCGAGAAGTTTTAGATCCTGAGCCTGAAATGTAAACGCGAAAGCCTCTGTAAAAGCTGTGTTGGGAACTCCTTTAAGAAGTGTATGCTCAAGATCTTTCAGAGAAAGAGTCTGCTCAACATTATGGCCCATCTCATGCACCGCTATATTAAAACCTTTATAATCCATGCCGTCTTCACCGACGCGTGTTCTGAGGTGAGCCTTGCCGGATTTCATCTCAGCGCCCCAGGCGTGCCCGGAACCCCTCGCGTTGTCCACTACAATATTATCGCCCAGATAAACGGCCCGCTGTGGGCTGAAACCCAGTTTCATGAGCATGTTGGGAATATCCCTGTCGTAGGCCTGAGCTGTTGGATACTTTTCAGATACTATTCTATTGAGCTTCTCTTGATTTATACCGCTCTGTGAACGAAACCCGTTATACCAGATATCAAAAGGTTCAAGGGGACGGCCGAGACGTTTCCGTATAATATCGGCAACATCTTTTACGAGCGGTGAAGAAACTATATCAACCAGCATCTTCCTCGCCCGTTCTTCGGGAATCTCGCGGTTTTCATTAAAGCTCCTCTCAATATGAGTAGGCGCCGCGGGTGAATAGGGATCGGCCTTCTTTACAGCTTTAAATGTATTCATAAGTATACGGTATCTTGTATCCGGTTCGCGGTCGTTTGTCACTTTCATATCTTCCGGGGCGGGTCTGTCTGAATCTTTTACCTCTGCTTTACTTACTTCGTTAGTGAAGGGATTCCAGTCAACATGAGGATTATCTATCACTATTTCGGGTATTGTCTGATCGACTATCCTCTCCATAACCTTCTGAATCATCTTCTGCTTTTCAAGCCCGTGTTTTTCATCTTCATAATCTGCTTTTATCTCATCTCTTAAGTTCCAGTGCGAAAGCAATCGCATCTTTGGCGGAAATAACCTTTTCCCGTCGTTGCTTACGAGATGATGCATCCAGATATTATAACTCGCTATATAATTGTCGGATTCTCCGCCGGCTTCACCTATGGCAAGTTGAACCTCCGCCGGTATCCTCTTTGAAAACTTCTGAGCCAGTCTTACTTCCGCCCACTGGCGCCTTGTCCAACCTGCTCCTTTTTCAAGTCTCTCCGGCAGAGTGGTAAGAGGAAAATTAAGAAGGACGACAAACGCGAGTTTGTTCTTGAAAAAGTCCTCCTTGATATGAGAACCGGGGCTGTAACCCGCGAACATGCGGTCGAATGGATAAAGTGTTCCCAAAGCCAGGTCGGCCTGAGCCCTCAGGGCCAGAGTAATCTGATTCATGTGGCCCTCTATCTGTTCAAAAAGAAGTTCAAACCGATTAAACATTGCATCCCGCATTGCGGGTTTACCGGCATAATTCTCAAGAACAAACTTTTCGAACACATCAGAATTGCCGTCTTCTTCTCTCCAGAACCTGCTTACCTGATCTAGCCCTCTTTTTATCTCATCGGTCTGTTCTTCCCCATACTTCGATACAAGTTTATCTTCAAGTTTCATCACACTCCCCTTCATCCAGGACGGCTGGAGATTGTCCCCGCCTCCGCTGCAGGAATAAAGCATAACCATAACAGCGCATGTAGCCGTTGTTAATATTTTAAAGCTTGTTTTCACTTTCTGCCTCCTTCTTGGGTTAAATTTCTGTTATATTTACATAGAAGCTTCTATTTTTCCAGAACAAATTATACGATAATATAAAATGACCTTTAATCCAAAATCTCATCAGTGTAAATAGTATCGTCAGTATGCCTTGCGGCCCGCGGCATATCTCCTTTCAGATTCTAGATATTAATCCCTTTCAAAACAATATCCCCTTCGCTGACCCCGATATCCTCGGCAATAACAAAGCATTTCAATTTCAGCATAAAGAATATAAGTCTATCTTCTTCAGAAAGCCCCTCATAGTTTCCCTGACCCTTGCTTATAATAAAATCCGCTTCTCTGTAAATCTCCATAAATTCATCACTGCAGGTATCAATAACAGTCCCGGGAGCGCTAGTCCCTGAAGACTCTATACGGGCAACCCTGTCAATACCCGCCAGCATGGCGTCATCTCGGGTCACGTCGTTTATAACAGGTACTTCTCTAACAACATATATTACCGGCTTTTTTATTTCCTCTATTAAGACCCTGTCAAAAACAGCTTCACCGGCATTATCACCGATATAGAGGATTTTATCGCTTTTATTTAAATAATGTCTGAACTTATCGTAATCGAATATCGCGAATTCTTTCTTCAATACTGTTTCTATTTCCTCTTCGATATCGAACTCTCTATTCGGGCCAAAATCTATTACATTGCCGGCTATGGCTATCCTTACGGCCGTAAGGAGACTGTCTTCGGTGTTACCCACTTCTCTCTTGAGCAAAGGATACAAATCAAGACATTTTGAAATATTATTCTCTTTTACTTCTTTGTATGGATCATATTGTCCTGTAATATCTCTTACCTTTTCATAAATAAGCATTCCTATTTCAGGGGGTGTTTTTTCAGCAGAAACACCCTTCATCACAGTCCCCACTTCATCAAGAAGGTTCTTCAGTTTTTTCTCATCCAACCCGGCCATGCGTCCCGCTCTCAGCGCCTGATTAAAGAAACAGGGGATACAATCAAGGTATGTTCTCATTGCTCAGTCTCCTCCTCCAGCTCAGCATATCCTCGGCAGATTTTCTCCTCTCGGCATATCAACAATACGCTTCCCTCCCATTCTTGTTCGAAGAACAACAGTCTCCGGATGTTCAGAGACCACTCTTCCTATCAAAACGGATTCCCTTCCAAATTCATTATCGCTGCAAATTTCCAGAACCTTCTGCGCTGAATCTTCAGAACAGACTATAACCGCCTTTCCCTCATTCGCTATGTTAAGGGGATCGAACCCGAGCAGATCGCAAGCGGCTTTGACCTCCCTCTTTACTTTTATCTTATCTTCCTCTATCTCTATACCAGCCTTTGATGCTCCGGCGATATCGCAAAGTGCCGCTGCAAGCCCACCGCGGGTTGGATCTCTAAGGCTTTTTATTCCCGGCACTGACGTGAGCAGCTCGTCAACCAGGGTATTAAGAGGCGCTACATCGCTCTGCAGGTCGGATTCAAGGTCAAGTTCTTCACGCTCATTTATTATAGTAACACCGTGATCTCCAATTGTCCCTGTAACGACAACCAGATCACCGGGAGCCGCATTCGATACACTCGTATTGCAACCTTCGTATCTTCGGCCGACAGCTGCCGTATTGATAAAAAGACCGCCGCCGGCTCTTCCGTGTTCTACCACTTTTGTGTCTCCGGTAACTACAAGCACATCAGCCTTCCTGGCGGCGGATGAAACAGATGCAATCACTCTCTCTAACAATTCAAATTCAAGCCCCTCTTCAAGAATAAGCGAAAGGCTCATATACAGCGGTTTTGCGCCCTCCATGGCAATATCGTTTACAGTGCCGCATACCGCTATTTTGCCTATATCCCCTCCGGGAAAGACAATCGGATCAATCACGTAAGAATCCGTGGTAAAAGCAATCTCGGTGCTGCCGAGGTTTAGAAGCGCGCTGTCGCCAAGTTGATCCAGCACGGGGTTTCCCAAATACTCGCGTACAATATCTATTATCTCTTTAGTAGCAGTGCCTCCGCCGCCGTGAGCTGAAGTTATTATCTTTTTATTCATATACTTACTCTCTGCCTCTTTTCTCAATCTGCCGGGCTGAATTTACTGAATATTACGAAACAATATCATAATCATTCATCTATACGCGAATACCTGTAATAGGCGGCGCATGTCCCCTCACTGGAGACCATACAAGGACCTATGGGATTATCCGGAGTACACTCCTTTTTGAACAACCCGCACTCTGAGGGTGTAATAACGGCGCGTAATACGTCACCGCAGCGGCATCCGGTGTCACGCTTTACTTCACTTACCCTTATGCGGGGGAATTTTAATTCGGCGTCGTACTCCTTATACGAGGATCTGACAGACAACCCGCTTGACGGTATTACTCCCATACCTCGCCATGACGCGTCACAGGGCTTAAAGACATCATTTACACACTTCTGTGCCAGTTTGTTCCCCGCGGCGGTTACACTTCTTGTATACTGAATCTCAACAGAAGCTTCGCCGGAGATTATCTGGTTCAGGAGCATATCTATAGATAAGAGAATATCTTCAGGTTCGAAACCGGCGATCACGCAAGGCGCGTGATACTCACGGCATAAGGGCTTATATATTTCAGCCCCCGTTATAACACTTACGTGTCCCGGACATAGAAAACCGTCAACCCGCACATCATCAGAGTCGCACAAGGCCCGCATGGCAGGCATAATAGTTTTGTGCGCGCACAAGACTGAATAATTCGGCATCTTTCGCGAATAGGCGTTTTGTATAGTCCAGGCTACGAGCGGTGTCGTCGTCTCAAATCCCACTCCAAGAAAAATAACTTCCCTGCCGGGATTCTTCCTTGCTGCCACAAGAGCCTGCTGGGGCGAATATATAACACGAATATCTTTTCCTCTTGCTTTAGCAAGTGAGAGACTGCCCCTGCTCCCCGGTACGCGCATCATGTCTCCGAAGGTAGTAATTATTGTATTTTCAGTCATTGCCAGCTCTATGGCATGATCTATATAATTGTCAGATGTGACACATACGGGACAGCCCGGCCCTGAAAGAAGACGCACTTGCTCCGGAAGACGAGTTCGAATCCCGCTCCTGAATGCCGCCATAGTATGAGTGCCGCATACCTCCATCAGGTTAACTGTCCTGCCGATCCTGTCCGATTTATTCGATATTGATTCAACCAGCTTATCAACAGTCATTCTATACTATCTTCCCGTCTCTGAATTATTTCGTTATATTCCTTTACATCATCGATTGACCAT
This sequence comes from Candidatus Krumholzibacteriota bacterium, assembly GCA_034520215.1. Taxonomy (NCBI): domain Bacteria; phylum Candidatus Krumholzibacteriota; species Candidatus Krumholzibacteriota bacterium. Next base: position 902,300 of record JAXHNR010000001.1, on the reverse strand, counting down.
TTCTGTATAGCAAATCCCGCGTGCAGAAGTATATAATCTCCGACTTGAGGTTCTTCTATCATAGCGACATTCGCTTCACGCCGCACTCCGCCCGCGTCAACCACGGCAGTATAACGGTCCTTTGATAAAGAAACTATCTTGACTGGTACCGCGAGACACATATTCTACTTCCTTTATTAAAACAACCTGCTATTGCGTCGCTATTTCTAGGCGGGGGATTAAATCTTCCTGCTTATGTTAAATCCTCAGCTTGACTATTGCCCGAAACTAAGCGGTTAAAGATTTTGCGAAGCTCTTTTACAAAATATGAATAATATAATGCCGAGAAACAAATTATTTTTAATTATCTCTTCATATTGTGCCGAGCGAGGGCAACTACTGCCTGACCGTAAGCTATACATGCGTCGTTAGGCGGCAGTTTTCTGTGAAAATATACATTAAAGCCTCTTGTATTTAACAACTTGCGCAGTCTGCTCAGAATTATGCTGTTTTGAAACACACCACCGGAAAGCGCTACATCCTTGATACCCGAATCAGCGCTTATTTTTTCACACATAGCCGCGGCACCTTCAACCAGTGTATTATGAAAACGCGCCGATATCAAAGAAGCCCCCCGCCCGGTTTCAACATCACCTATAATTGAAGCAATCATCTCTGAAAAATCCAGAATCAGATTTTCATCCTCCACGCCCGTAATTTCAAATGAATAGGCGCTTTCTTCTTTGAGATCGCAAATGTTCTGAAATCTCTGTGGAGCCTGCCCGTCATAGGAAGGATGAGAGCATATTCCGCAAATGGCCGCTGCAGCATCGAATAATCTGCCACAGCTCGATGTAAGCGGGGAATTAAGACCTCTCCCTATTGCCTGAAGCATCGCGGCGGCGTTGCGTTTACCTATCTTATCGGTTATAAACGTCGGAAGCTTATCGGCTTTCATTCCTGAATTACTCCCGGCATAACTTAAGGCCATACGGAGGGGTTCTCTCACCGCGGCATCTCCGCCCGGCATTGGATACTGCTTAAAGTGCCCCACCCGTCTGTACTCACTTAGATCCGCTATTAAAAATTCCCCTCCCCAGACTGTCTTATCCGGCCCATATCCTGTGCCGTCAAGAGCAACTCCAATCACTTTTCCGGTAAGCTTGTTTTCAGCCATACACGCCGCGATATGAGCGTGATGATGCTGCACGGCGTACTGCTCTCTCAGGCCGGCATTTTTCCCGAACTCGGTAGTATGATAACCGGGATGTATATCATAGGCGGCGATTTCCGCTTTGATCTTGAATAGTGAGGAGATCCCGTTTACTGCTTTAGCATAAAAATCATATACTTCATAGGATGACAGGTCACCTATATGCTGAGTAAGATAGGCCTTATCGCCCCGGGTCAGACACCCTGCCACTTTCTGCTCCGCTCCGCATCCCAAGGTCGAGGGGCCTTCAAAGGGCAAAGGGATTGAATCGGGCACGAATCCTCTGCTCCGCCGGAAAAAGAGGGGTTGCCGGTCAACGAATGTAAGCACTGAGTCATCACAACGTCTTACGATCGGCCGATTATGAACGAGGGCGGCGTCGGCGACAGAACCCAGAATCTGTTTTATTTCATCTTCATCCGTCGCTATCGGTTCATCATTCATATTCGCGCTTGTCATTACAATCGGCCCCCCTACACTTTCAAGGAGAAGGTGATGCAGCGGCGTATACGCCAGCATAACACCAAGATCGTTCGTGTCTGGTGAAACCTTATTGGTTATTCTTTGAACCTCGTTCCTGGCGCATACGACGATAGGTCTGGCAACAGAAAGAAGGGCTTCTTTCATTTCAGAAGTACACTTGCAATGCTCCTCTACCTGCTCGATAGAAGAGCACATGACGGCGAAGGCTTTATCGGGGCGATTTTTCCTGTTCCTCAAACGTTCTACCGCCCCGGCATCAAGAGCGTTACAGCTCAGGTGATATCCGCCTAGACCCTTTACCGCGACTATCTTCCCCTTCTTAAGCAGATTAGCCGCTACGGTTACCGGATCACCGGAATACTCTTTCCCCTCCGGATCAATACACCTGAGAACGGGCCCGCACTCAGGGCAGGCGTTGGGCTGAGCTTCGAAACGCCGGTCTAGAGGGTCGTAGTATTCTCGCTCGCACTCCCCGCAGAGTGGAAACTCAGCCATGCTCGTTCGCTCTCTATCGTAGGGAAGTGACCTTACAATTGTGAAGCGGGGCCCGCAGTCTGTACAGTTTATGAAAGGATATCTGTATCTTCTATTATTGGGGTCAAAAAGCTCACGGATGCAAGCGCTGCAGGTAGCAAGATCCGGAGGAATGCACACTTCAGAAATACCATCGCTCGCGCTTTCCCTGATCTGGAAACTGTCTTCATTCTTTAGAGGAATACTTTCGACATCTATATTGTCTATCCTGGCCACAGGCGGAGGGTTACGGCGCAGTTCTTCAAAGAAAAGATCAATATCGCCGCCTTCACCTTCGAGCTCAATATTCAAACCACCGGGTGTATTGCGAACAAACCCGGAAAGTCCGAATTTTACGGCGATTGTATACACACGGGGGCGGAATCCCACTCCCTGTATGCGTCCTTTAACTACTGCCAGAACTCTTTTTAGCATTTTCAAGCTGCTCCTGAACCCACGCAATCCAGTCATCGACACCTTCGCCTGTGAGCGAAGCAAGCTTGAATATTGGTAAACGCGGGTTTACCTTTTTAATGTTGGAGATACACTTTTCAATATCAAAATCAAGATGCTCGAGCAGATCCATCTTGCTCACCACCGAGCATTTAGCTTCCTGAAACAATAGAGGATACTTAACAGGTTTATCCTCTCCCTCAGTTACGCTAAGTACGGCCACCTTCGCGTCTTCGCCGATATCAAATTCGGCGGGGCATACAAGATTACCAACATTTTCAACAATAACCATATCGATTTTCTCAAGATCCAGATCAGAGATTGCGTTGTGTACAAGCTTTGCCTCAAGATGGCAGGCCCCGCCCGAGATCAATTGAGAGACTTCTATATCAAGAGCTTTAAGCCTGACTGCGTCATTTGTAGTTTCAACATCTCCTTCAAGTACGGCAAAATTGGACACCTCTCCCAATTTCTTTATCATAGATTCAAGAAGGGCTGTCTTTCCACATCCGGGAGAACCTATAATATTGATCATCGAGATACCATTTTCACGCCGCATCTTACGTATATTACCAGCCCATTTGTCATTTTCTCCCATTAAGTCCTTGTATATCTTAATCTCACCGGTGCTCATAATATTACCTGACCTCCAATTTTTCCAAAGTAAGCTCTTTGCCCTGAAGCATTATAGTATCTACACTGAAACATTCCGGGCAATAGGCCATTATGGTATCTGTTTCACCCTTCCAGCCACACGAGTTGCATTTAATTATTACAGGAAGAACCGTGATGTCAAGTTCTGAACCTGCCGCAATTGTATTTTTTGTCAGAACTTCATAGGCAAACTGCATCTGCTCATAGACAATCTGCCGCATAGCACCCACATCTATTTTCGTGGACAAAAGTGAACCTCGAGGCAAATCGTGCTTTTTCATCTGCTCAAGTACAGTATCGACAATTGTTTTGCATAAACTGAGTTCATGCATCAGCATCCTCTATTTTCTTAATTACTGATAAAATATTTTCATTAATAAAGTCGGCATACTCATCCAATTTCTCGTCAAGAAGAGGTGACAGCCGATCGCCGGGCGCTACTTCAACCGGTTCAATACCGAAAAAATAAAGCCATTTCGGCATAACTCCCGTATGCTCCATCAGACGGACCGCCTGAACCAGATCTCCTTCGTGAAGAGAAAGCCCCGTCCTTATTTTTCTTGATTCCGCCTCTTTGGGGGTGAACATACGAATAACGCCCGAGTCCTCTCCCATGTAGGCGCAGTCTACCAAAACGGCAATATTCTTTGAAGAAATAAGGTGAATTATATTGAAAGAAGAAGCGCCAACTTCATCTATTTCGAAACCTGACGGGTAGTTACCGCTTTTCTTCATCTCCCGGACAACACGCACCCCAATACCCTCATCAAGCATCATTGTATTGCCAACTCCAACTATAATGGAGCCGGAGCTGCTTTCAGATTCCCTTTTAGTCTCCATAATTCACGGGTTGTTTATGCTGTTCGTTAATCCTCTACATTATCTAAACAAATTCAACATCCAGATAATGAGTAGAACAGGAAATACATGGATCATACGCGCGAACAAGCATCTCAAGCCCGAGGCGAATTTCATCTTCAGTCTTATCAGCGCTGATAAACTGCGGTACAAGCTCTTCGAAATCTTTCTGAATATTTCCGTGGTTCTGGTTAGTCGGAATACAGATATTGGCTCCGGTGCATATACCATTATCATCGAACTTGTACCTGTGAAAGAGAATTCCGCGAGGTGCTTCAACACATCCTACTCCCTCACCAGCTTTTGTTTCAACTTTAGGAGGTTTACTCGCTTCAGGGTCAAGTCCATCTTCAAGCAACTCGCCAATGAGTTTAAGCGAATGCTCAACAACTTGAACTACTTCAACAATCTGCGCGACATTATTAAAGTAGGGGTTACAGCATCCCTTCTTAAGCCCGAACATATCGGCTATGCTCTTTGCGAGCGGAAGAAGCTGATCGGCGTTGTTATTAAACCGAGCCAGCGCGCCTACGGCGAAAGAATCTCTATGCCATTTAGTCCATTTTGCCGTACTCTGCGCTGATACATATTCATTCGCGACCGATTCGAAGTCGTGTATGTCGACCGTCTTGTCAATGTCAGTGCTGAAGATATCTCCGTCATAGAATGTGTAATGATCGGGATTTGTTATACTGATATACTCCGTATCTCTCTCGAAAGCGGGAAGTTTATCCGCGAGACCCAGTACTGCTTCGGCTATCACTTTAAGCTTTGGAACCGAATCTTCAAGTTTCTTCTTTAGATCTTTAAGCTGACTCTCGGTAGGTATACGTGAAAAACCTCCGACTTTAACGGATACAGGGTGAGTCCTTCTTCCGCCTATAAGGCTCATCATTTCATTACCCAAACGGTGCGCCGCTATAATGGTTTTTACCAGATCAGGATGAGAAGATACAAGCGGCACGACTGACTTAACGCCGAGCAAATCGGGAGCAACGAGATAACCTACGTGTAAGACATGGCTCTCTATCTGTTCAGCATAATTAAGAAGTATCCGGAGTTTGCGAGTCTGCTCGGACACTTTAACATCAAGAGCGTCTTCTACGGCTTTAAGAGCGGCAAGTGAATGAGATGCGGAGCAAATACCGCATATTCTGCTTACAATCGTCTGGATATCGTCATAATTGTTGCCGCGCACCATAGCTTCAAAAAATCTGGGCGCTTCCGGTACCTGCCACTCAACTTTTTCAATACTTCCATCGTCGGCTTTTACCACAATGTTCCCATGTCCTTCAACACGGGTAACATGTTTTACGTTTATATCAACTGCTTTACTCATATTGTATTCTCCTGTTGACTACCAAATAATTTCATTTTACTCTTCAAGTCATCAACCGTCAGACCATATTCTTCAAGCACATCTTTGGCGGCATTCACATTCGGATCTTCCACCCATCCCCTGCACCCGAAACAAGCCGCGCTTTCCGTCGGACATTTCGCGCCGCAGCCCGCGAGAGTGATTGGGCCGAGACATAATTCGCCGTATTCAAATCTGCAAATATTACCCTTCTTCTTGCATTCAACACACACTGAATAGGTGGGAAGGTCCGGTTCTTTGCCAATCGCCAGACATCTCACAATATAAGCAAATTCATCGACATCTATCGGGCAGCCCGGAACGTTATAGTCCACCTTAACTACCTCACAGACAGCTTTTGTCTTACTGGTATTCAAATGCGGCATCTTGGCGTCATCTTTATATACAAATTGCTTAACATCATCAAGATCAAAGTTGTTCTTAAGTTTATTTACCCCGCCTGTTACGGCACAGGCGCCTAAAGCTACAAGAACCTTTGACTTTTCTCTAATCGAGCGCAGCCGTTCTTCGTCTTCAACCCGTGTTATAGAACCTTCGATAATAGAAATATCGAACTGCTCGCTTTGTTCGCTCATAGCTTCCCGCCACTCTACCGGATTTATAACAGACAGAAGATCGATAATCTCCTCTTCCATATCGACAATCTGCAGCTGACAACCTTCACAGCAGGCAAAATCAAATATTGCAACTCTCGGTTTACTCATTAAATTGCCCCCTTTTCATCTTCGATATCAGAGTACTTAAACACGGGACCATCCTGGCAGACATAATAACCGTTTATCTGACAATGTCCGCATAGACCAACCCCGCATTTCATACGCCGTTCCAGCGATACGAATATATCATCGTGTGAAAACCCCAGCTTTTCAAGTTCAATTAACACAAATTTGTACATTACCGGGGGTCCGCATATTATTACTTTAGTGTTACTGATATCGTGATCTACTTTAGGAATGCAGGTTGTAATAAGACCGACATTACCGGCCCATGATTCATCTCCTTTATCAACCGTCTCCATAAAGCAATCAATTTTGTCATCTTCCTTCCATTCAGCTAGCTCGTCTACAAAGAGCCTTTCTGACGGCGATTTAGCACCAAAAAGAATGCTTATCGAACCGTAATCGCTTCTATTGTCAAGAACATGCTGAATGGCGGAACGTACAGGAACAAGTCCGATACCGCCGCAGATAAACAACAGATCCTTCCCCTTCATATCCTCTTCCACGGGGAAGCCTTTTCCAAAGGGACCTCGAATGCCAATCTTGTCCCCCTTGCTGAGCTGATGCATCCCGTTAGAGACATTCCCCACGTTACGGACAACCATCTCGAATGTATCCGAACGTGTTGATGACGATGAAATAGAAATAGGCGCTTCTCCTATTCCCGGAATGGAGACTTCAGCAAATTGTCCCGGCTCATGCCCCAGGGGCTCACCCGAGTCGAGTTTAAATTCAAAGAACCGCTCTGTTTCGGTCATTTCTTCAGAGCGAAGAGTTGTTGCCTGCAGTGGCACATACATATCTTCTGCCATTATTTTTCCTCCGCAAGTCTATTCATTACTTCAACAGGATTAGCTATTTTTGCTACACAAGCGTTAATACATCTTCCGCATCCGATACACGCTATTTCACCATCAATCTTTTCCGGTACATAAGCGCCCTTTCTATAATAACGATGGCGGTAACGCTCGGCTTTATCGGCCCTGAAATTGTGGGGACCGGCGACTGTGGCAAAATTCGTTAACATACATCCATCCCAAGTGCGAACGCGCTTGCCGCTCTTCATATCCCAATTCACATCTTCCTGCACGTCAAAACAGTAACAGGTGGGACAGACGAGATTGCATGAACCGCATGAAAAGCACTTTTCCGATTTTTCTTCCCATAGTGGGCTCTCAACTGATTTCTTCAACAATTCAGGCCATTCCGACGGCTCCACTTCAAGCTCATGCCGGCGCAGCTTATTCTTGTTTTCTTCCCAGACATCCGCGCGTGACTGAATATCCGAGTCATCGGCGTCATTCGCTCCGGAAAGAGAAGCAATGAGCTTTTCACCTTTTTCGGTAGCCGCGTCTATGAGATACGCGTCATCACCTATTCTGGTAACGAGTACATCGAACCCTTCTTCGACTGTCGCTGTTCCCATATATCCAGCGAAGACATCCTCAGAAGGGGTCTGAACATCAACGGCAACAATTGTCGCGTTGTTTCTTCGGGTCATATAATGTTCATCTCTATTAGGCTGTGAAAAGATAGTATCCATCTGATTGATGGCGACAACATCGTATGGATGAACCCCGAATACTACAAAGGCTTCATTCTCAATCTCACTCTCGTATTTCGCGTTTTCGCGATTGAATGAAGCAATGGATTCAACTGCCGGCAGGAAAAGAAATTTCGGCGAACGAATTGTAACGTCATAGTCCAGCTTCAGCTGGGAGGCGTTTTCAAGAATACCGTAATCATATTTATCCTGCTTCGACTTTACACCATACGTCTTATGCCCCTGAATAACACTATCTACCCAATTTTCCAATTCCGATTGAGAGACTGCTTTTTTACTCAAGGCCCATCTCCTTTTCTGGTTATCTAAGTACTTCCATATTAAAATTATTAATATGAAAAAATGATAATAATGTCAACTTTAATCGTTAGTTGATAGCACCGCTTTAAGTTTAAAAAACAGAAATCTGAGTTTTTAAGCGGCTTTTAAGGGGGCTCTTCAACTTCTATCATAAGATAACACCTTTTGCATGAAAAACTCAAACTGAAGATCGGAAATAACCGGGATTAATCAGCTTCAGGTCCTTTAGGCAGCAAATATACCTTTCGATCAAGCTGTAATAAATGACATGAAATTCTAAAAAATGAATGCGGCGGAATGATTTGACAAATTAAGAGGGAGCACAATAGGTAGTGCTCCCTCTTTAGTTACTGTGATTTTAAAGCAGATGCTGATCGGTTAAAAACAACCGCTCATCTTGCTTACTTACTTGTAAATACTCTTAACCGCGCCCCATGATGTTTTATCTTCATCATAGCCGGCTCCCAGCATTGACTCCTCTTCATCGAACTCAATCCCTTCGCCGCAGGGATTAGACTCGTTAAACATTTCAAGAGGTTCCTTCAGCTCATCAATCATATCCATCATACCCTTATCGATATCTGTCCCAAGCGGGTAAAGCATGAAGAAATCATCCGCCATTGCCACGGCATCGTCAATACCGTCACAAGTGGCGCCGCTTATAATATTCAGTTTTGCGGCCACAAGGTGATGGAAAAGTTTAATATGCCTGTTGTTCTTTGGTTTCCAGGAGAAAATATCAAGAAGATCGTCTTTGCTGTATGTCGCTCCGCCTATCTTGAGTGCATCTACGGGCCACGCGTCAGCATGGTTCTTCCAGTAACCAGGTGTTCCGGTGCACACGTCCTCTGGGGTGCATTCGCATACAAACGTAGGAGTCATAAGTTCCTCGGTCAGAGAAAAAGTGCTCAGAGACAATACGAGGGTTCCCTTTACGTAATATTCGCCGCAAAGCTCGGAGGCCCAAATGCCATTGAAACTAAACATGGGATCGGTTCTGTAGATAAGCTCGCTACCCGAGTATTCCTCTATAAGGGTCATCCCTTCGTAGAGCCCTATAGTGTAGGTAAGATTTATATAATCTCCCGCTACAACTTCACCCGAAACGGTCCAGCCTTCGCAATCACCGTTTAGAGCCAGGTCTTCGAAGTCTGTCGCCGAGGCCGCTCCGGTAAAAGCGATAGATAGCATTAAGATTAGCGAAATTAACATTGATTTATTCATTTCTGCTTCTTCTTTCTTTAAAAAAATGAGATGTAAGGATGTAAGATCGCTCGCCAATTTATACTTAATAATTATACCACACTTTCAATAATAATTTCAACACTAAAATCACTTTGTAAGCGAGGGAGGTGTAATGTAAAGAAAAGATTGACAAGCCCGCCTCAATTGGCTTTTTATAAGCAGGAGCGGGGCATTCAACTACTTGATCACATCACTGACAGTTGCGCTCATAGATGCTGGAAATGCTACAATAATAATCCGCTCTATCGCGGGCTTGCTGTCTTTAATTTGATCTTACATAAACTCTTCTTTTTTCCCCGGCATATCGTGTGACATTTTGAGCGTTTGAGGCGTGGCCGGGCCACATAACTATATCGATATTTTGAGATTCTCTGCGACTTTCTCCAAAGGTCTATCAAAAGTCCAGATTTTACATTTCGCCATCAATGCCGACGATAATAAATGCGCATCAATCCAACCAATGCCCCGGCCATGAAGATTATGCTCGGAAATTAAATACATAACTTCATCATGTTCAGCAAGCTGGATTGTTGGCAAAGAGCTGAGCATGCTTAGTATTTCATTTCTATTCTTAATATTACCACAGGCCAGTTCACCTATAATATAGGGATGACAAACAATATGACCGGCGTTCAGGTAATCTGAAAACTGAACATTACCTGAACGCAAATGGTCCACCCAAACGGAAGTGTCTGCTAAGATCATGTTAACTTGTTCGTTTGCGAGGTATGCCGCCAAGATCCTTCTCAGTGCCGCCGAGGGCCGCTAATCTTTTGGCGCTCTCAAAAGCAATTAATGCTTCAAGGCCCAGATGCACCAGGGAAGTCTTCTTTTTTACGCCCGTTAACCTGGCCGCTTTATTAATAAGCTCATCGTTTATGTTTAGTGTAGTTCTCATATGTATAAGTATGCATCAATTGTGCATAAGTGTCAAGGTCAAAAATAACCTCAACTTACAGGTTTGCGACATCGCTGACCCCAGGGAAGCGATTTGCTCTGAGCTTGGCAGCCGGAATGTCCTGCAGCCCGGGCGCCAGGCTCAGCCGCCGAACACCTTTGTTATAAGCCGCCCGTTAAATAATTATAAAACTAGAGCCAAAAACTTGATTGAAATCTTCATGTGCCGAATCAATGACAAAAAATGTCAACGCTGGTTAAACAGACCCTTCTTTATTAAGCTGGCTATAATACCACATAGCTGTGAGTACTGCTCCCAATATTATACCTACCGCGAAAACAATTCCTAGAAAGACTACATGAGGTAATGTGAGTCGCCAAAAAAGGACGTATGTCTCGACCGGCTGAAAATTCTGAAATACGATAATTACCGCTAGTACACCCAAGACAATAGCAAGAATCATCTTGGCTCGTGATGGTCCTGTCATTTCTCCTCCTATTTTAAAAACCTAAGTATACTATACATGACCACAGACGGGTTGTACATAACATTTCGCGCTCTTGCGACTGGGGCGGAGCGCAACATTCTTACGCACTATCATTTAATCAAGGTCAATAGCAGCGTACCGATCTTGCACAACGAAGCTTGGCGCGGCGTATCCTCCGCAGCCGACGTGACAAGCGAGTGCGCAAATGCCTCTGATACTCATTGAGGCCTCCCCCTCAGCATACCACTGGTCGTATAACATTTGCGGATATGAGAAGTTGCCGATGGCAATTTGGGCGGTAGGGGTGCAACCCCTGTAGCCTCATATCCGCATGTTATACGCCCCGACGAGCGAAGCGAGGAGAGTACAACGGGGCGGGGCACGAAGTTCCGAAGAGTCATGAAGGAAGAGAGTCTCTTGGAAAATCATAGTATTTGGCTTATTTCATATTTCTTCTATGTGTGCGTTTTGCTCAATAGTATCCTATGAATGAATTTCAAAATGAAGTTTTAGTTATAACCAACTCGCCATGTTTTACAGCCTTTATTGCCCTTATATCGTCCGTTAAATTTCGTACATTCTTAGCTTTTCCACGAACAATCAACACTTCAAGGCACATATCTTTATCAACATGAATGTGGGTCGTGGATATAATTTCAGAAAGGTGATGGTGTTGAAAATGCTGCAATCGATTTGTAACATCGCCCACATCATGTTCGTAAATAATCGTAAGAGTTCCAATAAAATTGCCAGGTTTCGTTTCAATTTCAGCCTCGATAAGCGATTTTCGCACCAAATCCCTGATGGCTTTCGACCGGTTGGTATATCCTTTCTTTTCTATCAAGGCATCAAACTTTGCCAGTAACCCGGGCTCGAACGATACTCCAACTCTTTCGACAGTCATGGTAGTACTTCCACACTACAATTGTGCTACGGTTATAAAAATATTGCTACTCGAAAATTAATATAATAATATCTACATCAGTAGTAATAAAAGAGAATTAGTGTTACCGTTAGACGTATTGAAAACTTCATCAAAGACCGATGAGCAATTGATGGTCACCAGGATCATAAAGACGGAACAGGGAAGCAAGCTCTGCGTTCCCTGCTTTAGACAGACAAACGAACAGAAGGAAAAAGAATGAAAAGAAAACTAATAATAATCGCCTTGGTCGGACTGCTGATCACCGTGGTAATTCTATCTTCAAGATTCCTGAACTTGGAAACGGAAAATGACGGAAAAACGCAGACAATCACTGACCTGCTTGGCCGAAAGGTGGACGTCCCCGTAAAGGTGGATCGTGTGGTAGGGGTCGCCTCGGGAGCTGTGAGAATGCTGACATATCTGAACGCTACCGATATGATCGTTGGAGTTGAGGATGTTGAAACCAAGAAAGCCATCACGCCTTACCAGTTCGCCAGACCGGACTTGAAGGACCTCCCCGTGATAGGACCAAAGCACGGGGGCGATGCGGAGCTTATCATGGTCCAGCAGCCGGACGTGATCTTCCACTCGTGCTCACAGTTGGAGCCGGCCACCGGGGGAACCATGGACGACCTTCAGGCGAAGACTGGCATACCCGTGGTGGCAATTGACCTGGGGGACCTTGGAGAAAGGCGGGCCGTTTTCGAACATACCCTTCGCCTCATGGGGAATGTTCTGGGAAAAAGCGACAAGGCCGAAAAGGTAATCTCATACATCGACGGAATTTTGACGGACCTTGACGCCCGGACATCCAACATCCCGGAAGATGAGAAGCCCTCTGCCTATGTCGGCGGGGTTGCTCTCCGGGGCGCAAGGGAGATACTCTCAACCCGTGTGGATTTTCCACCCTTCGAATACACCAATGTGAACAACGTCGCCTCCTCGGCGGGCACCGGACATATGTTTATCGACAAGGAACAGCTCTTGGCCTGGGACCCGGACATTCTGTTCATCGACGCTATGAGTTATTATCTTGTTGTCGAAAGCATCAACAACGACAAGGCATACTCTTTGCTGTCGGCAGTCGTCGAAGATCACATTTATATCGTCATGCCCTACAATTCCTACAACACCAATTTTGCGACGATGCTTGCCAACTGCTACTTTGTTGGGTCGGTTGTGCATCCAGAGAGATTCGCTGATGTGGAACCAACGGCCAAGGCCGACGAGATATACGCCTCCATGGTGGGATCTCCCGTATATGCACAGATGGAAAAGGAATACCATGGGTTTTGTAAAGATCGACCTCGAGTGACTGAAAACTTGGGAGGTTCCATATAATATTCCAAAGCTCTTACCACAGGCCCCGAGACCCTATTGCGCAGCACAGGCAGCAGAACCTCTTAAGGAGAATTTGGCTGCTGGCAGGGATCATCCTGGTGGTGCTGGTGGCCATGTATTCCCTTACCACGGGACCGTACCCGATGACCACGATCGATGCTTTTAATGCATTCATTGGTAATGGGTCGTATGCCCATAGGGTCGTGATATGGAACATCCGCATGATGCGCATCGCCACCGCCATATTCGCAGGGGCCGCCCTGGCCGTCTCCGGGATGGTCATGCAGAACGTTCTTCGCAATCCCCTGGCATCACCATCGACCTTGGGAGTCTCCCACGCAGCATCATTCGGCGCCGCCTTCGGCATCGTTGTCCTCGGCGCGGGCTCCACGCAAGCCCATTCTGTGTCCTTCGACCTCCCTTTTTTTTTAGCACTCTGTGCCTTTGCCTCGACCCTGATGTCCACAGGCGTCATCCTCCTTTTGGCCCGCATCAGGGACGCGTCCACCGAGACCATGATCCTGGCCGGCGTGGCCATGGCGTCCCTGTTCACCGCAGGAACAACCTCACTACGGTACTTCGCTAGTGACGAGGTGCAACTGGCATCCATCATATTCTGGACCTTCGGTGATCTGGGCCGAACCGATTGGACCTTGGTGACCATCATTTCGGTGGGCACCGTGGCCACCCTCATCTACTTCTTCCTCAACCGCTGGCGATACAACGCAATGAACAGCAGCGAGGAGGTGGCCCACACCCTGGGGGTCAACACCTCCAGAACCCGCATATTGGGGCTGCTCATCTCATCCCTCCTGACGGCCCTGGTTGTTTCCTTCGTGGGCATCATCGGGTTCGTGGGTCTGGTGGTTCCCCATATCGTTCGGCGCATTGTGGGAACGGACGCCCGCTTTCTCATCCCCGGATGCTGTATCGCAGGCGCTCTACTTTTGCTGGTATCAGATACCGTGGCGCGCACCTTGCTCTCACCGGTCATCATGCCCGTGGGCATCCTCACTTCCTTTCTTGGAGCGCCCCTGTTCATTTACCTCATCATCAGGGGGCGAAAACATTGGTAGATCTCGTCACCATCGATGATGTCTCGTTCGCCTACGGGAAGATACAAGTACTGCGCGATATCACACTCTCCTTTCCGGCGGGCTCACTGGTCGGCATGATCGGTCCCAACGGGTCGGGAAAGACCACTTTGATCCGCTGCCTGTGCGGACTGTCCAGTCCCGCCAGAGGCACCATCACTATCAACGGAATAGATATGTCATCGATGAAGCGGCGGGAGCTGGCCCGCCTGATGGGTTACGTGCCTCAGGTGCAGGAAAGATCTTTTCCCCAACCTGTGTTCGATGCCGTTCTCACGGGGCGTATACCTCATCTGGAATGGGAACCGTCCGCCCATGACCTCCACGTCGTAAACCGAGTGCTGTCTATCATGTACTTAAACGACATCTCACACCGCGATATCAACACACTCAGTGGAGGGCAACACCAGCGCGTACAGATCGCTCGCGCCCTGGCCCAGGAACCCATGGTATTATGCCTTGATGAGCCTACCAGCAACTTGGACATCAAACATCAGCTGGGCCTCATGAACCTCGTACTACGACTCACGCACCAACGGAATACGCTCACGCTTATGGCCATACACGACCTCAATCTAGCATCACAATACTGCGACCGCCTGGTGCTCCTCAAGGACGGCCAGGTGTTCGCCTCGGGCACCACCCAGCAGGTCCTCACTAGGAAAAACATCACACGCGCTTTCGGGATAAGCGTGGCAATTCACAAACACGGCGACCTTATACATATTGTGCCCGTGGAGGATTCGGAGACGGGGAAGCTTGAGCATATATAACAATAAAAATGTGAACACAACCCATGAGATGAACAGCAAAGTCCGGGTCTGGTCACTGTCTGCCCGATGCTGGGGGTCGACTTCATTGCCCGGTCGCTGACAGCCCCCGTTCTCATGCCCGCCGGAACCATAACCGCACTCTTGGGGCGGTTAACTTAACCCTGCCTAAAAGAAATATAAAGCTTCTTGCCCAAAGTTTCAGCATATTTCTCAATAGTCGACAAACGGAAATCAGTAGAATGATTCTCAAGCCTTGAAATTGCTGTCTTCTTCGTGTTCAGCTTTTTTGCTACCTCCTCCTGGGTCATCCCCGCTTCCTTCCTGGCAGCTTTTAATAGCATCCCTAACTTGAATTTGTCATATCCTATTTCATAACCTTCGGCAAACTCAGGATCTCTTTTTTTCCTTTCCTTAACATATTGCTTATGATCGCTCATCGTTTTTCCTCTTCAAATAATCTCTTTTTCTTCTCTCAACTAAATCTATATCGCTTCTCTTCACCTTCTGCGCCTGTTTAGGACCAAGACCATCAAGATAATCTTCTATCGGGCTCGCGCCAGAACTGGTCCTGTAAAACTTTATCTCTCTAATTGCATGATGTTAACATATACGTTAACATGGTGCAACTAAAAAACAGCAATAATTAATCCAAAAGATTACTTAATACGCATTGCACATAACATTACGCAGGTTTGCGAAACCTATGACCGAAGGGAAGGCCTCATAAGTGTTATCTGTTGTGCCGTAAACCTCTCCCTTTAATTATTTATCTGACACTTTAAACCCAATTCGTCTCTTTTTTGCAACGGACTTGGGACTGAGCATTCGCTTTATAACCTTAACCAAAGAGACTATTTCCTTGTCATGCTTGGAAACCTGTCGCTCCAGAATATCTAGCTTGTGAGAAATCTCTGAATACTCTTGAACGGCTCTTCGTAGTTTATAGCAAAGGCTCTAACTATAAATATACTCATCTCAATTGCCTGATCAGAACTCAAAACTGTCGCTGCCATGATCGCCCCATGTTCAGTGAAAGCATGTGGCATCGATCTGGTCCTCTTTAGTTTCTCAAGATGAGGACAGGCCGAGACAACTTCAGCTTTCTCCGCTCTGGTCAATTTGAACATGAAATCATCAGGGAATCTCTCTTTGTTGCGGTTGACCTGCTCGTTGAGGCGCTTCGTTGAGACTCCATAAAAATCGGCCAGGTCCGCATCGATGATTACCTTCTCACCACGAACCTGAAGAATTTTACTTTCAACCTTCACGATTCGGTTATTTGATTGCACTCTCCCCATAACTCTATATCTATCAAAGCCTTATGAATGACTGGTCGCAAATTGCGACCAGTCCCCCCTAACTTGTTGTAAATTATAACTTTATCTTCTGAATTATGTCAATAATATTTCTATCCAGGCATATCAGATAACATTTCGGGCATTCCCGACATCCGAAAGGATGTCTCGCAGGGCAGCCGCGCTTCGCGGCGTTGCGGGAATGCCTTGTTATAAGAAAGACTGCAATTGAGAAAATAATTACAAATCTATAAATATTACTAGCTATTCCAACTTGTAGTAAAATTTAGAGCACGAATAAATTCAAAAGTATTGATTGCTAGTAAACCAAAATCATCGCACACATCAGGAATATGCCGATTAGCTCTAATTTTAGTTAATTTTGAGACTTCTGTTGTAACAATGCGCCTTTCTTCGATATCCTGCAATCCGTATGCAATTAAAAAAGGATCGCGTCCAATTTTCTCGACCTCAACATCTGTCAAGTCAGATGCATATCCTTCTTTAATTACTTTTTCTACTAGAGATTCCTCGACATCTTCATCTAATAATATAGCTCTTTCAATATCGGGGCGCTTAGTCCAATTACCAAGGTTGTCATTTCCTTCAGCAATTTCCTCATACATTTCAATAGGTATTTTTACCTCGCCGCCATTGCCCTTATATTCTAACCAATCCCAGAACTCAGGAACTCTATCTATTGAATAGTAGTCTCTATTTGCATCAATTAAAACATTAGCATCAAGCAGAAACAACACGTAAATCCCCTAGCTATATATTACAGATTCGATTAATTTTTGTACATTTTTTGGTTTTACTCCTAAGACTTTTCCAGCTTTAGTAGTTGTAATAAGCCCAGCGTTCATCCAATTATTAATGCTTGTAATTAAAGCACTGCCCGTACGGTGTTTTTGGAGAACATAATAGGATGGACTACCATCCTGATCTCTAGAATATTTCTGTCTACTTTTCTTTTTTTCAATCCATAATTCTCTGAATTTTATTCTTAAATGGTCCCAGTACTTGTAGCTAATTGCACCTTTTCTATATAGTCTATAAGAAACCATTGTAGAACTAATATTTATCTCGGAAGAGAAGTCGCTAATCATTTCTAGCGATTCTTCAAAATCAGAAGAATCATTAATTGAGAGAACATCCAGTTCTTCATCTGATAACAGAAATTTGCCGGCAACATCGTTACAAAACTTTTCAATTTGAGTATACGCAATATCATTACTTATTCCTGTTTGTCCTAAACAAATATGAACAAGTTCATGTAGAAGTGAAAATGACCACGCAGATTTTGCATCTTGATCATTAATAATTATAAAGGGGGCTAAATCATCCGCTATGGAATAGCCTCTAAATAATCCAACATCCATTGTCGTGTGATAACTGCCTAGATTGCTTATTAATAAAACATATACTCCTGCTTCTTCAACTTTCCGACGTAAAAGTTTAAATGCTTCTCGCTGATTTCTTTCTAATCTATAATCATCTTTGGTAATATTTATTATTTCATAGATAGAAGAAATCAGTGAGTCTATACCATCTTCAATATCGCTAGATCCAACAAAAAAAAGTGGTTCAACTTCATCCTCATCTTCGATAAGTGCTCTTACTATACTTTGCCTAGCTTCAACATCACGAATTAAAACATCAAGATTAGCATTGTCAAATTCAGTATATTCTTCAGGGAGAGTCCTAAAGTCAATACCTCTATCACCTTTAAGTGGTATGTATGGCATATAAAAAGTCAGAAGAGGTCGATGGTATCTTTTTGCCATTCTTAGTAGCAAAGGTCTACTCGGTTCATCATCCCCTAATTCATAATTGATAAGACGATCAACTGCTGATACACCACGTGCACCATTAAGACCTATTTTATCAACTGCTTCTTGAAGAGATAAACCAGCAGTTTCACGAGCCCACTTAAGTATATTTGGATTTACTTTTGGCATACTCTCTCTCTTATATAATTTTAAAACATTATGTCTAAAATAATCTATTCTTCCACTATTTAATATTATAATTCAACGGCAATTTTTTCTCAGCAACTTTCTTAAATTAATCAATAATTGCAGTCTTTCTCATAACGTTTGGCGGTATGAAATCGTTGGGGATTGCGGGCTACCTCCCTGTCCAGTTACACCAAACTTTATGCGTGGTAGAATGTATCAATAACCACCTAAACCCCAATGTTTTATACCGCGTGTTGAGCGCTGGCGTATTTTAATCATTATGTCAATGCTATTCCCGAAATTAAATGAAAAATTATCACTGTCCAAATTGATCGTGTCCTGTAAAATAAATATCCAAGAAACAATCCTCCGAATGCATTATTTCCTATGCAGGTTGCAAATCCTGTCACTTCTCCATACATTTTAATATTTATTGGTAAATGAATAAATCCAAAAATTAAACTTGAAATTAGAATTGCATTTACTGGATTTTTTAATTTTTTCTCAAGCCTGGACTGCAAAAATCCACGATACAAGATCTCCTCTGGTATAGCAGCAATAAATAAATAATATGGTATATCAGAAATTATCTCATTATACGACTTGTATCCAAATAGAATAATTGGAAAATATAGAAGTAATAGTAATAACAGAATTTTTAAATTAATCCTTTTGAAATAAAATCCTGTTTTTTGTTTAGAAACCAAAAAGATCAAAGTAAGAGGAAGTATCACGCAAACAATAAAATTGTAAATTATTGCATTGATTTTTCCAGAATATCCTAATTCCCAGATTTGTTTGTGCAATGTTGTCCTTATCGGATCGGTCATGCTTTTTAGTGAATAACTATCAGGGAATTGTCCAAAAACTGAGACAAGATGAACAATTATTACAAGACCAATTATCAATAATTGGATATTAAGTTTTTTAATTTCAAAATTATCCAGTTTTTTATTCGTGAAATAATAAGTTAAGGTAAATGCTATTGAGATAAATATAAAAGTCCCAAGAGAATATCCAATTGCAATAATTGTATTGTCAAAATAATCAAGTCCATATATTACTTGAGAAATAAATGCAACGCATAAATAGATCATTAGAAAAATCGACTTTTGGGCAATCGAAAAGAAATGCAATAATGCAATTCGGTATCCTTGAAATATTTTTAGAATAATGGTCATTTTGTTATCTGTCGGAACGGTCAGTCACGCTTGCGCCCAACGTTTGGGGAATATGGGAAGTTCGCCCTTTAGGGCGAATTTGGGTGGAAGACCCGCAGGGTCTGGAACCCCATATCCCCTTGTTAGGCGACGTTGGATATTTATTCCTTTGTCTGTTTTTGTTCCAATTGCTTTTTCGCGAGTGAAAGAATTTTTTTTCTTTGATCAAATTCTTTACATATTCTGCGTCTGGAAATGAAATTGCATTAAAAACACACCATGTTTTACATGAGGTGCAACCGACCATACACTGTAAAGGATTGGAAACGATCGCTTTTTTCTTTTCATAATCATAGTCGAATACTTCACGACCACAACTAGTCACACACATTCCACAACCGACGCATTTGCTTTCATCGATATGGGGATGCCAATCTATCCCTTCTCTAGGGACTCCTTTCCAGGAAGCATACTTTTCTGGAAAACTCATTATTATTCCTCCTTCTTTTTTGTTTGAAATATATCTGTTTTAGAGAGTTCTACAGCATCTCTCTTGTTTAGTAGGGTAAAAGCATTTTTCCGTCTTGAATTGGGTATAGCTTTTAATGAAAGATATTCAATGTATTCAGATATTTTATCAAAATCATTGAACGAAAATCCAAGAACTGATTCATCCGGCTTGATATCTGTTGCATCTCTGCAACCATAACAACCATAACTCAAATTCATTTTTTTCTCTTTAAAGGGAATCAATGTACCATCTACACAGGTTGCCTGAAGTATCGCTGTTGAACTCTCGACCCTTTCTCCCCCTTTAACATTCAGATAGGCGAGAGCAAACCACATAAGATTTTCGATTTGATCTTCAACTACAACTACATCTGGTTCAATAATGGCTGTTTCAAGAGGGAAAAGATATAAAGCTTCAAGTTCACCCGGCTTTAAAATAGTCATCCCTGTGAACATCTTTTTTCCCACTGATTCTTCCTTTGTAATTCCAAAACCAATTAGACCCTTACCCGTTTTTAACCCTTCGGGCAGGGGTTTAAAACCAAATGCCGCTGCTGCTGCTGGACAGGCAATGCCCTCGGCATCGAGTAAAACATGTTCTCCGTGTCTTGCTTTCATCAACGCCTGACAGTATCTATATCCATGCAGTCTTTCTATATTCATGTCGCTTATCTGTCCATTTCCAAAGATGAACTTTACTCCTACGGGATATGTACTAAGACCAACCCATTCTTTTATTTGTTTTGCTTTTTCTTTCACTTGCGATAGTTCCATGCGTTGTTCCTCCTTTCATATTCGATATTCTCACCCCACTTGTATGTTTATCCAATGTCGCCTAACATTCCGAGCGTTTGCGAGGTGGCCGGGCCTGGCGTCAGCCAGGCTGGCGCGGCGGCTGCCCTACAGCCGGCGTGACAAGGCCATCTGGGCGAAGGGCCCCTGGCCCGTAGCCGCGAACACCTTTGTTATACGAATTTGAACATACCCAGGTACCATTATCCTTTGATCATTACTAAAACCATTTTAAATTGCTTTGCCGCATTCAACGAATGGGGTTTATTAGCTGGCATGATTATGCTTTCACCTGCTTTTAAATAATATTGTTTGCCTGATATTGTAATTTCAGCTTCCCCATCAACAACATTTACCAAAGCATCGAAGGGAGTACTGTGCTCGCTCAATCCCTGACCTTCATCGAATGAGAAAAAAGTAACCGTTCCTACTTTTTTATCAATTAGTGTTCGACTAACTACCGATCCTTGTTGATACCCAGCTAATTCCGCTAATTTAAAAACGACACTGCTGTCGATGCTTTTATTGTTCTTATCTTCCAGCATTGAATTCCTCCCTCATTTGTTCAATTTCGTATAACACTTTTTATATGGAGGCGGCGATTATTACTGCCATAAAAATTATTTAACTTTCTGTAAAATAATCTAGATCTATCCTTTTAATCTTGTAAGAAGCAACAGTGGATACGCCTACATCATGATCAATCATAAGTTCGGCAAACTTGCGACCATCAATTAAAATTATCTTTGATTCAATTTTTGAAACATAGTTTTCGGCTTCTTTACTGAATTCAGCCGTTGTGATGAAAATCCCTTTTCTAGCACGCTTGCCCTGCAGAGCACCTGCAAATTTTTGTATATCTGGACGTCCTACATTGTTGTTCCATTTTTTAGCTTGGATATAAATAATATCCAATCCAAGTTTATCTTCTTTGATAATTCCATCTATGCCCTCATCACCACTTTTCCCAATCGCTTTACCAGCTTCAATACGAGACCCTCCGTATCCCATTTGTACTAATAAATCAACCACTATCTCTTCAAAATACTTTGGAGACAAATCTTTTACGGTATCAAGTAAGTCCAATGCTAAATTATTTCTCAATTCTTGATATGAATTTTCAAGTAATTCTTCTGGAGTTTCATTAGTTTCAATTTCTTTCTGCTTTGCATCATCTTTGGATTTTTTCTTTCCAGATTGAAATTCAACAAATTCGGGAAAACGTTTCAGCAATTTAATATTGATATATTGGGGGTTTTCTAAAAGAATCTCTCTTCCTCTATCGGTAATACAAAAATGACCTCGACGAGTATATTTTAGCAACCCTGCCTTCTTCATGTACGTTCTGGCCCATCCAACTCGATTGTCGAAAGTATGTTGTCTCCCGCTTGGCAGAAAATCTTCTCTTTCATCATCGGTCAATTCAAATTGGTCTGATAGTTCTTCTATAGCATTACGGATGGAATGTTCTTTACCATCAGCTGCTAATTGAAGTAAAGGAAGCATAATACTTTGAAAATCAGGGATTGTCATTATGATTCACCTTTCATCTAAACTATACTAATCGCCGCTTTCATATAACGTTTGCGGTTATACGTCGTGTTATGTAAATATTACCCACTAGGGAACAATATATTTCTTAGTTCTTTCTAGTGGAAGAAAATAGCCCTTTATACAATTGGGATTGCGTATGCATATTTGGATATGATTCTTTTCGTTAAATCCCGCAGTAGGGTATACCTCATCACCCTCAATATATGCAGCTCTCACAGAATCGTAGGACCGCTCATTGTTCTCATCGTTATATGTGTGAATAAAATCTATAACTGCTCGATCAAGTTTTTTTAAAAGCAAATCCCTACTGTCTCCGCCTGATTTGTTTTTGGGTATTGGTAAGTTTGCTTTCTTTAGAGCTGAGATTAAGAAATCATACCCTTTTTTTAATATTTTGATATTTTCATGATCTAGTAGATTAAAGCAATATCCTAAATCTATAATTGCACCTATAACTGCAGGATGTTTGATTTCAACTCTAGCTCTTTCGGGATTATCTTTCAAAGTATTCGCAAAATGAAGTGCTCGAGATGGATTATTCTCCCAGAAATATATTCCACCACCAAGCCAATCATAAGAATTGGAGCTTTCTTTCAGTCTATCTTTTCCGGATATAATTTTTTCGGCAACACTTCGATCACAGCCATGAAATCCTAAAACTAAGTTTGGGAGGGTAGAGTATATAGAAGAACTCATAAGTTTATTTATACGGTTTCGTCAAATTACCTTTAGGTGTGCAAATACCTGCTTTTATGATGAGTTTCTTAGACTTCTCTGAAGAAGAGATAATCTTTTTCTCAAATTTCCGCATATCTCTGACAATCTTTTTAGGCTCTTTATCTGTCATAATAATCTCTCCATCCTCAATTATTATCGTCATATAATATTTTAAATAAAATTCTTGAAAATTACAACCTCTTTTATTTTTAATAAACGGGAATAGGAAGAGAGATTATGACACTCATTTATTATTTTATTCTGCGCGCTATTTCATATAACATTTAGAGTGCTCGCGAAATCGCTTCCCTTCGGTCAGCGATTTGCGCGGAGCTTGGCGGCTGGGGTGCTGCGCAGCCCGGGTGCCAAGCACAGCCGCGAACACTGTGTTATGTGATGTGCCGCTAAAGATGCTGTAATTAATAAAACTATAATTCAGCCACTATACCATTTAAAGATATTTATCAACAAACTGCCTGGGTGTAAGGATCTCCAAGTCTCTATGCCCGGATAATTTCTTCAGTTGCTTGTCCCCGGTTACAATACATCTGCAGCCAGATACAATAGCACATGATATGAACTTGTCATCATCTGGATCAGCGCATATTTGTTCATTGAGCTTTGGAGCTAAAACTATCTCGGATTCCAGAACAGCCAATGAAAGAAATGGACCTAAACTGACGCCGGGATAATCCTTCGTCAGCTCTTCGCCTACCCTCCTATATTCCTCAAAAATCTCAGGAGATATAACTAGCTTTATCTTATCTTTACGCCAAGCATCAAGAATCTGGTATGGCGGCCCCGAAAAGAACACTCCTGAGATGAATACGTTTGTATCCAGTATCACTCTCAATGGCGTTTTCTCGCTTTTTTCTTAGCCTTTTCTATATCAGAACGCTTCATTCCAGCTGCTCGAGCTTGTTTTCTGGCTTTGGCAATAAGTCCATCAAACTGTTCCATAGATGGCGGCGATAGGGTCTTGAGAATCACTACATCCCCCTCGGCCACGACAACGAATTGTGTGCCAGTTTTTAGGCCCAAGCGATCTCTCACTTCTTCTGGAATGACTACTTGCCCCTTTGATGACATACGCGTAGTAGAAGGATCTCTCATTTTTTGCTCCTTTGATTATCTTACTAGTAAGATTATAGTTCGATAAGAATCGTTTGTCAACCCAAGACACTAATATTATAGCGGCATATCATTAATATTTCGAGCATTTGCGAGGTGGCCGGGCCTGGCGTTAGCCAGGTTGTCGCGACGGGTGCGGGTGGTGGTCGCGGCCAACTCTCCATACTTAAACTCTAGCACCCGGCGTGACAGAGGACACCTGCGCGAAGGGCCGCCGGCCCGTAGCCGCAAACCTGTTGATATATGTCGGTCGCGCATACAAACCTTTAAATGCCCAAGTATCGTTCTCTTAATTCTATTACCCAAGTTGAACTATTTAATTTGAACAAAATATCAAGAAACTTTTCAAGGGTAATTGAATAGATTTTGGTTATATCTGGATCAGATGAATTTAGGAGCTGAATATAATCTTTGTAGGCTTCATGACATTTTTTGTTTTGCTCAGGATGGAGAAAAATAAAAAACCCTCCACTGTAATCTTTTTCTGTTGCTAAGGATAATAAATGATCTCGCCAAATTTGTTGAAGTGGACTCTCTCGAAGTATTTCAATTGAAGATTCTGGGAATATTCCGGCGCTCTTAGCAATTTTAAGATACTCCCTCTTATGTTTGTGATAAGTCTTTATGGAATCCTCTCTTCTTTGCCGCATATTTTCGGAATACTTTACTTCGATGCCTATGTATTCAGATTGAGCCTTTTCGTTATCATATTCTATAAAGGCATCAAAAGCGGAGTGATCTCCTGTGTAATTCTTATCTCCGCGTCCCGGTGAATATTCGAATTTTACGTCAGTAACTTTGCTTATTTTATTGGGAAATAGTGCTTGAAAAACTTTTGTCGCTAAATCTAAATCGAAATGTAATTCACCGAAGAGGTTAAAACACAGTGGTTGAGACGACAATAGATTATTCCAAATTCTCGGTTCACTTATCATGCTTCCCAGGACTTTAGATTTATCAACCTCTGACTGAACCAGATTTCCTATTCTATTTGTCAGAAAGTTAGCTTTAGTTTCCTTTGCAAATTCCACTGGAAGATAATTTCCAAGTTTATTCTTTTGCTTCGGATACCCCTTCCTCACCCTCCATTTACTCTGGAGATATCGAGCATAGGCAGAGAATGAATTATCACCTTTATGATAGGCATCATAATTATTCAGTTCTTCTATTGAATGTTGTTCCATTATGTTATCGAACCATCTTTGCGCGACTGATCATATAACATTTCGCAGGTTTGCGAAATCGCTTCCCTTCGGTCAGCGATTTGCGCGAGCATTGGCGGCCGGGATGCTCTGCAGCCCGGGTGCCAAGCACAGCCGTGAACACATTTGTTATATGGAGAACGCGCCTCCTAGTTAATATCACAAGAATACGCGACCTTCATTACGGCTGCCAGTTAAGAACTGGCTTCTTCCCTGAAACCACACAATCTCGAAGATACAAGTTTATCAGATTCTGGTAAGGAATCCCCGTCTCTTTTGCTAACTCCTTGAAATAGGCGATAACGTCCACCCCCAGCCTTATCGTGACCTGCTTCTTGAGCTTTGCGGCATAAGGATTCCTTCGTCCTTTCATCTTCGAAAAATCGTATTCTTTTCTCATGATAAATTACCTCTATGCGTGTAATGATAACGCTCTTTCTTTGTCGCCTTCCTTGCCGTTATGATCCTGATCACAGATCCCCTGGCTCTTAGACAATGGCATACGACAAGGACTCTAAGGTGCAGGCTCCTTCCTATGATAAGAAACCTGTCTTCTTTCTCTGTCTGAATGAAAGGGATCGTCGTATTCTATGGCGTAATCATCAAAGAACACCGTCTGAGCTTCTTGGAAGGAGACACCGTGCTTCTTCTGATTAGCCCTGTTCTTCTTCTCGTCCCAGTCAAACCTTATCATAATTATATTATACCTATATTATAATTATTGTCAATACCAATCAGCGCGTTTTTCATATAACATTTCGAGCGTTTGCGAGGTGGCCGGGCCTGGCATCAGCCAGGCTGGCGCGCCGGCTGCCCTGCAGCCGGCGTGACAAGGCCATCTACGCCGGAAGGCCGTCAGGCCTGGAGGCCGCAAAACTGCTGTTATACGTAGGGCCAAATTACTTGTCCCAAAAAAGAAACAAACGTTCATCTTCATAATTGATCAAGTCTTGCGTGGCTGTTTTGAAGAAGAAATCAAGCATAATGTTTTTCCTATCTTCATCCCAACTACGATAAAGAATTGGTGATACAATAAAATTATAACAATTTCGTAAAACCATTTTTGAAAGTTGATACAATTGATTCATGCCTTTTGATTCAATTACATTTGATATCCTAGCTTCAATATATTCTTCATCTGTATTTCTATATGAAAAAACTACAATAAGAGAATTATTTTCTGGATATACATTTAGTATAATCCTCTCTGTATCCTCGGATTTAACCTTTGTCTCAGCATATGTGAAAATTGAGCTTATAGCAATCGCAGGTCGTATATTTTCAATAATAATTGTCTTATGCTTAATTTTAGAGAGCTCCTCTGACAGATAAATATTATCGAACAACCTTTTGATTTCATAGAACTCCTCGGCATTTACAAATAAACCGTTCATCCTTGCCTCTTCAAATGATGGTTCTTCATCATCCAATAAACCTAAAGACACTTTTTTCCTAAATCCTTGCAAGTTTCTGAGAGCACCGTCTATCAATACGGTCATCTCCCTGAGCACAGATCTATAAGCAAGCAAAAATAGATGATATGGATTTTCTAAATTGATTGGATTACTATCGATCTCTCTGAATATCTCAGTGTCATGTTTGTTGCATAATCCCTTAAATGTAGTCGCTTTATTTATACCTTCACGCTCCCAAAATACTCTGTCAAGTTCATTCTTGATTCTATATATGTGGCCATTCTCGCTAAGCAAGTCCAAGACGCCTTTTTTTTGTATTGAATGCGCTCGTATTGATTTATTTGGGCATCTGTATGTTGGTACTAAGCAATCAACATAGTTAGTCTTTTGAAGATTAAAAATATAGGTTTTTAATTTATTCCACGATTCGTCCATAATATGATTTGGCCTTACGCATAACATTTCAGGCATTCCCGACACCCGACAGGGTGTCCCGCAGGGCAAGCCGCGCTTCGCGGCGTTGCGGGAATGCCTTGTTATATTGACGGATGCCCCTAATAGTAAACCTATCCCGATATGTTTTCAATCATTCTAAGAGCAAAATTGGGCATATCAGTTAAATCAAGAATGTCAAATGCCTCCTGCCAGCTTATAACCCTATGAGAATCGCTTTGCTGTTTCTTGTAAACCAGGAAAATGAACTCACTCTCTATGCCAAGTAGATCTTCCATCATGTATTTTTGAAGTTCGGTCTGCCCAACAAAATCAAGCCCCATGTCATAAAAGATCTTTTTCTCTTCTCCCGAAGACGGATAAAATCCTTCTCTGGATTCGTACTTTGCCTCAATGCAGATCGCTGTATCCTTATCCAGGTGAATAACAATATCCGGCTTGATGTTGAATGACCATTTGAACTTGCAGATTTTCAGCAGATCGTCACTGTCAGGAAAATTCCTATAATACTTTTTGAGAGACCACTTCCCTGGAAATTGGATGTATCTGTCTGAAGCTGTTCCGGCCACCCCAAAGTTTTCGTTTATCTCAACAGTCGGCTTGGAAAGAAGCTGGTCAATTCCTTTAATTTTCAAGTTCTCACGAATGATCTCTTTCTTTATCTCCTCGTCATCTATCCTATACCAGAGATCGCGAAGATAGGCGTACTCGAAGTATATTCCAAAATCATCGCTGACCTGCTCTGAAAGATCGCAGTCGCATAACTCCAGGAACTTCGTGATATTTCCAGGCCGACACAGAGCTGTAAAGAAGATGGCCGCGTAGTTTCGTTCTTCTCGATTGATTGAGTAATAATTTTGATCAATTCCTGCAATTTCTCTAATATCCAAAAAATGTCCTCTCTGAATTTTGCAAAGGCATCTGTCATATAACATTTCGCGGATATGCGACATCCGGCTCTGCCGGATGTGCCGTCAGGCCGAGCCCGAAGGGCGAAGCGCATATCTGCTGTTATGCGTAGAACGATAGATATCCCATTCGTTTAAGATCGATAAGACTGACTAATAATCACTCAGAATAATAGTAATAGTCTATAATTTATATTTTAAATATTTTTAGCCCTCCACCTTAATTGCGGGAAAATCTGCTGTAATAGTTAAATAAGTAGCTATTATAACCATGGGTTAGATAAATGATAATGGCAATTAGATCTCAAACGATCTTCCTGGGTTAGTTGGATCAACCAAAATCACTTTATCCCAGTTGTGCGAAATCTTTGCTTCTTCTTGAAAAAATTTCCGGTCAATCTCTTCCATGGAATAATCTATATGGTCAACCAAGATTAACCACCAATAAGGGTATTGGCCTTTATATGCTTTAATTTTTTCTGTTTTTTCTTTTATGCAGATATCTAAGTTATTCAAAAGCTTAGCCATAACAAATCCACATGCATCACGATCAATACAACCTCCAAACAAATAGAATTTTGAATGCTCTTTTGAAGCACGATATATCTTAATTTTAAAACGATTATTTATATCGTATTCCGTGTTTTTGTGAGGACCTAGATCTCTGAATTTCAATAATACTCTCTCAATTTTTGCTTTGAGCGTCTTCCAATCAGGAATAGGTCTTTCAAACCAATAAGTAACATACCAAGATTCTCCTGTTTTGGACGCGCCATATGATATTAGATGTTCTCTTATTCTCTCCCAGACAGGAAAGTGAGCATTCTCTAATCCTTCATATCCCTCCTCTGTTCTGATATTTTGATTTAAGCGCCTAACTTCAATAGCAATTTCTCCATTAACCAGAAAATCAGGAGGTATATTACCATCAGGTTCATATTCAATGTTCTTGTAACCTTTTAACTTTATATATTCTTTCGCAATTTTTTCTGTTTCATCCATGAGATCTAAATCCTATCGTATTACGCATAACACTTTATTTGCGGGGGGATTGTTGTTTTTATATGTTATCCCCCCGGGATTTGCGTTTGTATGTTTCATGTTAAACCCTCTGGTTGTTTTTGGGTTGTGGGTGTTTCTTGTTATTCCTCCTTGGCTTTGTTGTCGCGTTTGTAATGTTCGTTATCTCCTCTAATGTCGGAGATATGCGTACCTTTTGTTCTGCTGCTGTTTTTAAGTGTTTCCATTCTCTTTACAATTACTTTTTCTGTCTGGTCCGCCACCTATCACGCTGCTCTTCTCTCTGTCTATATCCATTCTGTCGAGGGGCGATACTATTCTCGCCAGGTCTCTTTTTGAAACATGTGTATAGATTTGAGTTGTTCTCGCGCTTTTGTGTCCCAGCAGTTCCTGAATGTACCTTAAATCAGTTCCATTTTCAAGCAGATGTGTTCCGAAACTGTGTCTGAGGGTATGTGTTGTGACATGCTTTCTGATACCTGCTTTTTTTGCAGCTCCGGCTACTACCTTCTGTACAGATCTCTCAGTAATATGCCTCCCTTCCCTCCCTCCGGGAAATAGCCACTTCTTCGGCTTATAGAAATAGGCGTAATCACGCAGAACGTTCAGCGCGAGGACTGAAAGAATAGTATATCTGTCCTTTCTTCCCTTACCGCCTTTAACATGTATCATCATGCGTTCCGGGTCAATATCGCTGACTTTGAGTCTTACAACCTCTCCAACCCTCAATCCCGCTGAATAGGCAACTACCATTATAGCCTTATGCTTTCTGTTTGGAACTTCAGAGAGAAGTCTTGATACTTCCCGCGCGCTGAGAACAACAGGCAGCCTCGAGGCCTTTTTCGGCCTTGGAAGCTCCTCTATTACCCAGGGTTTTTTAAGTACATATTTATAGAGAAATTTCAGAGCGCTTACGGTCTGATTTCTATAGGAAAGGGAGACTTTCTTCTCCTTCGTAAGATACATCATGTAGTTTAATATTTCTTTTTTTCCGGTCCGCGCGGGGCTTTTCCCTGTAAAACGAACAAAAGCCCTGGCATGCTGAATATACACTTTCAGCGTTCGAGGGCTGTAACCTCTCAATTTAAGCTGATTTATCATCAGGTCCCTAATCTTCCCCATCACATCCTCACCCTTTCCATTTACCAGCTAATGTATATGTTTTAGCTCTATACAGAATTGTCCCCGATTAGAAATCCGCATCTTTTAGTTTATCAGGAATATAGGTTATATGGCAAGTGTATTTCCGCGGCGGCAGGGCTTTGCTTTGCCTTAACGATGAAAAGAAGTTGTAGTGCCCCCAACGGGATTCGAACCCGTGTTGCCGCCGTGAAAGGGCAGTGTCCTATCCTGACTAGACGATGGGGACACTAAAACTTCTTGTCATATCTCGGACTGATGCAAAATATCAATGGAAGGCTTAATTGTCAACCAGAAAATAAATTATAGTTACTCGTCATCGAAAAGTGAAAACTGGCCTGGTTTTTCCTCTCTTTTGCTATTCTCATTCCGCGGAGATTCAGAGCCGGAGGGATTCTGTATCTTTTTCCCTTTATAGATCATCACGCATTTATCTATCATTGAAGTTCTGTCAGGATCGATGCTGTCGAAGAAACCTTCTTCTATCATCCCGCAGACAGTCATTTCAGGGATATCCGCAAGACGCCTCAGGAAATCGTCAAGCCCCTTAAACTCTCCGTCTTTTCTTCTTTCTGAAGCGATCTGTCTGACGGTTTCAATATCTATTCCTTTATAATTGCTTAAAGGTGAGCGTATATCCAGCCCTTCGGCAGTGTAATATTCACAGCTTGAATTTATATCCGGAGGCAGAAGCTTCCCTCCCCTGCTTTTAAAATAATCGGCGCATCTTTTGAATTTGTCGGGAGAATTCCCGTAAACACTTAGAAGAGCCGCGAAATAGTGCTCGAAGTAGTGAGTTTTCATATAGGCGCTTCTGAATGTCAGATAGGCCTGCGAGCAGCTCAATGCCTTATCATGAGTGTACTTTATATTCTTGATGAGAAAGTCGAAGATCCGGTCACCCTTATTTTCACTGATTCCGTTCTCCATCGCTCCTCGGATAAAATTCAGCCTCGCCTTCATCAGAGCTCCCGAATCTCTAGTCTTAAGCGCCCTTTCAATCTCAAAAGCTGTCTTTCCCCTTAATCCGGCGGACAGCTCTATTATTTTTCTCACCTGCTCGATAAAGAGCAAAACCCCTCTTGTATCCTTTAGCGCCTCGGCGAGAGAACTGTCAGGAAGCTCTACTCCATCCCCTTTAGACCCGTTATCTACATATGTCTTCCAAAGACCGCCCTCAAGGGGAGCAGGCCTGTAAAGAGAAAGCGCGGTTACAAGTTGATTGAAATTCCGCGGGGTTATTTTTCTTAGAATATCCCTTACCCCCCGGCTTTCCAGCAGGTAGACCCCGGTAGTGTCCCCTGAAGATATCATATCAAAAGTATCATTGTCGTCTAGGGATATATCCTCTAATTCGGCAGGCATCAACATCTTGTCACCTTTTACAGGTGGTTTCTCAAGGTGTATCTGTCTTATCGTCTCTACAATAGCCGAGAGAACGTGAGAGTGGTGTAATACAAAGGTCCACCCACCCAGATGATCAACTGTATATCTGTTACACTGCAGAAAACACTCTCCGGACGGCAGGTATATACGTGTAATTTGTCTGCCGGTGCCTTTTGGAAGAATAAAAACACGTGAGGAGTTCATATTAAAATGACAGATCTTTCCCTTCAGGATTCCAGCCAAGTGCAGCGCCCTTCTTACTAAATCACTCTGGCTGTAAAGGGTCCTTAACGCTGGTGAACTTTCGAGCATGGCCTGCAGGTCTTTCTTTTTCTTAAGTTTCGGGATAATATTTTCAAGTTCGCTCTGTATATTCTTTCCCGCCTCAAGCGCACTGCAAACTTCCTGTATAATCTTAGCGTATGACATCTCCTCCCGCGACACCTGGTAATAAATCGACGAACCGGGAATAAGAGATGATATGATATCGAAAATCAACTCCCTCTTTCCATACGCCTTTATAAATTCAATTTGCGGCAGAGACAACCTGTCCGATGAACAAAAACATTCAAAAACAAGTCCGTGCTCGAGTGGATTAAGCATAGTTATTCCTAAAAGATAGGCAATAAAGCTCTCCTGCAGGCTTCCGCCTACAACTTCCAGCGCCACACCTTCTTCCCGGCATTTTTTTAGCAGTTCGGTAAGAAAGAGAAGGAATCCGCTTATCTCTTCTCTCTCAACAGATTCTAGTTCTACCGCCAGATTATTCTCGAGACTTTCAGCTATCTCTCCCCCTCTGACCGAGAAGCACCGGCGCAGCTGGCTTCTGCATTTCTCTTCAAGCTTCCCCTTTGGATCTTCGATTGAGTTTATTCCCAGACTGTAACCGTATCTAAGTTCAACATTACATCTTCGGGATATCCGGGCGGTAAGATCGATAGCATCTCTCACCGTATAAAAGAAAGGCTCGAGCTCTTTTTCCCCTTTAAGATAATATTCATCCGCGGCCTCTTTCTCTTCCTTCCTTTTCTCGCCCATCTCAATAGAGCGGAGCATAAAATACCCATCGGCGTCATCAGGTGAAATGAATCTGTCATTATTCGTTACCACTGAAGGTATGCCCATCTTCTTTGAAAACCTCGAAAAGTTTTCGCAGATAAACCAGTCCTTCTCGGTATTGTGATTCATCAACTCCAAAAAGAGGTTATCGCTGCCGTAGAAGCTGGACAGTTTTTCCAGAACCTCTTTTACTCTTCCCTGATTTCCGTGCAGGAGGGCCTGGGCGGCTTCTCCGCGGGTAGAGCCTGTAAGGGCGATTATTCCTTCGCTCCTCTGGGCCAGCTCCTCTGCCGTTACATATTTTGAATTCTTTTTAGCATAGTGCAGAGCCGCGAGAGAAACGATGTTCTCATATCCGGTGTCTGTCTCCGCTAATAATGTCAGGTGATACAACCCGTCTCTTTCGGAAAGGGATTCGTGCTGGATCTCGAGACCAAGTATCGGTTTTATCCCGGCTTCACGCGCGAGCCTGTAGAACTTATGATGCGCGTAGGTATTCCAGCAGTCGGTAACGGCAACTGCCCCGAATCCTTTTCGGACAGACTGCTCGATTAGCTCCTCACAGGTCAGCATTCCCCTGTAGGGACTGTTTATAGTATGGACATGGAGGGGAACATACGCCAATTTATATTACCCCTTTCAAGAAAAACCGCAATATCTTCCTTAGATAGTGCAGGAGGGGAAAAATCTAATCAATATAAATATTTAATAATTGGCGTTAAAAAAAAGAGGTGGGGGATATATGACTCAGGTGTAATGCTATGGGTTCCTACCCTCTGAAACAGTGTTGTTGAAATTAAAGTGGGCCGCCCAGGACTCGAACCTGGCACCACCTGCTTAAAAGGCAGATGCTCTGCCGGATGAGCTAGCGGCCCCTGTTTATTACTGCAAGACGTTTGAGGAGCGAAGATCATCCTCCGCTTCACTCGCCCGCCGAAGACGCCTTTGAAAGTTAAGCGCCCGGATCCTTCTGTTATTCTTCCTGCTTCTGTTAAAACTTTCAATCCTGACGATAAAAGTTAATAATAGAAACCGCTTCTGTCAAATAGTTAGAGAACTTAGGTGCTTTTATTTTCACATTACGGCCTTAAAAAACACAGCACGGCTTCAAACTCCGTCTATCTTTCTCTTATTATCGTTTCATTCCTTTCTGGGCCTACTGAGATAACAGTCGCGTGAACATCGAGTTCTTTCTCTATTCTTTCTATATAACTGCGCGCGGCCGCGGGCAGGGCTTTATACCCGCCTGCGGAATCTATTTCCTCGTCCCAGCCCTCCACCTCTTCATAAACAGGCTCGCATTTCTTCAGCACATTGAAGCTGGTTGGGAAATAGCTGATCCTCTCTCCATCCACTTCGTATGCCACGCATATCTTTATCTTTCTCAGCCCCGACATCACGTCAAGTTTGGTTAATGCTATTTCTTCGAGGCCGTTTATTCCAGCTGTGTATCCAGCCGCTACAAGGTCGAACCATCCGCACCTTCTCGGCCGTCCGGTTGTTGTTCCAAATTCGTTGCCCTTCTTCTGTAGATACACCCCCTTCTCGTTATACAGTTCAGTGGGGAACGGACCATTTCCAACACGTGTCGTGTAAGCCTTAAAAATACCTAACGATCTGTTTATACTCGACGGAGGTATTCCGCTGCCGCTTATTGCACCCCCGATAGTGCAGTTGCTGGATGTAACGTAAGGATATGTTCCGTGGTCTATATCGAGAAGCCCCCCCTGAGCGCCCTCCAGCATTATCCTCTTATCTTTAGAAACCATGCCGGAAATCATCGGATGAGTGTCTGTTATAAAACCAACGAGAACATCCCTGATATTCACTATATCAGAAGCTATCTTTTCAGGTGAAAGAGCGGGAGCGTTGTAAAGCTCGAGTTTTTTGTTGGCATACTCAACATTTTCCGAGACAAGATCGAAGAGTTCTTTCTTTTCCAGCTGGAAACTCTCCATCCTGATACCCCGTCTTGAATGTTTTTCGGAATAAGCCGGGCCGATTCCTTTGCCGGTACTCCCGATACATCTCTCTTCGAGGTCACTTTCGCTGAGATTATCAATAATCTTGTGATACGGCATAACCATATGCGCCGAGGAACTTATAAACAACTTGCCCTCTGTATCTACTCCACTCCTTATGAGTTCATCTAACTCCTCTATAAATGAGAAGGGATCTATCACCATTCCATTGGCAAGAATCGCCGTTATGCCGGGATAAAGAATCCCCGAAGGTATCTGATGAAAAGCAAACTTCTTGTCACCGGAGACAACTGTATGTCCGGCGTTAGCTCCCCCCTGAAATCTTATAACCACTTCATGTTCGGACATAAGAAAGTCAACAATTTTCGCTTTACCTTCATCTCCCCACTGCCCTCCGACTATTACCGTAGCAGACATAACCCTCCTTTTATAATCAATTATTCAATCCGTAGGGAAGTCTATTTAAAAATGACTGCCGATGCAACATCTTTCTAGTTCATTACTTTAATATTATCGCCGGCAGGTGCTGAAAATTATTGATTGTAATTCTGAGAAAGCACCCTCTTGCGAGAATTCAGAGGGCGCAAAGAGCGCTTTCTTCCTGAAACTTAACATTAAGAAAAATAAACCAGCCCCATAAAAAAATCCCCCTGAAGGAGATTTCAACTTGTAATAATATTATCCGCTCAATTAGAGCTTCTACCTGTCCTTATAAAGACTCTTTATTACACCCCACGTTTTCTTAGTAATTGAACTCGGCTTATCGAGAAAGTCACCCGGATTGCTCCTTACTTTAGTGTTCTGAGTAATCCCGTCTCCATCCTCATCCCCTATTTCTATACCATTTTTGTGGCCGTCGCCGTCAGAATCCATGTCGGCCAGATCTTCGTCCCACGTGTCCCCGTTCGTGTGAAAATCTGTTCCGAAAGGGTTCAGTTCAGCGCTGCCGGTTACGGGACCTGAGGTTTTATGGCATATCTCACATTTAAGGTCCTCATAGACGGGCAGTTCCAACATAAAGTTCTCACTCCCCGTAAGAAGACCAAATAATAAGGATACCGCGATAAGCGCTATTAATACTAAGCGTCTTATAGGTGCCTTTAGATACACCTATACCACCTCCAGTATCAATTTTACCACTTAAGTGTCAAATCTGTCAAGTTAATTAATACCCCATATTTTTTCTCTATAGGACCTCATCCGTTAATATTACAACAGACAGCCCCTAGAAGCTGAACTTCAACTAAAAATATCCTTCTGCCCCTCTACGGCAAGCATCTCAGCTACCGCGGCGTCTAAGTCCACGGCAACCCCCTCGGACGCAAGCAATTCTCCTATTTTCCGCACCGCGTAATCTAAACGTTCCCAGCTGCAAAGGCCGGTAAATCCAGTTCTTATTATTTTTCCCTTCAACTCTTCCTGTCCACCCGCAACTATTACGTTGTATCTTTCGGCGAGGGTTTCAACAAATTTCCGGCTGTCAGATCCGCCGGGCATAAGCACCGCTTGAACGGCTGACGAGGGACATTCTGAAATGTTGATAAGATTAAGACGCCTGTATGCTGAATTTATCGCTCTGGAAGATTCTCTGTGTCTCCTTCTCATTTCAGACCACCCGTAATCCTCCTGGACCGAAAGAGAATAATGAAGCATCTGAACAGACTGAATAGCCGGTGTAAAAGGTGTATCTCCGTTTTTTCTGCCCCTTTCATATCTTGGCAGAGAGAAATAATACAAGGGCCTTCTGCATTCTCCGGCAAGCTTCATCGCTCTTTTGCTCAAAGAAACAGTTCCAACTCCGGCCGGAGAGGCAAGGGCCTTCTGGCCTGCCGAAACGACAATATCTATTTCCCACTTATCCATCTTGATATCTTCCACACCGAGTGAAGCGATCGCGTCGACCAGCAGAAGGGGCCTCTTTCTTGGAAGAGCGGCGGAGAATTCCCTGAGGGGGAAAAGTGTTCCCGTTGACGATTCCACGTGTGTAACAGCCACACACTCAGGGTTTACCCTTTCTATCTTCTCTAACATCGCGGGGATATCAAACTTCTTCCCGGGCTCAAAACGGAGACTCTCGACCCGGCAGTTATAAACATCAAATATCTCTTCCCACCTCCTTCCGAACTTTCCGCCGGAGATGACAAGAACACGCGATCCGGGACGGGTTACATTAACGGCGGCAGTCTCCATAACGCCGGTACCGGAAGCTGTAATAACATAAACCGGAGATTCCGTTCCGAGAACCACCCGAACCATCCGTTCAATCTCTATAATTAATTTTCTGAATGAATCTGTTCTATGATGAGCGGAATAAGCCTTCTCCAGAACAGAAGGGCGCAAATAAACGGGCCCGGGAGAAAGCATAACCTGATTCATAAATCCCTTACCCCATGGTTATCGCAAAGCGTCCCATGTTCTCTCAATTTGCCGATTGAGAAGGCTGTCTCTTGAACAAACCTCCCGTTCTATGCCTTCTCTTAATTCCCCAGGAAAGCTTTTTTGTAAGAACATGCGGCAAAACTTCATCCATGGAATCAACAACTGTTATCTTTATATTAT
Organism: Candidatus Krumholzibacteriota bacterium; assembly: GCA_034520215.1. Classification (NCBI taxonomy): domain Bacteria; phylum Candidatus Krumholzibacteriota; species Candidatus Krumholzibacteriota bacterium. The sequence goes on along the minus strand of JAXHNR010000001.1, from coordinate 865,179 downwards.
CTTTTACCTGCTTTGGAAGCTCCTTGATATTCTTCTTGTTCGCCTTCGGAAGAAGCAGTGTTTTAACACCGGCTCTAAGAGCTGCCACGGATTTCTCTTTTATTCCGCCTACCGGAAGGACCTTGCCTCTCAGCGTCATCTCTCCAGTCATTGCGACATCTCTGCGGACAGGTATGTCAAAGAAAGAAGAGATCATGGCTGTCGCCATCGATATTCCGGCACTCGGTCCGTCCTTTGGAATCGCCCCTTCGGGAACATGCACATGCAGATCGACAGAGGAGAAGAAATCATTGTCCAGATTCAGCAATCTCGCTTTATTTCTGGCATAACTTAAGGCTATTCTGGCCGATTCCTTCATAATATCTCCCAGCTGTCCGGTAAGTATTAACTCCCCTTTCCCGGGCATAAGTGTAACTTCGATATTTAAGATTTCTCCGCCGGATTGTGTCCAAGCCAGTCCGGTTGCCATTCCCACAGTCATTTTCTGATCGATTTCGCTCTCCTGATATGAAGGGATACCAAGATAGTCCGGCAAATTCTTCTTTGTAATTCTGACGGTTCCGTCAAAATCATCCTCCGCTTCGGCAATTTTCCTGGCAACCTTTCTGCAAATTTCAGCAATCTTCCTTTCAAGTTCCCTTACTCCCGACTCCCTGGTATAAAACTGTATTATATCACGCAGAGTAGCGGGAGTAATATTCAACTGCTTTCTCTTTATTCCATGCTCGAGCATCTGTTTCTTCATCAGGAATCTCTTTGCTATTTCAATTTTTTCATACTGCAGATATCCCGGCAGACGGATAATCTCCATTCTGTCCCTCAGCGCGGGAGGTATAGTATGCAAAACGTTAGCTGTAGTAATGAACATCACCTTACCAACATCAAAATCAACCTCAAGATAATTATCTATAAAATTTCTGTTCTGCTCCGGGTCGAGAACCTCAAGAAGAGCGCTCGCGGGATCGCCGCGGAAATCAGCGCTCAGTTTGTCTATCTCATCGAGCATGATAACGGGGTTCTTGCTTCCGGCTTTTTTGAGCATCTGTATAATTCTTCCGGGCCTTGAACCTATGTATGTCCTCCTGTGACCCCTTATCTCAGCTTCATCCCGGATACCCCCGAGGGAAAACCGCACAAATTTCCTGCCTATAGCGTTGGCGATCGATTTCCCGAGAGATGTCTTGCCGACACCTGGAGGACCAACAAAACAGAGAATAGTGCCCTTAACCTCTGTGGTAAGTTTTACCACGGAGAGAAACTCAAGAACTCGCTCCTTGACCTTCTTTAATCCGTAGTGATCGGCGTCGAGCCTCTCCTTGACCTTTTGAATATTGAGGGCGTCTTCCGTCTGCTTATTCCACGGCAGAGATGTCATGGTATCTATGTAATTCCTTACAACCGTAGCTTCAGGACTCATCGGAGACATCATTTTAAGCCTATTGAGCTCCTTAAAAACAATCTTTTCAGCTTCCCGGCTCATCTCGGCTTCTTTGATCTTCTCTTCTATTTCGTCATTTTCACTATACTTATCACTATGCCCCAGTTCGTCTTTTATCACTCTCATCTTTTCATGCAGAAAAAGTTCTTTCTGACTCTTCTGAACTCTCTCTGTCACTTCGTCATCGATGCCTTTCTCAAGCTTGAGTATCTCGAGCTCTTTTGTAAGTATGCCGATAAGGGTAAACATCCGTTCATTTACCAGGCCCGTCTCAAGAAGTTTCTGCTTTACATCGTTCTTTACGATAAGATGGGCGGCTATGCTATCAGCAAAAGCTGAAGGTTCATCGATTGATTTTACGGCGAAAAGCACCTCATTCGGCACTCTCTGATTCATCTTTACATAATCTGTAAAGAGGCCTTCTACTTTTCTGTGAAGGGCCTCAAGCTGTTTGTTGTCCTTTTCGACTTCGAGAATCCTCGACACCCTTGCCGAGGTGTGGTTTTCCCTTTCCAGATACTCGTCAACACTTACCCTGCTTACCCCTTCGAGCATCACCTTTATAGTACCGTCGGGGAGACGGAAGAACACACCAATTCTAACAATAGTTCCCACGGTGTATAGATCATCGTATTCAGGCTCATCTACTACAGGGTCCTTCTGGGTTATTACAAGAAGTAGTTTGTCAGACTCAATCGCTTTTTCAACCGCGTTTACTGAAGGCTGGCGCCCGACTAAAATAGCAGTCGCCATCGAGGGAAATATCACAACATCCCTTAATGGTATTATCGGATATTCCGCGTCTTTTTCGTCCATCTTTATTTCATTGTCTTCTGCCATGACACTCCATCTCGGTATCTGTTTTTATATTCAAATTGTTTTTTATTTTTAATTATCCTCTAAGCCATCCTCTTATTTCCCGTTCTGTATATCAGTTCTGGATCAGTCCGCTTTTCTATTGTATCTTCATTTATAACTACTTTCTTGATTTCAGGAGTCGATGGTATATCAAACATGATATTCAGCATTACACCTTCAAGAATAGACCTCAACCCTCTCGCGCCCGTCTTTCTTTTAATAGCAAGCTTAGCTATAGAATGTAATGCTTTTGTAGTAAATTCAAGTTCAACATCCTCCATTTCAAAGAGCTTCTTGTACTGCTTGATAAGGGCGTTCTTAGGTTTAATCATAATATCTATCAAAGCATGTTCATCAAGATTATGAAGTGTTGAAACAATGGGTATCCTGCCGACAAGTTCAGGAATAAGTCCATATTTGACAAGATCTTCAGGTTGCGCATGACTCATTACTTCATTGAGATGTTTTTTATGATCAGGCCCCCTGTCAGCCTCAAAACCAACTACTTTCCTCCCTATTCTCCGTTCTATAATCTCTTCGAGCCCCTGAAATGCTCCCCCGCAAATAAAGAGTATCTTAGTTGTATCTATTTCGACAAACTTCTGCTGCGGATGTTTTCTTCCACCCTGGGGAGGCACATTGGCAACGGTTCCCTCGAGTATTTTCAAGAGAGCCTGCTGAACGCCTTCACCTGAAACATCACGCGTAATAGACGGATTCTCGCTCTTTCTCGCGATCTTGTCCAGTTCATCGATATAGATGATACCTCTTTCTGAAGCCATCATATTGTAATCCGCGCTCTGAAGAAGCCTTACGAGAATGTTCTCGACATCCTCACCCACATAACCGGCTTCAGTCAAGCTTGTAGCATCGGCTATGGCAAATGGAACCTCGAGAAAACGGGCCAGCGTCTGGGCAAGGAGGGTTTTACCAACTCCCGTGGGACCGATCAAAAGAATATTGCTCTTTTCAATATCAACATCATCCGTATTTTTTTCATGCCTGATCCTCTTGTAGTGATTATAGACACCAACGGCGAGAGATTTCTTGGCTTCTTCCTGTCCTACAACGTAAGAGTCAAGACTTTCCTTGATTTCCTCCGGCAGCGGAAAATGGTCCTGATCTTGAAATACCGAACCGACCATCTCCTCTTCGAGAATATCGTTGCACAAACGGATACACTCATCACAAATGTAGACCGAAGGTCCGGAAACAAGTTTTGCGACTTCATCCTGTCCGCGTCCGCAGAATGAACATTTAATCGAACTCGGTGTCTGTGATTTTTTCTTCATAAATTCACATCCTTATATCCAATCATCCTTATTTAATTATACAACAGTTTTACCCTTTTGTTCTCATTTTTTTGAATTATTCTTGGATGAAAGAACCTTGTCAACTACTCCATACTTTAAAGCTTCATCAGCTGACATAAAGTAATCTCTGTCTGTATCCTTTTCTACCCTCTTTAGCTTCTGTCCCGTATGCTTCACGAGTATATCGTTTATCTTGGATCTAAGCTTGAGTATCTCATTGGTATAGATCTCTATCGTACTGGCCTGCCCCTGTGATCCTCCAGAGGGCTGATGGATCATAACTCTGGCATGTTCAAGCGCCGATCTCTTACCCTCTGTGCCCGCGGCGAGGAGAACCGCGCCCATACTTGCGGCCTGCCCCATACAAATTGTTGATATATCACATGATATATACTGCATGGTGTCATAAATAGCCAGTCCGGCGGACACAACACCACCCGGAGAATTAATATAAATAAAGATATCTTTTTCGGCATCTTCCGCCTCGAGAAAGAGAAGCTGCGCGATTATGGCATTAGCCATATTATCCTCGACTGTCTGGCCGATAAAAACAATTCTGTCTTTTAAAAGCCTGGAATATATATCATAACTTCTCTCTTCACGGCCCTTTGTTTCGATTACAAAGGGAATCGGTATATTTTTAATCCTACTCATTTAAGACTCCTTCTTTGTGTTTTTTTCTTCCCCCAGAATAATTTCAAAAACCTTCTTTTCGAGTAAACTTCTCTTAAGATTGTTATACTGCTCCTTATTCTTAAGAAAATAGTTCTTTATATCCTCCATAGAGTGCGAGCTGCCTTCAGAGATAGATTCTATTTCTCTGTCAACGCTCTTGTCATCAACGGATAATTTTTCTTTGCGGATAATATGATCTATCAGAAAATACCTCTTGATATTTCTCCTGGCTATCTTGTCAAGAACCTCGTCATGCTCCTTTTTCTCCTTCTCTCCTTCCGGAACCGCTACTCCTCTCGACTCAGCTTCCTCTTTCATAGATTCTTTGTAGCGCTCTATCATACTGGAAGGGATTTCAAACGGGTTTGCTTCAATAAGTTTATCAATAGCCTCTTCCTGCTTTTTCTGCATTGCTTCCTTATGTTTTTCCTCGATTAGACGTTTTGCAATGTCCTTCTTGAGGTCATCGAGGGATTCAAAACTCTTATCCATCTTCGAAGCGAAATCGTCATCGAGTTTAGCTGGATGCTTTTCTTTTACTTCCTTAACTTCAAACCTGTAGTTTATCTTTTTTCCCGCGAGCTCTTCAGGTTTATAATTATCCGGATAGGTTATCTGAACATCCTTTTTATCACCCGCCTCGCACCCTTTCAATTCCTTCTCGAAATCAGCGAGAATCTGGCCCGCGCCAAGCTGAATGGAGTAGTCGCTGACCCGTTTCTCTTCTTCTTCATCTCCATTTTCATCCAGAGGAAGATAATCTATTACTACAACATCTTCATTATCACAGGTTCGATCTACTGTCTCGTAGTCAGCGTAGCGGTCACTGAGATTCTCCAGAACACGTTCTATATCTCCCTTTTCAACTTCAACCTCCTTCTCTTCGACCTCGATCCCTCTGTAATCGTCTAATTCTATTTCCGGCGCGACCTCGAGTTCCACGCTGAATGTGAGAGGTTTATCCTCTTCAGTAACCAGATCCTTGAAAACTGGCTCGCCGATCGGCTGAAGGTTCTCTGAAGCAACCGCATGGCTGTAAGCCTTGGGAATTATCGATTTTATAACCTCAGAATGTATCTCGTCGGAAAAGCGTTTTTCCACCATGCCTGGCGGAACTTTACCCTTTCTAAAACCGGGCAGGGCAGCTTCCTTGACAAAACTGTCGAGAACCTTCCCTCTCTCTTCCCTGTACTCATCCTGATCAATTTCTATCGAAATGATTCTTCTGCAGTCTTCTTTTTCATCGACGCCAACCTTTATGCTGTCTTCATCCATTCTTTTCTCCATTCTGAATCGAATTGAATCATATTTTCATGTTCGGTCGGAATATATTTCCTGGTGCGAGAGGGGGGATTTGAACCCCCACGAGTATGCTCACTGGATCCTAAATCCAGCGCGTCTGCCAATTCCGCCACTCTCGCATATTTGGCAATCCTATAAGTTGCTTCATATCAACCAGATTTAAATTATCCAATTACGCATACTCACAAGCGTTGCAACTTAAAATAATATCTAACAGATCGAAACGCAATAATCAATCGTGGCGCATCTCGTAAGCTGTTCTATTTCCCCTCAAACGAAGGTTTTCTTTTCTCCAGAAAGGCCTTCATCCCTTCCTTCATATCCTCAGTCGCGCATGTCATAGAGAATAGATTCGTTTCGATTCTGCAGCCTTCCTCAAATGAAACTTCTACTCCGTGATTTACAGCCTCCATACACAATTTAGTAGCGAATGGGGGTTTGCTTAGCAGTAATTCTGTAAAATCATCAACCTCTTTCTCAAGCTCATCGCTTTTTACAATCTTGTTTACGAGACCCAACTTGAGAGCTTCCTTGGCGCCGATCACTCTTCCAGTCAGCAGGAGTTCCATCGCGATTCCGCGCGGCAGCAGCCTGGTGAGTCTCTGTGTACCCCCGTAACCGGCAATTGTTCCGAGATTTATCTCGGGCTGGCCCAGCTTCGCGTTCTCTGTAGCTATCCTTACGGTAGCAGCCATAGCGAGCTCGCATCCTCCGCCAAGGGCAAATCCGTCTATAACAGCCACAACCGGTTTGCCGAGATTCTCTATCAAATTGCAAAGTTTATGACCGCGTGAAGAAAAGTTCTTACCTTCGATCATATCCAGAACGAGAAGTTCTTTTATATCGGCGCCCGCGGCAAAGGCCTTTCCGCCGGCTCCCGAGAAAACAGCAACCCTTATATCATCATCCTTCTTTATCTCGCTGAAAGCCTCACTAAGCTCAATGACTGTCTGAATACTCAGAGCATTCAATTTATCCGGACGGTTGATTATAACCTTTGCAACCGCGTCTTTTTTTTCCAATTTTATACATTTAAAACCCATTTATTCTCTCCTTTCCTTAATAATTTGATAAAGTGGCACATACAATGCTTTTCATAGTAATTAACTAAATTACAGCAATTTTCGTTATTTCTTTTTACACCATTTATATATGTTTTTCAATCTTAAACATAAATTTCTTCTCGCGGCTACAATAATATTCTCGGTGCAAATGGCATTTGCTTCCTCCGATTTGTACTCCGCGGATGATAGCCTGCATATAAAACAACAAGTTATATCTTTTCTGCAGAGCGGGGAAAAACTCGAGAATATTCCTGAGTCGCACCTTCTAAGTCCTCTTAAAGATATTCCGGCTTTTGCGATTACCTCATACTACCTACTGGAAAACGACCCCGCAATGCTTAAAAGGTTCTACCCTCAAATATCACAGCTGGTTATAAATAGATTCAGCAGCTTAGAAACAAATAAATCCGGACTTCTTTTCGGTACTGCCGGTATAAATAACAAAGAAGGTGTTTATCTCTCTCCCTATACGAACTCACTTGGAAATCTTGAAGTCTACACACTACTGCTTATCTCTTCCAGAATAGGCAAACACGCCGACGCTCTTGAATACTTACTATGGACATATCAATACTCAGACCTTATAACAGAAACCTTTTATGACTACAACAGGGATTCCTTCTTTCCACTGGACAAAAACGGTTATTTTATCCGGACATACTCGCCCGAGCTTTTAATCCCCCTTGTTCTAAATAGAAAACTCGACCAGATTACAAAGGAAAGAATCACAAATAATGTATTTTCCAGGTGGAAAAACTCTTATGGAAAAGAATCGGCGCAATTTCTTGAATCTCCTCTTCAAAGAGCACTAATTATCAATCTGCTCTCATTTCTCGACTTCTTTCCCGGTTCAGAAAGCTGCAATACTCTTCTTTCTGAGCCACAGAACAGAGAAGGGGCGGCTCCAAGCTCTCCTGAGGGAAAATTAAGAGACATGCTCCGGATGAAAAGAGACTCAGGGAATATCTTCATTAAGGACTGGACTGTAATAGCATCTATGGTTCATCTTCCGGCGCTTCTTAAAGAGAAATCTCTAGTTGATGAAAAAAGGATCAATTTGATTATTTCAGAGGTCAGCGAAGTGCGGCAATCTCTCCGCGGCGCTAATATGAGCTTGGATTCCTACATAGAATCAATTTCGACTATAAACCATCTCTTGTCAGAAATGTCACAAATCTCTTCTGTGCTTGATTCAGGGGAGAAACTCTGGAAAGTAGTCGATGAATCAAGATGGGATAGTCTGTCTCCAAAACTTAGAAGAGTTATCGTTAAATCATGCCGAATATCGACCGTGGAATTAATGCGCGCGAAGGCTCAACTTTCTGAAAAACTTTCAAAGGATGATTCATTTGAACTTAAGGTTCATTTCCCACCCTCCCCTATAATCAAAGGAAATAGAATTAACTTTAAGTCCACGCTTAAAACCCTTGATAATAATGCTGATATAAAAAGAGTAATTTTTCAGATTAATGGTAACAGGTGGGAAATAGGCAAGATCGGATTAACCCCTTTAAAGCCCAGTGGAAAGGCGCTTACATTCACGGAATCCTTTTCACTTCCACCATCAGCCGAACCGGGCATTGTGGAACTTCCTTTATTTATCGATTTTATGACTGGGAATAAAAGGGTCGAGATTCACAAAAGGAGAAGCCTGACTATAAAAGAAGGAATTGAAATAACACTCAATTACCCCGAGGGGAAAAGACTCAGAAAGAATTTGCCCTTAAATCTTATTCTGAGATATAATCCCGCCTATTCAATTCAGGGAGTTCTGAAAGGAACATTCTGCGCGCCCTTGTACAGCCAACCTGAACTTCCCGCTGGATTCCGAATTAGTAAGGAATCGAGTATAACTAAATTGCCCCTTACCATTTCATACCCGGATTTTCTGCCGCCCGGCAAATTCCCCTTTTCACTCAAGGTGATTATAGGCGGTAAGTCAGTAGCCAAGTTCAATGATATTCTTACAAACCCTTCGGACTGGATTCATCTCGGCCCCCTATCGGGTGAAGACAGAATTCTAAAAAACGGCTCGCGGTATCAGGATCATATAGGCGACTCTCATATCGGAAGCAATAAAGAGCTTATTTATTGGAATAAAGTCCCTTACGGCGCCGTGGGTAATAACGGAGAAATTTTTCTGCAGCGCTTGTACAACGGAAATTCCGGCGGCAACTGTCTTCTTTACACGATTATGAAACTGAAGAACAAAAAGGAAGCCTTTTTCCACATCGATACCTCAAACAAAATATCACTGTGGGTAAACTCAAATAAGATATTTTCGGATATTACTCCGGATAATACAATGGCAAACATAAAACTGAGTGCTGGAAAGAATTCAATTCTCATAGCCGCAAGCTGGGATAAGTCACCCTCTCATATATCCTTTGAAATAACAGATAAAAGCGGGCGGCCGATCGCCGGAATGGAAAACACAATCAAAGGGCTTACCCTTAAATACGCGAACATCAATACCGGCGCAGATAAGAATAAAAAAAGTCATGAAAGTTCAGGAAGTCCAAAAGAAATATTATTCTCCCTTTCGAGAAAGGGGTGCTCGGAAATATCGGTTATAGGTTCTTTCAACAGCTGGAATCCTGAAATAAATCCAATGAAACAAGTCGAAGACGGCAAATGGGAAACAAGAATAGTTCTTTCGCCGGGAAAACACACTTACAAGTTCCTGATCGACAATAAACTGAGAATCAGCGATCCCTCTCGCGTACTTGAGGAACCTGACGGTTTTGGTAAAAAAAATTCAGTTCTAGTGGTCAAATAAATCCTCGGGAGGGCTTTAAAACTCCATCTTAATCACATCAGGACATTCCTCTGAAAATAAGAGCAATATTTTAGTGACGGCTTAACTATCAAGTAATTACCCATAATAATAAGTGGAATTGATATTTAGTTTCTATCCGGCTATTGGTATTGTCAAAAACGCCGTCTATTCCCCCAGCGAGGAAATAGCGTCTCCCGCTCTTAGGGCCCGCTCTTTCCCATTTCCTTGGGGGAAATGGGAAAACCATGCCCGCTCGTCTTCCGAGAGGGTTTTGAAATACCAATAGCCGGATATACAAAGGAACGTTAAAAATTGGGGAAACTCCAAAATCACATAACTTGAATGAAATAGGCAATTATCTTAAGATCACTATCTTTATAGCTTCTCGCTTACCAGACGCGTCCAACACGGAAAAATATACTCCGGGTGTAAAAACGGCAGGGTCGGCTTCAAAAACAACTCTGTTATATCCTGCCTGGTAAAATTTTTCCGCGATACTATCTACTTTCCGTCCCAACGCGTCGAAGAAAAGTATCTTCGCCTTTCCGCTTTCGGGCATGAAAAATTGGAAAGTCGTCGATCTTTCAAAAGGGTTCGGATAATTCTGAAAGAGAGTCAGTCCCATCTCTTCGATTCTGTATGGGCCCGGAAACACAATAGGTTCACTTACAGAGCCCGAGAAGGAAACGATCTTATATGAATAATCTCTGTCCGGCTGAAGCTCTATATCTCTAAAATGAAATCTGCCGCTGTCGCTAAAGAGTGTGTCAGGAGTCACTATAACAGTATCACTGTATCCGGTCCTCATTCTGTATACAAGTGCCCTGAAGGGGGTATCACCCTCAACCACCCACTCTATATCAGCAAAATAAGACTTTATCTGAATCTCCGCGTAAGAATAGATTGAACTTACGGTAACCGCGTCATTCAATACCGCGGATTGTCCATCTCCGTTTAGTATATTAAGAGACCAGGAGCCGCCGTAGAGTTCATCGGTATTAAATTCCGCTATAACCCTTCCTTCACCGAGCCAATTAACATGGCGGGCCTCGATATACCCCGTTTGAGCTAGTAGACGGCAGTCTGTTGGAGGCAGAATATTTTCTCCGGAGATATCTAGATAAAACTCTCTGTTACTATCATTCTTCATAACTGTATCGGGGGTTACCATTGATATCACAGGCTCGGGACTGCCGGCCCTGAAAAAGGCTTCAATATATCGGTAACCGGACTTAATATCCCGTATACTGACCGGTGTTACAAAGCCCCCGTTACTTCTGCTGTCGGGTGTTGTCTCCGATGTGAAAGACCTACTGCCGGTTGCTCCCGGAAACGGGTCAAACTCATCACCGTAATTATCTCCAGAAAGAATATCGTAATCACCGTCCGCCTCTTCAAGAACCACACCCCTTGCCTGCTCGTTAGAAACACCTCCGCTGTTCTTAAGTTCTGAATAGGCAATTGAATTTTCAGCGTGCCAGACCAGCAGTCCTTCTCCGGGCAAATACCTGTCAAAACCCCTTCGGTCTCTATATGAAACGAGGAAGTATTCTGAAGACAGGGAGTCACGCCTCCACCCGCCCGCGTCATTCTCGAAATCAGAATAATAATCCAGGCCTCCGCCCTTTACAGATATATTATCTATACTGAAAGCCCGGCAGCCGTCAGAATCGTACCCTCCGTCTTCATCACTATTATTGAAATCTGACAAAAAGAGAAAACGCAGAGTAAAGTCAGACTGCCCCTCCGCAAGATAATCGGACAGAACAATCATTTCATCCGGGTAAAATATTCTGCCTGTGTAAACGGCCAGGGTGTCTGTCTCTCCGCCGGCTTCTAGAAGTGTATATCCAAAATCATACCCCTCCTCGAGATCCGCCTTAACGGCGTAGGAAAGTGAGCAGGGTGAAGAATTGCTAAGACTGAACTGCTTCGTCATGGATTCTTTCCATCCGTTTCCATATCCGGCGCCATAGCCGTCAGGCCACCCTCTTACCTCCGCCTCCCCTTCACCGCAAGCGCAGAGAAGAGAATAACTGTTCTCGCCCTGACCGCAAAACCTTCTTTTAAATCTGGCGTCCGGCAGGTTCATTCTTACGACTTCTCCAGATAGCGCCACAGGTTCAAGCTTTATCTTCCGCTCTCTCCAGCCGACATCGATTACATCGACCCATCCCAGCTGCTGCTTCGACCAGGCGCACGGATGAGCCGGAGATTCTGGATGTTCAACAGCTCCGCGTCCCATAATTCCCCAATTCCCTATACCAGAACCGAGCCCTGTATCATAAAGATCGGGAAGTCCAAGCATATGCCCCAGCTCATGACAGAAAAGCCCAATCTCTATCAATCTGTCTGAATTGCACGACACTGTCGGGCCTATTATATAATCCTCAATCAGTATACTGCCGCCGTTCGCGGACTGGTCATTAGTGGCAAGAGGGTCACCGCCCTCATTCCAGATTGAGAAGCGCGCGGAATGAGACCACATATGATTTGTTAACCAATCGCATTCCGCTCCTCTCGTCGGTGTAACAATGACCAGAATATCAACAAACCCGTCATCGTCGCCGGAATTGGGTATCCCGTCAGGGCCGTCATTATCATAATTACCAAAGTCAACATAAGGGTCAACGCCCATAACGGTATGTGAAATAAACTCACCGGTTCTGGATTCAACCGGATTGAGCCCCCAGTTTTCAAATCCACCTGTATAGTATACCTCTGAACCGGATAATGGAACCCAGCCGTACACATCCCCTTCCACATTCAGCAGCCCGAGAGAAACTTCATCATAATAATCATTCATAGTACCAGTCTCTGTTGGTCCACTAAAGAGCGCTCTATGGAGAAGGACAGAATCAGCTGAAGTCCCAACTGTATAAACCGAATCGCTGTAAAGCCCCATTAACACCGGAATATTCAAATCTCCCGATATAACACCCCTCTGCGCGTCATTTGCTCCTGAACCATAAGTAAGAACCTGCCTGCCTGAGGCGCCTTCTCTTCCCTCGAGCATTTTTCTGTCCGCCCACCTGTGCTCTAAGACAAAAAGTTCTTTATTTTTTTCCAGTAAATTAATGACAGCTCGAGGGAATCGGCCGCCGTTTCGCGGAGATACAACTCCGCCCTCCACAGTTCTGACGATGGCCAGAACTGAAATGAAAAGGAGCAGAATTATTCCGCTATACCTTTTTTGCATAGATTTTGACCTTAAACACAAAACGCATTTCCCGTTCAGCCTCTAGGGATTTACAACCGCCTTGTAGGAAGCGGCTCTTATTTCAATATTCGCGTCACAATCAACTACACCCAGAAAATCAGCTTTTTTATCGGGTAAAATAGATATAACCGCGTTCTTCAAACTATCATTAACCCGGAAAGTAAAAGTATGCAGAAGAAGGTTAGGGCCGGAAACACATGGAAACGCCTCGCTTATTCCTTCCTTAATTCTTCCGAGAGTCAGATTTCTTTCCTCGTAATAATCGTCTGAAACGAGTTCAACCCCTTCAGGCAGGCTCAGCCTCCACTGAACAGCATTTATACTCTTCTCTTCAGGGTATTTGACAATGAGATAACCTTTGAATTCTTCTTGGTCATCCTCAAGGGTAATTGTCCTCTTTTTTGCTTCTTTATCAAAGTAAACACCAAAACTGATTTCCTCGGAAGTATACGAAAGAATTTCCTCTTTCTCTCCCTTTTTGATATTGCTCTCTTGCTTGCCGTCAGACTTTGAATCAAGTTTTGCCGAACTATTATCTTTATCAGAACATGAAAAGATGAAAAACGCTATAGCAAAAAGGGCAACAGTCACAAAAAGAAGTTTATGCAGCTTCATATTCAACTCCCATATAAAAGTGTGAATTACAACTTGCAGGATCCGGATCTAAATACAAATAAACGTGTCAATCGTTAGAGAAAAACCGCGGATCTGCCTATTATACTCTTCTTTTAATATTAATACCAGAACATGGAAAAAACAACAGAATTAATTGTCTGGGACCATCTATAAAGCTAGAACAAAAGCCGTTATAACGAATAATATCCAATGGTTAGCTTTACCTCTAAATGGAATAGATTTTTGAAACATTATTTTTATGCGTTGATTGTTTCCTTAAAAAGCACAAAGGAGGGCGAGCGGGCAAGGATTTCTGACCCGAAGGGGGAGAAAGAGCGAGCCCGAGGCGGGAGAGCCCGCAGACTTGCTCGGCCGGCGAGTAATTGACCACGATTTTGAAAATATCAATCAGCCGCATACTGTTACAAATCATCGACTACCTTATAGGTTATAAAAATTGGGGAAACTCCAAAATTTATTCCGATTGACCAATGAGGGGATTTTCCCCTATTATAATTTACGCACGCGGATATAAAATTTACTGAACCGAAAGATCTCCCAGGGGGAGGGAAAATTGGAATCGAAAGAAGAAAAATATAAAAAGCTAAGAGAAAACAGAAAAAAAGTGCTCCTCGCGGGAGGAAAAGCCCGTATAGAAAAGATCCACAGCTCCGGACGTCTTACCGCCAGAGAACGTATTCATATTTTATTCGATGAGGGAACTTTCCAGGAAACCGGCGTTTTCGTTACCCACCGTTCAACATGGCCGGGAATGGAAAAAAAGAAAATAGTCGGTGACGGCGTTATATGCGGATATGGATTGGTAAACGGAAGACACGCTTACGCCTTCGCCCAGGACTTCTCCGTTCTCGGCGGGTCTCTAAGCGAAGCCAACACCCGTAAGATTACCCGGCTGCAGGAAAAGGCTCTGGAGAACGGCGCGCCGATAATAGGAATGAACGACAGCGGGGGAGCGAGAATCCAGGAAGGTGTAGCGAGCTTGGCGGGAGTCGCGGATATATTCCTCAGAAACACTCTTTCTTCCGGTGTTGTCCCTCAGATTTCGGCAATAATGGGACCTAGCGCGGGAGGAGCGGTTTACTCTCCCGCCCTTACAGACTTTGTGTTTATGGTCGAAAACACGAGTCATATGTTTATTACGGGGCCCAATGTTATAAAAAAAGTTACACATGAAGATATATCTCAGGAAGAACTCGGGGGCGCGGTTACTCACAATACCAAGAGCGGGGTAGCTCACTTTCTAGCCGAAGATGACGAAAGCTGTATCGATATGATAAAGACACTGCTTTCTTTCCTTCCACAGAATAATCTGGAAAACCCGCCCGTCTCAGCTTCCAGCGACAATCCCGCTCGCACAGAAAAGAAATTGAATAAAATTATCCCTAATGATCCGAGAACCCCTTACGATATACTCAAAGTCATTGAACTTATCGTCGATAACGGTCAATTCTTTGAAGTCCAAGCCCTTCACAGCAAGAATGTAGTTATCGGACTAGCCAGAATGAATGGACACGTTGTAGGAATAGTCGCCAATCAACCGGCTCATCTTGCCGGAGTTCTCGACATTGACGGCTCAATCAAGGCCGCCCGGTTCGTAAGATTCTGCGACGCTTTCAACATTCCCCTTCTTACACTGGAAGATGTGCCCGGCTTTCTGCCGGGAACTGACCAGGAATGGCAAGGTATTATTAAACACGGCGCTAAACTTATTTTCGCCTACTGTGAGGCCACGGTCCCAAAACTCACCATTGTGACCAGGAAGGCATACGGCGGGGCGTATTGCGTTATGTCCAGCAAACATATTCGTTCAGATTACAATATTGCGTGGCCCACGGCGGAGCTCGCGGTTATGGGGGCTGAGGGCGCGGCAAACATCTTATACAGAAAAGATATCAAGAACTCAGAGAACCCGGAAGAAAAACTGGAGGAAAAGATAAATGAATATGAAAAAGCCTTTGCCAACCCTTATATAGCCGCCAGTATGGGTTACTTAGACGATGTAATAATGCCTGAAAACACAAGACCTATGATAATTCAAGCCCTTGAAAATCTGCTGAATAAAAGACAGGAGCTGCCTCCTAAAAAACACGGTAATATTCCGCTGTAGGACTATACCGCGCTTCAGGGGGGCTTACAGGGAAACTTCCATATAAAAGAATGCCGCGGCGGTCTCTTAACCTCTTCTTGCAATAAAGTACTTAAAGGTATCCCCGCGAGAGAATGGCTAATCAGTCATATTCGTAAAAACCGTGACCTGTCTTTCTCCCCAGATGTCCCGCCTCGACCTTCTTGACAAGAAGCGGACAGGGCCTGTATTTAGGATCTCCAAAACCGTCCTGAAGAACCCTTAGAATATTAAGGCATATATCAAGACCGATCAGATCCGCGAGAGCGAGCGGTCCCATAGGATGAGCCATCCCAAGTTTCATTACTCCGTCGATGGCTTCCTTTTCAGCAACACCCTCCATAAGACAGAAGCAGGCTTCATTAATCATGGGCATGAGCACTCTGTTTGCTACAAATCCCGGATAATCATTAGCTTCAAGAGGAACCTTCTGAAGTTTTTTACTAAGTGATACCACCTTATTTGTCGTCTCGTCATCTGTAGCTAAGCCTCTTATTACCTCGATCAGTTTCATAACAGGCACCGGATTCATAAAGTGCATTCCTATAAACTTCCCGGGCCTTGACGTCTCAGAAGCAAGGGATGTTATTGATATAGAAGAGGTGTTACTCGCGAAGATGACATCGCTGCCGCATAGAGAATCAAACTTTCTGAAAATCTGAGATTTAGCATTGAAATCTTCGAATATAGCCTCGACGAGAAAATCACAATCCGAGGCATCTTCGGCTTCAGTAACTGTCTTTATCCTGCCCATGATGACATCTATTTCTTTCTCTTCTATTTTCCCCTTTTTGGACATTCTTCCGAGGTTCTTCTTTATAGTTTCCACCGCCCGCTTCAGAAACTCCTCTTTTACATCCAGCATTGTAACTTCGAACCCGTTCTGCGCGAATACCTGAGCGATTCCATTGCCCATTGTACCCGCGCCCGCGACCGTAACCTTTTTTATATTCATATAAACTGACCTCCCGTAGAAAGAACGCTTTTATTAGCTTGCGATAAATTTATTATAGTCCTATATCATCTCAACGCTCAGAGCGACAGCGTTTCCTCCTCCGAGACATAGAGTCGCTAAGCCCCTGCCGCCTCCCGTTCTCTTCAGCGCGTAGAGAAGAGTAACGAGTACTCTTGCTCCGGAACACCCGATGGGATGGCCTAAAGCCACAGCTCCGCCGTGAATGTTAACCTTGTCGGCATTCATACCCAGCTCTTTAATAATAGCGCACGGCTGGACAGCAAAAGCTTCATTGAGTTCAATTAGATCAAAATCGTCGATTTTCATCCCCGTTTTATCAAGGAGTTTGGAAACCGCTACCGTCGGAGCCATCATAACCCACTCCGGATCCATTCCCCCTGTAGCATACCCTGTTATTCTGGCAATAGGTTCCACGCCCATATCCTTCGCTTTCTTGTCCGTCATAAGGGTCATAGCGGAGGCGGCGTCACTTATCTGCGAAGAGTTACCCGCTGTCAGGGTACCTCCCTTTTTAAATACAGGTTTGAGTTTGGAGAGAGCTTCCATATTGGTGTCTGAACGCGGGCCTTCATCCTTATCTATTGTTACAGGTTCGCCTTTGCTCCTGGGCACAGAGACAGGAACTATTTCCTCGTCAAACCAGCCTTCCTCGCGGGCTTTTACAGCTTTCTCGTGACTTCTCAGAGAATATTCGTCCTGCTGCTCTCTTGAAACACTATACTTTTCAGCTACGAGTTCTCCCGTATTACCCATATGAAAATCATTATAAATATCCCACAGTCCGTCATAAACCATGGAGTCAACCAGTTTGCCGTCTCCCAATCTATATCCCGTTCTGGCTTTTCGTAGAATATACGGAGCATTACTCATACTTTCCATGCCTCCGGCTACCACTATCTCCTCATCACCCAGTTTTATTGCCTGAGCGCCGAGTACTACCGCTTTAAGTCCAGAACCGCAAACCTTGTTGATTGTCATAGCACCTACCGATGTTGACACTCCTCCGTAGATAGCTGCCTGGCGGGCGGGGTTCTGTCCTAAACCCGCTCCGAGCACCGTTCCCATAATCACTTCATCAACCTGCTGACCATCTATACCTGCACGCTTGATCGTTTCAGCAACCACCTTGCTGCCCAGCTCAGGTCCGCGTAGTTTCGAGAGCCCTCCGCCAAATTTACCTATCGCTGTCCTTACAGCCCCTGTTATAACTACTTCACTCATCAAGATTTCTCCTTTCACACATTCAGCGATACCCCTTACAATATCGCTTATAAACAATTAATAAGTTACTTTAAGTATATACTATTAATGCTTGTTATATTGGTATTTATAGTTGTTATACCTGTTGCTATTTCTCACCTCCAAACTCCGCCTTCAGAAAATCGATAATTTCTTTCGTATTAGTCCCGGGGCCAAAAACCTTCGCGACACCTGAAGATTCAAGACTTTCTATATCCTCAGCGGGGATAATCCCGCCTCCGAAAACCATAATATCATCGGCTCCCTTTTCCTTGAGCAATTCGATAACTTTCGGAAACATCGTCATGTGAGCTCCGGATAAAATACTTAGTCCTATAACATCAACATCCTCCTGAACCGCTGATTCCGCGATCATCCCGGGGGTTTGATGAAGACCGGTATAAATAACCTCCATTCCGGCATCTTTCAGAGCATTTGCTACAACCTTCGCCCCTCTGTCATGACCGTCAAGACCTGGCTTGGCAACCAACACTCGGATCTTCTTATCCATCTCTGTTTCCTCCAGCGTTTACTTTATAAAAATATCGGCTCCTGATATTCACCAAACACTTTTTTCAACTCGGATATTATCTCACCCTCTGTGCAGTAACATCCGGCACAATCGAGCATTACAGGCATGATATTATCTGTGCTTTCAGCTGTCTTGGATAACCTTTCAAGTTCCCTCTTAACTTTGTCATTGTCCCTACCTTCACGAACCTGGGCCAGAGCTTCGCTCTGATTTTTCTCAACTTCGGGATCAATCTTGAGGATAGGGATATCTATCTCTTCATTCTCCATAACAAACTTGTTTAACCCCACTATTATCTTTTTCTTTTCCTCTACCTGCTTCTGATATTTATATGCCGCTCTGCTTATCTCTTTCTGGAAAAAACCCTTCTCTATCGCTTTAATAACCCCTCCCAGCTCATCGATCTTCCTGAAATAATCCTCAGCCTGCTCTTCCATCTTGCGTGTCTGGGCTTCGATGAAATAACTGCCCGCCAGAGGGTCAATAGTATTTGCCGTTCCTGTTTCGTGAGCAATGATCTGCTGGGTCCTCAGCGCTATACGGACCGCTTTCTCGGATGGAAGCGCGAGCGTTTCATCCATAGAATTGGTATGAAGGGATTGAGTGCCGCCAAGTACCGCTGAAAGCCCCTGGAAAGCAGTGCGCACTATATTGTTCTCCGGTTGCTGCGCTGTCAAAGAACAACCCGCGGTCTGTGTGTGAAATCTCAGAAGAAGAGATTTTTCCTTCTTCGCCCCGTATTTCTCTTTCATCCTCTTTGCCCATATTTTCCTTGCGGCCCGGTACTTTACGATCTCCTCGAAGAAATCCAGATGAGAATTAAAGAAAAAAGATAATCTGGGAGCAAAATCATCCACATCAAGTCCAGCTTCTATCCCGGCTTCAACATAGGCAAAACCGTCAGCGAGAGTGAAAGCCAGTTCCTGAACCGCGGTAGAACCTGCCTCCCTTATATGATAGCCGCTGATACTGATCGTATTCCACCTTGGTACGTTCTTAGAGCAGAATTCCAATATATCTGTTATGATACGCATTGAAGGTTCCGGAGGGAATATCCATGATTTTTGAGCGATATATTCCTTTAAAATATCGTTCTGTATTGTCCCCCCCATTTTATCAAGCCCGATCCCTTTCTTCTCACCCGCGGTAAGATAAAAAGCGAGTAGAATTGATGCCGGGGCGTTAATGGTCATGGAAGTTGTGATCTTCGAGAGGTCTATTCCGTCAAAGAGTATCTCTATATCCCGAAGTGAATCTATAGCCACACCGCACTTCCCAACCTCACCCAGAGAACGCTCATGATCCGAGTCTAAACCCATAATCGTAGGCATGTCGAAGGCAACACTGAGTCCTGTCTGTCCATGGCCCAGGAGATAGTGATATCTGCCGTTTGTGTCCGCAGCTGAACCAAAACCGGCAAACTGTCTCATGGTCCAGAACCTTCCGCGGTACATATTAGGGTAAACACCGCGTGTATATGGATATTCACCGGGAAAACCCAGATCAAGGTTATAATCCAGTTCCTCAGTATCATCAGGAGTATAAATGGGCTTAACAGGTTGCGAAGAAACTGTTGTGAAATCTATATCCTGTTGTTTGAGGTCTTTTATTTTATCGAAGTACCTTTTCTTGTTCTCTTCGTACCGTTTTCTTTCTTCCTCTTTCATAATAACCCTTTCGGATCCTTAAGCTAAAGCTTCCTCTCGATAACTCTATATTTATATTATTCAATATTTATCATTTTCTCAAGCTCATCGACGACACTGTAGGGTGATATATCGCCCGCGTACACTTCTTTCATTTTCTCATCGAGCAATTTTCTTATTCTCGGGCTGCTCCTTATCCTTCTCTCAAGACGGTCAAGCAAGGCGTTTCTCACGCGTAAAAATAGAATCTCTTTGTTCTTTTCTTTCATGAGGTTTTTCTCGGTCAGAAAATCCCTGTGTTCCTGAATAGCTTTCTTGAGGTTATCAATCCCTTCATTTCTCAATCCGCAGGTCAGAATCACCCTCGGAGACCACTGATTTTCCGAAACATCCTTTAACTTCAAGACAGATTCGATCTCTCTGGCAGCCATCTCCGCGTCCTGATGGTCCGATTTATTCATTACAAAGATATCTCCTATCTCCATAAGCCCCGCTTTCATAGCCTGAATAGAGTCACCGGATTCGGGGACCAGAATCACTACAACCGTGTGAGTTTTATCGGCGATTTCCAGTTCCGACTGTCCTACGCCGACTGTCTCAATAAACACTATATCTTTGCCGTAGGCGTCGAGAATATCTATTGCTTCATCTGTACAGTTTGAAATCCCGCCCAGACTTCCCCTGCTGGCAAGGCTCCTTACAAACACTCCCGGATCATCGGAAAACTGCTGCATTCTCACCCTGTCCCCGAGAAGAGCTCCCCCGCTGAAAGGACTGGTCGGATCAACGACGATAATCCCCACACTTTTGTCGTCTTCTCTGTAATGCGAGGTTAACCTTGAGATGATCGTGCTTTTACCAGCGCCTGGGGGACCAGTGAAACCAACTCTGTACACCCCCCTTATGTAGGGGAATATAAACTCTACTGCCTTTTCGGCTTCTTTCCCTCCATTTTCAAGAATTGAAAGAAGTCTGCCCGCGGCAGCGCTTTTCCCTTTACGAAAGTCTTCAAGAACGGAATCTATTCTAACATTTCGAACCATATCTTATCAGAACTCTATACCCTTCCTGGATTTAATCTTTTGGCGGTAATGGTGTTTGATCTCTTCCATCTCGGTGACAGTATCACTCAGCTCAATAATCTTTTCATCCGCGTAACGCCCAGTGAGAATAAGTTCGAGTCTTTCGGGTTTCTTTTCAATAAATTCCGCTAAATCTTTCACAGATATAAGTCCAAACGATACCGCAACATTTATTTCATCTAGAATCAACATATCGATCTTTCCATCATCGATCAATTCTTTAGCCCTACTCCAGCCCTTTCCAGCAAGCTCTACATCCACTTGCTCCGGATTCAGAGGGTCAACAAATTCATCACGGCCGTACTGCTCGATAATCAAACCGTCTATTTCCCGGCTGCTGATAAGTTCGCCGTAGAGGCGCCCCTTCATAAACTGGATCATAACAACATGCCAGCCGTGTCCGGCGGCCCTGAGCGCGGCACCCAGTGAAGCGGTGGTTTTCCCTTTTCCATTCCCGGTATATACCTGCACAGTTCCTTTATTCGAACCCATTTTCCTTTAGTACTCCCATATATATCCAGCATATAATTTGGACAACAGCCATAAGAGACAGTAGCATAAAGGTATAATCTTATTTTGTCAATTACTGATTGTTCCTGTTAATATGAAAAATATAAATATCTGCAGATGATGAAAGAAGAAATTTATTCAAAATACTATATCTTAGATTATTTTAGAGGAATTTGACCTGCTGTCAGCCCCGGACGCGCCACTCCCTCGCGGGCGTGAAGAGAGAAAACCGGATGTGTTATATCCTTTTACTTTTTTGCCTCTTTTACCAGACGTTTGAGAGTTATTATAAAACTCGCGCCCTTTCCTCTCGAGCTGGATACTGAAATCTTGCCGCCATGGTCTTGTACAATCTTACGGGCAAAAGCAAGTCCCAATCCGGCTCCGTCTTCTTTAGTCGTGTAAAAGGGTGAAAATATTTTAGAAAGACGTTCGCTGTGAATCCCTTCACCGTTATCTGAAATCTCCACATATATCTTCGACTCATCCTGCCATGTACGTATCTTTACATATCCATTCTTACTAACCGCTTCAATTGAATTTTGAATAATGTTAAGCAGAACCTCGTGAATCTTAACTTCATCGAATCTGCACTTTGAAATATCAGAATCCAGATTCTTCTCCAACTTTATCTTTCTTTTTTCTATATCAGAATTTAATATCTGGCAAGTTTCTTCGATAACCTGATTTATATCTCCTTCTTCCAATTTCAATTCATTTACACTAGTCTGCAGATTTGTAAGATATTTCTCCAGCCTCAGAGACTCACGCATTATAACTTCGGCCTTCTCCCTGTCCTTTTCACTGAGATTACCGGACTTGTAAAGATTTCGCGCGAAGCCGCCAATCGACACAAGGGGATTTTTAATCTCGTGAAGAACGGAAGATGTCATTTCACCCGAAATAGCGAGTCTTTCAGCTTTCATCATACGTTCTTCATTCGCTTTCAATATCCGGTAAGAATCCTTAAGCCTCTGGATATTAGTCTCTAAAGATTCTTTTAATTGGGCCGCCCTGAGTGACGTTGTAGCGTGACTAACGACGAGCTCTAAAAGATGCGCGTCTTCCGGTGTAATCTCCTTACCGGAGTATAGATTATCTACCAATACAAGACCGAGACGTTCTTCCTCAGTGGCAATCGGACAGAAGCAGAATTCTTCAAGCCCCAGCTTCTCGGCGATTCTTTTATCCCCTTCACTCTTCAAATCTTTAGCATTGACAAAACGAACCTCCGAAATACCTTTCGAGATGATACTCTCAGAATCATTCAGATCCAGCGAAAGTCCCTCAGTCAAACGCGATAAAGGACTATTTCTGATATAGGCCAATCTCTGCCCCTTTCTGACCAGTTTTTCAATAGAAATATCCTTTTCCTTCTCCAGCACCTTCCAAAGGTTGCCCGCCTCTTCGGGGGTTGACGGCCCGAGGGCGTACTTACCCCTTAGAAGGTCGGGGTCATCCCTCTTCAGAAATACAAACGCTCTGTTGTAGGACAATCCTTCATTGGCTGTAATAACAGTTAAAATCGCGAGTATTATGTCTTCTTCCTTATCCAGGCGCGTTATAATCTTGCTCACTTCGCTAAGTAAATTCATCAATTTACTGCGCCTAATGACTTCCATATAGAGATTTTCTACCTTCTTAGAGTAGTTCGATGAACGGATGAGAGCGTCTTCGAGGGTTTCAAGAAGTGTAATATCCTCCCACCTTCGACCTTTCATCCTCTGCTTGAGCGTCTTGAAAAAGGGGCAGTTGAAACAGGATCTGATGAGTTTTTCTTCTATTCTGCCAAAGACCTTATCTCGGCATCTATGCCCGGTTATTTCCCAACATGACACTTTATTCTGACCATAAGCCGGGCAATTCTTTTCCGTGCAGTCAAAAAAATCCCAGCAGGTTCTAAGTTCAGTCTTTCCTTTTTTATTTTCCGTTGATTTCATAATTTTAAATTAGCACACTGAAAGAAATTACGCAAAGATAATTACTCACTTTGAGCCAGATGGACTCTTAGATAAACCAAATCCGCAGTGCATCCGGCAAATATTGATTTTCCTACACAGGGGATTTTTCAGGGCTCTTTTCCAACAAAAATTAATTTCTTTAGGAGAAGAGCCCGCGCGACATCAGTTCTTTAGATCCGATATTTCCGCCGGCTTACTCTATACAACAGGTCCCGGCGGAAATTTTCCCGGTATTTTCGGACAATAATCTATAGAATCGTCCGCTTTATACCGGGTAATTTACCTGCACATCGATTTAACTTTACCCCAGCTCGCTTTTTCCGCGTCAGTGACACACGTATTTACGGAGCCGGGAGTAGGAACGTAACCGTTCCCCCCTATCGGCGCGCATTCGGGGCAGGGATTATAAGCATCAAATAACTCCCAGATATTTATATTTTCCGGGCTCCTGCCTACCGAACGGTCGTCCTGGGCGGCATTGTCTTCATAATCAATTGAATCGACAAGCAGAGTATCCGAACCGCCTACTCTGAACAATGACACGTTATCCCCGGAATTATTCAAACTTAACCCGTAGATGGGAAAATCGTTTGTTTCTTCCCAGATTCTCGAATCGCTTCCGAAGATAATACGTATTTGACCGGACTGAAGAATCCCTGTAAATCCGTATCTGAAGTATCCATCTTCATTTCCGTCGCAAAGGAGATATCCGGAAAGATCGACGGCACTGTCGCCGGTATTTATGATCTCAATCCACTCATCGTTCCGGTAGTTATAATCACCGTCACCATCGTAGTCCCTCGCGGGATCAGCCATGAATTCATTGATAAGCACGTCGGCTGAACCTCGCGCTGAGAGGACTGCTGTAATTAAAATGAAGATCGACAAGAAATAAAAAAGCGCTTTCTTCATCATCTTCCTCCCTTCACACTACACCAAAAAAAAGCACTAACTGTCTAACTTAAGAACTGTGCCGCACAGACTCAAGTACGGCTTCACTTTAACAGCGGTTAAACTTCTGTTCAAGCAAAATCTTAAAAAAAGTACAAACAATCAGTCAATTTCCTTCTTTTCAAGATGGTATGTACGAGAATAAACTGACCTTAAAAAGTATTAACCGCCAAGTTTCCCGATGATTATATCCCTGGCCAGCTTCGGATTAGCCTTGCCTCGGCTTTTCTTCATAACCTGCCCCACAAAAAAACCAAGGAGTTTCTTCTTTCCTTCTCTGTAACGCGAAACTTCATCCGGATGATCGGAAATGATTTCTTCTATTATACTTTCAATCTCTATCGAGTTGCTTATCTGCTCGAGACCGAGTCTTTTTATGATTTCTTCAGGACCGCCGCCAGATTTTATCATTTCCTCAAATACTTCCCGCCCCGCCGAACCGCTAATAGTTCCGTCCTGCACGAGTTTTATCAACTTGGCTAAGTTTTCGGGATAGACCGGAAAATCTTCAATCGCACAAGCCAGATTATTAAGCTCTCCCATCACCTCTCTCATTACCCAGTTTGAACTCTTCTTTGCAAGGCCTGTGGTTTTAGCAACAATTTCAAAATAATCAGCAACACCCTTATCAGCGCAGAGGACACCGCAATCATAGCTGCTCAGCCCGTATTCATTCTTAAATCTTCTTTCCCGTTCAATTGGTAATTCGGGGATCATCTCTCTCGCCTGTTCGATCCATTCTCCCTGCACTTCGAGAGGAAGAAGATCCGGTTCGGGGAAATACCTGTAATCATGGGCTTCCTCCTTGCTTCTCATCATAACAAGCCGTCCTCTGTCCTGATCCCACAGGTTCGTAATTTGCTCTACCCTCTTTCCCCGCTCAAGAAGACTGCGCTGCCTCTCTACTTCGAATTCAATCCCCTTTTGCACGGCTTTAAATGAATTCAGGTTCTTGATTTCAGTTTTTGTTCCAAGTTTCCCGCTTCCAGTCCGGCGGAGAGAAATATTGACATCACAACGCATTGAACCCTCTTCAAGATTACCGTCACATATTCCGAGATACCTTAAAATCTGCTGAAGCCTCATAAGATATTCAGCCGCTTCACCTCCCGTTCTGATATCGGGTCTGCTTACTATCTCTATAAGAGGGACACCGCAACGGTTAAAATCCACCAGACTGCCTCTGCCTGTTTCATGCGACATCTTACCTGAATCATCTTCGAGGTGTATCCTTTCAACCCCTATAGTTCTCTCGCCCGCGTCCGTCTCGATCTTGAGAGAACCATTCCCACATAATGGTTTATCATACATGGAGATCTGATAGTTCTTCGGACAGTCCGGATAAAAGTAGTTCTTCCTTGAAAATACACTTTCAGGCGCTATATCACATTCCAATGCTAATCCCATCATAATGGCCATCGTTACGGATTCTTTGTTTAAAACGGGCAGTGCCCCGGGAAGCCCCATACATACCGGACAGACACGTGTGTTCGGGTCAGCCCCGTACTCAGGCCTGCAGCTGCAGAATAACTTTGTTTCGGTAAGAAGCTGAGCGTGAACCTCTAGTCCGATGACCGTCTCATAACTATTTTCGTTCATCGATCTATCCTCTCAGATATATATTCAAGGTTTACAGAAAAAACTCTTAATTTTATATTTAGCAAGCCTGTTATGTAATCTATTCCGTTTTATTCCCGTTAAAACCGTACATTCGCTCCAGTACAGCCGCTCCCCTGAGAAGCTTTGCTTCACCGGCATATCCGGCCAGAAGCTGTATTCCAAGCGGGAGTCCGTTTTCGGCAAAACCCGCCGGTACAGAGATCGCCGGTAACCCCGCAATATTTGCCGGAGTAGTAAAAATATCCGACAAATACATCTCAATAGGATTGTCTATCCTCTCACCAATCCTGAAAGAGGGCCCCGGAACCGTGGGAAGCATAACAAGGTCATACCTTGAAAAAAGAGATTCGAATTTACTGCATATCATGGCTCTAACTTGTTGCGCTTTCTTATAATAAGCATCATAATAACCTGCTGAAAGAACATATGTGCCGAGAAGAACCCTTCTTTTTACTTCATCGCCGAACCCCTCGCCCCTCGTCCTTTCATACATCTCTTCGAGTGATTCCGATTCCGCTCTGAAGGCGTATTTTACACCGTCGTAACGCGCAAGATTCGAAGAAGCCTCAGCATTAGCCAGAATGTAATAACAGGCTATCGACGCATCCATATCAGGCAATTCCACAAATTCCACGTTCGCGTTCTCCGCTTCGAGCTTTTCTATTGTACCTTTTAAGATCTCTTTTATTTCGCCGGCAACATCCATCTCTTCATAACCGCGCGGAACTGCGATTTTCATGCCCTCCGCCCCCTTTTCAATACCTCTTGTCAAGTCACCCGTACTATCCGGAATAGTCGTGGCGTCTCTTGAATCCCATCCCGAGATCACATTCATTACAGCAGCTGAATCTTCAACTGTTCTTGTAATCGGACCGATTTGATCGAGGCTGCTCGCAAAGGCTATCAGCCCGTACCTGGATACTCTTCCGTATGTACCCTTCAATCCCACCACTCCGCACAAACTGGCAGGCTGTCTGATAGAACCCCCCGTGTCGGATCCCAGTGAAACAGGTACCATAGATGCCGCCACCGCTGCCGCCGACCCTCCGCTTGAACCTCCGGGGGCGTACTCGGTGTTATAAGGGTTCTTTGTTATTTTATACGCGGAATTCTCTGTTGACGAACCCATCGCGAATTCATCCATATTCGTCTTCCCTAGTATTACAGCTCCGGCTTCGAGCAGTCTGTCTACCACAGTTGCGTTATAAGGGGGCCTGTAACCCTCGAGAATCTTCGAAGCGCATGTTGTTTCATATCCTTTTGTGCATATATTATCCTTTACGGCAATTGGGATTCCATAGAGCGGCATCCCCCCGGAAGATTCCAGGTCAAGATGGCGCGCCCTTTTCATGGCATCTTCAGGTATTACATTAATAAATGCCTCTATTCTACTGTCATTAGAGCTAATAGAGTCAAGGCAAGACCTTACGACTTCAGAGGGTTTTACTTTATTTTCAGAGTATAATTTCCTTAATTCCGATATCGACATTTTGTTATATTCCATAACCTGATTTCCCGGTTAGCCGTTCTCCTGCGAATTTTCCCGCTCTGCTATTTTTTATTAATTACCGGCGGCACTTTGAAGAAACCGTTCTCACGATCCGGAGCCTGCTCGAGGACCTTTTCACGTTCGAGTTCGCCTCCGGCCCCTCCCTCTCTTAGTATCGGCTTAAATCTCGCTATATGCTCTACCGTTTCAAACCCGGAGGTGTCTATTTTCTGAAGTACGCGGACAAATTCTATTATGTCAGACAACTGCCCTTTAAGCTTTTCTCTGTCCTCATCGCCTAGTCTTATCCTAGCTAATTTTTCGATATGTTTTATTTCATCATCTGAGAGCATCTTAAGTTTCTCTTTCCTCTCTCGCTTTAATTTAACCGAGCTTAACAATTAACCTCTATTGAAGTCAATTTTTTTCATCACCCTTAACGTCAAGCTGAAATTATACTGACAAACTCCAGTATGACCTGATCTTCTTTGAACACTCTGTAACATATAAAGAAAAAGTAGGCGCCAGAAAAGATGGCAGTACTATTCTGACGGAACTGAAAACCTGTCTATCCTGGCGTTTAGCGTATCATACGCGCAAACAACTAAACTTTCGGGTGTAACGGAGATTTCACAAAAATGGTTGATCTTCCTGAATACCTGGCTGTATTTACTGTCTCTTTCCTGATCGTACAGCGGCGCTCCGCCTCCCCCTGACACAACGTAGTATATACCGTTGCAAAGTGATCTTTCATAGGAATGGTCATGACCGCTGAATACAATATCAACATCATATTTCTCTAAAAGGGGAACTATAATCTCTCTGAGTCCCATTTCGTCCACGCTGTGCGGACCTGTACTAAATGGAGGATGATGAAAGACGGCCACAATAAAAGAAAAGCCGCCCTCGGCTTCCCTTAGATCAGATTCGAGCCATTTGTACTGCTCTGACTCCTTTTCTATACCGGAACAGCTGTCAAGAATAATAAAATGGACCCCCGCACGGTTTACCGAATACCACCTTTCATTATTGGGAAGTTCAAACCTGTCGAAGTAAAGGTCAGAATCCTTTTCATGATTCCCCAGAGCCGGAAAAAACTCAGCTTCGCTTCGAAGCTCGGAAGTTATATCATCGAAAATCTCCCATTGACCGGGGATGGTTCCGTCATCAACCAGATCTCCAGTGTGAAAAACTGCTTTTGGGTCTTTCTTCAGAATAGCTCTAACAACCCTCCTGTGGTCATCGTGGTTTGTTCTGCTGTCACCGTATACAAATAAACCGTCTCCCGGAGCAGCTTCTTCATTCCCGCACGAATTTATTCCACATGAGAGGGCGGAGAAGATCAGGATAAACAAAACAATTAGATATTTATTTTTCATTCCGGCCTCCACCCCTCTGTTATACACCATAATGACCCGATAATCCCGACAAAAATATATTGTAGTCCGCTTCAATTCATTCAGCAAGACGGAAAAGAAACTCTAAGCTGAGGATATCTCTATGAGTAAGATAAACAGATAATTTTTAAGTCACCGATGCGATCATGACTTGAACACACAACCCTACCCTGTAATCACTCTAATTTCTTCCCGGTAACCCTTAAAAAAGCTGCAAGAGTATCAAATATCAGAGCTTCTTACTTCGAACTTTCAGTACTGTCCGGTTTATTCTCCATAATATCTACGATACGCCGGCAGAAAATAGGAGCCGCCATAGCGGCAAACTCGGCTGTCGGGTGTGAATTAGAAGAAGATACGGCATATTCATCTTTCATGTAGATCCCGCCCGCGGTTTCCAATTCATAGAAATTCCATATATATATATTATCACCGGAGCTGTCCCATTCCCTGCGTACCCATTCGAAGAACTCCCGGGACCGGCCTGCTGAAACCTCATCGGTGGCTTCTTTGACCAGCGCGGCTCCAGTCCAGACAAGAAATTTGCATTCGGGGAATGAAAGCATCTTTTCTTTCAGGGCGTTGTACTGCAGTTTGTAGTTCTCAATACACTTAATATCAGAATCAACAGACGGGCCGCCGGCGGGACAGGGCACAATCTTACTTACTGGGAAACAATGCTTAAATATAATTAAATCATATTTTTTTGTAAGTATTTCCAATGTGGGTTCCTTCATGTACTTTTTCTCGCCGGCGTTTTTAACCCATATATTCCAGTAATCGTAGGGATAGTTATTCCAGCCGTATGGGGATTTACTCGGGAAGGCTCTTTCCTTTATTCTGTAGCGGGTCTTGTTTTCTTTGTTGTAATTTTTAAACCATTCTTTGACTCCGCCGTTCCATATAATATTCCCGGTACTGTGGTGTAAGAAAATAATTTTCATACCATCTGCCCCTTCAATCGAATCATTACCGCAGCTCCCCGTGATAACTAAAGAGACTGCCGCAATGAGAAACATTATTTTATATTTCATATCTGCACCTTTCTTTAAGATTATACTCTTATTTATAGCATATCCATGGTGTTGATTCAAATCATATAAATTTTGGAGTTTACCCAATTTTTAACATTCCTTTGTATATCCGGCTATTGGTATTTCAAAACCCTCTCGGAAGACGAGCGGGCATGGTTTTCCCATTTCCTTTAGGGAAATGGGAAAGAGCGAGTCTGAGAGCGGGAGACGCTATTTCCTCGCAGGGGAAATAGACGGCGTTTTTGACAATACCAATAGCCGGATAGAAACTAAATATCAATTCCACTTATCAATATGGGTAATTACTTGATAGTTATGCCGTTACTAAAATATTGCTCTTGATTTTCGAGGAATGTCCTGATATAAATTGAGGCACCGTACTTTCCGCCCCTCTAATATTATCAGGTTTAAAGTCTGAGAAAATGCCTGTTTAGAGTGAAATATGTTTTGTCGGTTTGGAGGGAATTATAAAATCTTTAATAATTTGATCGAACATCTCTCTGTCGCTCCAGTAAGCTCCGTGTGTGGACGGGTTCGATCCTTTCCCGTATGAACGTCTTATATTCCTAACCTTGGAGTAATAATCGAGCCTGCCGCTTATCGGATCGGCCGCGTCATGATAATTGTACCATCTGATATCTTCGAATATCCTCTTATAGGGCGATGCAAGTATATATTGAACATTCGAGATGTCAATACTCTCTTTCTGTTTGAAAGAACTGCGGTTTTGAATCATCTGACACCTTAAATACTGATCATCTTCCGTCTGCCGCCTTAAGAAAAAGGCGATTTTGTCAAGCGGGCTTCCGAATGTAATTAATCCGCACACCTTTTCGCTTATATTCGTGAGAGTGGCTCCTTGGGCGAAAATATCCACAGCATCCCCTTGAGAGTTCAGGTAATTTCCGTTTTCATCAAAACCATCTATATCTCCGCCGGATATCATCCGAGTAAGATGGTTTACGGCGTCAAAAGCTATCTGGCTTCCAAGTGAATGCCCGGCTATAATTATTCTGCCGTAATCACTGGCGTCTTCATTCCCGTTTATCCCGCTTCCCGCATTATTCCCCTCTAATCCAAGAAGGTATCTCAACATATCAACCGCGCCTTTCAGTATTTCCCTTCGAATTCGATAGAATGACGACCTTGGATCAACGGAATTATAAATCGCGATATCTCCAATAATATCTTCCAGTGAATTTGAAATCTTCGTATTCACCAAGTCTACTATCTTCCGCCCGAGAGATCCAAAAATTGGAATTTTAGAGAGAATAGAAGCTAAGCTAAGCCACAAACCTTTATAAAAAGGGATGACCCCCGCGGCTCCCATCAAAACAGCTCTGTACTTATTGACCCTGAATTCTCCGCTTTCCGAGAAGAAAATACTCTCGTCACCGCATTTCTTCGCGAGCTCCGCATTATTTTTATAGAATCTTCTAGCGCCTTCTGCCGCCTGCCAGACCCACTTCTGAATATCTCTTAGTTTCATCTTATTCTCGGTAATGTGAGCCCAGTAAAACTCGTAAATATCTACAGGGAATTTACCGCTTTTATTTATGATCCTGATGTAATTATCGTTGCGGTAGCCTGAATCATCACATTCCCTCTTGGCAATACGATGCTCTACTTTCAGATCAGACAGACCCATTTCTTCAAATGAGCGGATAAGCGACCGCCCGAAAAGATCAAGTGTAGACAATGGCTGCTGATTCCCTATGCCGTGAATAACGAGAATTGCTGTTTTCTGATCCGGCCAGTTACGCATTCCCATAACATCTCCCCGCTCAATATAAATTTAATAATTGATATAACAGATTATAACAGCGGAACAATTTCTACTCAAACCTCATTTGAAACAAAGACAATAAACAATACTTTGTGGAGTTTTCCCAATTTTTATAACCTATAAGGTAGTCGATGATTTGTAACAGTATGCGGCTGATTGATATTTTCAAAATCGTTGTCGGTTTCCCCGGCGAGGAAACCGCAACTCCCGCCTCGGGCTCGCTCTTTCTGCCCCTTCGGGCCAGAAATCCTTGCCCGCTCGCCCTCCGGAGGGTTTTGAAAATATCAATCAGCCGCACTCATCAGCAATGAAAGCCCTATTCCACTTACCAATCCTGATAACTGATTGTATCTCGCAATGTTATTACAATACTTGCCGAATTTTCAGGGGGAACTCCAACAATACTTTTTATTGATATAAAAGACCATCTTGAATACCATACAGAAAATAGGGAAAGTCACTATCTGAAGGAACGCAATTATCGTGATTATATTCAAATGTCACTTACGGGAACAATTTATTGCTTTTATTATATTTTTAATAATACTGATTCCCAGCTGCGACTCCGGTTACATCATCAGTCAAAAAACCATTGTCACCTCTGGAGACGGCAGAAGGTTTGTTCTCAACCGGAATGGATCGTGGGAATATAGCGGGGAAGAATCATCATTTAAGATTTTTATAGATTCCAAAGAAATCACCTTTAAACATTCGATTCGCGCAAGAGCGGTTAAATGCAAAGACGGCGACACATTTGAAGTTATTATCGAAGAAAATCACCCCGGCCTCAACCACAATGAGACGGTAAGACTGCTCGGTATAGACGCCCCTGAACTTGACAGAGAAGAACGTCCGGCGAAAGAAGCGCTGAAGTATCTCTCGGCCAGACTTAAGGGAAAAAGACTCTATCTCGTGTTCGATAAGGATAGGAAAAGAGACTCTTTCTGCCGTCTTCTCGCATTTGTGTGTCTTAAGGACGGAACTTGTATCAATTCGGAGTTGCTCATTAAGGGTTACGCCCGTTTATACACAAAACAGGGCAACTGTCTGTATGATGAACTCTCGGCGCTTCAAAATCGGGCAATAAAAAAGCGAATAGGACTCTGGGAACCCAAAAAGAAGGGTGTATTTATCATCTATATATACAACCGCGGAAATGAAGAATACCTGCTCCTCGCGAACTCCACCTGCCGCAATATTGATATTTCAGAATGGTATATTCTGGATGAATTTGGAGACAAATTAATAATTCCTGAAAATACGGCAATAACCCCCGAAGAGGATATAAAACTGAGAAGCGGCAAAGCCGTGCGCGATTCTACAGGTACTGTATTCTATTTCGAAACCGGAACGATATGGAACAACAACAGTGATAAAGCCTATCTCTATACAGAGAGCGACAGTCTGGTTGATGTATACAGGTATTAGAAAAATCTGAAGCAGTATCTCGTATTCTCTATCCTTATTTATTCAATTATTAAAAGTTTTTTCCGGTTAAGCTCTAAACAATCCGCATATCTTCAGGAAAAGATACTCTTGATTTCAATATATTTGACCGCGCCTTTTCTGATATCCTTTTCCAGAACACTTTTAACTTCTCCCTTTGAGGAGAAATAAATAATCTGCCATCCTCTTCGAGCAATATTCTTTAAAGTCTCCATCTGCCTTTGTAATCTTTCCGGGTCGGCTTTAATGAATGGATCATCCATAATAAAGAAACCCCTTTTATCTTTCAGAAGTTTTTCACCAAGGGCGAGGCGTACAGAAAAATACAACTGGTCATATGCGCCTCCTGAAAGCTTTACGGCTTCGAGTATTCTGCCATCTTCTCTTCTTACTTCTATATTATCCGTTTCCCTGTTGTAAATAACCTCTTTATAAAATCCTCCTGTTATTTCAGCAAAAAATTCCGAAATCAGGCTCTCTTTTCCAAAAAGCTCTGAAACCTTCTCCTTTTCCTCTCTCTCTATTTCTTCAAAGATCTTTATTATTTCCATAACGTTTTCTTTTGTGTCTTTCCTTGTTGCCATAAACTCCCTGAGTTTATCCTTAACCGCCCTAAGATCAACCGAGGTAGAGCAGAGTAAATGATCGTGCCGGTTTATCAGAATGTTATTAGCCCGGCGCTGGACATCCCCTAGTTTACCCAGAATATTTTTCATTTTATTATTTATTTCTTCATGCTTGTCACCCAGTATTTTCTTCTTTTCTTTTAATTCCACTCTGTAGGATTCATTGTATTCTTTACCTGCGGCCTTATCCCTGTACCTCTTAAGACCTGCTGTTTCCTTCTCCCAATATAAGATATTCTCTTCTAGTTCATCCCCTTTCCTGTCAAACTGAGTTGATAAAATATTCTTCTCTTTTTCGATTAATCTTCCTAATTCATACTTCAATTCAAGCTTTCTTTTATAGCTTTCAAAAGATTCTTCTTTGGACTCTGTTTTTAATCTTGTGATTTCTCTTTCAGCAGCTTTAATTTCATTCTCAACTTCCGGGATTCTTTTTTTATCCAGGTTATCGAATCTGCTTTCAAGATTCTCTTTCTTTCTTCTTATCTGGTGTAATTTATCATTCTTCCCTCTATATTCTTCGTCAAACTGCCGTATTTTTTCAATCACACCGAATAAATCCCCGGCATCCAATCCAAATTGTGATAAGGCAATCCTGCTGCTTTCAAATTTCTCCGTGAGCCTCCCCTCTCCTCTTGCTATCTGCCCCTTAACTATCACTGCGGTTAGCAACGGAATAAAAAACAACGCAGCGGAAATATAAAATAACGATTTTGAAGAAAAAATTATTCCCGCCATCGAGAGCGCGAGTAAAATAGCGGAGATAATCATTATTCCCGAAATAAAACTGTTTTTCTTCTTCTTTTTTTCAAGTTTCTTATGACTGGATTTATAATCCTCCAGTTGCGGTCTTATATCATAATCTAATGTTTTTTTTCTATCATCGAGAATTTTAAATTCCCTTTCCTTCTCTTCCAATTTTTCAGCTATTTCTTTAAGTTCTTCCCGGATCTCTGTTAACTCTACGGATAATTTTTCTTTTTTACCGGCGCAGTCCTGAATTTCCCTTTCACAATCTCTCCATAATTGCCTGTCGTCTTCATTGAAAATTCCAAAATCCCGCTTCTTCAAAAGAGCTTTTTTCAACTCCTCCAAAGCCTCTTTTGCCTTTCTATATTTCTCTCTCTCCCGTGCATATTCGAGACTTTGTATCTCTTCGTCAATTCTTGCTATTTCTCTATTCAGCCTGGCCGATTCCTGTTCAAATTCATCAAATCCTTCTTCGTCGATTTGATCGGACAGAACATTTATCTCCTCGATAAGTTTTTCCGCGCTGTTAATTCGAGTCTTCAGTTTCTCACCTTCAACGTCTTTGAAAATTCCCGTTGGTGTTATCTTACCAATATCTTCGAGATTTTTCATTATCCTGGAGATTTCCCCGGTCCTTAAGCCCGTCAAACGGTCGGTTACACTTGTGTAGAAATCACTTTCATCTTTCGGATCGGCGGCAATCGACAGATCGCTGTTCCTTACAACGAAGATATTACGGCACTCCGAAACACTCAGGTCAGCATTATCCGTGAGAGTTCCGGCCTCGGGCAGTTTTACCTCCACGTTATTATTATCTAAGATCAGATAACCCTCCGGAATTTCCTCCACCCGGTTTATCATTTCGAAGCAACCAGCCTTCTTCCCTCCCAGCAGCATCTTTACAAGAGCGTCAATTGTAAGGGTCTTGCCATATTCATTCCCCCCCCATAACAGATTAAAATCACCTAGAACGGTCCTGCCTCTATCGGCTAACGGACCGTAATGTGTTATGGAAAATTCCTTTATCTTCAAAGCTTATCCCCTCATCATCGCCCTGAGTGTCAAATTAAGCAGATGCTTTTTCTTAACCTCGTCGAAGCCCTTCCCTTCAAGTTTATTTCTAAAATCCTCAAAGAGAACGCTTTCAAAGGTGTTGATATCTCTGAATTCGAGATTCTTTTCAAACACTTTACCGTCGGCGATTTCGCTTATCTTTCCGGCAAGTTCCGTTTCATTCAAATTGGTTCTCTTGCTGTCTATAAAACCGTTGATTCTCAATATAACCCTGGCGCCGCGATGAACATCTTCGAGATGCTTGGTGATTATCTTAACCGGATCTTCATCCTTGAATGGATCAAGTTCGATATTTATTTCTTCGAAATGCGGAGTGTCCAGAGAATATTCTCCGGGTTGCCTGCCCGGCTCAAAGATATTGATCTTTCTTCTTCCCGTCTCTCTTTTCGTTATCGATACGGGTGATCCGGGATAAACAAAGTATCCGCCATTTTCTATCTCCCACACCCTGAATTTTGAATGGAAGTGTCCGGCAAGCACATAATCGATATTTAAATCTTTAAAGTAAGAAAGCTTGACCGGCATATACCTTCCTTCTCCCTCACTGCCAAAGTCTTTCCTGTGAAAAAAAGCGTCTAAAAGCTCCCCGTGAAATAGCAGAATATTCTTCTTTTCGTTCTCGATGTTTTCCGCCAGCCAATCAAGCTTCCGCAGAATCTTCTCACCTTCTATATTTTCAAAGGGTAATCCCCATATACATAAATCCTCATACTTATAGGGCTCTTTCAAATCGGTCAACTTAACAACATCTTCTCCAAGATATTCCCCGCCTCCGTAAGATTCTATATCGTGATTGCCGGGGATAAGAACCACCTTAAACCCGTTGTCAGAAAAGAGGCTGCGGATTTTGGGCCTCAAAGCGTCGCCGTCAATATCATGATCAAAAAGGTCGCCGCTTATAACAAATATTCCAACACCTTCCTCCCGGGCAATTTCAATCAGCCTCTGAAGGGTTTTCCACCTTTCATCCTGATGATGCCGTAAATGGATATCCGCTGTGTGCAATATTTTCATACTGTCACCTGTTTTTACCCGCTCGAATCAGCTGTTATTAATTTAAAAAATCCACCTGAAACCTTAAGTGCCGATACACTTCGGCAGCAGGCACTATTCACCCTCTATTAATACCAGCTTTTGAGCAAATCCGTACACCTTTTTTTCCGGATAATAGATCTGGCGGTTAATTTCAAATTAGATCCATTCAAATGCCGGGGGTATTTGAAAATTTTGATATCCCGGCCGCCGTTTTTCAGTCGATTCAAAAGTGGCGATATTAAACCTTGCCCGTAGAGCCGATCTGTAATAGATATTATATAGGAATGAACGGCGGTAAAATATATCAAAGAACTGGGAGCAGAACAATGATAACAAAATCAGGAATCGAAAATGTCAGTACTGTAATCATAACAGTAGTTATTTTAATATTCTTAACTTTCAGTGATTCAAACAGCTGTACTACCCTCATAGCGGGCAGGGGTACTACCGAGGACGGATCGATACTTTTTGCCAAAACCGAAGACGACGATGCTGATTATGCCGACTATCTCTGGTTTGTGCCGAGGAAGAAACATAAAAAAGGAGCGATGATAAAACTCAGCGGGGGTAACATGATACCGCAAGCGGCGGAGACATACGCCTATTTCTGGGATCAGGTTCCGGGCAGTGAATATTCAAATGCCGTAGTCAACGAATGGGGGCTTTCGATTGGAAGCGACGCCTGCCCATCAAGAGAGGACTCAATAGAAGAAGTTGAAAAGAGGGGAGATATCTCAAAGGGCGGGATCGGCTGGCGGCTGAGATTTATACTCGCTGAGCGTTGCAAAACAGCAAGAGAAGCTGTCCAGCTTGCCTCAGAACTTCTCGACAGATATGGATACAGGGGGTCAGGAAGAACGCTTGACATCGTATCTCCATCAGAAGCGTGGATCCTTCAGATGGTAAGGGGAAAACAATATGTCGCACGCAGGGTAAAAGAGGACGAAGTTGTTCCAATCGCTAACACATACACAATTCGCGATGTCGATACCGACGATGAAGATAATTTTACATGTTCAGACAATTTAATAAAATACGCGGAAGAACGAGGCTGGTACAACCCGGAAAGAGACGGCAAATTCGACTTCGCGAAAACATACGCCAGTAAAGATTCACATACCGACATAAGAAATACCCGGCGGTGCTGGATTATGGCAAAAGCGGTCAATAGAGATTTTCCTCTCTCAAGGGAAGAAGCGGACCGGGGGAAAATGCCCGTATCGATAAAACCTGACAGAAAACTGTCATTGAAAGAGATGATGAATATTATGAGAAATCATTACGAGGGAACAGAACTGGACTCTTCCAACGGATACGAGAGATCCCCGCACAAAACCGAAAGCCGCCCTATATGCACATATTACACGCGCCGCACAACCGTAATACAGCTTCGCGAATGGATGCCCGCGGAAATTGGTACAGTAATCTGGAGAGCTCTCTACGAACCGTGCAGCAGCGGATTCGTGCCCTGGTATCTATGCGCGAGAGATATTCCAAAAGCCTTCAGGAACGCCCCGGTCAGTTTCTACGATACTGATAAAAGCCTTTACGAATACCACTTTAATATGCCGGAAGAAAAAGGACACCTCGATATGGACTCAGCTTCCTACATTTTCGGTCTTATGGCGGGACTTGTCGACTCCGATTACAAAAACGTAATAGACCATGTAAAGGAAATTTGGTCTGATTTCGAAAATTATCAATTCAGAATGCAGGGAAAGGTCGAGGAAACTGCGCTTAAACTGTATAAAAGGGACAAAGAAGGGGCGAGAAATTATCTGTCCGATTATACTACCTCCAGGGCGGCAGAATCTATTAATACCGCCAAATCTATCATAAATACACTTGAGTACAGACTCTGGAACGCGAAGCAGGGCACGAGACTTGCCCCCGGTAATTAAGAATACTATAAGAAGGGGGCATAATATTCAATTGGGATCAGAAAGTTTCGAGTAAGGAAACATGGATTCTGGCTTCATCCATCGAGAGTTTTCCGGCGAGACCGAAACTCAATTCGACAGTTCCTATATCAGAAGATGTTCTTAAACCGAAGCCGAATCCGTTTTTCAATTTCCAGCCGCCCGGATCTCTGAAATAACTTCCGATATCGTCAAAAATGAATACGCGGCTTTCCCCTCCCAGCCTGTATTCTAAATTTACATAACTTACCCTTTCACCTCTGAACTGATTTTCGCGGAAACCCCTGAGTGTTCTCGCGCCGCCCATCGGGAACATCTCCGCTACATGAATATCACCGCGGGAAAAAACCCCCTTGGAAACCACGCCGGAGAATAAACTCTGGTTTTCAATCGTCGGTATAGTCAATGAGAGATCAATTGAATAGATAAACTGCCAATCTATTTTGGCCGCCCCATCCCTCGGGTAATTCTTCTTTCTTCCCCCTTCAATCCGCCCGTCGAACCTGAAGATCGCCCCCGAGGTCTTTTCCATTCCAAGCCTGAGACTCTGCCTGACGCTCCTCTTCAAATTACCCCCCGATGGAATTATATTTCTATCCGCGGAAATTCCAATCACACTGTTAACTCCCCAGGGCCCGTACGGCAGTTTTAATTCGAACAATCCCGTATGCATGTTGTAGAGCGAATCATCAACCGCCTGTTTTATTGAAAATGATACAGCGGCAGGTGTGGAAAACAAGAACGGCTCATTATATCTTATCTGGGTTTCCGAATATTTTATTCCGTCGTTGAACCAGGATAAACCCGCTTTTCTTCCCGTTCCCGCTATATTATCGAGCTGAATATCAAGCCGGCCGTTCATCTTATAGTCACCGCTATTGTCTTTGCGTGAAAACCCGAGCGCTCCCTGGAAAAAACTACTGTTCTTCTTTTCCTCTACAGGCATGACGAGTATAAAAACGTCTTCCCTGTTCTTCTTAATCTTCCCCTCGCCGACAGATTTAAAAAGACCGCTCCTTTCAAGATTCCTTTTCGCCCTTCTTATCATCTCTTCACTGAATACATTCGGTATATCAATACGGGAAGCCATCCGGACTAAAGAACTGTCTGTTCTGGTCAAACCCTCGAATACGACTTCTGATATCACCGCTTTACGGCCGCTTACAATCGAGAAAGATATATCAACTTCATTCTTCTCTTCATCCAGCCGGAAAAGTGTCATCCAGACCTGAGCGAAGGGAAAGCCGGAATTATTATACAAATACATGGTGTTACTCATCATCTTTTGTATAACATCCGGATAGAACGGATCGCCTTTATTGAGTCTATCAAGCCCCCCTTTTCTGCCGCTTAACAATGATCTGTCCCCGGATATATTTATTTCATCTACGCGGGTTAATTCTCCTTCTTTTACTTCAAGTTCAATATCAATACCGGAATTTTTCCTGAGTGTATCAACAGATATTCGTGCCGCCAGACGTCCATGCAGAAAATAGAGTGAATCGAGACGGTTTATCTCTAACTCAACAACAGAATCGCTATATTCGGTCCCCTCCTTCAGAAATGAAGGAGCTATCGACTCTTCGCTTCCAATAATATTAAATCCTCTCCGCGTTACCCTCTTAATAACCTCAGCGCCGGCATCGGTAATAAATACCGCGCTAAGAAGGAAACTAGAAAGAAGCGCGGCTTTCCACCTTAAAAACATGTACAATCCTCATCTCATCCGTATAATCTCTTTCTCTTCTTCCCGTGTAGTTTATGCCCATCGATATATTCTTGCCAAAACGGTACCTTCCGTTAATATTCCAATCCTGTCTCATCCCGTCTTCAAGAAAGAAAAGGGGTTGCCCGTTATCCTCCTCAACCCCGGTATATGTCATCTTCAGGAAAGCTGAAATATTTATTTTCACACCTAAAGACATATTCACAGCCGGCCTGGCTGAATAAGACTTCTGCCTGGATAACGAAAACTCATCTTCCCTTTTTTCGTAAGCGAATTCCATAGAAACTCTTGAATTAGGTCCATAACGGTATTCTATTTTATTCGAGAAGAGAGTCGACTCTACACTGTAGTTCTGAGCAGCGGGATTACCTGAACGGCTGCGATTAGCACCCTTAGCTGCTTCAAGCGATATACTCAAGGAAGAATTTGGTATTGCGGCGGCGCGGAGTCTATATTCATTCATATAACGGGAAGCCAGGGCGCCCTCAGTTCTGTTATCTTCTTCATCTTCCCTGGTCATAATAAATCCCAGGTTGTATTTCTTTACATCTTTCAGGAAATTCCATTCCTGACGTAATTTATTGGAACCGAAGAGTGTTACATCATCGCGCTGAAGAATTTCCGGATCCAGCGTATAAAGTCTCATCAGCTGGTCTGTCTTTGATTTTTCAGTCACGGAAAAGAAATTGTCCATGGAAACATTCCTCTTTATCAAGCCGAACCATCCTGAATCTTTACCCTTTCC
The DNA here is from genome assembly GCA_034520215.1 of Candidatus Krumholzibacteriota bacterium. NCBI lineage: Bacteria > Candidatus Krumholzibacteriota > Candidatus Krumholzibacteriota bacterium. The sequence goes on along the minus strand of JAXHNR010000001.1, from coordinate 824,225 downwards.
AAGCCCGATCCCCCTTATTCCCTTTCCGAAACTCAACCGCCATGTTAAATTTACTTCTCTAACAACCTGTTTCTCTCCGCCCGGGATGTATACCACCATATAATCCCCTCTTTTCTGGCCGACCTCTCTTCCCTCTTCATCATAATCTCCTTCATTTTCACCAACGAATATAACCGCTCTCTGACGTCTCCTCTCCTCCCCCGATTGAATTCTGTATCCGAGATCGGATGTTAATCCCACCCTGCTCCATGAATCGCGATATCTCACTCTTGCCAGATCATGGACACCGGAGCTGCCGTATTGAATATCCTTTTTTTTCCGATGACTTATAAAAAAATCGACAACTTTCCGCCCTCCCGAATAAGACCCTGAAAACCTTACCTCGTCATTTTCTCTCGCCCTGAACCAGAATCGATCTGAATTTCTCAAATTATCAGTAGCTCTATGTGAAAAAGACAGCTTCCCTGAGAAATCACCCGTATCCCTCGAAGAAAGTGAAATAATATTCCTGTAGTAATACCTGCCCGTATCCGGCTTCGCGTCTGACAGGCTGCTGTATCGTTCGGTGTCGAAAAAGATACCGGGAATAAGCTTCCATAACGCGAATTTACCCTCAGCAAGGGCAAAATCTCTCTTTCTGTCACTTCCCGTTTCCGTCTTGAACCATTCGAATCTTATACCTCTCCTGCCTATATCGCCTATGTGTCCTGAAGATTCGGCCATATCAGCGGAAAGTCCGTTTGTTCTTTCAAGCCTTTTGTACTTTCCTTCAATCTGCCACAACCGGTCCCTTTTGAGCTGAAGATTAAGACCGGAGATATTTTCCCTGCCGGACAGCGGTTGGTCCTGAAGGTTCCAGTTACGGTAGAAGTAGGGTTTTCTGGCGCGGTCCGGCGATTTGAATCTTTCACTAAGGGAAGAGTATTCCCCGCTGAACGCCAAACGGGACGACATAATATCAAGGTCTCTAAGACCCCCTTTGATATCAAACGCGTATCCAACATTATCACCGTCTCCGATATCAGACATAGTGTTCCTGTCATAACTGCTGAGGTCTCCCTCGGCATTAAAGAAATAATGTTCACCGCCGGCTTCCGCGGATAATGCCGCCACATTCTTTTTCTCCGGCAGAGCCAGCGGCCGGCCTATTCTGTAATCTCCATTGCCCCTGCCTACATATTTATATTTAAGCTTTCCTCTGCTCGAAAATCCATCTGTTTCATAATCCCCGCCAGAGGCGACTTCATAGAAATCCAGTCTGTAATGAGCTCCTGACTCAACGAAAGTATAATGCCCCGGAGTTGACGAATCCGCTTCGTTGTAAGTATATCCGCTTCCCCCTTCTTCTATCTCCTCAATTCCTGACGCGAAGGCCTTATCCGGGTCATCGCCCGCCTTTTTAAGTGAATCTTTTTCTTCATCGGTAAATTCACCTCCAATAGGCCTCTTGCTGTCATCAGTTTCCCTGAAAAACAAACCTCTCAACTTGAGAGCGTCAGAAAAATAAGATGAAGCCCATCCGGCGTTAATTGTAGTTCTCTCATAGTTTCTTTCGCCAACCTGATATTCAACGACAATTTCAGAATCATCCGTGATGGGAACTCTCTCGGAAAAAGTTACCGAGCCTCTTGTATAATCAATTATATAATCATTTTCACTTCCCCTTTTCATTGCTGAGCCGTTCAGGTAAACAGATTCAGAACCCGGAATTATTATCACGCCGTTAAATCTTCTCGCGGGCAAAAGTTCATAGGGACCCTGGACTCCCTCCGAGCCTGTTATCTCAACTGTTTCGAATCTTCCCTTGGTTATCCCCCCTCCAATGACGAATCTTTGCCCACGGGCATTTACCTCTACGTTTCCCCCTCTCAGTTCTCTTCTAAACGAGGAAAATTCAGACCACACCATAGCTGTATTAATATCCGCGAGGTCGACCTCGGTATGCCTGCTCTTTATATTAATCGAGATCTTGTCCAGCCGTTTGAGCTCTTCAGTGTTTCCTTCAGCCTGTACCGGCAAGTTGTCATCAGAGAGAAAGGCGTTTACTTCGAGATCACGCGCCAGCTTGCCTGAAAGGGTGATATTCAAACTCTGATCAATTCCAAGTCCCTTTCTGGATCCTACAGAAAACCCTACCGACTTACTGCCTGAAACATTAAAACGGTATGGGTTGCTCTTAGAATTTCCAGAGACACTTTCCGCGGCAAACCCAGGAATATTATAGCCGGTTTTTCTTTCTTCCACGGATGGAAACCTTCTGGCCATTAGAGGCGGAAAGGAAAAGGGGTATCTTGAATATTCTATCTTAAGGACCTGTCCCTTCCGGGCAGGTTCAACCAGAACAAGAGTTCCCCTCAGGGTATTGATTCTGTAATCTTTTTCCTTAAGCGGCCGGCCGTCAATTGATATCTCTTCCGTCCCGGATATAATAAAAGTAACCCCCAGAAGAAGGCTTGTCTGGCCTTCTTTAAGAATATATCTTTTTTTATGAATTATTTGCCGCGCCGATTTTGCCGGGGCTGGCACCTCGGCGGATTGAATATTAATACCCCGTATAAATTGAAAAATCAGAAAACAAAGAAAGGCGTTTCGAAAATACTTCATGGCCGAGAATCCGGATAAACTATTCTGTAGATAATAACGGAGGATGATTGTGTGTCGGCTACAAATAATTTGCCCTCGAAACTAACTGAAAGAGCCGAAGGGGCAATATCATTACCGCAGTACGAATCGAGGCTCATAATAAACCTTCCCGAAGGCGAGAAAACGAAGACTTCACCACACTCCGTGTCAGCTACAAATATATTACCCTCGGAGTCGCCGCAGACTGATCTCGGATAACAGAATTCATACTCTTCACTTGACCCGAGAAGCATAAGGAATCTTCCCGAAGAGGAAAAAATTTGTATTCTCCTGTTTCCTGAATCGGCAACCGCGATTCGTCCCCCGGGAAGCAGGGACGCTTTCATGGGTTCATCAAAATAGCCCTTATCCCATCCGTAGGCTCCAATCTGAAGTTCTATATCCAGCAGAGGATTGAGGATTGTAAAGTGGTGACTTTCTATATCTGTCATCAGAAATCTTCCGCCGGTTCCTACCGACAGTGAAACGGGCTTTAGATTCTTATATTCAGCGAAGTCTATCAGTATGTCCAGATAGGCCCCTCTGTAATCGTAACGGAGTATTTTGTTACTTGAATAGTCCAGGATATAAACGAACGCGGCAGACCCCGACAGATCTATTGGATAAACAGAGCCGGAAAAGGAGGGAAGCTCAAACTCAACTGAATTACCACTTTGATCATACTTATACACCTTGCCCGCCATGGCGTCCGCGACATAGACATCGCCCCTGGGTCCGGCAAATATTCCCAGAGGTTCTCTCAATTCACCTTTACCAAGGTAGTTCCCGGAACCCTCCAATTCAATAACGGCATCGGTAGAGTCGGCCGGCATTATCATCTTTGCCGCTGTGCTGTCTTCGGCAGCAGCAGCAATATCATTGGTATATCCGTCAACCGGCAAAAAGAGGGAAAAAAGGACAAATTCAGCAGCGAAAAATAATCTTCTCGTCATTTTATGCGTTTCCCCGTATTCTGCCCCTGCGCTTAATCAGGGACATAAAACTTCTACGGTTAAGGGGCGGTAAAAATCCAACTCGATTCAGAATATTCGAGGCTCAAAGATCAATAAAAAACTTACTCCCTGGCGGCGTAAATAGTTAATCTATCTAAGAGACATTGGCATTGACAAGCTTCAGCTCACACGTTTGGGCAAAATCCCCTTACTCGAAAATATCTTAGAATGAGGTGTTTAAAAGCAGAGAAACACCTCTTTTGCTCTGCTCCATACTGACAGAAATACCAGACGCGGATTCATTATCTGAATCACCGCCCGAGGCCAATCTGCCGGCGTCCACCGCGCTGATTACTCTTATTCCGAGCATATAAAACAATGTGTATATTGCTCTTCTTTCCGCTGAATGACTCCCTTTGCGAAGAGAATTGTAGCGGTCATAATCACGCTCCGTCTCCCATCTCCAGCCGTCATCCCCCGTTAGACTGTTCTCCTGATAATAACTGTCACGGGCATCCGGATCGCTGTAGTAATCTCTCGCTTCACGCCTAACATCTTCATTATATCCGCCTATTCCGTCGTTACTCATATAATTGCCTATAGTTTCATAATAACTGTCGGAATGGCCGGTGCCGTCTACGCCGGCAAACGCAACGGCATAATCCTCATAGGCATCCTTGCGTGCGATACTCTGCCACGTAAATGCTCCAAGTCCTATCCAGGCGGCTCCTTCCAGAAAGAAATATATCTTTGATCTGATAGAATGCCCCATTTTCCTCTGTCCCAGGCCAGGAAGAAGAAAACTCCTGGCAGCCGCGCCGGAAGCAGAAATATCGCTGATTTGACTGCTCCCCGTATCCGAGGCTTCCTCTTCTTTCAGCATAGATGCTGAATAGCCGGCCGAGGGGGAGGATGAAATATCAAGGGGAATTTCACCTGTCGCTCGCCCTGAATAAAGTGAAGATTCAGAGGGGAAAAGTATATTTTCTTCATTATCACCATCTGCTTTGCTTTCACCATTCAAGGGGAAAGTGATTGAACCCGCGGTCAGTTGACCGGGAAGAAGGAATAAAAGTGTGAATATCAGAATCCTGCGCAAAGCGGTACCCCCTAAAATCTGTAATTTAAACTTAATCTGGATCTAACGGCGTTGTTTTCCAATTTAAGCGACCATCCCTCTGAATTTCCGGTGTTCTTTCCCTCTCTGTAGGCAACCCAGCCGGCGTGAATAACTGAAACAACCCGGGATGCTATTAATCCCATGATATGGTTGTCCGCCCTCTGGAGAAACTTGTTGCTTTCATCCCTCAGATAGACAAAATGAGTCCTGTGTGGTGTCCAGTAGTTGGGAACTCCCCCTAAATCTTCATACTCGCCGTTCCAGTCATCCCACCCGTAGAGAAAGGCATCATACTTACCCATATTCTCATAGTACTCCTCACGGTCATCCTCTTTGGATGTATAAAAGAAATAATAGCGAGAATCTTTAGCATTCTCATTGTAATACTCCCAGGTAGGACATAGATCTTCACCCTGATCTCTGCACCACGGATGATAAACCAGAAATGAATCCACGCTCCAGTGGGCGTCTCCGTACTCTTCATACTCCCGTTTTATATCCTTGCCCTCGTCATAATTTGCTTTATACCCATACCATAAATAGGCATCGAGGGCCATAAACCCTATCGCTCGTGTAAGTAAGGATAGATCGTCCGAGCCGGAATCAAGATACAGATACAATTCTCCGAGTCCGGGGAGAAGAGCGGATGAAACCATAGAAACTGCTATTCTCTTTTTATCTGCGGCGGAAAAAGAACCGTCTAAAGAGTTATCTCTAATCATTAGATCTCCAAATGAATATGCAGGTCTTTTTAGGCGTTCTCCGCGAAGCTTTATAGTCTCAGACCCTTTAAGAGTTTCAAGATCCACGGGCAAACCGCTTGTATTAAAAACAGATGCTGAAGCGATATTATTCTCTATTTCATCATTCTGAGTGTTAGAATTAAGCGTCAGGCGACTGGAAAGATTCCCTGTGTTATGCAGTCCTTTGGCTTTCCCCTCAGAAACCGGAATTAACAGCAAAAATAACACTGAAGAAAGTACGCAGAATTTAAGCAGTTTTCCTCTCAATTTATTTTTCTCCCCTTGGGCTATTTAACTATAGCGAATTTATCAATAATCTCCGCGCTTTTACCTTCAGACTTAATAACAACTCTTCCTATATACACTCCCGCCGCTTTATCAGACATCCCCGTGACGGAAAACCCGTGTTCTTCTCCTCCGATACATATCTTGGTCTTCTCAAGAATAATCTCCCCCAGGATATTGAAAACCTGAAGTCTCGCCTCGGCGCCCGACGGAGCGGAGAAGTGAAAACCGACCAGTTTGCCGCTGGAGGGATTAGGGTAGATAATCAAATTTGCCATATTCTCCCAATCTTCAGCGGGTTCAGACCAGCGCTCCCCTGAAACTGCAAACGAGGTCCTCCGGCGATTGCCAAAGACCGCGGACCAGGAAAGAGAAATGTCTTCAGAGGAAAAAGGACCTTCCCTCGATTCCACGGCTGTCTCTTCGGGCCTTCGCGAATAATAAGTTCCGTCTCCGTTCTCGAGTAGATCAATATATGTTATCAGCCCTTCATTGTCTTCACCCGCCGTTAATTCAACCGGTTGAGTAATTGAAGCGGCTATCCTTTCCGGATACCCTCCCCCCGCGAACTCCCCCTTGTGGTCCAGAGTATACAAAAGGCCGTTCTCAGTTACGGCTATAATATAAGACTCATCCCCTGTTGAAGCGGCAGAAAGGGGTGAGGCAATATGTTCCCTGAAGGTTGTAATATGCATTTCGTTGATATTACGAGGCCACCCTGTAAGGTCGGCGCCTGAAGGCCCCGACGCGTAGATAACCTCCCCCTCAGTACAAACTAAATCGAGTGAAGAATCACCGTTGATATCGATAATAAGAGGCAAACTCTCGATACCCTTGCCTATTTCCCTGCTCGATACAATCCCTTCCTTTGAACAAAGGATAATCTGCCCCCGTGACATTATAACAACATAAACTTCTATTCCGCTCCTGTCGGGCAGAATGTCTCCGGCGAGTAATACCGCGTCCCCCGCCGTTTCTTCCGCCCTGAGCGGAAGGGACAGAGAATCCACACTATCCAGTTCAAAATCCCACCAGTTGAGATTAACGTCAGCTGCGCCGCTTAAATCACCACTTAAATAGATCAGTTTGTCCGCGTAATGATTCTGATCTTCACAGACTGCCATGTTCGCTATATTCCCGGCTCGGCCCGAGAGCTGCCTGCTTCGGCTTAAATTTCCCGTGGAATCGAAAATTAATACGCGCCCTGTCGTATCAGCCACGGCGATATATACACCCTCATCCTTTTTCAGAACTACCGGATGTGTGCTTATTCCTTCCGTCTCGACAGGCCAGCCGGAAAATTGATTCCAGCTCAGAGTTGAAAAAGCGTTAATCACACCTGTTTTATCAGCTATCACAACGGCGCTTTCTCCTAAAGAGAAGCTGTCAGCAAATGCGACCGGTGTAACGGGGGCTTCGCCGAGTGAAAAAACGGGTGCCGGGCTGTCCGCCAACCATCCCCTTCCAAGTACATCAACAACAAGAACATCCCGGGGCTTTTCGAGTGTGACGATCCCCATTTCCGACAGCGCCGTATCGGCGGCTATAGTAATACTCGTTCTAAGTGCCCTCACGCCGGCTCCGAATGTCATAAGAGTGTCTCTCCCGGATATATTCTCCACGCTAACACCGGACGCGACATTGAGGTTGCTCCAGGCGAATGGATCGGAAAAAAAAGAATTATTTCCCTCGTAATAAGCGTCATCGTACCATCCAAGCCCGTACCATGAAGTCGGGTCCCCTAGGTCAAAGAATTCGTTAGCCTCCATAAGTCTTACGCCGAATATATCTCCCGTATTGATAATATTCTCATTCCATCTCTCAGCTATCAGTCTTTCGTCGATATGCCATATCAAGAGCCCGGGGCCCGTCTCCGTTGAAATTGTATCTGACGCGGTGGGAAGAAGAACGTCATATTCATTGGTTAATTTCAGTGAATCGCCATTAATGATGTGCCCCAACCCCACGATAACAGATGTCAGAGTATCCGGCACGAAGTAAGTCATTTCCCCATTAATCTCACAACAGCGATTTTCGATAAGATAGTATTCATCATTTGAAATATCTACTCTGATAATCTCGGAAGGGGATTTTTCAACAGCTCTCAAATCGATTGAGCTGTTGAATGCTTCAAGAGTGTCAACCTCGTCTATCCAACCCATGTAGTACCGCGACCAGGCGCTTAAGCCCCCTGGAATCACACCTGAGACAACATAAATCTCACCATTTGAAGGATCTGCGATTACGGCGTTCATCTGACCGCCGCTGTCCATATTGTCCCAGACGCCTACCGAAGGAGATCCTGTGTAAGTATTGTATAGATCGGGAAGCCCGAGCTGATGACCGAATTCATGAGCAAGAACCGCGGCAATACCTCCGTAGTAGTCATCCTGCAGACCGGTTTCAGGGATCACTGAACAATCGGTAATAACTTTAGCGCCGCCTTCAACCGTAATATAATCATCTTCTCCCAGTCTCGCGAAAAAAGAGGGTATATCGTTTGGAGAGTCATTGTTGACATCACTCTGCAGGTCAGCCCCAGCGTGAGCTAGAACTATAGCGTCAAATTCAGTGAAATCTATATCATTGTCAGCTTCTGTTACCGTAAGAGCATCTCTTAAGAATTCTACCAGCTTTTCTGTTGTCCAGCCGCCGTAATATCCCGGGCCGTAATCGGCAATATCTGTCAGTTTATAGCTGGAATCCTCCTCAACGGGAAATATTTCCCATGTAATATCCAATCTGCCGCCCGATTGAAAATGATAATAATTCTTAAGTCCCTCCATGTGAGAATTAAAATAAGCTTTATTATGCGGAGGAGGATCAATAATTACAGTTGAATCGGGCTGAAGCATAAATTCACCCCCGGTCTCTATGCTCGACAGGTCATCATCCCTGTCGGTCTTAAATCCTACCCGTATCACAGCCACGCGCCATGTACCCGAAACTGGGGGGATTGAACCAAGCAGAGGCCTGGATAAGGGTTCTTTCGAGAATCCCCTTCCCGACGGCCTGTCGAAATTGAATTTCTTTCTCCTCCGCGCGGGTCTCTTTACACCCTTTACTCTTCCCGTAACAGCGTAATTCCCCGACACCCTTTTCTTCAGCAAAGGAATATATCCGCTGTCGTTATCCAGTCCAAGCAGAGGAAGCGGAAGAAAGAGCAGAAATAATATTATATACAGTTTTTTTCTAAAGAATAGATTCAATCAGATTACTACCTCTCCAGGGGAAATTAAAACGAGACTCCAATCGACCAGCGGTGAACCCTTCCCAGCTCAACGCTTTGAGGTACGCTCGCGTAGTCTACTCTGATACGGTCATTGAAGATAAAACCCAGACCGTACGTCGGGGCCTTTATATCACCGTCTTCGTCATATATATATCCGGCTCGCACCGCGAATAGATCTGAATAGACAAATTCGGAACCCGCGTGATATATATTGGAGACATCGACAATAATAAGTTCCCTTTCTATGTCTCCAACAAATCTAAGCTCCACGACTTCATCCAGATAAGGGGTATAGGAAAATCCGGCCCTTACTGTTCGAGGAAGAGGGGCCGCCTGATCACTGTCCACATAGCTAACTGAAGGCCCAAAATTCGACAGGCACATTCCGAGATTTAACCTTTTTATTCGTCGACCGAAGAAATCAAGCTCAGGGACTCTCCAGATTGCTCCCATGTCCACTGCCACAGAATGCCCTTTTCCCTCTTTTCCTTCCACCGTGGCCCATTTTGGAGCAAGGCTGATATATACAAACTTGAAGTTCATACCAATGCTGAGATTATCCATTAACTTGATAGATCCGCCTATAACGGGAGAGACCTCGAATGAACTCGCGGTTCCCAGAGGCGGCGCGTTAGGATCATCCGACATCGCCTGCCATTCTCCATATGTAAGATACTGAATCGCGGCACCGACAGCAATACCTCCGCCCAGGTTACGAACTCCGCCTATATATTCAAAGAAAACATCCGAAGCCAATCCAGGTACCAGCTGAGAATGCATCAGATCAACAACTGAACCTTCAACCATTGACATACCAGCCGGATTCCACCATAGACTGGTTGCATCTTCAACTAAAGCGACATTACTCTGCCCCATACCATTGGCTCTCGCTCCGGGTGGAATTTTGAGGCTGTACGCGCCGCTTGTACCTTGAGCCGAAGAATCCTGCGCGAAACTCAACGCAAGAATGAAGCTAAACAACAGAATAATAATACTTTTTTTCATGCTTTATTTCCTCTCTCTTATACCTGCTTAAAATAATAATCCAGCCCTTACGCGGTCAAGTCTTTTAGTAATAAAGATCCGTACTGATTCTGTCTATCGATGCAGACCTGTCGCTGGTTGATCAGCGCATTAATATCACCTTTCCTTCCGCGGTCTCACTGCGGTTTAACGAATTGTCAAATTCGGCATTGAGAACATATAAATAGGTTCCATTGGCAAGCCTGTTTCCCGAGTGGTCTCTTCCATCCCAGCTGATACTGTTAAAGCCCTCCGAACAAACAAGCTCCCTTCGCCATATCTCAACACCTGAAACTGTAAACACCTTTAAATTGATTTCAGCTCCGCCGCTCAATTGAAAAACAAAATTTGTGTTTTCTCTGAACGGATTCGGAAAATTGAAAATATCAGTAATACTGTAAAGTCCTTCTTCGACAATTTCGAATTGAAGGGTGTCACTCGACATAACTCCCATATTATCAAAAACCTTCGCGACAACGGAATGACTGCCGCGTTCGAACTCTGACTGCAGAAAGTACTCCACAAGGCCGCTTGTGTATGATCCGTAATTGTACTGAAAATTATCAGTTACATATATCGGGTAACCATTTTCATCGAACTCGAGAAAGATCGAATTCTGCGGGTCTGTTCCAATTATGGCAATGCCGTTTTCATCCTCTATTTCAACTACCAGTTTTGAACCGCTTTTGACCTTGGTCGCATTATTTTCAAAATACATATCAATACTCGGAGGGCCGTCATTCTCCATTACAGAATCCCCCTGTAAGACAACTATCGTATCGCAAATACCCGCGCCGTCGGAATTACCGGAGCTTACGTAACTGCTTATTTCGCCGCCTATTCCATAATGGCATCTCAAAGGTACAACAAAATTAGAATTAAATTCTCCGGAAGAAACGTCAGCAGTTCCTCTGAACAAGACAGAGCCTGAATGGTCATAATCGATCCCCAGCGCGTTGAACTGCCTTTTGGCATCTCTGACGATTATATCGGCAGTTCCGTTGAATCCGGAATATATCTCACCACCAGAGATAACAGCCCCTTTCAAATTGTACATATATCCGCTGGAGAGTGTATCGATATCATCGATTACATGCTCAACCATTAATTCCGGCAAGATCAATTTCATAGCAGGGTCTCCAATCAACGTGTATTTTCTGTTATTCCATTCATCACTGATATCAGTCATCTTGGCAAAAAGGAGCGCTCTGCCGACAGGCTGGGTTCCTGACTGGATACTGTCGGGGAATACATTATCCAGAAAGTATGAATCGAGATCTCTGTTCGGAGTACTGTAACTGTAAGTAACTGCTGAAACCGACGCGATTGCCCCTCTGCCTTCGGCTAAAACCAACTCATGCGCCAGACTTTTAGTGAAAATCTGATCGAGGTCCCCGACAGAACATGAAAATCCTAGAAACAGAGGGAGTCTATTTTCGTTTTTCAGAGAATAGATGTCATTCTTCCTCATTACAAGTTCATCCGCGAGCTGTACTGGAGATCCGTGCCCAATATAATTAACTATCAAAGCGCCTTCATTCCATTCCTTCATCAGATCAGCTGTCGCTTCAGGCTTCAAGGAGTTTACAGTCGGATAATCATGGAGATAGATTTCGGTTATATCAAGATAATCCTGCCTGGCAGATAAACTCTTGCTTAACCCTTCCGTGTGGCTCAAATGAACAGTATCAGTGATACTGTTACTTGAAATCTCGTCATCGGCTACAAATACAACTTTGTTTTTCCAGGAACCATAATTATCTAATGCTTCATACCCGAATAGTTTATTCAAAAATACAAAGGGGCTGTTTTCCTTTATCACAGGCAATCTTCCAATCGAGAGATCAACCAGCAGATCGCCCCCTTCATCAAGTTTTACCAGGTAATCGTCAAATTCCATGCTGCCGTCGAAATAATAGGGTATGAAATCTTCCCCCCTTCCCATAATATCCTTAGGATCATAATTACCCTTACCAATCAGAAAAACATATTCAATAACCGGATCCCCGTTTTCTGAATAATTGTCATAGAGGAACTTCAGATAATTACGTATGGCGATTGGATCTTTAAGCCCTCCGGAGAAATTATTATAAACATCTTCTATATCGACGGCCTTAACATATCCGGAGCCTGTTTCCGGAAAATGCTCAGCTCTATACGCGGCAAACTGCCGGGCAGATTGACTGAAAAGATCATTATAAATAACTAACATAGCGGGCGAGGCGGCCTCATCCCTGAGGGAGGGAATATTCCTTGCGTATTCTATGCTTGCGTTTCTGAGACCCGATTCAGAAACGGCAAAATAGTGGTTAGAAGAGGGTGTGAAACTGTCATCAAAACTTATAGTGTCGGCTCTGCTGTCAGCTTCGGTTAAAATAACAGGGTTGAGGTAATCGGAGACATCAAAGATGAACCGTTCCTCTTCTGGAAAACCTCTTAAAACAAAATTCGCGGACCCGCTTGTCTCGGGAGCAAAGAAATCGAGAAAATTGCCCGAAGGATCGGCTATCAGGTACCGGTCGAAAAATATTTCATACCAGTAAATATTCATCTCTATTCCATCATCAGCTTTATCATATTTAAAACTGTTCTCTCCCTCGTTTAACGTTGCGGCTTCGGCAACCAGTATGTCGGTATTAAAGGAATATATCCACTCGAGCTCCCCTACATTTTCTGTATTCAAATAACAATCAGCAGTACCTCCTTCAGTACGAATCAGCCCGATAGTTCGTACCTTGCAATTTGATTCAGCTATATCACTTACGTTAAAGTAATCAGTGTAAGATCCCGATATGTTGGGAGCGAGATTTTTCCAGAGCCATCTGTCTGGGGAAAAAACCGGATCGTATTCATTATCCTCTTCGATATGCAATCTATGTTCATACGTGTTAAGCGTTTCAAGAGAAACGTCATAGGAGGGTGAGACATCCCTTGATTTCATTCTCTTCGCAGTACCTTCAAAATCTCTGCTCCAGGCCATCCAGTAAACATTCCTTGTTTCATAGATATTATCAAATGTATCCTCCCTATCAGTCCCGGGATCCAGATAATCCCGCCACCCCTCGACTCCGACACCGTAAAAAATCACCGATTCACCAGGATCAAAGGTTCCGTCAGATGAGTTGCCCAGAAATTTTATAGCGTGTTCGGACATATGATAATCTGTCTCGAAACTACCGCCGGAATCTATAGAAGCCGGCTGCTGAAATGGTCTTGTCGTTGGATAGACCGGGCTTGAGAATAAACGTATATCTGATGGATCGATATCAGACGGATTGACTCCAAAATTGTACAAATCACTGTAGGTTATCTTGTAGATACCGGGATCATCGACTCTTATCTTTACCCATTCATCAGCGAGGCTGAACTCAAAAGAATAAGGCCCCGCGCTCTGAACCGGCCGTGATTTATTTCTCCATAGTTTTGCCTGCTCCGCGTTTGCAATAAAACGGTCCCGGGGCATATCCAAAACGCCTTCTTTGCCGGACACTTGAGCCTTCGGAAATGTCAGACGGAAAACGATCCTGGAAGAATAGAGAAGTTTTTCATTCTCTTTATCGAAAATTACAGGGCGGATATCAATAAGAGCAATTGGTGTCTTTCTGAAATCTCCCACTCCGGCTATAGTTACAAAATCACTTATATTAATCGCGGCTACCCCGGAACTGTCTTTTACTAATCTCTTGCTCTTGGAATCACCGGCATCAAATATAATTGGTTTGACTCCATCCAGGGTCCGCTTGTTATTCTCGATGATTCTCACTCCAACACCCTTCTTGGAAGTTACTTCGAAGAGATACCTGCGAGCCGGAAGAACCGGAAACCCCTCATACCTTGTTTCTTCAAATCCGGGTATCGTGATTCTGCTTTCTTCTTCATCTCTCGCGTCTCCGGCGGGGGAGATGATCAGAGTATCTATTTTCACCTCTACTGTTACACCGGATATATCGTAGTCAAGAATATTGACTTTCGCGCAATTCGCGATAACAGGAAATATCAGCGCGGCCATCCAGATAATCATAAAGATCTTTTTCATCAGACACTCCATATCAAAAAAATAACAACAGCCATAACGAAGATGACCTGAATCAAAATACTTTTTCTTCCGGTCTTTCTCCCGTGAGAAATAATTCCGGCATGTCCGGGGAACACCTTTTGATCTTCTCTTAACTTACCCGTCTTCCACAAAAGATTCTCAAGGTCAGGTATAACCGCGAAAATACCGCCAAGACAGATAACCAACGAACAACTCCCCGTAAAAACCAGAGTCAGCACAACAGCAACACCTAAGAATATCTCCAATCTCAGACTTTCAAAATCATAATGAGGTATTACATCAAGCAACACGTGACTCAGCAGGCCGCCAATAGACGCGCTGAATACACCAGGGGAGAAATATCCGACTAGAGCTCCAGCGGCAAAATGTGTAAAAACAGTCAATTAGCATACTCCCGCGGTACTTCCGGATCGATGCGGACAGCAGTTACATAAGATCAATCCATTTTAACAGCTTTTTCAATAAGCATCACCGGGATATCATCCTCAATAGGGTATTGCAGCCGGCACTTATCGCAAACCAGATATTCTCCTGAATCATCGCAGGCAACTCCACCCTTGCATTTGGGGCATGCCAGAATTTCCAGAAGTTCTTTTTTTATCGCCATAGTCTACACGCACACCTTCAAAACAAAGAAAAGCCCCTGATTTAGACACAACTCTTCGTATCGTAAATTACAGGGACCTGTAATACTAATTCCTGTTTAATAGCTGACATATATAATTATAGAACATTTAGTACATTAAGGTCAAGTCTTCAAAACGGAAAAACCCGTAATAAAACTTAAAAAATCCACAGAGAAAGCGGCTGCCGGGTACACTCGGGCACACACAAATAAGTTCATCGGTCTGAACTGAATTCACCAATAGAGGTGAACTTTTTAATTCTCCTTTCGAGAAGAAGATCGATAGAGATACTCAAGAGGCTTTCGAATTGATCCTCAATACATTTAGCCAGTTTGAGAGAATTACCTTCCGGATCCCTGTGGGCCGCGCCATGTATTTCATCAATTACTACATCGGCAACATTAAATTCCAGACAATCATCCGAGGTCAGGCGCAGAGATGAAGCCGCGTCAGGCGCTTTGCCTTTATCTTTCCAGAGAATGGCAGCACAACCCTCCGGAGAAATCACCGAATATATTGAATGTTTCATCATTATCACCCTGTCTCCAATACCCAGAGCCAGAGCTCCCCCACTCCCGCCTTCACCTATAATAACAACTACAATCGGGGTTTTTATCTTAAAAACCTCTTTCAAGTTGGACGCTATTGCGACAGGTTGCCCTCTCTCTTCAGCTCCAACACCCGGATAAGCGCCGGGAGTATCCACAAAAGAAAGAATTGGTAAAGAAAATTTTTCTGCCATCTTCATTAGTCTAAGCGATTTTCTAAAACCTTCAGGATTGGCCATCCCGAAGTTGTGTCTCAGCCTGTCTTTTGTATTTCGACCTTTTTCATGTCCAATAACCATAAGTCTTCTCTCTCCCATTGTAGCAACACCGCCTACAATAGCAGGGTCGTCGCCGTAAAACCTGTCCCCATGGAGCTGATGAAAATCGTCGAACATTAAATCCAGATACTGCGACATTGTCGGCCTGTCCGGATGACGGGCAAGCTGAACTTCCTCCCACGGCGTGAGATTCCCGTAAACTTTCTCTTCAAGATCGCCAAGTGTGCTTTTAAGCTTCTTTATCTCTTTGGACTCTACTGAAAAGCCCTTTTGCTTAAGGGTTTCTATCCTGTTTTCAAGATCTATTATTGGGGTTTCGAATTGTAGGTTCTTCGTATTTCCAGTCATTATTCCAACCAATCATCAGAAATAGTTCACGTAAGAAATTCCCACAGCTCTGGAAATCCCTGAATTCGCCGTATAATTATCAAGCAGATCTTTGAATAAGAATTTTAACCTCAGATTCTCTTTGTAATCGATGCGAACGCCGGTATCCAGATAACCCTTTCCCCTCGTCAAGCACGAGGGAATGTCACCGTTGTCATCATCGTAAGCTCCGCTGTATTCAACCATAAGGACCAGTCCGCTGAAAGCTTCGAGGGTCAACCCCGCGAATAGATCCGGTCCTTCTTCATATTTGTTCTCAAGTGAATAATTAACACCACAGTGCAGTGAAAAATACCTGAGCATATAGTAACTTTTGCTCAGCACCGCGTAAAACCCCTTAGACTTACGTTCGTATCGTTCCCAATTTTGCAGCCATCTTTCCTGCCCTTGAGTATTGATTCCCACAGCAAGAGCCGGACCTCCGATTATTTCCTCAATTAATCTCAACCTTATTCTTATTCCCGGCCGGTCATTACTAGTTATTTCACCGCGGCCAATGAAATTCTGAAGTCCAAATGAGACACCGATCATCAAACGGTCACGGAACCCGACGTCGCAGCCGAACAAGAGACTATTAAGGGGACCGACAGATCCATCGTACATATAACTTCCGTGAGGGATAATCCCGGCCGTTGGACTTTCAACAATCCTTATATCCTCTCTAAACTGCCCGTATGACCGGCCGAAACCCGCGAAAACTATTAAAACCGCCAACAAAAAACTATAAAACAATTTCGACATTTTCTACTCCAGTAATTTTCTCGAGGCTTCTTACAAACTCCAGACTTGGAGATACACTGTAACTCCTCGATCGGACGGAAAACTTATTATCACCATTCTTACACCACTTAAAAAACAACTCTTTCTTTCCCGGAAACCGAGACACGGTTTGTTTTAAAGAAAGAAGTTCCTTTTCATTAAAAAGCTCTGAGCGCAAGCTCAAACATACCTTGCCAGACAAGTAATTCAGCGCGCTGTCAATGGAGAAAATTTTGTCAGCTATCACTTTGCTTTCACCCCTGTCCTTCGAAGAAATCTTTCCCTTTATCACTACGAGATTTTCCTCTCTCAATTCCTCTCTGCAACTCTGATAACAGCTTGAAAACACAATAACTTCAAATGAACCCAGAAAATCCTCCATCCCCACAAATGCCATTGACTTACCGCGCCTGTCGAGAATAACCCTGACACTTGTAATCAGCCCCGCGATAACAACATTCTTTTTGCTCTTTTTCTCCGAAAGAGCGCAGCTCTCAGTGTTTACTATATGGCTTAGAACGCCCTTATAACTGTCGAGAGGGTGTCCCGAAAAATAAAAGCCCAGTGACTCCTTCTCATTTTTCAGTCTCTCACTTTCATCCCATGGAGGAACATCTTCAAGCTCTATCATATCAGACATCGACGGATTTTCGAAGAAGCCGAGAAATGTCTGTCCCCTGTCTCTTTCACTCTGACGCTTCTGGGCGTGAGCCAGAATCGTGTCAAGAGTTGCCATCTTCTGTGACCTGGTCCCGGGCAAACTGTCAGTTGCTCCGCTTCTTATCATACTCTCGAGAGCGCGTCTGTTGATACTTCGCAGATTGACCCTTTCACATAAATCATACAGATCCACAAAGGGACCGTCTTTCCTGGCATCAACAATAGCTTCAGCGGCGGGAACACCCATATTCTTAATTGCCACCAGTCCATAGGTTATTTCTCCATTTGATAGATCAAACTCTTTGCCGCTTGAATTCACGTCTGGTCCCCGTAAGACTATTTCCAGATTGTGACATTCTTCAAGTAATATCATAAGCCGATCTGTGTTTCCCATATCATTTGTCATAGCCGCTGCCATAAAAGCTGCCGGATAATGCACTTTTAAATAAGCCGTCTGCATAGATACCATGGCATAGGCGGCGGAATGTGATTTGTTGAATCCGTAACCGGCGAAATGTGCCATTAGTTCAAATATTCTATCCGCTATCTTCTCATTTATCCCCCGCTCAACCGCTCCTTTTACAAAGAGCTCCTTCTGCTGAGACATAATGCTCTTTTTCTTCTTACCCATCGCGCGCCTGAGAATATCAGCCTGCCCCATTGAAAATCCCGCCAGATCACTGGCCACACGCATTACCTGTTCCTGATATAATATTACTCCATAAGTATCTTTGAGAATCGGCTCCAGCATGGGGTGTTCATAAGTGATCTTCTTTTTACCATGTTTACATTTGATAAAGTCTGTAACCATATTGCTGCCAAGAGGTCCCGGACGATACAGAGCGTTTATAGCCGTTACGTCTCCGAAGTTAGTGGGTTGTATTTTTTTCAAGAGTTCACGCATACCCTCGCTTTCAAGCTGAAAAACAGCTACAGTTTTCCCCTCTCCAAGGAATTTGAATGTTTCCGGATCTTCGATTGGTATATCTTCGATTGACAGTTTCAGTCCCTCATGTTTCTCTATCAGGATAAGAACGTTCTGTATATGAGAAAGTGTTTTAAGCCCCAGTATATCTATTTTCAACAGTCCTATGCTGTCGAGAATTTTCATCTCGTACTGTGTTGTTATTTCACCTTTACTCGACCTGTAAAGGGGAACATGGTTAACAAGGGGGGTTGGGGTTATAACAAGGCCGGCAGCGTGAGTAGACGCGTGTCTGGCAAGTCCTTCAAGAGAAAGAGAAAGGTCGAGAAGTTTTTTTATGGATTTATCATTATTATATAGATTCTTTAGTTCAGGTACATCTTTTATCGCGTCAGATAGATTTACGCCCGGTTGAGCGGGAATCATTTTCGCCAATTTGTCCACTTCTCCGTATGGGACCCTCAATACCCTGCCGACATCCCTTATAACAGCTCTTGCCGCCATTCTTCCAAATGTTATTATCTGACAGACATTTTCCTTGCCATAAGTCGACACAACATGATCAATCACTTCCTGCCTTCTGTTATCACAAAAATCAATATCTATATCCGGCATCGACACTCGTTCCGGATTTAGAAAACGCTCGAAGATAAGTTCATTCTCTAAGGGATTAATACTTGTGATACCAAGAATATAGCAAACCAGACTTCCCGCGGCCGACCCCCGGCCGGGACCAACAGCTATACCGGCTTCCTTGGCAAATTTAACAATATCCCAGACAATAAGGAAGTAACTTGAGAACCCCATTTCTCTGATAATTTCAAGCTCGTATTTAATCCTCTCGATTACATCATCATTGATTTCTCCAAGCACTTCCCCGGCACCCTCCATAACGAGGTGCTCAAGATATTCGTCCGGAGATGCAAACTGGCTTGGTATGGGTGACTTGGGAAGCTGTGTTTTTTTATCCTTAAGCTTCAGGTTGCATCTTTCAGCAATATTCAGTGTGTTCCTTAATGCTTCTTTATGATCGGTGAAAAGAGCTTCCATTTGCTCGGGTGATTTTAGATAAGTCTCGGGATTTGATCTCAGAACCCTGTTTTCATCGTCAAGATCTTTCCCTGTCTGAAGACAGAGAAGAACATCATGAGCTTCATGTTCTTCGGCGCCGCAATAATGACAGTCATTGGTTGCCACTAAAGGCAACTTAAGATCACGCGCGAGATCAGTTAACTTTGGAATAAGAAGTAACTCCCTTTCTATTCCGTGGTTCTGTATCTCAATAAAAAAGTCCCCTTCATGAAAAATTGATTCCAGTCTCCTCGCGAAGATCACAGCCTCATCCTTTTTGCCGGCATAAAGGAGTTTAGCAATACTTCCCTGGATACAGCCGCTCAACCCTATCAGGCCTTCTGAATAAGTCTCCAGAATGTCGAGGTCTATCCGGGGTTTGTAGTAAAACCCCTTTGTGTAAGCAATTGAGGAAAGTTTAAGAAGATTTTTGTATCCTGTATTGTTTTTTACCAGAAGAACCAGATGATCGTTCTTCTTTTGAGCGTCTTTGCCTCTCTTGTCAATTCCATCTCTCGCCAGATAGGTCTCCATTCCAACTATCGGCTTTATTCCCACCCTGAGAGCCTCTCTGTAGAATGGCACGGCACCGTACATATTACCGTGGTCAGTAAGCCCCACGGCAGTCATTCCCATATCGGAAGCTCTCTTAACAAGGTCTCTGATTCTGATCGCTCCATCGAGAAGGCTGTATTCAGAATGGTTGTGAAGATGTATGAAGCCGGCATTACTCATCGAGGGTGCTCCCCAACTTAAGAATTATTCCACAATAAACTCGAAATCTTTAACTGCAATATTACCAACCCTGTCCCCTATCTCTACTCTAAGTGATACCTTTCCTCTCGATCGGGACGATGGAACAGGTATGTATAATTTTTCTCGAATATCATCCCATTGGCTAACGGTCCATTCGCCATTCCATGTAACCTTTGACGAATATGAATCAACTCCGCTTCCTTCATCCTCGATCGGGATATAATAAATGTATTTCTTGAAAAATCCACTGCCTGAAGGACTCTCGGTTTTTTCGAAGTTTCCCAGTCTCGGAGGAAGTCCGTCTCTAAAATATGCGTATGTGCCCTTCTTATCAAGTTCGACAGCCCCTCCCTCCATTTCCGGTACACCAACGCAGCGCCATGCTGAATCACCGGCGTCAAATCTGAAAAGCCCCACACCATCTCCGAAATTACCGGATATCTTAATGGATTCAAACAAATAATCTTCCGCGAAATCCAGATTAAAAGGAGCCCGGATCATATCCATTCCGTTGCCGGTGCCCACCTGTAAAGATACGGAATTGACTATACATGGAACTTTGCCATTTAACGAGGGTGATTCCAGGTCAATCCTTAAACTGTCGGATATTCTTAAAGAGACCTTCCCGCCTGATTTCAGAATGACAATCCGGGCAGCGTGATAATCATCAAATTCATATCCCCTATAATCTCTTCCCCTGATATGAAATAGATTTTCTCCATTTTCCACTGTTTCATATTCTAAACGGGCAAGATATAATTTCTCTTTAAGCTCTTCGACCTTAAGAGACAAAACTCTGTTTCGGCCGATAAATTCAACTAACGGAAGAGAGGCCAATATTCTGTCGGTCTTGATTAGAAGAGCCAAAGCTTCGGGCAGGCGCCTGACATTACACTGGGAGAAAACCATATCTTCCCCGATCTTCGGCCGGGGAGAAGCAAAACGTTTACTGACTGAAGCCCCTTCATCATCAGTCACTTCATATTTGTAAACAGCGCTTTTTACCTTAGAAACTAACGCGTTAGCGTACTTTCCGGTATCACGGAGAGTCAGAGGATTCCAGCTTTCACCGCCATCTAAGGATTCAAACAACTTTTCATCTACCGTGCCGCCGTCCAGATCGATAGAAGACACCACAGCTTCATAAGCATTATCCAGTTTCTTTGCGGTCTGAATCCGAGGATAGTCATGCAGAGCAAAATTAAAAAGAGCTTTTGCCTTATTGCCCGATGAATCGCTTACTATCAACTCGCCTCGGTGTAGACCCTTCTTCAAAAACGTAAGATCGGTCCTGCTGCTATCAGAACAAATAACACCGTTCCCCGCACGATCTGATCGCGAATTACCCTTCTTTCTGAATAGAAGATTAAATCTATCCGTCCAGGAATCATCATATATATCAAATTCATAATCAATTTCGCCGCTCTGTCCGTAAGAGAAAGTTCTGTTTTCGATACGGTATAAAAGATTTCCATCAACGAACAATTCTATAGAGAAAGGGCCCATCTTGTAACCTCCGACACTCTGCTCATCCCACGCTGAAACTCCGAACCCAAATACGCCGTCAAGTTGAAGGGTGTCTGTGTTTTCATATAAATTTGTTTCTTTTGCCCTGAAAAACTTAATTTCCGATGAATAATCTTTTCCTGTTCTACTTCCGTATTCGAGAGGAATAACTTCGAGTGCTGAAATGATTGGAGGAGCCTTATCCGGAACCTCATAAATGTTCAAAAGAGGATTAATCGGATTACCGGCGGAGCCTCTAATCTCAAAATGAAGATGAGGGGCTTTTGTACCTGCCCAGCCGGCAAAAGCGAGGGTGTCCCCTCTTTCGAATCTGTAGATACCGTCTCTAAGAAACATGTCAGACCAATTATTTCCGGATTCCAGCATTTTATAATACTGAAGAGAGTCAAGAGCGGCGTCAAAACTATGAAGATGCGCGTAGACGGCTGTTTTACCGTTAAAAAGCCTTAAATAAAGAGCTCTCCCGTAACCGGCCGGCTGGACCTTGATCCTCTTGACATAACCGCCGCTGACAGCGATACATGGAATACCAACTCGACCGAAACAGCGGATATCTATCCCCGCGTGATAGTGTCCTTCCCTGTACTCGCTAAAAGTAGAACTTATTTGCGCATTACCCGTCATTGGCCACATATAGCCATCATCGGCAGTTAATGATACTGACACAAACAAGACGATAACCGATATGATAATTCCCTTATTCATTCCAGAATCAAATTAACACCCCTTGTATTCTTATGTCAACTACTCTGAAAAAGTTTGCGCGACAGGTCATTTTATGCTAATTTGCATAGATACGGATAATGAGTATTGAGCCGCCATATAAAGATTGACGACTCAATCTTTATTAAATAGTTTTATTTTTATAAATGTAATTGATAGTTTTATTTATGCTTTTTTCACTTTTAAAAAAGGAAACAATGTATGCTTAAAGTCTTAAGAGAAAAAACCAAAACTATCCTCTGGATAGTTATTGTTGCTTTTGTTGGTACAATTTTCGTCGCCTGGGGCATGGGAAACAGAGATTCAAATACTCAAGACAATAAATCCAATATTGTAGGTAGTGTAAACGGGGTGGAGATAGACAGGTCGATTTATTCCCGAAACAAGTCAATGCTTTACAATCAGCTGAAAGAGGAAAGGGGAGATAACTACACACCAGGCGAAACTGAGGAATATATGATTGATAATCAGGCCTGGGAAATGACTATTCAGGATTTTTTGTTCCGTGAAGGTATTAATAAATTAGGTATCAGTGTTACAGACAAAGAACTTGTTAGCTTTCTTCGCAACAACCCGCATCCTTCACTTCAGGAGACGTTTACAGACAATAAGGGGAATTTCAGCTATCAGGAATATCTTAAAGCCCTTTCCGACCCTTCAAATGATTGGACTGACCTCGAGAACTGGGGGCGCCAGACACTGCCGAAATTTAAACTTGAAACACTGCTTTCGGCAAAGGTGAATATCTCCGAAAGAGAGGTTCTCGAACAATTCAAAAAGGAAACAGTAAAAGTTAAGGCAAAGTACGTTTCAATCCCCTTTGAAGAAAGATCTGATTTTGAACCATCGGAAAAAGAATTGAGTGAACAATACAAGAAGCTCTCTGATGAATTTGTCGAACCGGAGAAACGTAAAATCAAACTTCTTGAAATTAAATACGAACCTACTCAGCGTGATTTCAGAGAAGTAAGAAACAGCATGAATGAAATAAAATCAGAGATTCTAGATGGTACTGATTTTATAGAAGCCGCTAAAAATTACTCACAGGATCTGAAAACAGCAGAAAATGGGGGAGACCTCGGCTTTTTTGGTAAAGGGCAAATGGACCCCGAATTTGAGAAAGCGGCATTCTCCTTGAGTATAGGTGAAATCAGCGATCCAGTTAAAACTGAAGCCGGTTATCATCTGATAAAAGTAGAAGATAAGAAGACTGAAAATGGAGAAGAGAAAGTTCACGCCAGACATATCCTTATGAAAGTAACACCCGGATATGAGACACAGGATTCACTCTCTACAATTGTTCGTAATGTTATAGAGAAAGTCGAATCCACAAGTTTCGAGGAGGGTGTGAAAGCCTTGGGGCTTTCAACAAAAGAAATTCAATTAACCAGACACAGTTTCATTGAAGGCATAGGTTACTCTCCAAAAATATCTGATTTTGCGTTCAATCACGATAAAGGGAGCGTTAGTTCAGCTATTGAAACGAATAATTCAATATATTTTCTGAAAATCCTCAAGATAATCCCCGAAAGCAAAAAACCTTTCGAAGAAATCAAAGATGAACTTAAAGATAAAGTGATAAAGGAAAAACTTGAACATGGCGCGCTTGAAAAAAGTAAAAAACTGAGGAAAGAAGCTCTCGACGGCAGCCTTGAATCCATGGCCGAAAATAATAATCTTCAAGTCGTGGAAACTCCTCTTTTCACTAGAAATAACCCCCCTGAGGGTTTTAACCCAAATTCATTATTCACCAAGGCATGTCACCTGTTGCCTCTTAACACTCTCAGCAAACCTGTTAAAGTGAGTAATAGTTATTACATAATTATAGTTACAGAAAGAACCGAGCCCGACATGACCAAGTTCTCAGAAAACAGGGAAGAAATCATTACAGAAATACGCAGAAATAAAACAAGACAGGTAATATCTGATTGGTATTCAGAGCTGAGGGATAATGCTGAGATAAAGGATTACAGAATCAAGACTCTTAAATGATCTATCATCCTGATCCTCTGTAACGGTTATGTCAATAAGTGCGTTGAACTCTTTTTAGATTCTAATAAAATAATTTTTCAGCTGCAGACTATCAGATTATCCGCGCTTCTCTTCATCCTCAGTTATCTCTTCTGTTGAGGATTCGACCTCATCCTTGATATCCTTAGATGCCTTCTTGAATTTCCGCAAAGATTTTCCAATAGCTTCCGCTACATCAGGCAACCTCTTAGGACCAAAAAAAATCAGGATCAGAACCAGAACTATTATAAGTTCAGACCATCCAAAGGGGCCAATCAGAAGAAACCTGTTCGAAACAGCCGCTAACATAATATCACAGAACATAATAGCACCTTCTAACAATATAACCTCATCATGAACGCTACAATAACTATCCCAAGAACACTAATTAAATTAACTTTTAGGGAAAACCCAATAGTAAAAGTAAACACAATTAAATCGCAGAAAACCGGGCCAACATGAAATTCACTTCCCGATATAAACAATTTTTCTATTACACTCCCGTCAGGTAAAAGAATCCCGATTACTTCTCCAACAACACTTCCGAGAATTACTCCCAGAAAAAAAATTAGCGCTACCAATCCTATGCGTCTTCTTACTGCCACCTGCAACTCCTTCACCTAAATTATTTATAATCCGTCATTCTTATTTTTAGATCATGCCAGTCTCTTCCAATAATAAAAGTAACATCCACTTTAGGATTCTCCTGTATTTGCTTCAGCACCCTTGAACAACCAAGACGTTTCTCGAGAATTTTCATAAGCTCAGGATTACCCTTTCTATCAATTAACAATGACTGGTTATAATCAAATTCTTCAGCGTTACCTTCTATTAGAATGTCGATCCCCATTCTCCTGAGTCTTCTAGTTGTTTTTCTTGCCAGGTCATCTTCCCCCGTTCCATTTAAAACCTCCATCTGGAAAGGGATTTCGGTTGATGCAAAATATCTTCCTATATGCAACCATTTTATACTGACAGACACTACCATCAACAGAATAACAAGAATAAAGGCTATCCTGAAAAGGGGAACTTTCTTCTTTCCACTCTTTCTACTCTTTCTACTAACCAACTGCAGACATCCCGGACAAACAATATCACCTTAAAATAAACAATAAATATCAATAATGGCCGTCACCTGTTAAAATAAGATTTAAGATTATCATAACTTGAACCCAATTCTTCCGAAACAACCCTCAGTTCCGCTATTGAAGACATAAAATTAGTGTCCCCCTCCCATCTGGGCACAATGTGAAAATGAAGATGTCCGGTTATGCCGGCCCCCGCGGCGGCCCCCCTGTTGACTCCAACATTGATACCGTCGGGATTATACGCCTTGTCGAGAGCGCGTTCAGCTTCGGCGAGCATCCGGATCAATTCAATTCCCTCCTCCTCGGTAATATCAGACAAATTATTTATATGCCGTTTTGCCACAACCATAATATGCCCGTTTGTATAAGGAAATATGTTCAATATCGTAAACCAGTGATCACCTCTTTGTAGAATGCCAACCCGGGCATCTTCCTGCTCGTTCTGAATATCACAGAAGAGACAACCGGATTCTTTCGGCATTGAAAAATACTTACTTCTCCATGGAGCGTATACTCTATCCATCAACTATCAACCTTTCAGCTTCCTCGAGCTGTTCGGAAGTATTAATTCCAATAACTTCTAATCTGTTCTTACAACGAAACACACCCGTTTTCCGATCATCTCGGTTTAAAACGGCCATAACATCAGTGAGATAGTACTCCGCTTGACTGTTCTTTCTGTTCACTTTTTCAAGAGCCTTAAAAAGCTCACTGCTCTGAAAGCAGAAAATTCCGCTGTTAACCTCATTTACTTTAAGTTCTTTATCACTCGCGTCACGGTGTTCAACAATTTTATCCAAACCCCCGGAGCTATCACGGATTATTCTACCATAACCTTCAGGGTTTTCCATAACAGTAGATAAAACAGTGGCGCTATTATTATTTTCTCCGTGAAAGTGTATAAACTCCCTCAACGTTTTAGAGTTCAGAAGGGGGGTATCTCCCGTTAAGACGATAATTGTACCAGTCCCTTTTTCAAGATTGTCTCTTGCCATCATAACAGCGTGACCTGTCCCCAATCTCTCTTCCTGTAGAACAAACTCCAAATTTTCATCTTTGAATTCATCAATTATTGCTTCGGACTGATAACCCACAACTAAAACAATTCTATCGGGGTTTATCTCCCTTACGGAGTTGACCACATACCTTATCATCGGGATACCCCTTAATTTGTGAAGTACCTTGGCAAGATCGGATTTCATCCTCGTACCTTCACCCGCGGCCAGTATCAGAGCTGAAAATCCGGATTTACTATTCATAGCTGCTCCAATTTGGAAATTCGAGAAGTACTTCTTCGACAGAATCATCTTCAATTTTAACCGCAATATTGTCGATCAGACGAACATCTCCCAGTCTGGCGGCAACAGCAACCAGGATTACATTTTCTATACGGCTTACAGCCTCCATTGTTTTCCCGTCTACTATCTCAGCGTATTCGACCTGTAGCCCGGCATTTTCAATAATGCTCCTCATACGGCTGGCAATCCTGTCAGGATTCCTCTCGCCCATTTTAATCGAGCTAAAAGCTTCAGACAAGGATTTATACAAAGAAGCCGCGCGAATCATTTCATTATCATCCAAATACCTGTTTCTGGAACTAAGTGCTAATCCGTTATCCTCCCTGATAATGGGACCCAGCACGATCCGTACTGGAAAATTAAGGTCGGCACTCATTCTCTGAATAACTACAGCTTGCTGCGCGTCTTTCTGTCCAAAAAACGCCATATCAGGATCAACAATATTAAAGAGCTTCGAAACAACAAGGGTTACACCGTCAAAATGTCCGGGCCTGAACAATCCGCAAAGACGCCCGGTTATCTTCTCTACCGACACTCTCGTTCTGTCAGACGCGGAATATAAATCTCTAACAGATGGCACAAACAACAGATCACAACCAAGCTCTTCAAGAATAGCCTTATCACTTTGTTCATTTCTGGGATACCGGCTGTAATCCTCTTTTGGCCCAAACTGTTTTGGATTTACAAATATAGATACAACTACTCTGTCACATTTTTCAAGGGCCATTTCGATTAGACTAATATGCCCCCGGTGTAAATCACCCATAGTGGGCACTAAGGCGATATTTTTGCAGTTTTTCTTAAACCCCGCGATTACCTTCCGAACTTCACCGGGAGTCTTTACTACCTTCATTTTTGGCATTTTTTTTCTTTTTCTTTTTTATCGAGTAACTATGCTTCAATTCTGGAAATGATCCCTCTTTAACTTCTTTAATATATTCGGCAACTGCTTTTTTAATTCTATCGCCAATTTGATCATACATCTTTACGAACTTCGGCAGGGGATCTTCATAAATTCCCAGCATATCCTGTATAACCAGTATTTGACCGTCACAATATTCCCCGGCTCCAATACCTATAGTAGGTATTGATACGGTCTCGGTTATTTCTCTGGCAACTTCCCACGGAACACCTTCAATCACAATAGAGCAGCAACCCGCATTTTCTAAGCATTTAGCATCCTCAATCAATTTTTCAGCGGACAGATTATCTTTCCCCTGAATTTTGTACCCACCGATCTGCAATAAACTCTGCGGTGTGAGGCCCAGATGCCCCACAACAGGAATAGAAGCTCTGACTATACCCTTTATTGCGTCGGCGTTTCTCCTTCCACCTTCCAGCTTCACCCCCTCCGCCCTTCCTTCCTTGACAAAGCGTCCCGCGTTCCTGATTGCATCTTCCACGCTTGCCTGATAGGACATAAATGGCATATCTCCAACCACAAAAGCATTTGGTTTAGCTCTTGTAACAGCTTTGAGGTGATGAATAACTTCATCCATGGTAACCGGCAATGTACTTTCATATCCCAACTCGACCATTCCCAGAGAATCACCCACCAGTATAAAGTCGACACCGACTTCGTCGATCAATCTCGTGGTAAGGTAATCGTAAGAAGTTATAGCCGCTATTTTTTCACCCTTCCTCTTCATCTCTCTAAGAACACACTGAGTTATTTTCCTTTTCATCAGAAATCATTCTCCCATGAAGGAACATAATATCTTGTTCCCTCGAACCTCTCAGCAATTTGTGTGAAAAAATCATTGAGGTGTTCTCTGTTTTTAGTAAAATCAAGTTGATCCGTGTTTACAATAAGTAGAGGGGAATCATCATAATGAAAGAAAAAATGATTGAATGCCTCATTTAGATTCTTTAGATATTCCTCTTCAATATTTCTTTCAAAACTTCGCCCTCTTTTCCTTATTCTTTCCATAAGAACTTCGGTATCAGCTTGGAGGTATACAACGAGGTCAGGACGGACAATCTTCCCGTTGAGCAAAGAACAAAGTTTTGTATACAGCCCGAGCTCTTCGTCTCCGAGTACAACATGCGCGTATATTTTGTCCTTATCGAATAAATAATCCGCGACAAGAAGCTCCGCGAAAAGATTCTGCTGAGCTATCTTTACCTGCTGCCTGTACCTGTTTAAGAGAAAGAATATCTGAGTCTGAAAAGCGTATCCCTCAAAATCATCGTAGAATTGCTCCACAAACGGGTTGTCATTCACCTGTTCCAGAAAAAGCCTGGCCCCGGTCTCCTCGGCAATCAAACGCGAGAGAGTAGTCTTTCCCGATGCTATATTCCCCTCTATTGCTATATATTTAACTCCTTCTGACACTAATCTTTCTTTAAAATCTTTCATATCTGTTACGGTAGTTAAAATTAGCACCTGTGTCAACAACAACTAACTTGGAGTTTCCCCGAAAATTCGGCAAGTATTGTAATAACATTGCGAGATACTATCATTTATCAGGATTGGTAAGTGGAATAGGGCTTTCATTGCTGATGAGTGCGGCTGATTGATATTTTCAAAACCCTCCGGAGGGCGAGCGGGCAAGGATTTCTGGCCCGAAGGGGCAGAAAGAGCGAGCCCGAGGCGCAGAGCCAGCGGTTTCCTCGCCGGGGAAACCGACAACGATTTTGAAAATATCAATCAGCCGCATACTGTTACAAATCATCGACTACCTTATAGGTTATAAAAATTGGGGAAACTCCACCAACTAACTGTCTAAAAGCTGTGAACTGGTGTTTATAAAAGATCTCGAAGATACCTTTCTGACCCAACCCGATGAAGGCATCCTCTCGGCGATATCACTTACGGTCATATTATCCGGGGGAACCTTAAAATACGGGCATATTTCCAGCATAGGTTCGAGCACAAAAGATCTCTGCCTAAACATTTTATGAGGAATCTTTAAATCAGGTTTGTTAATTAAGATTTCTCCATACAGAATGATATCTATATCCAGAGGCCTGTCCAATCCCTCTTTTCGGCCAAATCTCTTCTCGAGCTTTTTGCATAGAGATAATAATTCGTAAGGAGCTATGTCAGCCTCGAATACGGCGGCTGAATTGATAAATGTCCCGGAAAAACCGCTTCCCGCGGGCTCTGTTTCATACAGTGAACTAAGCCTTTTCAGACTGAAGTTGTCTAAATCATTCATAGCCTTTACAGCACCTATAATATTGGATTCCCTTTCCCCCAGATTTGACCCGAGAGAAAGTGTAACAATATGTACAGCGCTATTCAGCTTCTCGTTCGATAACAACGGCAACATGTGATAAATTATTTGGAAAAGGTAAGGTCAACTTACGGATCTCAGTCCTGATCTTAGAAACGGGAAAATTAGTAAGTACTTCACGGCATATCGCGTCAGCAAGTGTTTCCAGTAAATTAAACCTGTTATTCTCAACAGTCTGCATTATCTTAGTATATACTCTCTCGTAATTAACTGTATCCTCGAGAGAATCTGTCATGCTTGCCTTAGTAAAATCATGACAATATTCAACGTCGATCTGAAGTTTCTGGCCGATTTTTCTTTCAATTGGAGAAACTCCGTAATAACCGAATACCGTTATACCCTTTAAAACAACTTTTTCTTCCACGAATTACCTCTTTCGACTTCTTTCGCGCTTTAACTGAACACGGCGAGTTTTTCTGCCGCTTTTTTTATTATCTCTGTATCAGCCGTCAGCGATAGACGAATATGCCCTTCACCATACTTCCCAAAACCAACTCCCGGTGTACAGACTATACCTGTTTTTTTCAACAGATATTTACAAAACCGGATTGAATTGAAATCACCAGGTGTTTTGATCCAGAAGTAAAATGTCGCTTGAGGAAAGATATAATCAAATCCGGCTCTGTCAAGCCCGCTTGAGAGGATAGCGCGCCGTTCACGATATACTGACATAATATTCCGTGTTACTTTCTCAAAATCACCATTAAGCATTACAGCAACCGCGTCTTGAACGGCGCTGAAAGCCCCGGAATCAATATTAGCTTTTATTTTCGACAAGTAGGAAATAATATCTTCTGAACCAATTACAAATCCAATTCTCCACCCGGCTATAGAAAGACTTTTTGAGAATGAAAAGAATTCCAGATAAGAAACGTCTGTTTCTCTGGCAACTGGAAACAGGAGGTCAACGGGATGATTAAAGGATATTTCCGAGTAAGCGGCATCATTGGCCAGGACAATATTATTCCTTCTACAATACTCAACCGCGCCGGCAAATTTATCTCTGTCGGCCACAGCTGATGTGGGATTGTTAGGGTAATTTAGAAACATCAATTTGGACTTTCGGGATACTTTATCGCCTATCTCTTCAAACGCGGGCCAGTAGCCGAGCTCTTCAGTCAGCGGCATGGTGTGCGCGTCAGCGCCGGCCAGAACAGCGGAAGAGTTGTACACGGGATATCCGGGATCAGGTATTAAAACAGTATCTCCCGGATCAACAACAGCAAGGGGCAGATGCCCTATTGCTTCTTTGCTTCCTATCGTTACGAGAATTTCCTCATTTTTGAATTCAATATCATACCTCTTTTTCAACCATTCCCGTATAGCCAGCTTCAGACGAGGCAACCCGTCACCTGACGGATAACGATGATATCGCGGATTGTCCAGTGAGTTTATTAAAGCCCTAATAAGCTTGTCAGGAGGGAAAATATCGGGATCTCCAATACCCAGATCAAGTATCTCCGTACCTGACCCTGTGTAAGCCTCTTTCAACCTGTCAATCTCATCGAATAAATATGGAGGCAGCTTCCCCAGTCTATTTGATCGCATAAAACTCGATTCCAACTAAATTATCTTTTCCGCTATTTCCAGGAATGAACTATTTCAATAGTCGCGGTTGACGGATTAGGACCTTCACCCTCAGGATCCGATTCTCCTATGGTTACGGGACCGTAAAGCCCTGAGCCGTCGGAATCAAATACCACTCTTCTCCATCTGAAATCAAAATCGTCGATTGATATTTCCCCATCGCTGGGCCAAGGATACTTTTTTGTCACATAGGTTGGAGGTCTGCCGTCACCTAAAGAATCAACCATTAAAGCCGAAAAGGCCTCATGCCAGGCTGAACCCATGCGGCCAATCCTGAAACCGATTTTTTCACCGTCGGGAGAGAAATTGACTCCGCACAGCATATCGGTTGGAAGCTCCTTATCCATTACGGGCGTGTATTGTCCTCCGGGGGTAACCAACCCTACACCGGTCTCTGTAATAACGGCCCCTCCTTCTCCATTTTGAGGAGACCATACAAACTCCAGAGCTCCCGTAATGCCGGTTGTTCTGGAGTTTAAACTCGATGAACTAAGAGGACCGGAATTATAATCCAGAAAACAAAGTGTGTTGTCGCCGTTAACATCAGCAATAAAAGCCAGGGTGTTACCTTCGGGGTTCCATTGTAATATCACGTTTTCGGGGATATCAATTCCCATACCGCTGAATATATCAAACACCAGCGTACCAGATGGGTCAGGCGTTCCTGCGTTTAAAGGAATCATAGAAGGTTCAAAGATACCTGAACTGTCACAAAAGTAAATAATGTACTCTTCGTCTGGAGTAAACACAGGTTTTGTGTTCTCAAAATAATAATCTTTCCACCCTAAAGTATCTTCGCCTGATACAACAGGTTCAGTTATCATTGAATTTGTGAGTCTAACAGGAATGCCGGAGGTTTCATTCCAGAAAGATATATTAAACAGATCCTTTGTTCCATCTTCATTGTCACCCACCTCCAGTTTCTGCATTACAACCATGCTCGCGTCTTCGTTGGGATAGGGATTATTATACTGGTCACATCTCTCTCTCTGGGTTTCATCGTATTGGTCTGTTACTATTTCATCGCCAGCACCGAACAATCCAAATTTTGCTATATTCTTACGCTGTAATTTTGTCATGAAGAAATACGGAGTCAGCATAGAGGCGATTACATCCTGTCCGTTATCAGTAAAGACAAAATCATCACCTCCCATATTTGGTCCCGCTCTAAACCCCAAAGTCCTGCTCGTAATACCCTCTGAAGAACCGGGACCAATAAAACGCATAACATTTGAACTTGAATATTCAGAATCTACAAAGGAGATATCATCGGACGGCGAAACAAAAAAGATCTCACCGCCTATCAAATTCGGATAGACACTAAAATCCCTGCCGGTATCAAGCCTTTCGTAATTTCTAACAGATACATTCAAACTGCATGCTTCACTTTCGCTCTCAAGGGAGCTTGAAAGTCTTATTTCGTATTCACCGGTACCTTCAGGAACAACCCACTGAGCTGTAGCTTCACCGTTAGTAAGCAAACTTCCCGCGCTTACATCCCAGTAATAAGACGGCCAGGGACCGGAACTGTAACCGCCTACACGTACCGATAGTATAGTTTTTTCTCCAGGCATTGGACTTACGGGATTAGATATAATTCTAACAAGATCTAAATCGTAACCTCCACCATCACTACTCAATGGATCCTCTCCGCATCCTGAAAGAATCAGCAAAGATAATGAAAATATAATTATTGATAATCTGAAAATCGCTTTCCTGTATTGCTCCACTTGAAGGCCTCCAATTTTCATTACTCGGAATCTTTCTTCCGTGACATTAATAATCAGGAAACTGCAGTATAATAAATAACTGCTTCATGTTTAAAATATTAATATCAATTGACAATTTCAAGAAAATTCTATCACATATCGCCGGATTTGGATATCCCTCCAAAATTCATTTTTCAATCTGATGAATATCCCTGGTTATATTGACTTCAATGTTAAGCCCCGTGATAAAAAAAGGCGCCTGATATATATCAGGCGCCTTTCGCAGAAGATTATTTCTACGGATTACATCATCCCGGGCATTCCGCCAGCACCCGGAGGCATACCGGGACCGCCGCTATTATCATCTTCGGGAATATCAGTAATAGTTACTTCTGTGGTAAGAAGCAGCGCGGCGATACTCGCGGCGTTCTGAAGCGCTGATCTCGCTACTTTAGTCGGATCAACAATACCTTCGCTTACCATGTCAGTAAATTTACCTGTAGCCGCATTGTACCCAATATTGGGCTTCTCTTTCTTCAACCTCTCAACAATGACCGCGCCTTCCTTCCCGGCATTGTAGGCAATCCTCTTGGCAGGTTCAACCAGTGAATTGGCAATGATCTCAGCACCGATTTTCTCTTCCTTTTCGAGATTCAGTTTTCCGACAACTTCAGCGGCGTGCAGCAGAGTGACGCCTCCACCGGCAACTATGCCTTCCTCAACCGCGGCTCTCGTAGCTGAAAGAGCGTCTTCGACCCGCGCTTTTTTCTCTTTCATCTCAATCTCGGTAGCGGCTCCCACATGGATAACTGCTACTCCGCCAGCCAATTTTGCCAGTCTTTCCTGGAGTTTTTCACTATCATAATCAGAAGTCGATTTCTCTACCTGATTCTTGATGTTATTCACTCGCTCTTTAACCTTGGAAACCTTACCTTTACCTTCAATAATCGTTGTATTCTCTTTATCAATAGTTACTCTCTTAGCTTCACCAAGATCGGCTACTGTCGCGTTTTCGAGTTTAAAACCGGTTTCTTCTGAAATCACGCGGCCGCCGGTGAGAATAGCGATATCCTCAAGCATCGCTTTCCTTCTGTCACCAAAACCGGGGGCCTTTACGGCGGCTATCTGCAATGTGCCGCGAAGCTTGTTAACTACAAGCGTTGCAAGAGCTTCACCCTCAATATCTTCTGATATTATCAGAAGAGGCTTGTTCTGCTGGGCAACCTTCTCAAGAATGGGAAGAAGATCCTTCATAGCACTGATCTTTTTGTCATGAAGCAGGATTTTGGGATTATCAAAAACCGTTTCCATTCTCTCCGAATCGGTCACAAAATAAGGGCTGAGATAACCTCTGTCAAACTGCATTCCTTCAACAACATCCATATATGTTTCCATACCTCTTGCTTCTTCGACAGTAATAACACCGTCCTTACCGACTTTCTCCATGGAGTCGGCAATAAGTTCTCCGATTTCAGGATCGTTGTTTGAAGAAATCGTTGCCACTGAAGCTATATCTTCACGCTTGCGGATCTGCTTTGAACGTTTTCTTATATAATCAACAGCAGCTTCAACTCCTTTATGGATCCCTTTCTTCAGAAACATTGGATTTGAACCGGCTGTGACATTCTTGAGTCCCTCTGTAATAATCGACTGAGCCAGAATTGTCGCTGTGGTAGTTCCGTCACCGGCAACATCCTGTGTCTTAGTGGCAACTTCCTTGACCATCTGAGCACCCATATTTTCCCATGGGTCTTTCAGTTCGATCTCTTTTGCTATAGTAACACCATCATTCGTTATCGTCGGCGCTCCGAATTTCTTATCGAGGATAACATTACGTCCTCTCGGCCCGAGTGTAACTTTAACCGCGTCAGCAAGAACATCCATACCTTTTTTCAGGCTGTCTCTCGCTTCTATATTAAATTTAAGCTGTTTTGCCATCAGTATTCACCCCTTAAAAAGTTATATTGTGGCTAATATATCACTCTCTCTCAAAATTAGATATTCAACTCCATCCAAGGTAATTTCGGTTCCTGAATATTTACCGTAAAGAACGGAATCACCTTTCTTAACTTCCATCTCGAGACGTTTTCCACTTGTTTCGTTAATACGTCCCTTTCCAACTTCTACAACTTTCCCCTCTTGAGGCTTTTCCTTAGCGGTATCGGGAATAATAATCCCACCCTTTTTCACATCGGCAGGATCAACAGCTTTAACAAGAACTCTGTCAGCTAAAGGTTTAATCTTCACAACATCCTCCTTTCTACTTTCTTTTCAGTAAATTAGCACTCTCACTGTCTGACTGCTACTATCAGATTGACAATATATTGACATCATAAATAGAATGCAAGTAAAAATGTCAAATATACTGAAATTTTTTATCATAAAATCGCTAATACAAACGAGCCCACCTGCCCGGGTCCGAATGGGATGCTCTGTTATTATAATAACAGGCAGATATATGTTACATATTCATATTATACAGCATCAAAAGACCCTTGGAAACAAGGTCTGGCTCGTGCAGGAAGGAACCCTTCAAATGAGAAGATATAACACTTATACCCCCGCCTGTAAGTACAATCCGGGCATCTGATGACAGGGCTTCGAGGGAACGTTCTATCAGTTTTTCAACCGCTCCAAGTATCCCCCAGAACGTGCCGCTCGCGATAGCTTCATAAGTATCTTTTCCCGGTATCTTCCCCTGCCCGGATAAACTCTTGATAAAGGGCAGAACCGCGGTTTCCCTATGGAGGGAATTTAGAATTATTTCAGCGCCCGGGAATATAACTCCTCCTTCATACCCTTTCCCGCTAAGCACATCGACAGTAACGGCTGTGCCGAAATCAACTATTACAGCTTCTTTAACACCTATTTGTATCGAGCCGCAAGCAGCGCACACCCTGTCCGCTCCAACCTCAGCACCAGAAGATAAAAGCACGGGGAAAGGGAATTCAGTCTTGGAATCCACATATAAAACTCTTTTATATTTTTCGCGGTCGATCCTATCAAGAAATGAGTCTGTCCATTCGGGAACAACGCTACTGACCGCGATACCCTCCGGAAAAGAATTCCTCAGCACTTCTGAAACATGTTTAAATCCTGTGTCGAACTTGAACTTCCACTTTTTTTCAATCTTATCATCTTTGAAAATAGCGGCTTTCAAACCGCCGTTTCCCATATCAAGTGTCAAAACGCGACTCATTCAATACTCCTCTTTAAACTAAGGTCTCCGGAAGTAAGGACGTTGATATCATCCCCGCAGAGGAGTAAAATATAACCCTCTTCGGTTATACCCAAAAATCTCCCTGCTTTATGAAAACCCGCGTCTTCAACGATTACATCTGTATTAATATATAAGAGTCTTTCTTCAACAGCTTCTTTGAATACACCAAAAGCGGAGAATTTCCACCGCGAATAATTCTTTTCAAAGGATTCAAGAATTCTGCACAAAATTATACCTCTATCTAACAGCTTTCCGGCCGCGCCCCTGAGGGAAGAGGCTAACGGCGCTATCTCATCGGGGAAATCTTCCCTTTGCTGATTTATATTCAACCCCGCTCCAATTACCACATATTCATTCTTACCTTCAGCAAGTATCCCTCCTATTTTTTTCTTCTTGTAATATATATCATTAGGCCATTTGATCATTATTTCTGGAGAGTAATCATCTAAGACTTCAATAATTGAATACGCCATAAGTGATGTTAAACCGGTCGGCAATTTGCCGGGTTTGAGAATCACTGAAAAAACAAGACTGCCCTTTATACTTGAGAACCATTGTCGCTGCTTCCTGCCTCTTCCTTCTACCTGCTCTATCGCGGTGACAACAGTCCCCTCCGGAAACCCTATAGCAGCGAGTTTTTCACACTCAGTATTCGTTGAATCCACCGACTCGTATAATACAACAATACTCCCAAATCTGTCAGATTTAAGATTTAATTTCAGGTTCGCCGGATGAAGTTCATTTAACATCATAAAACAGGGCTCCCTTTACATACTAAACAACAGTTTCCCCGATAATAAGACTTAGATCCAACGCCGGCGCCGATGATGTTATAGAACCAACAGATATATAATTAACTCCGGGTATGACGTAATCATCTACCGTATCGAGAGAAATTCCACCTGACACTTCTATTTCAGGTCTTTCCCCGCGGCATTTCTCGACTTCCTCTACCGCTCTCTCAACCATATCAGGAGTAAAATTATCAAGCATGATCCTTGCAGGAGGATTCTTTATAAGAAGAGATAATTCATCCAGCGATCCCACTTCAATTTCCGCCTTTTTCAGCCGTTCCTTGCCCAATAAGTCCAATATATTAACCAAGCCGCCGGCTATTGAAATATGGTTTTCTTTAACAAGTACCATTTCGCTCAGGTTAGATCTGTGATTCTCGCCTCCGCCATCACGAACAGCTTTTTTTTCAACAAACCTCAACCCGGGTGTCGTCTTTCTCGTATCCAGTATTCTGATACCGCTGCCCTTGACTTTCTGGGAAAAAGAAGCTGTTACAGTCGCCACACCGGAAAGATGTCCAAGAAAATTAAGCGCCAGCCTCTCAGAATTAAGGATCGAGGAAAAACTTCCTTCAACGACAGCAACAATATCACCTTTTCGCACTCGCGCGCCATCTTCAACTCTGGGAGAATAGATAAGCGAGTCATCCACAAAAGAGAAAACACATCCCGCGCATTCCTGCCCTGATATTACCCCTTCCCCTTTAGCGATTATCTCTGCCGAGCCGCAGGTATCACTATCAACAAGTATCCCGGTAGTAATATCATTATTCACATCATCTTCGTCTAAAGCGGTTCGTATCAAATCAATCAATGTCCCCTTTTTCAATTTCTCTTCTCCCTTCAAGATTCATTCGAATTTCCTCAATTCTGTCTCTTATACTTGCCGCCCTTTCAAAATTCAAAGCCTCAGCCTCTTTTTCCATTTCCTCTTCAAGTTTTCTCAGAATAGCGGGATCATATCCACTATCCGGAATATAAACTCTATCTTCCATACTCTCCTCTTCGATACTTCTTTTACCGCTGTCCGCTATCGAGGTTGATATCCTTACATCATCAACTGATTTTACAACTGATCTTGGAATTATTCCATGCTTTCTGTTATATTCGATCTGCTTTTCCCTGCGCCTTGATGTTTCATCCACAGCTTTCCTGATTGAACCTGTAATCCGGTCAGCGTAGAATATTACTCTGCCCCCGACATGCCTTGCCGCTCTACCAGCCGTCTGTATAAGCGATACCCTTGATCTGAGGAAGCCTTCCTTATCAGCGTCAAGTACGGCGACGAGACTGACCTCAGGCAGGTCAAGTCCTTCTCTTAGAAGATTTATACCGACGAGAACATCGAATTTTCCAAAACGGAGATCTCGAAGTATGCCAACTCTATCAAGAGCGCGAATATCACTGTGAAGATAGCGTACTTTTACGTTGAACTTATTAAGATAAGATGTCAGTTCCTCTGACATATTCTTCGTTAGTGTTGTAACAAGAACCCTTTCTTTCCTCTTTATACTGACGCGGATTTCATCAAGTAAGTCATCTACCTGTCCCTTTACAGGCCTTATTTCAATCCTGGGATCAACAAGCCCCGTCGGCCTTAAAACCTGCTCCGTGATTTCACCCCCGCATTTCTCTATCTCGTAATCTCCCGGAGTGGCAGAAACAAATATAAACCTGTCTATTATACTTTCAAATTCTTCATACTTAAGCGGCCTGTTATCCAGAGCGGAGGGAAGACGAAACCCGTGCTCAACAAGTGTCATCTTCCGGCTGCGGTCTCCTCGGTACATAGCCCTTATCTGTGGTAATGTTACATGTGATTCGTCAATTACCACTATAAAATCATCACCAAAATAATCAATAAGGGTAGCGGGTCTTTCTCCCTCTTTTCTGCCGGAGAAATAACGGGAGTAATTTTCAATCCCGCTGCAGTAACCAACCTCCTTCATCATTTCAATGTCGTAAAGAGTACGGCTTTTTAGCCGTTTGGCTTCAAATTCTTTGCCCGCTTTCTTCATCTCCCTGTATCTAATTTTCAATTCTTCTTCTATCCCCGATATCGCCATATCCAACTTTTTTCTGGAAACCACAAAATGTGATGACGGGAAGATATTTATTTCTTTAGCACCCCTGATAATCTCTCCCGAACTGGGGTTAAATATTGAAATCTTTTCAACATCATCATCAAAAAGTTCTATTCTTATCCCCTCTTCCATAAAAGCGGGGCGCAGTTCAATTGTATCTCCTCTTACCCTGAAAGTGGCGCGTTCAAATTCTATGTCATCTCTTCTGTACCACAAATCAACCAGCTTCCTGACAATTCTGTCACGCTCTATATTTTCTCCCTCTCTCAAACTGAATGAAAGCTCACTGAACTGCTCCGGTGAACCAAGTCCATAAATACACGAAACACTCGCTACTACGACTACATCCTTCCTGGTCATGAGAGAACCGGTCGCCTTGAGCCTCAACCGGTCTATACTTTCATTGATTGATACATCCTTCTCGATGTATGTACTTGTCGCGGGAATAAACGCTTCGGGCTGGTAATAATCATAATAACTGATAAAGTACTCTACCGCGCTTTCCGGAAAGAAATTTTTTAACTCTCCGTATAGTTGAGCGGCAAGAGTTTTATTGTGTGAAATTATCAGTACAGGTTTATTTGATCTGGCGATAACATTGGCGATAGTAAATGTTTTTCCCGAACCTGTAACTCCAAGAAGTGTCTGAAATTTCTTTCCCATTCCCAGACCACTTAGGAGGGAATCTATAGCCTCCGGTTGATCACCTGTCGGTTTATATGCTGATCTGAGCTTGAAAATAGACATTTCAGTTTTATGAAGATGGTTGAAGATATCAAATATTTCCCAGGGCTATACTGTCTCTGCCTAAATATATATTCTCCAGTACTTCGTTAGTTTCCCCGAGAGGAGCTATTTTCTCTCCATTGAATTCTATTCTGAATCCCGCGGCATTACCAATCTTTCTGAATATAAAGGCATCCGTTGCCGTCAGTTCTTTTTCTCCGCCGGGCAGCAGAATAAAGTCATAATAGGCTGTATCGGGTTTTTGATCTTTCCGTGAGATTGAAATTATATCAAACCAGGTAGTGTCCGTTTTATTTGCAATTATCTTAAGCTCAAGGGGGAGAGTCTTCTTCTCAACCGATTTACCGCTTGAAGTGTCTTTTGCTTTTTCGGGATTGCTGATTTTAACGCTATCTTTGCGAAAAGACTGATTAATCTCCTTTTTGTTCATCCCTTCTTTATTCATATTTTTTCCAATAAATTCTTCCACATCGGGGATTGTACTCTGTGGGAGGACATCCGGACGATCATCACTACGGAACACGAAAACAAAAATTAAAATCACAACCGCTAATACTGACACGATCATGAGAAGGTTTTTTGGAATAGCCGCGGAAGTTCTTTTCTCTTCGATAGTCTTTTCCTTTACTTCCCAGAAATCACCTTTACTTTTATGAGTCTGCCCCGTCTGAACCTCATATCTTTCAAGAAGATGTTCGACATCCAATCCCAACTCGCCCGCGAAATTGCGAATGAAACCTCTGACATAAACCCTTGCCGGCAGCATATCAAAATTGTCAGTTTCAAGATATTTCAAAGTCTCTTCAGGTATTCTCGTCGATTCACTTATTTGAGCCCTCGTGACACCGGCCTTTTCTCTTGCTGAAAAGAGGATTTCACCAACTGTTTCTTCGCCGCTCAATGGATCACGGCTGTCAACCTCACCATTGTCTCCGGTGGTCTTTTCATTATCACTCAATCTAAATCCTCCAGGATAGCTTTCATCCGTTTTCCGCGATCTTTCATATCACGGATTCTTTCTCTTTCTCTGCTGACTACCTCTTCGGGAGCTTTCTTCAAGAAATGCTCGTTATTAAGTCTCTTCTCAATAACATCAATTTGGCTTTCGAGTTTGTCTATATCCTTATCGAGTTTTTTCTTCTCGCCTTCCAAATCCACAATTTTTTCTAAAGGCATATATATTTCAAATGAAGAATGCCCTGAAGCGGCACATTTCGGCGGTTTTGAGGCGCCCTTTCTGATATCCACTTCAGCTATTTCCGCCTGGCGTTGAATCTGCTTTACGAAAGGAGATAACATTTCCTTTAAACTACTTTCAGGTTTGCAATTTACAATGACTTTTACATCTTTAGAAGATGATACATTAAAGGTATGTTTTAGATTACGTATTCCGGTAATTACTTCCATCAGTATCTTTATATCGTTTTCCAGTTTTACGTCTTTTAGATCTCCACTCGCGTCATCAAACTTATACTGAGAAAGTGATTCTGAGTCAGGAGCAAGCATACTCCATATCTCCTCTGTAATAAAGGGCATAACAGGGTTAAGGGCGATAACACACGCGCCGAGTACAGCCCGGGAAGTTACAAGAACACCCGCCGCTTTACTCTTCTCTTCAGACAGAATAGGTTTGGAAAACTCCATATACCAGTCACAGAATTCATGCCAGAAGAAATCGTAGAATGTTTTTATCGCTTCATCAAATCTGAATGAATCTATGTATCTTTCATAATCGTCCAACATACCGGCAAGACGGCTGGCTATCCATTTGTCTTCAAGATTGAACTGACAATCCAGGTCGGGCGTAAAGCCAAAGATAGATTTAAATAGAGATATAATAGCGTTCCCGTCAGCACCCTCTGAAACTTCACCCAGGTCCTTGCCGGATTCAAACTTATACCCCAATGTGTCACTCTGACTGAGTACAAATCTCGCCGCGTTCCATACTTTATTCGCAAAGTGCTTTCCTACTTCCACCTTCTTTTCATCAAACATAATATCCTGCCCGGGAGGTGAAAGTCTCATAAGAGCGAATCTCAGCGAGTCCGCCCCATAACGATCAATTATATCTATCGGGTCCGGTGAATTCCCAAGAGATTTACTCATCTTTCTCCCATTCATATCCCTTACGATACCTGTTATATAAACCGTCGAGAAAGGAGGTTCACCCATAAACTCCATCGAAGCCATAATCATTCTCGCAACCCAGAAGAAAATGATATCGCCGCCGGTAACCAGTACATCTGTTGGATGAAAGGTTTTAAGATCATCCGTTTTCCCCGGCCATCCAAGGGTTGAAAATGTCCACAACCACGAAGAAAACCAAGTGTCGAGAACATCGGGATCCTGAACAAGCTCGGAGCTGCCGCAGAAAGAGCATTCTGAAGGAGTACTGACAGATACAACCGCTTTGTCACATTTCATGCAATACCATACAGGTATCCTGTGACCCCACCACAGCTGCCTGGAGATACACCAGTCTCTGATCTCCTCCATCCAACTGAGATAAATATTTTTCCATCTCGGGGGCAGAAAACTGACATCCCCGTTCCTGACAGTTTCGATCGCCGGTTTTGCCAATGTGTCCATTTTCATAAACCACTGCTTTGAAATAGCAGGTTCTATAACAGTTCCGCATCTGTCGTGGTAACCGACAGAATGATTATAATCCTCGATTCTACGAAGAAAACCTTTATTATCCAGGGCTTTCAATACTTTCTTTCTCGCGTCATACCTGTCAAGCCCCTTGAATTCTCCAGCCTCCTCTGTCATCTTGCCATCACGGCCGATTACAACAACATCATCCAGATCATGCCGCCGTCCTATTTCGAAATCAGTAGGATCATGTGCCGGAGTTACTTTGAGACAGCCTGTGCCGAATTCAGGATCAACAGCCTCATCAAATATTATAGGTATCTTCCTGCCGGCAAGAGGCAAAATAAGACTCTTACCCTCATATTGAGTTCTTTTTATGTCATCCGGATTTACAGCTACGGCGACATCTCCAAGCATGGTTTCAGGTCTTGTAGTCCCAATGACTATCTCTTCGTCAGACCCCTCAAAGGGATAGGCAATATAATATAATTTTCCATCTGTATCCTTGAATTCAACCTCTTCGTTGCTTATAGCCGTCATACATGAAGGACACCAATTGACTATATAATTATCTCTGTAGATAAACCCCTTTTCATACAACCTTACAAAGACTTCTCTAACGGCCTCTGATACTCCCTCATCAAGAGTAAACCTTTCCCTAGTCCAGTCGAGAGAAGCGCCTAACTTGTTGAGCTGCTCGACAATTCTGCCGTGACATTTATCCTTCCACTGCCAGCATTTTTCAAGGAATTTCTCTCTCCCGAGCGATTCTTTGTCAATACCTTCCCTCAGCAGATTATTCTCAACTACTTTCTGAGTCGCTATTCCGGCATGATCGGTTCCGGAGAGCCAGAGAACATTGTATCCTTTGAGCCTTTTCCATCGAACCAGAATATCCTGTACGGTAGTGCCCAGTACATGCCCTATAGTCAAAGTTCCAGTCACATTAGGAGGAGGCAAAATTATAGTGTAAGGATCGGCATCAGAATTACTGTCCGCTGTAAACGCGTTAGTCTCACTCCAATTCTTCCTCCACTTGGGATCTATTTCGCTTGGATTAAAAACCTTTTCAAGCATCATTCCACCTTTGAACTTATGAATTACTCTCGCGAATTCTTAAATTAACACAGGGAAAAGCCCTGGTCAATAACCACCTGCACATTTTAAAAATAATAAAGCCAGCCCGCGGATATTATCCCGGCGGGAATCAGATAGTACGAGAAACGATGGAAGGATCCTTCTTTAAGTATGTGCAGAAGGAGTCTCAACGCTACTAAACCTGCAAGAAATGCCGTCACACTTCCCACAAGAAGGATAACAATGGAGACCTTAGTCAAACTATTTTCCAAATACTGACATTCAAACAGAAAAGCACCTATAATAGCCGGCACAGATAATAAAAATGAGAATTCAGCCGCCCTCTTAAACCCTACACCTAAAAGAAGCGCTGTTGTAATAGTCCACCCGCTTCTGGAACAACCGGGGATAATTCCTATCACCTGAGCCATCCCTATTAATAATACAACTCCCAGAGTAAATTCCCCGCTGCCCTCTTTCCCCCTGGCAAATAATAAGAAAACCCCTGTAATAATCAGCGAAACTGCTACAAGTAACGGCATATTGAAAGCCTTCGATACAGTATCATGTAATACTATACCAAATACCCCTGTCGGAATACTTCCCAATATAATCCATCCCACATAGGAAATATCATCGCTAAAACCTTCTTTTCTTCTAAACCCTCCTCGCGCCCATAATATAATCGCCTTGAATAAGTTGAGCAGTCTTCTCCTGTATACAACTATAACCGCGCCGAGCGTACCCACATGAACGGCAGCTTCGAAAATAATCCCGTTCCGGAAGATCATTTCGCCTTCACTTCCAAGAATTGTTTTAAACAAGACTATGTGGCCCGAAGAGCTTACGGGAAAAAATTCCGTCAGCCCTTGTATTACCGCGAGAATAATAACAATAAGAAATTGGAACACTAAAACACCCTGCTTCCCGGTAAATCAGCAATTAGAAAAACAAATCCCGCATTGAACAATTACAGGAGATACCGTTCGCTGATGTAAATATTAAACATAATATTATACAGCGTAATAGAAAGCTATAATTCCAAGAAATAGT
Organism: Candidatus Krumholzibacteriota bacterium; assembly: GCA_034520215.1. Lineage (NCBI taxonomy): Bacteria > Candidatus Krumholzibacteriota > Candidatus Krumholzibacteriota bacterium. Next base: position 779,429 of record JAXHNR010000001.1, on the reverse strand, counting down.
CCAATCTTCAGAAGTAAACTAATAAATCCCGGGCGTTTCGCCCTATACGCCAGTAGAAAAGATATTATAAGTATGGGTATAATCGAAAAGATAATTATAAAAAAATAGACCCTGCTGTAAATCCCGATAAAAAAAGGAATAGGAAAAGCAAATATCAGAAGCAGAAAAATAACAGCCGCAATTCTCATAGCTCTTCTCTTCCCGATAATAATCGCTATTGTCTTTGATCCGAAGAAATAATCGCCTTCTATATCCTCACAATCTTTAACGATCTCTCTTCCAAAAATAAATAAGAAGGCAAATAAAGACGGAATAATACCCGCTTCAATGTTGCCTCCACAGTACGAACCAAGCAGAAGTCCCGATCCGGTAACAGATGACACAACAAAATTCCCGATCATATATCGACGTTTAAAAACTCGGGAATATAGATGAAGTAAAACAACCCAGACAATTATCCAAATTACTACTTCCGATTTGAAATCGGTTAAAATATAACTGAGAAATGCCAAAAGACTGATATACAGGTAAAGAGCCTGTCTTCTCGACAAGATACCAGACGGAAGGGGCCTGTTAGGACGATTGACTCTGTCGATATCAAGATCGTAATAATCATTTATAACATTGCCCGTGGCTGTTGTTAATGCCACGGCACAGAGAAGCATCATCGGAAACAGTTCACCCCCGCCCATTGAGAAACCCGCGGCAACAGCCATGACTGCCGCGGCTATATTATGTAATCTGAATATAGAAAAGAGACTCAGAATTTTTCTCATTAGATATCCAACAATAATTTAAGATAAGCAAATCCCTCAGATTCAGAAAGGTCAGAATCGAGCCACCTCATTCCCGTCCCCGCGTAAAGAATAGACCCGCCCGTAAAATCAAACGAAGCTGAAATTGATATTTCTTTTTCCTCAGTTACAAGTCCGCTTGGAAAGGGCAGATCAGGTTCATGCTCCTCCGCGCTCCAGGGACGCAAATCATTGCCCTCTCCATATCTGCTGTAACTCCCGTTTAATTTCATAACTATATTCGGACTGAGAGCGGCCGAAAAACGAAATCTCCACCTGTCCGCGTCAGGCCCCAGGTAAGAGCCGATAATTCTGCCTGTACCCGTATCATCGCCACTGCCCGTTGTGTATACAGTCAGAGAACCGGTGTGTGAATATGTATAAATACCTATATATGTGTAATCAAACAGCGCCTCGATATCGTGTCCACCAGCCACAAGGAGTGCCTCGGCAGTCAAATTCAACGCGATCTTGTCTGGAGCTGTATCTCTGTTCTCATATTGAAAATCATCAACAAGGAATTCGCCGTAAAAGAGCAACCCTCTGCAAGCCGGTACCTTCCAGTCAACCCCCCACAAAATATTATTACACTTATTTTCATTTTCATTATATTGATTGGCGTAATATGAACCGGCCGGCAGCAGGTAGGCAAAATCCAGTCCCCTGCCCGAATAAACAACTGTCTCGCTTATTCCAATGTATATATCTCCCGGAAGCTTAACAGACAACCTGTGTCCTGAGAGCTTCCTTGGATCAACCGCATCTGAATCAAGGATAGAATGAAGCAAACTCAGTTTAAAGACCCCGAGCTCCATGTATGCACTCAAATGGTCTAGCGGGCCGGCGCCGGATGAAAGAATCAAACCGTCATCCCTGCTGTTGCCCCAGTGAATGTAATCGCGGCCCAGTGTAACACCCCACCAATTACGATGCACTGAAATATACCCTCTTTCAAACTCAGATGTTAACCCCCTGAAACTCTTCTCTCTGGCATTTACTCTACTATGTGTAACATTATTATTCCATTCGGGGCGCAATCTTAATTTATAAACCGTTTCATACGTGAAGCCGCCTCCCGAATCTATCAGAATATCCGGTGAAAGAAGTCCGTCGAGTTCACCCTTTCTGTATTCTATTCTTTTTCTTAAAGACATACCGGCGCTCATATCAAAACTCAAAAATCTTCTTCCCTTCTGGTATAACCACACGGGGGCGTCTTCTCGGTCGCGAGGCCTGTGGGACTTTCCCTGAAACTCCTGCCTCAACCGCCGGAGTAAAAAGTTCTGTCTTGGGCTCAGTCGACTGTCAGAATCTTTTAAATTCTGCAATATTCTATCCAGATAGAATTCGATTTTATTTCGTGAATAGGGCATTTCCGGGGAGAGATGGACTAACCCTATAAGTTCAAATGTCCGAAGGGCGGAATAAACCCAGCTTTCGGGGCTGATATTTTCGTCGGAACCGCTTAGCTTCATGGGAGGGATGACAAAAATACACCCGACAAGTAAAAACAGCAACCCAGATTTAAATCGGGATTTCACTCGAGAATTCCTCTTTTTATCGATTTCTGCCTCACATCCCTTCCACTGGCCGCTTTTTTATAACACTCACGGGCTTTGCCCATATACCCCTGTTTTTCATACGTTACAGCAAGACTGAAATAGGCTTTCTTGTCATGGGGGTTTATATTAACAACTTCTTTATAATATCCAAGTGCTTCTTCGGAACGCTCCAAGTTGTTAAAGCATTCCCCCACGTAAAACAGTATTTTAGTGTTTCCTGGATTTAACTCTGAAGCACGCCGAAGATAATTCAGCGCCTTTCCATAGAGGCCCTTACGAAAGTATAAATATCCTATATAGAAGAAAGCATTAACATTATCAGGTTCAATCTTTAAAATCTTTTTAAATTCCTCCATCGCCTCTTCATAATGACCTTCATTAACAAGTGCCATTCCAAGGTTGTAACGTCCTTCAACACAGGTCGGTGAAAGTTCAAGTCCGACACGGAATTCGTTAATAGCCTGCTGCTTGTTTCCGTCATCCCCGAAGAGAGCGCCGAGGTTGAAATGAGCCTCCGCGCTCTTTGGGTTGTGCTGGACTGCCTTTAGAAATTGCTGCATGGCAACATCCTGTTTGCCGTGCATATCGAGTATATAGCCAAGATTTGTATATGATTTAGAATGAGTAGGATCAAGTGTGATTGCCTGTCTATAACACTTTTCAGCTTCTTCGTACTGATGGTTTTTTGTATATGCCACTCCAAGCCTGAAATAACACTCCGGATTGCCGGGCTCTACGGATATAGCTTCACGGTGCAATCTTATAGCGTCTGATAACTTGCCCTCAATCTCAAAAATTTTACCCATACAATAAATCGGGTGGGCGTTCATTTCATCTCTTCTTCTTAATTCTGAATAACCCTTATAAGCCGCCTCGTAATTACCGATTTCCTGAAGGAGACCACATACCTTTGCCAGATTTGATTCGCTAATATCCGGGTTTGATATAAGATTAATGAATAATTCTTCAGCTTCACTCCTTTTTTTTCTCTCGAGTAGTTCTTCGGCAAAGGAAAGTATTTCTTCAGGTGTTGTTTTTCCTTCAACTAGTTCCTTTTCAGACGTGGAATATTTGTTTTTTTTGCTTTGCTTTTCCGTTCCCCGGGCCAGCTCAAGCAACTTCTCCCAACGCAGCTTCATAGCACCCCCAATCAGGAAATCATATTGATGCGCGGCACATATCTATCCGAAAACTAAAGCAGATACACAACAACTGTCAAGTCTATTTATATTTTGGAGTTTCTCCAATTTTTATAACCTATAAGGCAGTCGATGATTTGTAACAGTATGCGGGCGATGATTCAATCTTTTACACAGCGGACCGAAAAACCAGAATTCTTATCTCTACCAGTACGCGTAATGTATCCATCAGATGAACTGAGCATTCTACTCCAGGCGAAAGTTTCAGTTATCGATGTAGTAACCCATAATAAAGCGGAGTTGTGGATACTAGAATAATCACCACCAAGCCCCCGGTAACCTCCCGGCAAAGCCGTAAAACCGCTTTCATTAGTAGCTCCGGTGTTGGGACTTGCCCAATTTTCAATTCCGGCTTCCTTTAGTTTGCCACCTTCATCCGTTCCGCGATATCCCGTATCTGCAGCTTCTGAAGGGTCCATACCCATAAAGATTTCTAATTCCTGCCATTCCGCGTCGCTTGCCACATGCCAGCCCTCGGGGGCTAAACCACGGCTGTCATTTACAGCAAACCAGTTGTATAGTTTTCCATAAGTAACTATGTAACTTGCATTATTGTCGTAATTGCAGCACGCGCCACCTGCCAGACCATCCCATACTGCTCCGTCTTCTACTTCAGCTATCGAATCCCCGTTCAAGTAATGGGTTACTTTAAGATTCTCTGTCATCCACCACTGATTCCCAATTTTTCTTGTTTCATAAATGTTGCCGTCTATATCCGTCACGGTACCGAATACTGTAGTAGAAAACTCCTTTGTGTCTCCGTAACCTGTTCCAGCGCTGTTTACTGCATACGCCCTTATATAATAATCAGTTTCAGCTGTCAGCCCTGTTATTTCACTGGTAAAACTGCCTGCCCCCGTCCCGTCGTTTGTCGTACTATCCTCTAGGGAGGGTAGCTCTTCAACACTCCAGCATACTCCCCGCGCCGTAACACTTGCTCCTCCACTAGAGGTAATCACTCCTCCGCATTTCGCGGTAGTACCTGTTATATCAATAACTTCAGCAGTAGTCAATTCTGGAACAGAATTGGACGGTTCAGTACTGTCCTCGGAACAACTAAAGAAAATAAATGCCGCGGCAGAGGCAAGTACAATTTTGACAAAAATCCTGACAGTTAACGGATCTCTTATAAAACGTTTATACATAATATATACCCTTTCATCCTCAACTCTCCTTGATTGTCTTTCAAAACAGCCTACGATTACAGAAATTCAACCATTTGGATATAATCCTCTGCCGCCTCAATTTCTACACCTATCAAACTAATTTACCGCAATATGGGAAAAAACCAAATACTCTTCTATGGAATAAATCGGCCTGGGATAAGGAACCAACTTCAATAAGTCCACTTAAATACTGGCATCTACGCTAAAGGAAGGGTGCCTGCTTTTTCAAGAAATTTATAAAATAAACGTATATAATAAATACCGCGACTATCTCCACCGACTGTATCTATATCCGAAAAGAGATCTATACTGACGAAACTGCAGCCGCAGCATAAAATTGCTGTCCGGGGGATTGTATGTAAGGTCAATATTTGGGACAAAAACTTCAGGAGAAGCCCCCTGTGTCTGTTGTCCAAAAACAGAACGCACACCTACATCAAGATTCAAATCCCATGATTGACCAAAACCGTAGTTAAAATGTCCCATATAGTAACCCAGGCTTTGAGATTGATTCCCGTTTGAGGCGAATGAAACACCCATCGAACTCTTAAAATCAAGACCGGGTATACAGATAGACCCGTCTGTTACGGCATTATTCAGATAATCAGAAAAGATACTTGGCTGTATATCTCTATTCTGCGCGTTAGTAGACGCTGAGAATAAACTAATCAGAAATGGAAGAATTAACAGTAATCGAATCTTCATAGCAGACTCATTTCTGTTTTTGGAGTAATTCTTTTACCTTCTCTTTCAGGGGCTCAAAATCAACAGATTTAACTATATAGGCATCGGCAGCCCAGGTTTTGAAATTCTCTTTATATACAGAATACGCGGAATTTATTATTACCGGAATGTCTTTTCGCCTTTCTACAATTTGTACAAGTGCGTCGATTCCGCTCTCATTTTCAAGCTTTATATCGAGAATAATAAGATCGGGTGAATCGTTTTCCACTGAATCAATAGCACCTTTGACATCGCCAACACAAACTACATCATACCCTTCATTTTCAAATTCTTCTTTGTAGAGTTTCCTTACATTAATTTCGTCATCTACAACAAGTATTTTAGACATATCTCACCCTTCTAAACTCCATTAACACACTTCTCCCCCACTCCAATATTTGTATTAAATCATTAAATGGTCAAGTGTTTTTTTGTTATTTTTTACTGGAAATGTTACTCAGCTGATAAATCAATAATTATATGCAGCTTTGAAAGATTTTCTAAATCGGTTTTTGATAGTTTAACCGGTATTCTTACTGTATTTTCAGGTTCATGTAAATCGGCAATTTCTTTGTCGTCCTTTTCTTCCTCGTTTGACTCCTGCCCCAGATGAGCAAGTCTTTCGAGCGGATCATTTATAAACTCCGTGGCAACAGAATTTTCCTTTTTCTCTCTTCTCTGCTCGGGTGTATTATTTCTGTCATCGTGGAATTCTACAACATGGCCTTGATTTCCATATTCACCTGTTAAAGATTCAAACTCAGCGCTTTCTTCATTTTCGCTGAGCACATTATCAACAAACTCAGAGACAGACTCATGCTCCTCTTTTTTCTCCTCTGCGCTATTATTTAAAGACTCACTTTCATCCGCCTCTGAGCTGATATCATACAACTTCGAATTGGGCACAACCTCGGCGTCAACTTCTATCTTTTCTTCTCTATTTTCACTACCATGAGTTTTTTTAGAGCTGATGGATCTATTACTCAATATATCTTTTTCTATACTTCTCATAACCAGACCTACAATGGATTCAAATGTCTCATACACACCGTTACCTTTCGTGGCAACCGCTTCGAAAGACATTTTATGAGATTTGTTCAAGTTTTCATCCATTATATCTCTGTTTAATGCTCCGTCAATATCCTGTTTGTTATATTGAAGAACCCAGGGTATCTCGTCAAGATTCTTGCCTATTTGGCGAAGATTTTCTTCCAGATTCTCCAAACTTTCCAGATTGTCATCCATTTTACCCGAAGAGGAATCCGCGACGAATACTATCGCGTCTACACCTTTTAGAACAAGTTTGCGGGTGGCATTGTAAAATACCTGGCCCGGCACTGTGTATAAAAGGCATTTGACTGAAGTATTGTTAAGATGTTCGATTTTCATTGGGAGAAAATCAAAAAACAGGGTACGGTCCGTTCTGGTCTTCATGGAAACCATTTTACCCTTGTTTTCTCTGGGCAATTTCGAGTAGATATGTTCAAGGTTTGTTGTTTTTCCACTTAATCCCGGACCATAATAAACGATTTTAACGGTTACTTCTTCATTCCTGATATTATAAACAGCCATAATAATTAATCCTCAAGTCCTATGCAGATGCTACTGTCCGCTTTAGTAATTCTCTAGAATGCTGAATCATAACCGCGGCATTCAAGCATTTCCTGTCAAAGTGTTGTAATCACCTGAAAGCTTACAGTTCCGGCTCCAATGACAGTAAAGCAAATATCATGCCACTAAAATGCTATGTTGTTTTCTATAATCCATTCTATAACAATGAGTTATAATGGATGATACCATTTCCGCTCAAGCAGATTCAACGAACGGAGTTGAAAATCTCTTAAAATGCGAATAATAATGATAATACGGCCTGAGTCACGAGGCATATTTATATAAGTACAAATAAAAATATGCAACGCTGACGGAGGTCAGCGTTGCATATATACGTACAACTTTAAATCGCTCTCGGTTCTTATGGAGAAAGACTGTTCCACAACAGGTTATACTCATTACCAGAGTCATCTCCATATACCCTGATATAGTAAGTTCCGCCCGATGAAACAACCCAACTTATGAACTCATTGTCTGAGCCCGGTGCTGAGGAATTAGAAGAAGAAACAACATTAACTAAAGAATCATAAAGTTCTATATCTATATCCCCTCTAATATGGGTAAATTCACAAGTAACTTCAACTAGAGTATCACCCGAAGCCACATATATCTCGTACCAGTCATCATCGAATTGCATTCCATTGCCATCGATCAAATCGAGCTTTCTGCCTTCATCCCCAGTTAAATCATATGCGGCGCTGTATCTGTCATTCTCTTCATATCCGTCATCTTCCCAAGGCACTGAATCAAGTACAGCGCTGTCACAATCCAGCGGTACCAGGGGCGCGTAATCAGCTTCAGCCTCAATCTCCTTGTCCCATTGCATATAGACTTTGGAAATAGGATTTTCGTCATCATCAAAAACTATAACGCCGCCGTTGCTTTTAACTGAAAGATGGTGCGTTCCCGGAGACAGGTTCAATAAAGCGGGTTCATCGGAGGAAATCATTCCAAAGGGAACTGTATCATGATCAATATGAATATATAATCCTATTGGATAACAATTTTCTCCCCTAATCACAACGTAGCCGCCGGCATTTTCATCTCCCAGCTCGGTTGCATAAGGATCTATTTTCTGTACTGATTCTTCCTCACATCCCAAAAGAAAAATTAATCCGACAAATAGTAATATAATCCGCCTCATTACAACCTCCGTATGAACCAAGTATCTGAATCTCCAGTATATGGTCAATATTATATCTCATCTATAAATTAATGAATCTGGATGGAACATACAAACAAAAAATATACATATAGAGGGGGCTTCTATGATTTTTTGCCGCACCAGGGACAATATCTATAACTTTTGCTGAACCTTTTTCCGCATTCACACTCAAAAAGGGAATCTTTCGTTGACGAGAAGGTTTTAACCGGATTATTCCTGAGTACATACAAATGGTCATATAATACCGATGCGTTTGGGAGTACAAATTGATAATCCTTGTCAGCTACAGTTATGATTATAGCCGGACGCAGATTTCCTCCGGCTATTCTAACGGAAGATATCGTACAAACATCCAATGAAACATTTTTCAATCCAAAAGACGAATCCAGCGCTGAAACTTGAAAATTAAGGTTTCTGTCTGTTAATTCTACAATTCCTCTCGCGGCAACCAGACTGGTAACGTAATAAATGGCTTTTTGCATAAAAATTGTTTTTTCATCACAAAGCTGCATTGATACTCCCTTCCGCTTTACCTTACACTGAACGAAGCCAGAAATATGCCATTTATAACATTATCTTCAATATATTTTCTTGAAGTGAATTTTGCGGCAATTGTTTTATGGTGATATTATTCGAACGGTATTATATCCCGGTTCGAGATTGTTATCTGGTCTCTTTTTTGCTTGTTGTTCAATATGAATATCTAACTTTACTCTTTATTTCAATACTAAGGAGGTTTCGAATGGAAATTACAGAAAAGATATTAAGAGAGGTTTTCCAGCGCCTTCTTAATATTGAACCGGATGAAAAGAAAATAAAGAAACTCCGAATTATTATAGATGGAATGATTGACAAATTTCAGGAAACTTTTGATTTGGATTCAGTCCAAAAACAGAATACTTTCAGAGCAATTATATGCAGCATGTTCGTTCATGGATGGGGAATGGGAATGCACCCGTATAACAGTCCGAATAAAAACCTCGATGACAAAAGCATTGAAGTCAGAGTGAGTAAGGATATACTAACACCTCTCGAAAATATTAAAGCACTAAGATACGTCAAGAAAGACCATGAGGGCAGAGTCAAAAAAGCTCTATTTGAACCCGACCAGAATATAAGAATACGCACTCAGATTGATAGTCTGCTTAAGAAAATAACAAAGGAAAAATGGGGAGAAAAATAAACTTAATCCATTCAAGGCAAATCTATGAGTCACCATAAACACAAATGTAAAAGTAACTAACGTTCTTGCTTCCGGTGTTTATGTTTCCTCTATTATTCTTGACATTAGAAAATTCTCAGAATTACAGCCTGATGATCACATTTGAATCTAAATTACTTTTTGGCGTTTTTGTTGCTCATTTCCATCTCAATTACCCGTCCGCCATTCTTGAAAGCGACACGATCCATGATTTCCTTTATAATATATAAACCCCTTCCGGAATCATTGTAGATCTTTCCTTCACCGGTGGGATCCTCGATCTTGTCCTGGTCAAATCCCACACCCTGATCTTCTATCTGAATGATCACACGGTTGATACTTATATAAATCCGTATGTGCACCTTGAGTTCCTTCTTGTTACTATTACCGTGAATAATAGCGTTGCTTAAGGCTTCGTCCATGACCATTGGAAGGTTTACCCTGCAATCTTCCGGGGCAAATCCAGCTTCGGCGGTCAAAAATGAAACAAGGCGGTTTACACCGACAATCCTCGACAGTTTGCTCGGTATAAGAAAATCCAGACGAATCTGACCTTCCCTTATCAACTCTCTATTACGGGGAAAATACAGGTGGTCCTGATCGGATACATCGACAAGATACTGATAATCACTCTCGCTGAAAGGAGGAGTAATAATATTCTTAATGCCAGCGGACATATATGTAAGATAAGTCCTTTCATCACACTCGTCAGTCACAATATGCACGGGTGTATCGATCAGTAAAAGGCAAATCTGACGAAGTTTTGAGGGATTAAACCTTTTTTGAGGTAAGAACAGAATAACCCTGGGCGATTTTCTCTTAACCTTCTGCAAGGCTTTTAGAAATCGAGGGAAAGTAGTATAGGAATTCTTTTCAACATTATCCGGTAATTCCATTTTTCTAAAAAACTCTAAATGAAGTTCCGGATTCAGGTTTAGAATGATAATCAGAACTTTATCCACATCGTTAGAAAATCTTCTGCCCATCCGCGAGAATTTCGTTGAGGGCATCTTTAAAATAATCACTTGAGTGGGCTATTCCGGGTCCAATTTTCCCCTTGTAACCCTCCCAGCCTTTTTTAATCTCAGGTCCAAGAGCTGACATCAGGTTTCCTTCAGAAAGTGCTTTGTCTCTCTTTTCCTGATTATAGACAAGTATATCACTTACAAAAACTCTGGCAAGTCTTTTCACCCTTTCTTTCTTATTCCTCTCTTCATTTGTATCTTGTTGATCAACGCGCTCTTCGGAAGGGGCGCGCTCTTCGAGATCAACCTCTTCGAAACTAGATCCACTTTCCATTTCCCCGCCGGATGAAACCCCTTTATCCTCTATTTCATCACTCCAGACCTCGGCGTTAACCGTTTGAGAAGACTCGGCGTTAAAACCACCCTTGCTCCTGTCAAAATCCGGTATGCTTGAATGGACAGCTTTAAGCTTCCACACAAAATTACATTTTGGACAACGTACGCGAATTCCCTTTTCGGGCACATTCTCGTCCGGAAGGCTGTATTTCGTCTCACATTCATTGCATGCAACAATCATTGATAAGGCTCCTTTGAATCCAGCTCACATCTACAATCCTAAATCATCTGAGATGCCTCTCATTGCTTTTAGCGAAAGATGCAGGAAATCATGCAACTCAATTCCAAGTTCACTGCAACTAGCGATTGCTTCACGATCGGCTCCCGCGGCAAATCTTTTTTCTTTAAAGCGTCTTCCCACAAACTCTTCATCCATTCCTGAAAGACTCTTTGTAGGATGCATTAATGCTGATGCAACAATCAAGCCAGTCACAGGGTCACTGCAGTATATAGCATGATCCATTAGGCATTCTGGTTCAACATGCCCCACATGAGCTAATATAGCGTGTTTTATTTCATTTGAAATATCCAGCCCTTCAAGTAATCTTAATGTATTATATCCATGCTTTTCGGGGTTTTCCTTCGTACTTTCATAGTCCAGATCATGCAGCAAACCTGCCAGTCCCCAGACATCCGGATCTTTGTCAGATTTGTCCGCCAGAGACCTCATAATCACCTCTACCGCAAGAACATGTTTAATAAGATTCCTGTTGGTCATATGTTCTTCAACCAGTTTCAGTGCTTCTTCTCTCGAAATCACAATTACCTCCCATAATTGAAGTTATTTTAATTATCCAATTTCAGCAATTTCCATTCGTTCTTTATAGTACAATCGAAAATATTTCTCTACAACTCTGTTTTCCGGTTTATTCAGATACGGATCAGTCTCAAGTAATTTGTCACTTTCTTCCCACGATCGCTTTACTATCATATTGTCACTGATTGGGTTTAGCAAACGAAACAGCGGATATCCGGATTGCCTGAATCCCCATATTTCACCCGGTCCTCTGAGCTGAAGGTCCTTCTCAGCCACCGCGAATCCATCATTTGTCTCAGTGAAGAACTTAAGTCTATTCAAGCTGTTCTCCCCAATATTTTCACCTGAAATTAAAAAACAAACCCCTTCCTTTCCTTCTCTTCCTATTCTTCCCCTCAGCTGGTGAAGCTGAGCAAGTCCGAATCTTTCGGGGTTGTTTACGATCAGCAATGAAGCGTTTGGAATATCAACACCAACTTCAATAACAGTAGTTGTTATCAGTGCGGCTATTTCACCCTTTACAAACATATCTACCGCTTTCGATTTTTCCTCATAACTCATCCTTCCGTGAAGAAGACCGATAGGAAAATCACTAAACACATCCCTCTGGAGTCTTTCGAACTCAGCAGTTGCCGCTTTCAAGTCACTTCTGTCAGTGTCTTCCACGACTGGATATACTATAAAAGCCTGCCTTCCTTCCCTGAATAATTTACGCGCTAAGGAATAACATTCGCTTTTAGCCTCCTCTTTAATGAGTTTTGTTTTAACTTCTCTTCTGCCGAAAGGAAAACTGTCGATAACAGATAATTTGAGGTCCCCGTACACTATCTGCGCGAGACTACGGGGAATTGGTGTTGCTGTCATAACAAGAAAGTGGGGCAATTCATTTTTCTTGCCAAGACTCGCTCTCTGTTTAACACCAAATCTGTGCTGTTCATCTATAATAGCCAATCCAATCTGTTTAAAAGATATGCCTTCCTGTATCAAAGCCTGAGTACCTATAATAATATCAATACTTCCTCGCTCCAGTTCAGAGTATAATCTTTCTTTTTCTTCCCTTTTTAACGCACCGATTAAAAGCCGCACATTTATAGGTAAATCTTTAAGATATTCCTTTATTTTTTTATAATGCTGGCGGGCCAATATTTCCGTCGGCACCATCAGCGCTGTTTGATATCCGCTATCAACAGCCATTATCATGGAAGCTAACCCCACTATCGTCTTCCCTGAACCAACATCGCCCTGCAGCAGTCTTCCCATCCCTCCGCTACTTTCAACATCGGCCCTTATTTCATGAAGAACCTTCTTCTGAGCTTCTGTAAGCCTGAAGGGAAGAGATTTAAGAAATTTCTTAAGTAAACCGTACGGAGGCGATATTTTAGGCCGGGGTTTATTCTCACAAATCTTCTTCCTCCTCATTTTCAATAAAAGATGAATAAAGAAGACTTCCTCAAATTTCAACCTTCGGACCGCCTCGTCAAAATGTTGAAATGTTTCAGGATAGTGAATCTGCCGTAAAGACTCTTCCCGTCCCACAAATTTCAAAGAATCTCTCAGCGGCTCTGGTATGTTTTCTTCTATCCTTCCTTTTGCTTTCGCGAGAGCGGCTTTGATGATTATTCTCATCATTCTCTGGGAAATTCCAGAAGTAAGCGGATATACCGGAACAATTCTGCTCGTATGTATAAATTCGCCGTTAAGATCATCTGAATAAAACTCAAAATCAGGGGCTGAAATCTGCTTTACTCCTTTGTATAGATTTACCGTTCCGCTGACAATAATTTTTCTGCCCTGACGGAATTTCTTCTTTAGAAAGGGTTGATTGAAAAAAACCAGGTCTATTCGTCCGGTTTCATCCCCAACTGCTACCTTTAAAATAGTTCTTCCGCCACGCAATTTTCTTAGAGAGACAACCAGAACAATACCGGTAAAAGTTGCTTCACTCTCAACTTCCATGTCACATATTTTTGTCATATTACTTCTGTCATAATACCCGCGGGGATAATGCATAAGAAGATCTTCTACCGTTTCTATTCCTAACCGCTTCAGTAACAACTGTCTTGAAGGACCAACGCCCTTGATAAATTGGCTGCTCATCTTAAGAATATTTCTGTTATTTGGATTACTTTGCATAATTACCTTGCCAATCAAAGCACAACATACTAATTTATATCAAACGCGGGAAAGAATATGGAGGAATTATATGAGCAAAAAATGCGCGATATGCGGAAAAAAACCGATTGTTGGACATAATGTAAGTCACTCTCATAATCTCAATAAAAGAAGGTTCATCCCTAATCTACAGAAAATAAAAGTAGAAATTGATGGTAAACGCCAAAAAACTTACGTGTGTACCAAGTGTATTAAGAGCGGCTTCGCGAAGAAAGTTATCTGAATCCCGCGGCACTTACTCAAAAATATCTTATACTATTTTGAGCCAAGTGGAAAGCTTTATCAATATACCTCCTTTATACGGTTATATTTCCTCTTACAAATAAGCTTAAATTTGCTGAGCTTAAAATCAACTCGTTAGATTTATCAGATCTTTGAATCTTTTCAGCAGATAATGCCGTTTTGGCTCCCCTGTGATATTATCCCATGGGAGAAATTCTGAGAGACGGTTTTTGTCATGTATAAATTCTGGAGCCACATTACTGTTCTTAAGCGCCTTCTTCCATGATATCCCTCCCCTGCCGTATTTAATTACAGCCTTGCCTACATCTTCATCCCCCAGGGACAAGACTGCCTGCCTGAAAACACCTCTTATTGATTTAACTCTGACATTCCCGGTGATACCTTCGCAAATTTCCCCCAGCTTTTTCAATCTCATTTCCAGATTCCTTTTTTCAGGTAAAGCATAGAACTGGAGAGGTGTCTGCGCCTTTGGAACAACAACATTTATATGTACGGACAGACTTCCCTTGCCTATCACTTTCTTGAAATTCTTTAAAAACAGCTCCGTTTCCCTTATAACTTTTTCTGATTCACCGGGATATCCCGAAATTAAATAAAGCGTAAACTTTCTGATACCCTGTAGACTGAGAAGTCTCGCGGCGTTAAAATAGGCTTCATCCGGAACTTTCTTGCCTAAAATATATCTTATATCTTCACTGCCCGTTTCAGGAGCCAGGGCAACACTTTTAGTCCCGGCTTTTCCTATCATGAAGGCCTTATCCACATCGATATCTTCAGCTTTCAGAGAACTGAAGGAGGTCTTAATCCCCCTCTTAATTAACTCCTCGACGATTCTATTGAAATCAGGATGCGAAGTTACCGACGTACTTACAAGACCAACTTTATTAACAAATTCAGGGATCTCAAGGAGCACTTTCATAATTGATTCATACTTTTGAGTCCTGAGCGGACTGTATATTGCCGAAGCAAGACAGAAACAACAATTTCCCGGGCATCCTCTGCTTATCTCCATCAGGAGCATATCAGAAAATGCTGTATTGCTTGAAAGAACCGCCGATATCGGAAATCTGTCAATATTCTCCGGATGAGCTAATTTTACCCCTTCAGTAGATTGCCCTGAAACAAATATTCCTTCAACACCTTTGAGCTTATCGGCAATTTGCTCACACCCCCCTTCGCTATATCGATCCACAAAGTCAGCTATGTTGTTAATAATCTCTTCTCCCTCGCCAATAGCTATAATATCGGCTACTTCGGACATTGGAGCAGGGTTGGCGCTTACGGCCGGACCTCCGAGAATAATAATTGGCCGGCATCTTCTTTTTTTTCTGGATGGTTCTATTTCCGAATCTATTAATATCCTTACAAGATTCAAATAGTCTTCTTCATAAGAAAGTGTAATAAAGAGAGCGGTGGATGAAGAAATCTTCAATCCCGACTCAAAAGTAAAGGGAGATGTATCTGTAAAGAAACGCTCTACTCTCATCAGGCGTCTTGACTTCAATTCCTTGAATATAAAATGAAACCCGAGATTAGACATGCCGGTTCTGTATGAAGAAGGATAACCAACAAAAATATTATTGGCCATCCTGGCAGGTTGCTGAAAGTTTACTACAAACTTTTCCTTATACTTTATGTTATTTTTTGCGTTTTTTCCCGGATTTCGAGACAAGAGTTCCTCAAATCATTATGCTTTATCAATATTCAAGGGGCCCTCTCCGAGAAGATTACGCGCGGCCAGATTATCAGGCTGAATTTCAATGAGCTTCTTGAGAAATGATTGAGCTTTTTCACTTTCGCCTTTATTCCTCAATACAATAGCAAGAGAGAGCAGAACATCGGTATATTCTGAATTTACTTCCAGACTCTTTCTGTAATAATTCTCCGCTTTTTCATAATTCTTCATGTAATTCTGAATATCTCCCATAATCTTATAAATATCAGCGTATCCCTTTTCATTATCACCAATGATTCTTTCAGCTTCCTCGTAATTTTCCTTTTTAATCATAATATATGTCAGTTTTTCTCTTGCTCTTAGATATTCGTTATTTACGCCAAGGGCTTTCCGGTAATAAGCTTCCGCTTCTTCGACTCTGCCCGTTCTCAGATAAACTTCACCGACGAAATAATAAACATCAGCGCTTTTAAACCCCGCTTCGATTATGTTCTTCAACGTTACCATCGCCCCCTCCATATCGCCGGTGCGGATCTGAATTAGAGCTAGATTAATATTATTCGACCCCGTCTTTTCCCCCTCTTTCATCCCTTTTTGAAGAACATCAACCGCCTTGGAAGTCTCGCCGGTACTATAAAGCAGGAGACCGTAATAATAAAGAGCCTGTGAATAACAGGGAGTATCCTTTACCACCTCTTCCAGCAAACTCTTCGCTTCTTCGTAACGTCCAAGATAAAGCAATGTGGCGCCGAGGTACGACTTCATATCAGTGTAGTTATCGGTCTTGCTGACGGCCTCTCTAAAGTGTGGAAGAGCTTCAATAAATCTTTTCTGATCGAAGAGCAGAATTCCCAAATAGAATTGAGCTTCAGTATAATCCTGATTTATTTTCAATGCCTCTTTAAACTCAGCGTCGGCTCTGCTGTAGTTCCCGGCCTTCATATACGAAAGAGCCAGTTTAAAACGTATATCGGCGTAATCAGGATGTATTTCCTTTATTTCTTCAAAACTTTCAACGGCTTCATCGAATTTTCCCATATTAAATTTTTCCACACCATTTTTTATCATCGAATTGAACTCAACACCGGCGTCGAAGATACCCTTCAGAGACGAAATGCTAGGAATATTCGTTTTGCAGCTCTCCAGGTGATCACTTAAGAACTTGCTTACAGGGGTTTTTCTATCAGCTGAAAGCTCAAGAGCCTTTTTAAACTGTTTATCCGCGTCTTCTTTCCGGTCATCTTCGTAGAGAATAATTCCAAGATAGCATACAGCTTCAAAATAGGCTGGGTTCAGTTCAATTGCCTTTTCAAGCATTCTCAACGCTTTTTCTTTATTACCCTTACGATAATTGATTACACCCATCCTGTAATAAAGATCGGGGTATGTGGGATTTTCTCCTACAGCCTTTTCAAAATGTTTTAAGGCCTCTTCAATATCCCCGGAAAAGTACAAGGCTGTACCAATATGAACATGCGCTTCCGCGGCGTAGAACATTCCCAGAGCATAGGTTGGGTCGTCGCGCCCTATAGAGTCTGTCGCTTTCTCAAGCTGTTCAATCGCCTTTTCATACTTTTGTTCATTATAGAACTTTATCCCTTTTTCATATTCGGGATTTTTCCCCAACCCGAATATCCTTCCCCAGAAAGACAATTTACACCTTCCATTTAATCATGATGTTTTCTTAGAAAAGTGGGGACATCCAGGTCAACTTCTCCCGAGGAAGCTCCCACACTCGCAAACTCATTAATGTCAATCTCTGAATCTTCCAAGTCCTTCTCAACACTCACTTCGGGCTCATTTCTGATTCCAAGCCGGGCCGAATCAATTCGAGTTGGTTTTATGATAGACCTGCCGGAGTCAAAACCTGTTGCAATAACCGTAACATGTATTTCACCGTCAAGGTTATCATTTACCACCGCACCAAATATAACATTCGCTTCATCTCCGGCCTCATCACTGATAATTGCCGTTGCCTGTGACACTTCATGCAGCGACATCTTCTCATCACCAGTAATATTTACCAGTACTCCTCTTGCCCCTTTAATCGATACGTCATCGAGCAATGGGCTGTTCAATGCCAATCTGGCAGCTTCTACAGCTCTCTCTTCACCGCTTCCAACTCCCGTACCCATAAGCGCGTCACCCATTTTGCTCATTGTAGTATTCACATCAGCAAAGTCAAGGTTTATTAATCCGGGAATCGTCACAAGATCGGAAATACCTTTTGTAGCGTGGTGAAGAACCGCGTCCGCAGTGGAGAATGCTTCCGTAAGGGGGGTCTCCCGGGAAACAAGCGATAACAGCTTGTCGTTTCTTATGACAATTAAAGTATCAAGTTCTTCCTTTAATTTGTTAATTCCCTCCAACGCCAGTTTTTGGCGGCACTTTCCCTCAAACGAGAAAGGTATGGTTACTATTCCAACTGTCAAAGCGCCTTTTTCACGCGCAACACGGGCAATTGCCGGACTCGCGCCCGTACCGGTTCCACCCCCCATTCCGGCTGTAACGAAAACCATATCAGAATCTTCGAGCATTTCACTTACAATGTCGGCATCTTCTTCTATTGCCTTTTCTCCTATTTCAGGTTTTCCGCCGGATCCAAGCCCCGAAGTCAAATTGCTTCCAATCTGAATTTTCTTATGTGCTTTTGAATACTCGAGAACCTGAGCGTCTGTATTCACAACCAGAAACTCAACACCCTTAAGTCCTTGATCTACCATACGGTTAACCGCGTTACCTCCAGCGCCGCCTACACCAATAACCTTAATCTTAGCCAGTTCAGAACCTTCATCGAATTCGAACCTCATCTTAGACCTCCTCTTTGTAAAAAGGGTTACCGACCTTTTTTAAACTGTCAATCACCAAGTTAAAGTAATTCCTTCTGCTTTTCTTCTCTTCATAGTTTTCCTCTAATATCTCACTCCCGCGCTGAAGCAAACCCAGACTAACATTCCAACTCTGATCGGCTACAAGCTCACTCAACCCTGTAATATCAGGTATGTAACCTTTAAGTACCCTATAACCAAAAACATTTTCGGCAGCACTTTCAATCCCCTTTAGTTTGCTTCCTCCTCCGGTTAATAAAATGTTTCCTTTTATTTTTTTAAAGCAGGGATCAAGTTCTACGTCATTTTTAACCAGAGTGAATAATTCTTCGCATCTGGGTCTTACAATCTCCGCGATCTTATCCATTCCGATAGTAAATGAATCACCGCCAACTAATATTTCAAACTTGTCCGATCTATGGGAGTCTGAAGGTGACAGGCTCGCGTCACAATTTTCTAACTTAATTTCCTCCGCCTTTTCTATAGGAATCCCAAGCCCTATCGCTAGATCGTTTGAAATATTAAATCCGCCTACCGGAATTACACCGCTGCTTCTAACAACACCTCCGTGATAAAGAACGTACGTTGTGGTTTCACCCCCTATATCGATTACAAATGCTCCTTCAACCTTGTCATATTCCTTAAGAACTGAATTTGCCGCGGCAAATGGACTGAAGATCATATCGATAATTTCTATATTGTTGCTTTTTATTATTCTTCCGAGACTTTCCGCCTCAGATTTAACTGCTGTAACTACATGGATGTTTTTTTCAAGCCGCGAAGCCTCCAAACCAAACGGATCTTTGATATTTTTGTTTTCATCAACATTAAAACCCTGTTCTAACATATGAAGAACGTATCTGTCGGAAGGGAGCGGGATTTTCTCCGCGTTTTTCGTTACATGCTGAATTTCTCTATCAGAGATCTGTCTTCCCATATCGAGATTAAGAACACCTTGACTGCTGAAACTCCTTATTCCAGCGCTTGTGAAAGACAAACAAGCTCCTTCGACATTGACCCCCGCCATCCTTTCAGCTTCAATTATGCATCTCGACAGTACCTTTGCCGCCTTCTCTTCATCGGTAATCCTACCCTTTTCGACACCAGCGGAGGGCCTGCCGGCCGCCCCGACTATCTTCGCTCCTCCGGATTCTGTTATCTCCGCGATGAGAACCCTTGTTCTGACTGATCCAATGTCTATACCCACTATAAAATCAATTTCCATATTACAGCCTCACCTTCTTGCAATCTCTTATCTGATTACAACTTGACGGCTGAAACGCAGATCAACCATCTTTGGAAAAATTTCCTGTTCCATAAGCACTTTGTAAACACTCTTCAATTTATGAACTCGCTGTTCTAAACTGTATTTTCCGAGACGTATTATCGACCCGCTCCCCATCCACACAAGAGCAACTTCCTCTTCTTCAATATGAATCTCGGACAATTGATGGGCTGGTGAAAACCCGGATTTTTTAAATATATCCAGAACCTTAAGGGCTTTCTTCAACTCTTTCCTGCCTGTTTCATCATCTATATCTTTAATCCCTGTAATCAGAGGCAGATCCACACTTTTACCTGTAATATTTCTCGAAAGAAACACCCCGTTTTCGTCAACTTCACGGACTTCCCCGCAGAGCACAGCCGCAACTGGGTTTCTGGCTTTCAAATAGCAATTGATACTGTGGAAAGAGTTTCGCTTGAAAACTACATCTTCCACATCCCCGCACTCGAGGATATCCATTTTTAATTCTTCAAGTGGAATTGTAAAGATGTTACATCCGATATATTGTTCTTTACACTTTGAAAGTGCATCAAACGGCAAGTCTGTTCCTTCGTAGATATTTATTTGTCGAACGGTAAAAACTCCGGTAAAAAACCAGAGATATAACCCTCCCCCTGCTATGAAAATTATCGTAAAGAGCAGGATCAAACGGGAACTGTGATTCTTATTGACCGTCGAATTGCGCGAAGCCATAACTGATTTACTATTTCTTCTCATATTCTAGCCTTTTCTCTTTGAGGATTTCCTCTCCTAAACGCCAGATATCACCGGCTCCAAGTGTTAAAACTAAATCACCTTCTTTTATAAAATCCGATACGGAGCTCTTCAAATCCCGTCTGTCCGGCAGATAATCAACAGTTCCAGTATTATTTCTCATAACAACCCTGTATATGAGCTCGCCGCTTACACCGGGCAGTGCTTCCTCACCCGCGGCATAGACATCGGTAATAAAGACCTGATCCGCCTTACTAAAACATGTGCTGAACTCCGAATATAAATCCCTTGTCCGTGTATACCGGTGTGGTTGGAAGACGGCAACAATTCTCCTTGAGAAATTCTTTCTGGCTGTATCGATTACAGATTGAATCTCAGTGGGATGGTGCGCGTAATCATCAAGAAAAAGGATTCCCCCTGTCTCTCCTTTAAACTCAAATCTTCTGCCGACACCCTGGAACTTTAGAAGCCCCTTCTTAAGGGCTTCGAAATTAATTCCAATCTCCTCGGATAGGGCACAAACACCAAGCGCATTCAAAACATTATAACGCCCGGGAAGATTAATAAATAGGTCCCCTCTTCTCTCCCCATTGATATAAAGGGTAAAACTTGTTCCCTCCTCACTATATTCTTTGATAACTCCTCTAACATCAGCATCTTCACTTAACCCGAAAGTTATTACTCTACGGTCTATTTTAGGAATAATCGTCCTAACATGAGAGTTGTCTATACAACATATTACTGCGCCGTGAAAAGGAACACGCCCCGCGAAAGTTATAAACGCTTCATATATATTTTCGATACTCCCGTAACAATCTATATGTTCCCTGTCAATATTTGTTATCATAGCGATAACAGGAGATAATCTGACAAAGTATCCGTCACTTTCGTCAACTTCCGCGATAATGAATTTACCTTTGCCAAGCCTCGCGTTCGCTTTTAAAGCCTTGACCTTTCCTCCAACAACTACTGTAGGGTCCATTCCCGCCCTGCTGACAACCTCAGCCGCGATTGATGTTGTTGTAGTTTTACCATGCGCGCCGGCAATCGCGATACCCTCCCTTATCGTCATTAATTCACCCAGCATGTCTGACCGGGGGATAATAGGAATATTTCTTCTGCCGGCTTCTACAACTTCGGGATTCGAAGGAGATACAGCGGAAGAAACGACAACCACATCACTCTCTGAAACATTCTCTTTTCTATGTCCCTTCCATATTTTTGCTCCCAGTGATTCGAGATGTCTGGTAACCGCGGTACTTTTTAAATCAGATCCCGTAATTTCAAATCCGAGATTTATTAATACTTCGGCTATCCCGCTCATACCAATCCCGCCGATACCAATAAAATGAACATGTTTTCTCTTTCCCAGCATATATAACTCTTTCTATATAAGTTTCTTATCACTAAAACGTTTCTTAGAAACACCCTTTGATTTTCTTTGATAGAATTCCAACATATCATCCACTATTCTGCGGGAAGCATCTCTGACTCCTATATCAAGGGCCGATTTCTTCATCATTTCAAACCTTTCAGAATCCCCGACAATTTCTTCCAACGCAGTTTCAAGATGCTTGCCGTCAAGCACGGAATCATCTATGACTACAGAGGCTCCGGCGCTGGCCATAAAACGGGCGTTATGAATCTGGTGATCATCTACAGAATGAGGATAGGGTACAAGTACTGACGGAATCCCTACCGCGGCGAGTTCTGACACGCTCAGTGCTCCGGCTCTCGCCAAAGCAACATCCGCAACTTGATAAGCGTCGCGGATATCCATTATGTAATCAGTGACAAATACTCCTTCCACTTCTCCGATTCTCTCATTCACCCACCGGTATCCTCTTGAACCTGTCTGTATTATCCCCTGTATATTATTATTACCCGCCAGGAAATACTCTACAGCGGCTTGGTTGAGAGATCTCGCTCCCTGACTTCCCCCAAATACGAGTAGAGTCGGAATATTCTCTTTCAACCCAAAAGATTCATAAGGTCTATTGTTGTATTCTTTCGTTATTACTCTTCGCAGCGGGTTGCCGGTTATAACAATATTATCCTTCTTTTTAAAATATTCCCCGGCACTTTCAAAACCCAGATATACACGGTCTGCTAACTTCGATAACAGCCTGTTTGTAATTCCGGGAATCGAATTCTGTTCCTGCAGCATCACGCCGCATTTTGAAAAACTCGAAGCAATTACAACCGCGGCGCTCGCGTATCCTCCAAATCCAAAAACTATATCCGGTTTAAACCTCAATTGAATTACAAGAGCCTGTATTATTCCCAGAGCAAGACTGAACGCGGTATTAACCAGGCCGAAAATGTTCTTACCCCTCATTCCCCGCGAGCTTATAAACTTTATATCATATCCGTACTTCTGAAGTATTTCCGATTCCATACCTGCCTTCGTTCCAACAAACAAAGCTTCTAAAGGGAGGCTCCTTGCTTTTATTTCATCCACAACAGCAAGAGCGGGATAGAGATGCCCTCCAGTACCTCCTCCGGAAAAAATAATCTTCACTTAATCCTCCCCTTCCCTCTATTTTCGGCCCGTCTCGCGAATACAGTGCTGGCGCTCTTACCAGTTCTCTGGAAAAGGCCGGGGCTGGCTTTCTTCTTCCCGCTTCCTGAAATATTCAGCAAGACACCGACGGCAGACATAGTCGTAATAAGAGAAGTACCTCCATAACTTACAAATGGAAGTGGAAGCCCTATCGTAGGAAGCAACCCTATACTCATTGTTATATTAATCAGTGCCGTGGATAAAATAACCAGGCCTATCCCGAGGGCAAGAAAACGGCCGAATGTGGTTGGCGCATTTCTTGTTATATTCATAACTCTCTGGAATATGAAAATAAAAATTCCGAGAACGAAAAGTGTCCCAATTATTCCAAACTCCTCACCTATTATGGAATAAATAAAATCTGTATGGGGGTCGGGCAGGAAGTTGAATTTTTGATGCCCGTTTCCAAGGCCGCAGCCGAAAATAAATCCAGAGCCCAGAGAGATCAGAGATTGTCTCACATGCCAATTTTGAGATAGAGCAAACTCCCCTCGATTTAAGATAGCTAAGAATCTGTTGTAAACATGAGGCCTCAAATAAATATATGGCGCTGAAGCGATAATAATAGCTCCATAATAACCTGCCAGATGAACAAATTTACAATTCCCCAGAAAAAGAAGAGTCATGGAAAGTAAAATAATCAGAGTAGCGTTGCTTATATTGGGTTGTAGCATCAGCAACACCGCAATCACTACCGAAAACACAAATACGGGAAGAAACGCCTGTTTAAACCTTCTGATTCCGCCTCTTCCCCTCGCGATCATATCAGCAATAAATATTACTAAAGAGTATTTAACCAACTCAACCGGTTGAATAGTAATGTTATAAATATTGAGCCATCTCCTTGCTCCTCTAATTTCCTTTCCCCATATCAAAACAGCAATTAATAGAAATATTGAGATAAAAAGCATCATTGCTGAAATTCTTCTGTAAATCTCAAAGGGGATTTTCATACACACTAGCAGGCAAAGAATTCCCATCCCCAGGTGCATAGCTTTACGCTGCATAAAGAAATAAGGAGTTCCGTATTTCTCTTTCGCGATCATCTGAGTAGCAGACGAAACCATAACCATTCCCAGAACGGCGAGAAGAATCGCGGCGCAAAGCAAATGTATGTCGTATCTCTTTCTCGTTTCCACTTAATTACACCCCAATTTGATTTACTATATCTTTAAAAAGATTCCCTCTTTCCCTGAAATCTGTAAACATATCAAAACTGGCACAGGCTGGTGACAGGACAACACAAGCACCGCCTACGCTAACATCACGTGCTTTCTGAACTGCCTCAGTCATTGTCTCCGCGCGAGAGACAGGCACAATTCCACATAGCGCTTCTTCAATCAGATCGGCGGCGCTGCCTATTAATACAACATGCAGAATATTGCCAGCAACCCGCTGCAATTTCTTAAAATCGCCTCCCTTGTCGAGACCACCCGCGATAAGAACAACCGGGCATTCAAGATGAGCCAGGCTTTTTACAGTCGCTTCAACATTTGTTGCTTTTGAATCATTAAAATATACTACATTTTCAACCGTTCTAACTTTCTCCATCCTGTGATCAAGCCCTTCGAAATTCGACAACGCCTCTCTGCAGGATTTTGCGGGCACACCAAATACATTCAGCGAAGCAATCGCGGCGAGCGCGTTTTCAACATTATGAAGCCCAACAACCTTCAGGTCAGAAACATCCATAATCTCTTCCGGACTCTTTTCATCTGACGCTCTTACTATAGTTGAACCATCTAGAAATATTCCCTCGTTAAGATGAGTTGAGGACGAAAACGCGACTACACTTCCCGTGAATTTAGACGCGGCCATGGCGCATCTTTCATCGTCAGCATTGTAGAAAAAACAATCGCCGGCGTCATTGTTTGCGGTGATTCTCTCTTTTGCCCTGTAATAATCGGCGGCCGTTGGATATCTGTCCAGATGATCGGGGGTCATATTGAGAATCCCAGTAACATCCGGTTTGAAATCTGAAATAAGTTCAAGTTGAAAACTGCTGACTTCAATTACAAATACACCTTTAGAATCAAGATCTTCTGTTACCATACTGAACGGCTTTCCTATATTTCCCGCTGCTATCGCTTTGTGCCCGGATTCAATTAATATTCTTTCTATCATCTTGACAGTTGTAGATTTGCCGTTTGTTCCCGTGAGGGCTATTATCTTTCCCTCCGCGAAGCGGTAACCCAATTCCAGCTCTGAAACTATCGGTATTGATCTATTAACTGCTTCTAATACAATCTGATGACTTGTACTAATCCCGGGGCTGAGAATTACCTCATCACAACTGTCAAGGAGATCGGCAGAAAAGGGTCCGAGATGAATATTTATATCTTTAAACCTGCCCGGCATCGAAATATCCCTGTTCTCATCCGCGGCGATAAGATTGGCTCCCTTTTTCAGAAGTAGATCCATCGCGGCGAGACCGCTTCTGGCAAGCCCTAAAACCAGAACGTTTTTATTTTGATAATCCGTTTTAAACTTATCAGACAAACCATTCTCCCAAATCTGCACTTATCTTAGTTTCAGAGTACTCATTCCAATCAACATAAAGAGAGCGGCTAGAATCCAGAATCTCACAACTACCTGCTCTTCACTCCAGCCTTTCAGTTCAAAGTGGTGATGAAGAGGCGCCATTTTAAATATTCTCTTCCCCCTGAGTTTGAAGGAAATTACCTGCAATATAACTGAAGCGGCTTCAATGACGAAAATGCCCCCGATTATCAACAGCAGAAACTCGCTTTTAAGCAGAACGGCGATTGTCCCAAGCGCTCCGCCTAGAGCTAAAGAACCTGTATCCCCCATAAAAATCTTAGCGGGATGAGTATTAAACCATAAAAAACCCATAGACGCTCCGACAACTGACATACAATATACAGCAAGCTCTCCACTGCCCTTCTGATAAAATATATTCAGATAATCGGCGAAAACGGCATGCCCCGAGAGATACGCGAGAATCGCAAACGACAGAAAACAAAATATAGTAACACCTGTCGCGAGACCGTCGAGCCCGTCAGTCAAATTAACCGCGTTCGAAGTACCGGTAACCACAAGCATCACAAAAGGAATATAAAAAATATTCCAATCCAGGTATGTGTCTTTAACGAAAGGAATAGCTGTGCTGGTCGCGTTCTCCTGTATAATGGGTGTGAAATAGAGAAATACTCCAAGTGCCGCTCCGAAGAGCAGCTGGCCAAAAAGCTTATATTTACCGACAAGACCCTTGGCTCGTTTCTTTACTACGCTAAGATAGTCATCCCAGAATCCAATTAACCCTATCCATAACGTAACTACTAAAACAAGCTGAATATAAGGATTATTAAGGTTTGCCCAAAGTAAAGTGGGAATTATTGTCGCGGCTATAATTAATACTCCCCCCATCGTGGGTGTACCTTCTTTACTTGAATGCCGCTCTGGAACATCTACTCTGATTCTCTGTCCAATTTGCATCTTCGCCAACCACCCTATCATTCTGGGACCTATAACAAAACTCATAACCAAAGCTGTAACAGTCGCGTAAGCGGCTCTGAAAGTTATGTATTTGAAAACATTGAACGCGAAGAAATATTCTTTCAGCGGATAGAGAAGGTGATAGAGCATCAGTCAACTCTCCTTTTTGGAGTTTCCCTGAGTATTTCAATTTCATCGATTAACTTCCACATTCCCATATTTCTCGATCCCTTAATTAATACAGCGTCTCCCTCTTTTAACAATTCATTCAGATAACGGGACAACTTAACTATATCCATGAAATGACTGATAATATCCGGCGCTTTGCTCTGAATAGATGCTTCTCTGCTAATTTCGACACTTTTTTTCCCCATAGTAATCAATCCATAAACTCCCGCCCTGCCGCAAAATTTTCCAACTTCTCTGTGTAAGTCTCCGCTTTTAGGTCCCAGTTCCAGCATATCTCCCAGCACGAGCCACGCTCTGCCCTCTACGGGCATCTCCATAAAAGCTTCAACAGAAGATTTTAGCGACAAGGGATTGGAATTATACGAATCATTTACAAATACAATCCCCCCCACATTGAATATCCTTCCTCTTCTCTCAACTGCCCTGAAATCGCCTATGGCACCGGCAATATCGGAAATTGAAACGTCAAGGCAGGAAGCAGCCGCCGTCGCGGCTGCCGCATTCAATAGATGGTATCTCCCATAACTATTTATCCGCATAGCCTGACCTCCGAGGATAAACTTATATCCCCCTCCATTTACTGATTCAACTTCCTCAGGAGACCACTGGGCGTCATCAGAAAAACCGAAACTGACGACATCCGCTTTGGTTTTCTCTTTCAGGAATTCAAAGAAATCGTCATCTGCCGGCAATACCGCTCTATTTTCTTCAGATAATGAGCTTATTAATTCCGATTTTGCCTCTGCGACACCCTTTAAAGACCTGAAGAATTCAAGATGACCGGGGCCGATATTCGTTATGACGCCAATATCCGGTTTACCTATGCCGGCAAGGAGCTTTATCTCACCGCTGCGGCTGGCTCCCATTTCAATTACGAGAATTTCTGTTTCTTCATCCATACCCAATATTGTTAAAGGAAGCCCTATATGATTATTATAATTTCCCGGGGTCGCGTGGACCCTGTACTTCTCGGCGAGCATTGAAGTAAGCATTTCTTTTGTTTCTGTTTTACCGGTGGTGCCCGTAACACCTACCGATCGAACTCCTATTTTATCTTTATAGTCAGAAGATATTCTCTGAAGAGCCTTTACCGTATCCTCGACTTCAAATACAGGTACTTCCAGTCCCGCGCATTTATCTCTCTTGTTTTTCGAAACGAGAAGCGCTTTCGCGCCTGAGGTAACCGCGTCTTCAAGATAATCATGGCCGTCGTTATTTTCCCCTTCAATGGCAACGAAAAGAGTTCCACTGCATTCACGCCTTGTATCTATCGAAACTCCTTCCACAGCCCCCGTCAGAGGTCTTTCACCATTATAGGTCTCCCGCCCCATTGATTCGGCTAACCATTCAAGCTCAACTCTGATAACCTACCTCCCTTGATTTTATAGCTCTCTCAGCTTCACTGACATCACTGAACTTGAATCTCTTCCGTCCGACTATCTGAATCTCTTCATGACCCTTCCCCGCTATGAGCACAAGATCATTATCCCCCGCGTCCAACACTGCTTTTCTTATAGCTTCTCTTCTATCGACCACAACCTTTACTTCACATTTATCCTTTTCTATCCCTTCGAGAATTTCGTCAATTATCCGGCGCGGATCTTCTGTGCGAGGGTTATCGGTCGTCACATAAACTGTATCGCTGAATCTTACAGCTATCGCTCCCATAATAGGCCTCTTCCCGCGATCCCGGTCACCGCCGCATCCGAATACAGTAATAAGACGCGCGGAATCAAGATTAACGCAGAATTTCAGAACGTTCTCCAGCGCGTCCGGAGTATGCGCATAGTCTACAACAACTGTCGGTCCCTTTGATGAAGGCACAACCTGAAAACGTCCGGGAATAGATTCTATTCTTCTCAATCCTGATTTTATATAATTAGAACTTATATCGAGAGCGTAGGAAGCGGCGGCGGCTGCTAAAGCGTTATACACAGAAAACTCTCCAAGGAGGTTTAACTCTATGCTTACCTTTTCATCGGCAGCTTCAAGATCAAATGTGGTATTCTTCAGATTCGTCTTTACATTAACAGCCTTAATATCGGCATCATCTTCCACTCCAAAGGAAATTTTCCTGCCATAAAACTCTTTACCAATTTCCCGCACAACAGAATCATCCGTATTGTATATTAATTTTCCTTCTTCTTTCACCCGTTCTTCGCCCGCGAGAGATAAAACGAATTTCTTTTTCGCGTCAAGATAACTCTTAAACGTTTTATGGTAATCGAGGTGATCCCTTGAAATGTTTGTAAATATTCCGATATCAAACTCTACCCCTGTAATTCTGCCCTGAACAACACCGTGGGAACTTACTTCCATTACAACAGCCCCGCATCCTTCATCTCTAAACGCGGCCAATTTACGGTTCAAGTCCGAAGCGCCCGGAGTCGTCCTTTGTGAAGAAAATATATTCTTTCCACTTCCGTAACCTACTGTTCCTATAATTCCGACGATTCCAAAGGATTCTTCGAGAATCGATTTAAGCAAGAAAGCTGAAGAAGTCTTGCCGTTTGTGCCTGTTATTCCAATTAAAAACATATCCCGGGCGGGGTTGCCGTAATATTTAACCGCCAGAAGCCCCTCGGCTAAAGCAGTATCGCGAACAACAATCAAAGGAACTTCGGATTTGACCCTTTTTCGTGTAACAACTGCCGCCGCACCGGATTTAACGGCATCACCTACAAAATCATGCCCGTCATATCTTTCTCCTTTAACCGCTATAAACAAGTCACCTTTTTTGACAGTCCTGGAATCTGTTGAAATTCCAGAAATATTAACATTCGTAAAACCTCTATCTTCCAATACATCAACAGATTCTATTAATTCTGAAAGTAACACTCAACTGCTCCCGCTTTTAGACCTATATGAAGATTCCGATAACCTTAAACCTGTTTTACAAAACAGCTCGATATTTGATCCTACTTCCAGCAGATTGCCCGGCCCGGGGTTCTGTCTCTCAACTATACCAAACCCGGATATTGTGCTTTCAAAGCCGCATTCTATTAGAATTCTTCTAGCCTTCCTGATGGTAAGTCCTCTCAAATCCGGAACGCGTGATCTTCTCTCGCCGGATTGTTTCTCTCTGAAAAGCAGAGTTATTTCTGTTCCCGTCTCTACAAGTGTTCCCGGTCCGGGAATCTGAGAGTATACTCTCCCTTTATCATCTGAACACCTCACGCCAATACCCGACCTTGAAGCCATTCTATAAGCCTCGGAAGAAGTCATTCTGTAAAAAGATGGTGTTTTTATTTTTGCTTCTTCACCTTCCCCGGCAGCAAGCATCTTTCCGGAATCTTGTGATATATAGTCGGTAGTTAAACAAATGCTCTCTATAACTCTATTGAAAACCGGTGCCGCTGAAAGCCCTCCGTATGTGTAGGGATAATCGGGCTCGTCAAAAAGAACAAGGCAGGCAACTTGCGGGGTCTCTACGGGAGCAAATCCAATAAAACTCGTTATATATTTGTTCCGCAGATATCCATTTCTACCCGCTTTCTGTGCTGTTCCGGTTTTTCCACCCACGGCAACCATCTCTGTGGAAGCGTTTCCTCCAGTTCCTTCCCTGACAACATCCCGGCAGAAATTCTTTATTGTATTGGATATTTTAGGGGGGAAAACCCTTCTTACTCTTACACTTGGGATTTCCTCTATCCCGCCGTCTTCTTCCCTGAGCTTCAGAACAACCCGGGGAACGTACAATTCACCTCCGTTGGCAAGAGCGCAATAGGCGGACAACATCTGAAGCGGGGTAACACCTATTTCCTGACCAATCGCTATACTTGCCAGTGATCTCCCGGACCACTCCCGCGGCTCACGTAAAAACCCCTCGGATTCAACAGGTAAGTCCACACCGGTTTTTTCCCCAAATCCCATCTTTAGAATATATCTATAGAATTCCTCCCTGCCGGAACCAGAGACTGCCTTAATTGTACAAATGTTGCTTGAAAAGACGAACGATTCCCTGAAAGTCAACCAGCCGTGAGGATGATCATCACGGAAAACCCCAAACTCAAGCTCCGCCTCACCCTCTTCTCCATAGAAAGCGTCGTATGGAGCCACCTTGCCGGTATTTAAAAGATAAGCATCGGTTATAAGCTTAAAGGTTGAACCTGGTTCATAATAACTGCTGGTTGAATATAACGAGTGTTTGGGTTTATCCGGGAAAAATTCTGAAAGAGCTAATATATCACCGCTGGAAGGATCAGCTACGATTATCACTCCTCCTTCAGCACCATATTTTCTTACCGCCTTCTTTAATTCAAAATTAACTATCGTCTGTATATTTGAGTCAATCGTCAAATATATATCTCGACCGTTTATAGCCTTCCTGTGCGGAGCGTCAATAGGCCTGAACGGTCCGTTTCTGGCATCTCTGTTTACAACAACCCAACCGTCTTTACCAGTTAGAATCTCGTCAAAAGCGCTTTCAATTCCGCCAATAGCTTTCTGTTTGTGATTAACAACACCGATAAAATGTTTATCAATGGCCTGTAGAGGCATCAATCTCTTGTGAACGGAATCAAGACGAACACCCGGCAACAGATAAAGTTTTGACAACTGGCCGGCGCTTAGCCGAAGCCCTTTTTTTATA
Organism: Candidatus Krumholzibacteriota bacterium; assembly: GCA_034520215.1. Taxonomy (NCBI): domain Bacteria; phylum Candidatus Krumholzibacteriota; species Candidatus Krumholzibacteriota bacterium. The sequence goes on along the minus strand of JAXHNR010000001.1, from coordinate 748,174 downwards.
AGAACATAATCTTTGTCTTTATTAAGAAGTTTTCTTATTTGGGAAGGCGTACTCTCTGCTATCTTTGCAATAAATTCGACAACCTTTTTATTTTCAGGTATATCCCTTGGAGTAATACCAAGAGTGTACGTGCAGTAAGTGACCGCCAGAGGCCGGCCTCGCCGATCGAGGATTTTCCCTCTTTCCGCGGATATTGTGAGTTTGTTGTGCCATTGCTGTTTGGCGATATTCTTATATTTCTCATGCTGAATTATCTGAACTTTTACAATTCTGAATATAATAACGGCTACTGCCGCGCTCAGAAATACAACAATAAACCTCAAACGACCTCTTGATAATTTACGTATCATTAGTTCTCCACATTGCCATCACCAAAAATAAAGATTTTTTCTTTGGCTATGCTCGTAACTTTCTCGGGGTCTTCACTTACATTCCGGAACAGCCGCTTATTCCTATACAGAGTGAGCTTGTTTACATCCATGGACGATCCCTGCTTCATCCCCATTCTTTCCACTTCCGGGATAATCCTTTCAGGAGCTATAAGTCTGTTATAATCAGCAAGCAGCCATACCTTTTTTTCTCTTAAGAAGGTGCGCTTTTTTAAACATCCGCTTATTTCTTCAGAAAGTGAATATGAATAGACGTGAAGTCCGATATATAACATGGCGAGGCTGGCCGTCAATCCTAAGAGTATCAAAAAATTCAGCTGACTTATCTTCCCCGTGAGCATTCTGCTTACTAACATCTGCAAACTATAACATTTCTTCTTGCTGCTCATATCAAATCCTTTCAGCTACGCGCAGTTTAGCGCTTCTTGCTCTCTTGTTATTCTCAATTTCCAAAATAGATGGTAAAACCGGTTTATTCGTTACGATCTTTAATTCTGCTCGTTTATCGCAGACACACACCGGAAAATCCGGTGGGCAAACACATTTCTTCGCCTGGTGGATGAAGAATCTCTTAACGATGCGATCTTCGATAGAATGGTATGAGATAACAGCGATTCTCCCACGCGGACTTAAAAGCCTCAATGTCTGGGGCAGAAAAAGCTTCAGGTTTTCAATCTCATCATTGGCCCAAATCCTGAAAGCCTGAAAAACTCTCGAAAGCGTACTGTAAAGCCTGTTAGGACTGACAACCTTCTTAACAGCTTCTACCAATTGACCCGTCCTCTCTATTGCCTCCGAACTTCGCATTTTAACTATACTTTTTGCTATCATTCCGTGTTTTCTTTCCTCACCATACACTTTTATAATCCTGCTTATTTTTCCTCTGTCCGCGCCGGCCAGCATTTCACTGACCGAATTCGCGTCCTCTCCCATTGCCATATCAATTGGACCGTCCTTCATATAACTGAAACCGCGGCAACTATCGTCGAGCTGCAGTGATGAAATTCCCAAATCCAGAAGGAATCCATCGTACTTCTCTCCGGCTAGATATTTTTCTATGTCTCGGAAATTCCCCTGAATCAACCTTACCCGTTCTCCGTATCTCTCTAATCTTTTCCGGGCAATATCCAAAGCCATACCATCTTGGTCTATCCCAATAACCGAAATTCTCCGATTTCTTTTCGCTTTGAGAATGCCCTCCGTGTGCCCTCCTGTTCCAACCGTGCAGTCCACGTAAATCCCTTCCGGGTTCGTTATCAGGAGATCTAAAATCTCTTTCTTCATAACAGGTATGTGAAACACTCAGATTCCACTCCGGCGTAGAGGGAAATAAAATATCGGTGAATTCTATTAATATTCCCATTCCAGTTTCTGGAAATCATTTTCAATTTTTATGCTGATATCTCTGTAATCATCAAAAGACCATATTTCTATATAGTTTAGAAGTCCGACTGCAACTACCTTCCCGGGATTACTTATTACTTCAAGGAATTTGCGCGGTATAGCGATCCTGCCGGATTTATCAGATTCGACATGACGGGACATCTTGCTGTAAAAACGTATTACCTTTCTTTTCTTCAGGCCCGGAGGGAGCTGATGAAGTCTCTTTTCAACATCATCTCTCCATTCGTTGAGGGGATACAAATTAAGACACTGTTCCTTTCCGAGACTGATAACAAATTTATTATCGTTATCCGCCGGTATAAGGCGCCTGAATCTGGAAGGGATGAGCATTCTGCCCTTCGAATCTATTGAACATTCATAATCACCGAGGAAATTCTGCATTTACATTCCAGTCTATTCTATATTCAAAGAAAAATATTAGCGCTGAATTCTGTAATGTTATCACTTTTTTTCAATACTTCTCTCCATTGCCCCCCACTCTACCCCACTTCTTCCCACCGTGTCAAGAACTAAAAGGATTTTTTTTAAATATTTATACATTTGTTAACCCTTGCTATAAAATAGGTTACATTATATACACGAAAATAATTTAAAAAAATATGATTTTTTTTTATGGGAATCTTTCCCACTGCGGGAATTAATGAACTTTTCAGAGATAATCCCGCGATGGAGATTAAGAGGGGTAAACGTCAGGTTTAAAAATGCCGTATTATTACGGCCCGCTCTCGAAAGGTTCTATATGGACAACTACATCAATGATGTCGGGGCCCTTATTTAATATCTCATCTTCAACTTCCTGAGATATACAATGACCCTCTCGAACTGAAATATCCGGATCAACAAGTACATGGAGATCCACGACAAGATTAGAGCTGAACTTACGTGTCCGTATGGCGTGTACATCCTTTACGCTTTCTATATTCATAACTATATTCTTGATCAATTCACGATCCTTCTCAGACGCGCCATGATCTGTCAACTCAATTAATGACGGCCTGACTATATCCCAGGAAACCTTTAGAATAAAAACTGAAATTATCAAGGCGCCGATATCATCAATATATGACAGCTCCGGATTAAGAGAAGATACCGTAACAGCAATTAATGCAGGTAATGAACTTAAAGCATCGGAACGATGATGCATTGAATTTGCAATCACAGCTGTTGATTTTACGCGATTACCTATTTTTAAAGTCCATCTATAGAGAATTTCCTTGAAAACTATCGATAGAAGAGGTCCAATAACGGCGATCCAGCTTGTTTGCTCTCTATGTATTTCTCGCACTGATGTTAGAGAGTTATATCCCAATCCGACAGCAATAAATGCCAGGATAATACCAATCGCGAGAGTTATTAATGTTTCAATACGCCTATGGCCGTAGGGATGGTTTTTATCCGGCGGAGCACTCCAATATTTTACTCCCAGTAGAACGGCAAGATCAGTAGAAAGGTCTGAGATACTGTGAACCGCGTCAGCAATTACCGCGTGACTCGCTCCAATAAAACCAAACAGGAATTTAATAAACGCCAGAAATAAGTTTAAGGCAATCCCTGTCCACGTAATCTTCTTTATCTGTTTGACATTTGTATTATTCTTATTATGACTTATTTTTATATTCATATTTATTAGGTTTAATGTAATCTTATATTCAATATTAAATCAATCTCGTTTTCTTCTAACCCGCTTATCCAAAACTCTTTTTCAGCTAATTCGAAGATAGCAACCCCCCTTATAAATTTGCACTATAAAATAACTGCCCCTAAAGCGATTCTCCCTTCTTAAAGAAGGTGTAGATCAATCTTTATCACCCGGCCCCTTTAGTAATTCCGTTTTTATTCAAGCCGATAGAGAGTATAAACAACGGGGTCTGATTTACGTACGCCCCGCGTTGAAATTGTATCGCTCATTAAAGGTATAAACTCTACACCCCTGATAATTTTCCCGGAGAATCTTCGGGCTGAGGGGTTTCTATCAATTAGATAATCCGGATCGTATTCAAGGAAAAAACCTTCAGACACGATCCTTTCAACAGTCAGTGAATCTCGCATCCCGTTTATTTCTGGAGTTACAAGCCCCCCAAGATCCAGCACTTCTCTCTCAGAATAATAACCTATAGCTCCGATATCGGGTGTTGCCACAACGGCTTCCGCGGCAGTATTATCACGCATCCATTTTCCCATCGGAATGAGAACGTCATTGATATCGTCGGTAAAATTTCTTGTCGGCGGCACAACGATCAGAAAATAGAAGATAACGTTCTGCAGTACAACGAATATTGTAAAAATTCCAAGAATCAACCGTTCAAATTTGAGGCTGCAGGCAAAATATGAGATTAACCGGCTGACCGAAACTACTCCGAGAACGATAATAGCAGGCGCGGTCGGCACAAGATATCTGGAAAGAATAGTAAAGTCTAATAGAACATAAGCCATTGGCAGAATCGCAGCCCACGCCAGAGGAAAGAGAAGATTATTTGAAATCATATCCTCTTTCAGAGCTTCGGTCCTTTTTACCCAGTAAAAAATTACCCAGATAATAAGAGATGCTGAAGGTATAATTAAAGTGGCTGCTATAATTTTTAGCGGCAGCAACACTCTCTTCAAATTAGCCGGACTGAAAAAGAGCCAGCCTCGTTTCGCCCCTGCGGTAAGTGGAAAAAAAGTGCCCGTATGATTCTTGATGAATATAAGCCAGAGAAAATAAGCTGAAACAAACACAATCAGCCACGTTAATCTGACGGAATATTTCTCTCTTTTTCTAAACAGGAAAATAACTGCGGCGATTGGAACAAGAAGAATTATTTCCGGCCTGGCGAGAGCTGAAAAAAAGAGGGATAAACCGAACAAAGATGAATATATTATCGATCTTAATGTTTTAAGGGACAGAATAAATACGACAAGGACCATGAAAACAGCAAGTGAAGTCTCCATACCCACCGAGCTCCACCTTACAAGCCAGGCTTCCACGGACATGATAATCGCGGCTGCCGAGGCCGCCGTCCTTTTCCTTTCAACCATTAAAACATAATAATAAATAAGTATTATGGACAAAACGGCGAACACTTCCGATAGAATATGAGACAGAAGAAGAAGATCGACCCCCGTCTTATACCCCACGGAAAGAAGAAAAACCCACAGCGGGCTTGTTGCCCCGTAAGACGGCTCGCCTTTATTAAAAGCTAATTGGTTATCAACAGCCAGGTTGCGCGCATATTGAAGATGTATATAGGTGTCATCAACAACTGTATCTTTTAAGGGTGCACTGATAACAAGAAAAAGTATTACAGCGCTGATAATTATCAAGGCATTCTTACTGTTCATCTTTATACACCACCTCAGAGAGAAGATTATTCAATCTTTCCGCTTCAGATCTCCTTGAATATTTCGGCACATCTTCAAGCGAATAGCTGCTGTCGAGTTTGCGTGTTTTATAGAGATCAAATAGAATCTCAATTTTACCGGCAATATCTTCCGGGTCATTTACTTGAGCTGTTTCACCTCTATCAAGATCCTGTACAATATTCTTTGCTTCTCCATCCGGAACAACGGCAAGTATGGGGCGTGCCGCGCCAATATATTCATAGAGTTTCCCGGGTATAAGCCCATTATATCGCCTATCGTCGTGTTTTATCAGCAAAAGCACATGACTGCTCTTTTCGAGCCTGACACACTCGCGGTGAGGGAGATTATTTTTGAAAACAACAATATTTTCCAACCCCAATTTACTTACCCACTGCTCATTAGCTGATTCTCTTCCGCCCGCGAAGATAATTCTGAGTAATCCTTTTGCTTTTTCAGTTCGATTTAAGAACAGGGAAACTCCCTTGAGGAAGTTTTCTGACTTTCTTTCAAGTGTCAGCATACCTGCATGCAATATAGTAAATTTTCCCGGGTCGGGTTTAACATCTTCAAGCCCGGCAAAATCTTCTTCTTCGTAGCCGTTAGGGATTTTCTCCACACTGCATCCCGGGTATAATTCAATAAGTTTCCTCCTCTGCCAATCAGTTGTCACCAAAATCCTCTCAGCTTCAACGGTGTACCTTTCCATCATTTGATGCAACTTTCTGTGAACTGACGTTATGGGATTTCTAAGATAAAGGGATATCCATGGATCCCTGAAATCTACAATCCAGGGAATACGATATTTACGTGAAATCTTTCCCGCCGCGAGATGTGTGCTGTCGGGAGGGCTTGTAGAGAGTATAACATCAAAATCCTCTTTGCGGCACAGTTTCGAAGCGGCCCTGTAGGCAAAGGGTGCCCACCCCACATATGTATCAGGGATAAAAAATATTTCCCCGAGCCGTCTGAGAAGTTCAAAACTGCCGGTTGATCTCTTCGGCCTGGCTTTTCCGTTTTTCTTTCTAACAGCATTCAAAAAGCGTGACGGAGAAATTGATAATGTCCGCACTACTTTAACGTCATTCGGTATCTGATCTTCAAGCCCGGGGTCTGAAATCCAGAATTCACCCACTTTTGGTGTAAGAACGGTAACCTTCCAGGAAAACCTTGCTAAATACTTTACAAAAGAAAGAGGGCGATAGACTCCACCCCCTCCGGCGGGAGGGAAAAAATTCACAATTACTAATATTCGTTTTTCTTTCATGCTACTTCAAACTGAAAAAACCATCCGGCAATTCTCTTACCCCACCGGAATTTTATCAAACTAAGAATCTGCTCCACATCATCGGGTTCAAACAAACCTAACTGCCCGAAGACAAATCGGCATAAAAAAGGGAACATTGCGAAGGATAACAACGATACCCACAGACCCAAGAGAGTCGCGGCTGAAATACCAACAGGTATTATAACCGCGACTATGAGTATAACGCGGAATACACGTCTCCCTATACCTCCGTAGAAGCCCTGCTTTCGAGCTATCAGAACGGCACATAGCATCTGGGTGATAGAAGCAATCAGTTGGGCGACCGCCATTCCCTTCAATCCCAAACGGGAAACAAAAAATGGAAATCCGCCAAAATAGACGATCATCCAGATTAAATCACAAAGAAGTGCCCATTTTATATAATGCAGCCCCTTCATCGTTACCAGAAGGGGGGCAATGAAAGCGGCGATAGGTACTGTCGGCAAAAGGATCAATAAAATTGTATAGGCGTTTTTATATCCTGTTCCGGCAATTAACGATATAATATCACCCCCCGTAATTGCAACTACGGCAACCATTAGCAACGAAGCGACAAAAGTTACTTTTGTAAAAAGAACAATTTTACTTTTGAATTCACCCCACCTGCCTTCTTCATAAAGCCTTGTCACTTCAGGCTGAAGGGCAATAATTGGAAATCCCAGGAATCTCTTCAGAAACACATTTATCCTGGAAGCTATATGAAATACGGAAATCATCGCTACTGGAAGCATTGATGACATTGCAAAACGGTCAATATCGGTAAAAGCAAGCGCTACAAAGCTCAAGAGAAGGCAATTTCCCCAGTATGGAAATAATTTCGGAAGGATAATATTGTCTTTCCTGATTATCTCTTTGCCGATCAGACGTTTTGACAAACTGAAATAGAAAGGAAACCCCGTAAGGCAGACAAGAAAATTAATTACAAAAAGCGCGCGGAAAAGCGAAATAACACTCAGACTGTTCCTTGTAAAGAAAATATATCCCGTAAAGAGACCTAGACAGGAAAGCTCCAAAACCATCTGGGCGCTCATAACCCTTAACCCTTTGAATGCCCCGTAAAGCAACAACTTAAGTCCGAGTGTGATAGAAGCAAGTGTCAGCCAGAATATAATATCTCTGCTGATAAGCAATTCCGTCAGTCTCGAAGGCATCCATCCCTTCCAGAGATCTGCTGCAGAATACAGCAGTGCACCTAGAAACAGAACGATCCCCGTTGAGGAAAGGAAAAGAAGAAAAGCCTTTTTTCTCATTCCTCTTCCCTGATAGGAAGGTATAAATCTCATAAGTACCTGCGGCAAACCAAGGAGAATTAATGTGGCAAGAAGGATATGCAATCCTCTTAGAGCGATAAAGAGGCCAAACTCTTCACCCCCTAAAAAACGGCTGAGAAGTCCAAGTTGTGTCAGGGTAAAGACAACACTGAATATCCCCGATACAGTAAGAGATACTGTATTTTCCACTAGCCTTGATTGCCCTGATTCTACAGGTTTCTTATCCATTCCCACCATCTTTTCCCTGATTTTACTACCGGATAGTTGAATTCTCTTCCACCCAACGACTCTTTAAAATAAATCAATCCTTCGTCTCCCCCGCTGCTTCCCATATTAAAGAATTTCATCTTTCTCCTATATGCTTCCTCTATAGCACGAAGAACAAGATAAGGGGAAACTCCGTAACTTTTAGCTTCTTCAGAAACGCCGGCCTGCCATGCCTGAGCTATATCTCCATAATAAAAATCCACATGACCTCCCAATAACCTGTTATCGAGAAAGGCGCCCAGAATCAGAACATTGCTGCCTCCCTTTACGAACAATTCCATAAAAAGACTTAGGGGAAAAGGATGAACACCTCCCCATCGGGCAGCCATATCGGTGTAGATATCATAAAAGTTTAGAACTTCCCCCTTTGTTTTCAGAGGTCTTACAACAACACCCGCTCTTTGGCAGCCATTGCATGCTTTCCTTTTAGAACTGCTTAGCTTAACCATTCTATAATCCTCAAAACCGCCTTTCAAATCAGCAATTCTGCATTCGGCGACTTCGTACAGCCCGGCAGAAGAGAGCCATTCATCCCAATCCGGATCAAATATTACAGCGGTCGCGTTAAGACACCTGAAAGATGTTGAAAGCTTTAGAAACTGCTCTACCAAACTCTTTGAAATATCTCCATCTTCTGCTACCGGTGTTCCGTATGTTCCGAAAGGGAGACTGCGAATAAAATAAAAGATATTCCTTTTGATAAAAATAACAGGCATAAAGCCTAAAAGGGTTTTTCCTATTCTGGCGGTAATCCAACGAGCTGAAAACTCACTAAACGATGATTCGAGAATATCAATCCAGATGGGAGTATTAAAAAAATTGCGGAATTTAATCTTATCTAAAAGTTTGTATATTTCGCCTTCTTCAACTCTTTCTTCAATTTCTATTTTGACCAAAATATTACTTCTCCGGGGTTAATAATATCAATTATATAAACCGGCAACTAGAGTTCTTAAGATCTCCAACATCTTGTTTTTCTTTCCCTCTACGGCAAATTGCACCATTTTTTCTATCTTTTCATCCAATTCAGCGGGGATTTGTGACGAGGACCGGGCGAGGAATATCTTCTCCTGTTCAGACGAAACCAGATTTTCCTCCACATTTACAAGCTCTTCAAGGAGCTTCTCTCCGGGACGCAGTCCTGTAAATTCTATTGATATCTCCTTCTCCGGAATATGGCCTGTAAGTACGATAATATCTTTTGCCATCTCAAGGATGTTTATTGCCTCTCCCATATCGAGAATAAATATCTCTCCTCCATCCCCCATTACAGACGCCTCAAGTACCAGAAGCGCCGCTTCTTTTACTGTCATAAAGTAGCGAGCGGCCTGAGGATGGCTCACCGTAACGGGGCCTCCCCTTTCAATCTGTTTGAGAAACAGGGGAACAACACTACCCGCGCTCCCTATCACATTACCGAAACGCACAGATATAAAACGGCATTTATCCATGCGCCCGTGAGTCGAAAAATACAACTCCATAACGCGTTTAGAGGCCCCCATTACACCTCGGGGATTCGCCGCTTTATCTGTAGAGATAAATACAAAACGCTCCGTCTCAGCTTCTGCGGAAGCCCTGGCAAGATTGAGAGTTGTACCTACATTATTTATAATTGCTTCCTCGGGATCTTCTTCCATATAATGAACATGCTTATGGGCGGCAGTATGATAGATGATATCAGGGGAAATGGTAGCAATCAGTCTTTTAGTCCTCTGCGGATTCCTCAGATTGTTAATGACTGTCGATATCTTAATATCTTTGAATTTTGTTTTCAACTCTTCTTCAATCTCAAATATTCTGTTCTCCCCCCTCCCCAGAAGTATAAGTTCAGCGGGGTTTACATAAGAAATATAACGGCAGAGTTCACTCCCTATCGTTCCGCCAGCTCCAGTTACAAGCACTCGCTTTCCGGATAGAGCGGGTTTGATATAATCGAGTTCAAAATCAACCGTCTCTCTTCCCAGGAGATCCTCAACACGAACCTCACGAATCTGATTAATGCTGACATCACCCTTGATTATCTCCATGACACCGGGAACTATCTTATATGGAGTCCCCGCCCTACCGCATAGATGTATCATATTCCTTACAAAAGGGCGCGGAGCCGTCGGGATCGCTATTATAATCTCATCGATCTTTTTCTCCAGTACAAACTCTTCCAGACGTGAGGTCTTCCCGAAAACTGGAATACCGTCAATTTTTTTTCCGTCAAGGTCAGGATTATCATCCAGCAGGCCAACAACAACCAATCCAAGTTCTTTGTTTTCCTTTATCCTGGAAACTACCATTCTAGCGGCTTCGCCCGCTCCCACTATGAGAATTCTTTTTCTCTTATTCACCTGACAACCGCAACCTTTCTTATCTCTGAACTGTTATTTCCGATAACCCTAACAATATATATGCCGGAGACGACCTTAAATCCATTAATTGTAAGAATATCCCATATCACTTCTCCGTCAGAAATATTCTCCTTTTCGTGTACAAGCTCTCCTTCGATATTGTAAATTTCCACATCCACAATGCCCGATATACCAGAAATCTTCAGTTCATCATCACCGTTGTGACAATATACCGGATTTGGATAAAGAAATAATTCCGAAAGGGGGCTTTGTTCCGGTGAAAGAATTCCCATATCAATACCGGCGATACCTTTCCCCGTTCCAACCCACATTTTGTCGTTCACTCCATCGAAAGCAAGGGATTTGCAATAAGCATCGGGAAGGGGTGAAATCACTGAATTGGGATATGTGATCTGAAAATTAGATTTCCAGTAATCATAAGTCGTATAAATTCCCTTAACTTCACCATTCTTGTCAATAATATTCAATCCGGCGCTTGTTGCAACCCATAAATTCCCGAAATCATCCCTATCTAAATCATTTACCTCATTATTTAATATCTTCCTCTTCTCATCGGTCAAATCGCTTGTGTATATTATCAAATTTCCACTACTACCCTGTTTCAATAATTCTCCCCCGCTCGCCACCCATAAATTATCTTCAATAATCTCAAGAGCGTTCAGTTCAGTACTTGAAAGATCTGTTTGATCAACAGCAGTATACCAATAATCATCACTTCGATCCTTAAGTGATGACCATTCAAATCCCCCTGTGTTCCACACTTGAACGCCGTAATCATTGATAGCCAGATAAGCGCTGGAACCATCAAAAACGCAGTCCCTTACATTGCCTCCTGCAATATCACTGTTACTCGGTGTTATACTTATCCACTCGGTCGCGGACGCGTTTACAATATCTATCCCCCATCCTTTCGAAGGATAATCGTCATCAGAAAGAAACCAGATATTACCGGCGGGGTCTTCCGCGATATTTATATGCCTCGAAGATATTCCGTCTTCATCTCTGGTAAATCTATTCCACCTGTCATCTTCAGCAACAAGCCGTTCTCCAAGTTCAACCATATCAAGTGGATTTTCAAGCGCGCTACTCCACAGCCTTCCGTTTGAATCACAGATAAGAGCAATGTTATAATTGAGATAGGACAGGGAATCTATATATGAAATCCAGTTGTCATTCCCTGAATTATAACAAACTCCAAAAAAAGTCGTACTAACCCATACCCCTCCCTCGGGGTCCATATCGACTCTTCTGATTATATTAGAATTAAGTCCTCCCGGATTCCTCGTTATCCATGCGCCTCCGTCATAAGAGCAGATGTGTACTCCTCTTCCGGGTCTCTCCGCGCTATCACCGCCAATCCAGGGCATACCCGCATTGTCAATACCAAGGGCTCTCAGATTGAACCTCCCAGATAATTTATATTCAGAATAGAATAAACCCTTCATTCCTACGAAATCAACGCTCCGCCATACAGATGATGAAAGGTCCCAATTATAAAGTCTGTCCGCTGTTATACAAAAGAGCTCCCCGCCTCCGGAGGCTACAGCAACAAACGGATATTTGTCGGGGCCGGAGGGAAATCCCAACACTGACCACTTTCCGTCATCTAAAAACTGTATGGTGCTGTCTGTGGCACAATAAATATTACCGTTAAAAGAGCATAGAGAAACAGCATTGCTGAGAGGAAAGAAATCATAATCAAAACTTTCTCTGTTGAATCTCGACACGCCGTCCGAACCAGCTACCCATAAAATAGTATCGTTGACAGCAAAAATATCATTTATAGTTGAACCGCTCAAACTATCTGTAAGCACCATTTCCCCTGAAGGAATCTTTTCCACAAATTTACCTATACCTTTCACTGTCCCATAGTATATTTCATTATCTACATTGGCTATACAGGTTACACTGTCACTTATTAAACCGTATTCTTCCGTATACCAATTCGCCTCCTGCCCTGTATTTCTTATACGGGCTACACCGTGTCCTCTGAATCCCGCCCAGATATCATTATTCGCGTCAACAGTAACCGCTTCCACATTACTCGATCGTAATTCAAGACCGTTTAAATAAGAGGTATAGACCGAATCACCCTTGTCAAACAGCATAATTCCGCCGTCCGTAGCACACCATAGACTATCCCCCACCACCTCTATCGCGTTTACCTTGCTTTGAGATATATAAACATCCCAGTTTATATCAGCGCGGACCACTGAACCGGGAAATATAACTGCCGCGGCAATCAATAGAATAAAATATTTCATTATTCCCCATCCTCAATATAAAACCATTCGGGGTAAGTCCCTGACAAGGATACTAAAAACGATTTAAATATTAATAATATATAATTTGTTAAAGACTGTTTTTGCAGTGCAACTATCTCTTCTTCGATTAAAGCGGGAAAGTTGCCGGTAGGCGAAATTCTCCATCGTCCTGTAATCCCCGGTTTGTAATAGGCGCCCTCTGAGCAAAAGTGTGTTATACTATCCTCGGCGAGAAGAGCAGGAGCTCCCACAAAACTTAACTTTCCTTTCAATACGGAGAAATATAACCCGGGCTTGAAAATATCACTTGCCTCCCTGCCTGACTCGAATACTATCCTGGGCCACAATATTCTTCTTTTACCTCCCGCAAATCTCCTCTCGCTATAAAAGGAGATATTAACTCTACACTTTCCGTACAACTTCAAAAGCAAAGAAAGTACTGTTGAAATGGGTAATAGCAAAGAAGACAGGGAAATGTCAAAAACACGTATTATCCACTTTCTCAATTGAAAAGCAGAGCCCTTCTCAACAGAGAACAGATAATCCCCTCCTATATTGTCGACCCTTACTCTGTCGCTCAGGAAACGAGCAATAGGCGAAACGATCCTTATCTGAATAGTACTGAATTTATTGCTTGATACTAAGGTGAACATTATATCAGTGTTCTCGAATGACGGGAAAATAAATATTTCATGAATTTTAAATCTATCAATAATTTCCACAATTTCATCGGGTGTACCCAAAGAATTCTCTTCGTAATTAATATGTCCGGCGATATCTAATCCCAGCTCAGGGGAAGAAGAAACAGATTCTAGAAAAGTTTCCGTTTCTTCCCTTTTGGCAACCAGCCCCACCCTTTTGCGGTCAAATCCGGCTTCAACAAATAACCGGTGTACTGTTCGAATTAATTTTCTAAAGGTAAAAACAATAATAATTCCAAAAACACCTTGGCCCAGTATGATCACCCTTGAATATATTCTAATACGAAGCAGATAGGTGGAAGTCATTATCACAGTCAATGAAACAAGGACTGCTTTTATGATTCTGCTGAATTCCTCTATAGAACTTGTCTCACGCCTGATACTATACAGCTTTCCGAAAAGGAATGAGAAGAAAAATATAATGTTATAGAAATAAATAAAATAGTAATACCAGGACAGTGGATACAAACCATGCGCGAAAAAGGAGTCCGCGATCGCGCGAAGCCAATATGCCAGGAAGAAACTCGCGTTAATTGCCAAAATATCGACAATAACAAATGTCAGTGATTTTAGCATCGCCCTGTGTCTCTTGAAAAAATAGAATACCACATTCCATTTATCATAATATTTCAACAAACTGAGAAGATGAATCAAGAACGGTTTACGGAACATGGAACGTGAACTCGATCTCATATATAAATGAGTCATAACGGACCGCGGCAGATAATAAACATTCCATCCAAACTGTTTTATCCGGTAACACCAGTCAACATCTTCAAAATAAAGGAAAAACCTTTCATCCATCATCCCGATTTTTTCAATTACTTCTGCGCGGACCATCATGCAGGCTCCAAGAATCCAGTCCACTCTTCTGGTTTTTTGATGATCATAATCCAGCATGAGATGCCTGCGCAATGACTTAGCTCTTGGAAACAGCTTGCCTAAGAATGTCCGCCGGAGAAAAAGAGCCTTTATCGTATAAAAAGACCGGCAGGAATATTGCAGAGATCCATCAGAGTTAAGCAGCTTTGACCCTACCATCGCCGCGTCCGGTGTCTTTTCCATAAAATCAAATAATCTGTCTATAGATTTCTCTCTTACTACTATATCGGGATTAAGGATCAAAACCATACGTCCTTTTGAAAGGGAAACCCCCTGATTTACTCCCCCTGAATATCCTTTGTTTCTACTGTTTGCTTCTACCCTGACATTATTGAATTCGCTGCTTACAAATTCAGGCGTACCGTCTTTACTGGCATTATCTATTACTATTATTTCATAATTACAGGAAGGAGAATATTCTTTCAAACTGGAAATGCATTTTCCAATTACATTCTTGCTGTTGTAAGTAACAATAACTATTGAAAGATCCATAAAGAATTTGTCTTTTTAAATTAGAATTATTTAAACTTTTTCATATGGCTTATACTCATAAATCTTAAACGCCATACCAGAAAAACAGCTTCCCAAACAATCTTTTTCGACATTTTAGAGACGCCGACTCTTCTATCGGTAAAAACTACAGGAATCTCTTTGATTCGGAAACCCTTTTTCCAGCATAGGTAATTCATCTCGATCTGAAATGAATATCCATCGCTGTGAATTTTTTCGAGTGGCATTTTTTCCAGGACTTCGCGCCTGAAACATTTAAAGCCCCCGGTAGAATCTGTGAGCGGAAGCCCCGTAATAATTCTTGTATATAGATTCGCTCCGTAACTCAGAATCAACCGGCGCAGGGGCCAGTTGACAACTGTTATCCCCTTAAGATATCTGGATCCAACCACCAGATCGTTATTTCGGATTGCATCGAGAAACCTGAGGATATCCTCCGGGTTATGGGAAAAATCGGCATCCATCTCGAAAATATATTTTGCTGGAGTGTTCGTCAAAGCCCATTTGAACCCGGCTATATAAGCTGACCCCAAACCCATTTTACCCTGCCTGTGAATAACGTTAACTCTTTCATCTTCCTCTGCTATTCTCTCGGCAATCTCGCCAGTTCCATCCGGAGAGTTATCATCAACAATTAATACTCCCAGATTGTCCGAAACTCCCAGAACTATGCTTATTATCTCCCGAACATTCTCCTCTTCATTATACGTGGGGATTACAACAAGAGCATCCAATTTCAACCGACCTTTCTCCTGAATATTAAAAACCCGGCTATAGACAAAAACACTGACAATATAAAGCTTATAATCGATAATGTTAACGAAGCTTCTATCACTCTAGGTTGATAATTAAAATTGATCTTATGATCGCCCTCTTTTAGCGGTAATGCCCGCAGACAGTAATCAGCCCTTAGAATCTCTTTTTCTTCACCGTCAACTTCAACTCTCCAGTCAGGGTAATATATCTCGCTTAAAACCATTATACATGAATTTTCAACGTGGGCATCTATTTTTATTGAATTCAATCCGTAACTCTTTATCTCAGCATGGCTTCCCTGTGCCGATCCTATCTCGAGGGAAACAGGTTTTTCCAGAAGCACCTGCTTAGCCGGATTAAATTTACTTGACGCAATAAAATCAAGCATCTTTTCCGGCTCTAAAACTTTCATTCTGTCAACAAAAAATATTCGAGGAAGGACTCTTGTGTTCTCGTAAATACATTTTGAGCCTTGCTTCCACACAAGCGGGAAAGTAGCGTTTTCATTAAACAGGGGATTATAAGAAAATATGTACTTTACATTAAGCATATTAAGAATCTGCAGAGGGACCGTCCTGCTGTTGAATAATTCAAACATTTTATCCATTACATTCTGATATATTTGCAGTTTTGCCGCATGATATCCACCGGTAGAAAATAATCCCGATATCATATACTTATTCTCGCTGAAAGGAAAAACGCTGTGAGACCATCTGCCTAACCCGGCAGCTGGAGCCGGAAATATCCTGTAGAATGACTCGTCTTTCTTTAAAAATTTTATCGCTTCGTCAGGTTCTTTATATTTTTCTCTTTCTTCACCTGATTTCACAATCCTCATACCTTCATGCCCCCATGTTCTTTCAGGATGAATTATAGAATTACTCAGAAGAAAAAGATCTAAGAACAAGACAGCGGCGAGGACTAATATTAAATATCCTTTTCTAATTTTCTTTACAGAAGCAACCAGTAGAATAGCGGCCACTGCTGTAAGGAGAAAAATTCTTGTAATCAGGTCTTTTGTGAATCCTTCAGCAGCTTTGTCGGCATAACGGACTTTATCCGCTACCCGGCTGTTTAATATTCTCTCCTGTATTCCGCTGCTGGCGACAAAAACAAGAAAAAGAACTACAGCACAGGCGATAATAGAATATTTGAAAACTTTTCTGCTTTTTGAACTGAACAAAACACCTTCACTATACAAGTTTACAAACTTTTGAATGCCAAGCCCCATGAGAACGACAACCATAAGCTGTTGAACGATAAGCACCATTACCGGAACCCTGAACTTGTTGAAATACGGAAAGTATTTAAACATAAATCCAAAAAGAGGGAAGAATTTTCCGAAACTCAATAAAGTTGACAACAAAGCTGTAATGGCGAGAAACCACTTCCATCTGGTTTTTATAAGAAATAACGCCGCGCCGGAAAAAAGAGCAGTTACAATTCCCAGATAATTGGGATAATCTGTAAACGGCATGTATCCCCAGTAGGTCATTTTTCCGAACCCGAAAGCCCATGGAAACACAAAGGTCAACATTTCCTTGGGATGCAAACTCCAGCTCGTGGCATATCCGTATTCCAGCCCTCCGCCGGCGCCTCCGCCTCTGATAGAAAACTGAGCGTAATGTTTCAGGGGCATAATGAGAATAGAAGCTATGCCGGCAGCAATGATAAAGGAAAGGAATATCAGGATAGTGTTGACGGCTAAATCCTTCTTCTTACCCTTCCGGAACAAATATACAGTCTCGAAGATAAAAAGAAGCCCTACGACAAGATAAGTATAGTAAGAAATCTGAACATGGCCGCGAAGCATTTGAACACCCAGCGTAAGAGAGAGAAGACCTGCCATCATAATCTTTCTATCACCCGACAGCAATCGCCTGGCAAAAAGAACAGCGAAAGGCATAAACGCCACAGCGCAGGCCTTGGAACCGTGTCCATTAGCTCCCATAGCGAGATAATTCGGAAGCATAATAAAGAGCACCCCGGAAATCAGCGACACTGAAGATAAAACACCGAAAGAGCGTAACAATAGATAAATCCCTACACCCGCCAGGAAATAATGAAGTATAAGCCAGGTCATCCTGGGAAAAGCCAGAGATTTATGTAAGAAATGTGTTATCCAGCTTAGTGGATAGACATATGGATTATAGGCCATGCTCGAAAAACTCGGCATCCCGGAAAAAAGATAAGGATTCCAGAGCGGATATATCCCCGAATCGAGAGCTTCTTTTCCAACTGAAGCAAAACTGACAGGAGTCTTGCTGTCAGGAACAAAGAAAATCTTATTCTGAAAAAAGATGCCCGGCATTAAAACAGCTATAACAATAAGCAGAACCGCGCCGACAATCAATGTCCTCTTCCACGTGGAAATCCTATCCAGTTTAATAACAGGATCAAAACCGGAAAGATCTCCTTTTTGTCCCTGATCTATATCAACCAATCAAACTCTCCTCTTCAAAATATAATCCGTTCGTTCCAGCGCTAAAAAGGTATAATTGGAAATTAACGTCCCTTCTGTTATATACATTTACCACAAAGGGTTGTCTCAAGCTATTTAACATTCTAACATTTTAATATCTTTTAGTAAACATGTCTGACTACATATTTCTCATAGTATCAAATACACCCCGAACGCCCTTGAAAAGGCTTCTGAAAAGAGCCCAGTTCCAAGAGAGGGAAAAAGCGAATGCCAGCAAAACAAATAAAAATCCGTAAAGGGGGAAAACCAGAATTCTCCACACCCGTGACTTATGCAGTCTGAAAAGTCTGTATGTACTGACAATCCTCTTTTCCAGTTTATATGGAGTAAAACCTCCGCCACTGCTTGAACTTACTTTATGCCATACATGAGCCTCGGGAGAATAATAAGATTTCCATCCCGCTTTCAGCGCGCGGAGACAGAAATCAACATCTTCACAATACATCTCATAGCCGGGATCAAGGAGACCAATCTGCTCCAATACTTCCCTTCTTATCATCATCGCGCAGCCAGTAACATAACCCGTCTCTTCTACTGCTTTATCGATTCCCCTGTCGAGTTTCCTTATATTCAGATGACGGGGCAGGGCGATCAAAGGATAAAATCCGCCCCCTCCGTACCATATCCTCTCAGGATTATCAAAATAGTATATTTTTGCTCCCGCTATACCCGCATCGGGACGCTCGAAAACCCTTATCATCTCAGAGATAAAATCAGGCGCTGCAACAGTGTCATTATTCAACAGTAGGAATAACTCTCCCCCCTCCTTTATACATTTCCGAAGGCCCACATTATTACCCCCGGCAAACAATAGGTTTTCTTTATTGCGAATAATATTAACCTGAGGAAATCTTTCCCTCACTATCTTCAAAGATGAATCCGTAGAAGCATTATCTACCACTGTTATTTCTATAGGAGAATAATCAACCGCGGAAAGAGACTCGAGGCATTCCTCTATTACATCTTTCCCATTCCAGTTAAGTACAATCACGTGAATTAATTTTTGAGACAATTTAATCTTCTCCAATATTACTTTCTGAAAAGTTCTTCGAGAGCGGAAACCATACCTTCCCAGCTGAAACGTTTCTTTTCTTCTTCAAAACAGGGTGACATCTTAAGATTCCATTCTTCGAGGAAGAATTTCGTCACTGCCGAGGCCAGAGCTTTCTCATCCCCCGGAGGAACGATAAAACCGGTTCTGTTTTCCGAGACTACTTCAGGAAGCCCTCCCACATCCGTAACAACAACAGGCCTGTCAAAAGACAAGGCTATCTGAACAATAGCGCTTTGAGTAGCTGAAATATAGGGAAGCACAACCAGGTCGGAGGCAACAAAGAAATTTTCCACTTCTTCATTATCAACATAACGGTCAATAAAAGTAACATTGCCCAAAAGCCCATTCTCTTTGACAAAGTTTTTATAAAAAGAGCTGTCCTGATAGAATTCACCCACGACATATAAATGAACCTGTACATTTTTCAGAATCGTGGTCATTGCTTCAAGGAGATACTTCAGCCCCTTATATGGCCTTACATAACCGAAAAATAAAATAATATTATCATAATCCGCCTGAATATTTTCTCTCGCCTGCCGCCTTGTAATATCTCCTTTTCTGAAAAAATCGAAGATTGGAAGAGGCCTCAGGATAAAATCGGCATTTTTTTTTATTCTAACCAAATTGTCTCTGTCTTCCTTTGACTGAACAATAAACCCTTCCGCGGGAAGAAACGCCATTCTGGTGAGAATACCGTCAAGTACCGATCGTTCGTGAGGAAGAACATTGTGGCAGATATAGATAATTTTTCCGCCGCATAGAAGACGCAGAATAGAACATATCTTCGACAACGCGAAAGCAAGATAGGGTTGCCACCATTGAACAATTACAATATCCGGCTTAAAACGGATAATGCGGACTGCTGTTTTTATCCAGGAAAAGGGATTAACAGAATCTATGACCCTGTCAGAATCAACCAGAAGAGGATTTTTACTTTCGTCAAATTGAGTCTTGCCGGGAAATAAAAATTCCGGATAAAGACGTTTATAATTTACGAGATAAACTCTGTACTTTTTTCTCAATTCTTCGGCAAGTCTTGTATTATAATGGGATATACCTCCCCTGTAGGGATAAGCCGGTCCAACAAGACAAATTCTCTGACAATCGCTCTCACCGGTATTAATCATCGATTAAATACTCTCTGAATGAAAAAGATTTCGTGGTCCGGGATGAAAAGAGTTCAGCAAGTAATCCAAAAGAGCCGATTTGAACAGCCATTACAATCAAGATCATCCCGCCGACCATAACAGGTCTCACATGCAACCCGTTGCCTGTGAGCCACTGAATCAGAAAATACAGATTAATTAACCCTCCGATTACCAGGAAGAAGAAAGCTATGCGCCCGAAGAAATGCAGAGGTGAAGTAGATCGTCGAGTAATAAAAATAACAGTCATTAGATCAAAAAAACCATTAAGAAATCTTCTCGTGCCGTATTTACTTTTACCGAATTTCCTTTCGAAATGGCTTACCCCTTCTTCAGATATTTTAAATCCTTCCCAGGCTGCCAGAACTGGAATAAAACGGTGGAGTTCACCATAGATTAATACCCGTTTGGTAACTTCTTTCCTATATGCCTTTAGCCCGCAGTTGAAATCGTGAAGTTTAATGCCGCTCACAAGCGAAGTAACAAAGTTAAAAATCTTTGAGGGTATGGTCTTGGTAACAGGATCCTTACGGTTAATTTTCCAGCCGGAAACAAGGTCCGCTCCCTGATCTATCACTTCGATAAGTCCTGGAATTTCATCGGGATTATCCTGAAGATCAGCATCAATTGTAATTACAATATCACCTTTTACGGCATCAAATCCAGCTGACAGGGCTGCTGATTTGCCGTAATTACGCAGGAAACTTATTATCTTAACGTGATTGTCTTTCTCCCGCAATAAATGGAGAATTTTCAAAGAACCGTCAGTCGACCCGTCATCAACAAATAATATTTCGTAATAATTGGCTATTTTCTCCAACACGGCCGTTAAACGATTATAAAGCTCTTCGAGACTCCTCTCCTCGTTGAAGAGAGGAACAACCACCGAGATGTTATGTTTCTTTTCCATATTATCTTCTCATTTACCGGGAGTTTAAGAGATCACGGTACCACCTGATTTCCCGCTTGAGACCTTCTTCGAGACCGATTTCCGGCGAAAATCCAAGTTCCCTTTTTGCCCTTGAAGTATCAGCCCATGTATCGAGAACATCACCTTTAGCCCTGTCAAGAAAAGTAATATCGAAATCCTCGTTAATTCCGGTCTTTATTAATTCCAGTACTTCAAGTATGGAGACTCTGCTTCCTCCCCCTATATTGAAGATGCTCTCTTCTCCGTCATATTTCATAGCCAATATGTTTGCTTCAACAGCGTCCGATATGTATGTAAAATCCCGGGTCTGCTTACCATCCCCGTAAATCTCTATTCCCTCACCGGCAAGAGCTGAAGTTATGAAACGGCTAAAGGCCATATCAGGCCTTTGCCTCGGCCCGTAAACTGTAAAATATCTCAGAGAAACAGCATTTACATCATAATTATTTCTATACAGCTCACACAGATGTTCTCCGGACAGCTTTGTCACTCCATAAGGAGACAGCGGCTTTAATTTCTGTTCCTCCTTCATTGGAAGCTTGTCTGTTTCTCCGTATACTGAACTTGAGCTTGAATAAACGAGCTTTGTTCTGACGTTTTCCTTAAGCGCTTCGAGGATTTTCTGTGTTGTAAGAATGTTTGAATCAACATAAATCGAAAACTCCCGCCCCCAGCTCATCCTCACTCCAGCCTGAGCGGCAAGATGAAAAACACAGTCGTAACCTTCAATCATCCCCCGAAAATCAAAATCATTGATATCTTCTTCCAACAATTCAAAATTACTGTCAGAAATAATATTCTCTATATTCTTCCGTTTTCGTTCCGGACTGTAATAATCAGTAAAAGAATCTATTCCCAACACCTGATATCCGTCCGCGATAAGCCGCTCACAAACATTTGAACCAATAAATCCGGCGGCTCCCGTCACTAACACCTTGTTCTTCATAATTTAGAAAGTCCCTTTTCTATTCCGGTAAATTTAATCCGGAATCGCTCTTGCTCTCTTGTTCAAATTGTCTCTTAAGCCGGCTGAATTCAGAATCCTCCGGATGACGTACCAGCCATTTATCTATATATGATTTTGCCCGGCTGTAATCCCCAAGGTCCACGGAGATTTGGAAACCATAAGCATAAATATCTCTCTCATCAGGAAACATCCTAATACCCTTATCTACCGCGTCAATTGCCATGGCCGGTTTTCCCGCTTCACGGTAAACCGCAACAAGACCTGTAAAATAGTCCGCTCTCTCGGGATAATTCTTTAACAACTCTTCATAGTGTCGAACAGCTTTGGCCAGCTCCCCGTTTCTAACATAATAGATTCCCGCGTATTTCTTCGCGTAGTCAAAAGAGGAATTAAATTCAATCGAAAGTTCAGCCCGACTGGCAGCTTCTTCATAATCTCCGTCTCTCGCCGCCTCCTGAGCTAATTGAAACGCTGCGACTGAGAAATTAATAAACATCGTTTTTGTGTCTTTGTTCTTAAATACCGACGTATCTCTTTTCATTTTGTCAGTTAGTACCCCGCGGTACTTATAAATATCGTCAAAATTCCTTGTCATTAAAAATTCATTAAGAAGGTGTTCCCCCTTGTAGGGTACAATTCTGCGCACCATTCCTTCCATTTCAAGATTCTGTTTATAAGGCTCCCACACTTCATGCGGAACTGTAACCGCAAAATAAACAGGACGTTTCCATATCGAGTTCCGTATTATATGCTGAACAGCTCTGTCTCGTTTCCAGGCTATACTGCCGTCTTTGAGTTTTACGGGATTTAAGTTTTCAATCTCTGAATCGTTCAGTTTAATTGGCGCGCCGGCCTTCATATCCCTTAACTGTTTTATATACCAATTCGTATTCAATAAACTGAGATTGGCCACGCATACATCATTCCTGAAATTTTCGACACATTGAATATACCACAGGGGAAAAGTGTCGTTATCACCATTGGTGAAAATAACCGCGTCAGGCTCCAGGCAAGCCAGCATATTGTAAGCGTAGTCTCTTGCAATATAATTCTCAGATCTGTCATGCTCAAACCAGTGATATCTCGCGGGCAGTATCGATAAAACTATAATAATAACTCCTACCGCTACTGTCGGGCGCCTGAATTTAGCCCCTTTGGTTTTAAAATAATCCCTGAGCAGAATTAGAAACGCGCTCGCCCCGATCCCGATAAAGATAGAGAAAAAATAGAAAGCCCCGCTATAAAAGTAGTCCCTCTCCCTGACCTCATGATCACTGAAATTGAGAAAGAGAATCAATCCTATTGAATTCAAGGCCAGAGCCGTAAAATTAACAATCCAGCTTTTCCTCTCTCTGTAATAATTTGAAATTATCCCGTAAAGCCCCAATCCAAAGGGGATAATCATACTGGCTCTGCCTAAATTAAAGCGCCCAATCATAATGTCACCGAGCATCCTGAACTGCTCGCGGAAGTAACCCCAGAAATGCTGAAACTGAAATATCAGAGAAGCTTTCCTGTTAAAAATATTCATCGGGGGATACTGTTCTCGTCGAATATGCGCGTATAAAGCCCTCCATGTTTCGGGATCTACTTCATCGATCGGGGGATTCAATCCTGAACGGATATAGAGAAACAAATGCACGGACAGACCCAGCAGAAAGAGAGCGGTCGCTGTAACGGCAAATTTTCCTTCAGACAATATAGTCCATATCAGAAGAACGGCTAGAATCAGCAAACCTACGACCGTAATCATTGAATTCTTGTACATCGTCATATCAGCAACAATAACAGCCATACCAAACCCGAATACGATAAATTCAAAGTTGCTGAATGTTTTTTCTTTAACTATAAAAAAGAGCAGAAATATGCCCCCGGCTGTCAGAATAGTTCCAAGATGAAATCCGATGCCGAGTGAAAAAAGATAAATAATAAACAGCGCGAGATTGCGGGAATGCTTCTTTCCCTTTTCGTCCAGTGTAAGCAGTATTTTACTTCCCTCAGTTTTTCCTTTTTCTTCGATTATTGTCTGCCTTTTCGGGGCGCTGACTTTTCCGTCAGGGTTTCTATACCACTTCAGAGCCAATAGAATAGTCAGTCCCATCAGAAACGCGCTCAGTGAATATACTTCCGCTTCAGTAGCATTCCACCAGAAAGTATCACTGAATGTTAAATACAAAGCGCCGGCCGCGGGACCTGAGTAGTGGATAAATTTCTCTAAGCCGTTTTTCATCCTGCCGAACATCAGGCTGAGAACTTCGGCCATAATCAAATATGCCACTAAAACGGCAAGTGCTCCAAATACTGCTGAAAGAAGGTTAACTTTCTGAGCAATGGTTAGCGGCAGAGGTAATAGAGAAAAGACTTTTCCCACAAGTACATAAAGGGGGGTGCCGGGAGAATGAGGAATACCTAAAATATGGGAAGTTGCTATAAATTCACCGCTGTCCCAGAATGAAACACTCGCGGCCATAGTTTGCAGATAAACCGTCAGGCTGACTATAAAAATTAAGACTGAAATAATATAATGTATTCTCTTTTCCGACATAGCATCTTCCCTTAAAAACCATTAAATCATAATATCTTATTCTACTAATTTAAACTAAAACAATTCCATCTTAATTGGAAATAATATTTCTCCTATCGACTGCCTATATTCCTCCTTAAAAAGAGTATACCGCCGGATAAACTTACTGTAACCATAACGGCGTAGGTAAGGAATTCAACAAGCAGCGCCTGTTCAGCCAGAATCCCAACGCTGGTAAACAGCAGAACTCCAGCTCCCTCACGAACTCCAAGTCCGTTTATTGAAATTGGTAAAATCATAATTATCCCAAGTAGCGGCACAAAAACGAAGAAATATAGATAAATCCATATAGACATCTCCATCCCAATCGATCTTCCTACTATGACATGAGTCATAATCCTTAAAAACTGGATTGAAAGAGTAAGTAAAACAATTTTAGTCATTAAGAACTTGAGGTCTCTCAACCCTCCAAGCTGATTAAATATTATATCCAGGCGCTCTCCAATATTCCACAGCTTTATTCGCGTAAGAATATTTCTAAGAAGTTTTGCCAGCCGCCTGTTCAACATTAATATAAGAATTCCTCCCACGATAGCCGCGAAAAGCAATATATACATACTAATATTGCCTATATCCCCGGAAGGAAGCAGAATCAGTGAAGATACAAGTGCCAGGATACAAAGACCGAATATACCGAATATCCTGTCGAGTAACGTGATCGCGAATACTTTGTATGGGTCATTACCCATCCTTGATACATCGAATATCTTGTATGCGTCGCCCCCTACATTTGCCGGAAGAAAATTATTAAAAAACAAACCGACAAAATAGAGATTAAGAACCCTGGAGAAAGACAAATTCAGCTCGCTCTTCTTAAGGAGAATATACCATTGAACAGCTCCCAGGAAACTGCTCAGGAGAAAGACTAAAAGAGCCGCGGTTAGCAAAAATGGATCTATATCTTTGATATAGTGTGATATTTTGGCCGGTGATATTTTCCAGATCAAGAAAGTAATCAACCCGGCACTGATTATTATTTTAACCCATTGAAAGAGGATTTTTCTTCTTTTCAACAATAACTCCTCCGGTTTATCAACCTTCAACTACTCTCTTTAAAATTGATTCACTCTCGCGGGCGCAACGTTCCCATGTAAGCTCTTTTACGCGCCGCAGAGCGTTTTTGCTCATCTTACTCCAGAGGTCCCTGTTCAAAAGCAATTCCAGGGACTTTTCCGCGAACGCGTTCTCATCACCGTAGGGAACGAGATATCCTGTTTCACCTACCCATACGGAATCCCTAAGCCCCGGCCTGTCACTTGCTACAACAGGCATACCGCAGGCGTTCGCCTCCACAACCGTTAATCCCCATCCCTCTTTCGGACTCGGATTAATCAGAAGATGCGCCTTATTAAGACACTTTACAACATCTTCCGTTTCCATGTACCCCTTAAATTCAACTGCCTCTTCCATGCCTGCTTTCTCAACGGTATCTTCAAGTACTGATTTATAGGGCCCGTCTCCAATTATCAAGAGCTTTGCTTTAGGTAGTTTTTTTCTTATAATTTCTACCGCCCGGATTGCTATTTCAACACTCTTATATTTTCTAAGCCTTCCCAGATGAACTATCGTCGGATCTTCATTCCTCTCCAGATCAAGATTACGATATAGCTGGTGATTCAGACCGCATAATACAACATCTATTCTGTCGGGGGCTATTCCCCTGCCGGAAAGGTCACTTTTAGTACTTGGACTTATAACCATAAATCGGTTGTTCTTATATATATATGGTATAAGTTTTTCCATAATAACAACATATGAACCTATCAACCAATTTGCTTCACGAAATACTGTAGTGCCAAAAAGATGGGGTACCACTCCAAGAACGGGGATATCTGTATAAAGGGGCATAAAAAAGGGAAGTTTGTTTATATCTTCAATAACAGCATCAAAAGTATTCGATTTCATTATACGCCTGGCAAAGATAGGCAATGTGAAATTCGCGTCAAACCAGTGTCCGGATCTTAGAATCCTTACTCCATCGACTACTGCCTGGGATTCTCCTTCGGGAAAAGCGGAAGAAATTTGTGTCACATTATGTCCCCACTTAACAAGGAAAGTAAGTATTTCATGCAGATGCACCTCAGCTCCGCCGGCTTCGGGATGTTCTATATCTCTCCAGTTCAGAGCAAGAAACCTCAAAACAAACCTTCCTTTAATCTTTCCGGGCAATACTTCCAATGACAACTGCTGTATAAAGAGTACATCTCATGTTAAGAATAAATCTTCTCGGACCTTGAAAGATTTTTCTCAGGGCTGAGAAAACCGCCGGATACATAGAAATTCTTATTCCAAACCTGACAAGTCCTTTCCGAAGCATTCGAAACCATATAGGGGGATTCAACCATTCACCATAACTCTTTACAACGGTCAGCCCCTGCCTTTCCAGCATTCTCTCCAACTCTTTCACGCTGTACTCCGTCTCCCATCCCGCGAACCATTTTCCCAGAGATATCAGCAGATGTTTACCAACCGTATAGTAATGGTACCGTTGTGGTACATCCACGAGAAGATAACCACCCTTCTTAATAACCCGCTTATGCTCCTTTATCATATCGTCCGGATTTCGGAAATGTTCCAGAAGTCCCTGGTGAAAAACAAGATCAAACGTTTCATCTTTAAAGGGCAGAGAAAACGCGTCACCACAGCAGAGGTCCACGGAATCACCACTCGAAAGCTGTGATTTAACCAGCCCCAGCGCACTTTTGCTGTAATCCAGAGAAACAACCCTTGCTCCCATTCGGGAGAACAAAATCCCGTCTCTTCCCGAGCCGGCTCCAACTTCAAGTATCCTCAAACCTTCAGGCGGGACAATTTCTGTAAAATGTCTGCTTACTCTTTCCTCATTGTCATAAACCTGATTAACGTCAGGTGACTGTTCCCAGAAACTGTTCCAGTGCCTTTTCTCAGAGATGTGCTTTTCACTCATATTATGTAACCTCAAATAATAATACCACTATAAATTACCGGGAAACATTTGCGTAAAAAAAGCAGTATTTATTCCATTTTACTCAAATACCCGCTTTTCTATCGATTCAATCACGAATCCGGCTGGCAAGTTCGTCCAGAATACCGTTAACAAATTCGCCGGCATTTTTTGAACTGAACCGGTGCGCCACTTCAACTGCTTCGTTGATTATAACATTCTTTGGTGTAGACGGAAAATGGATGAGCTCGACAAGAGCTATTTTCAATATTAAAAGATCTACAACGGATATTCTCTCAAAATCCCAGTTCTCAAGAACTTCCTCTATCATTAAATCCAGTTTTCCACTTTCCTTTACAACTCTCTCGACCAAAGCCTCCGCGTAATCAACAGCTTCTCCGCTGGAATGACGCCTTGAAACATTCTCGCTGAGCGCTTTTTCCCAATCCTGAGAAGATAACTGCACGGCATATAACGCCTGTAGGGCTATTTCCCTGGCTTTTCTTCTTCGACTCAAATCCTCACCTTTTCATCCAATATCATCGAATAGATTAGACATTTCGAGTGCCGACATAGCTGCCTGCCATCCCTTATTCCCCGCCTTACTGCCCGCTCTTTCCAGTGCCTGCTCCTGTGTGTCCGCCGTTATAATTCCAAACGATACGGGCATACCTGAACTGACGGCTATATTTGAAACATCCTTGACAACCTGGCTTGCAAGCAGATCAAAATGAGGTGTATCTCCCCTGATTAAAGCGCCGGCGCAAATAATACCGTCAATATCCGTTGACACCAGCTTCTTTGCCGCCTGTGGAATCTCAAAAGATCCGGGAACACGGCAGACAGTAATATTATCCTTATCCACACCGTGTCTTTCAAGACAATCCAGAGCTCCTTCGAGCAGCTTCCCCGTAACAAGCTCGTTAAAACGGCCAATTACTATAGCGAATTTCTTTCCTTTGCCTAAGAGATTTCCGGCTTTTTCGATAACCATTTATTTCTCCTTTCCATTGGTTTGATTCAGATTTCTCCATTCTTCTGTCTTATCGAGATCCTTCAGGATGTGTCCGAGTTTATCTCTCTTGCATGAAAGATATTTTATATTCCTCCTGTTAGGAGCAATTTCGATCGGCACTCTCTCGATCACTTCCAACCCATAAGCTTTAAGCCCGACAATCTTCTTTGGGTTATTTGTCATAAGCCTTATTTTGTGCAGCCCCAGATCGGCAAGAATCTGGGCGCCTATTCCGTAATCTCGTAAATCGGCGGGGAATCCCAGTTCAATATTCGCTTCGACTGTATCTCTGCCTTTATCCTGAAGCTCGTAAGCCCGAACCTTGTTCATCAGTCCTATCCCCCGTCCCTCCTGCTGAATATAAAGAAATACTCCACTTCCTTCTTCAGCTATCATCTCCAGGGCTTTATTCAACTGATTTCCACAATCACATCTAAGTGATCCGAACACGTCGCCGGTAAGACATTGAGAATGAACCCTTACAAGCGGGCTCTCGTCCTTTTCAGGAGACCCCATAACAAGCGCGACACTCACAGACTTGTCAATACTGCCTTCATAAGAGAAAAGTTCAAATTCCCCGTATTTCGTCGGGAGTGAAGCTCTCGCCCCCCTCCTTACTAATTTTTCTTTGCGCCTCCGGTATTCGATCAAATCGGTTATTGTGGCTATCTTAAGATCAAATTTGGTCGCCATTTCAATAAGCTCCGGTCTCTTTGCCATACTGCCGTCCGGCGCCATAATCTCACACAAAACACCCGCCGGATGAAGCCCCGCGAGTCTCGCAAAATCAACTGACGCCTCTGTATGTCCCGCCCGGCGAAGGACCCCTCCCCTTACGGCTTTCAGAGGAAATATATGTCCGGGCCTGGCTAGATCCTCAGGTTTTGTGTCCGGGTCAACAAGAGCATTTATCGTAACCGCTCTATCAAAAGCTGAAATCCCGGTTGTTGTGTTCTTTTTCGCGTCAACAGAGACGGTAAAAGAAGTGCCCATCCTCGCGGTGTTTTTCTTAACCATCATATCAAGTCCCAATTTATCGGCCCGTTCATTCTCCAGTGAAACACAGATAAGTCCTCTAGCGTGATGTGCCAGAAAGTTAACATCATCCGCATCCACTTTTTCCGCGGCCATCACAATATCCCCTTCATTTTCCCTGTTTTCATCATCAACTACTATTAGCATCCTTCCCTGGCGTATTTCTTCGATCGCTTCCTCAACCGTACAAAAATTTTTCACTATCTTTCACCTCTCAGCTTTATATTTATTCCGTTATTTTAGTTTACGCGTGAATTCTTTTACATACCTGGCAAGAATATCAATTTCAATATTCACTCTGTTTCCGGGGCGGACAAATCTGAGATTCGTATTTTCCCACGTATGAGGAATAATATAAACATCGAAACACCCGCTGCCCGGCTCAGGACCTATAGTTAAACTGATTCCATTTACCGCTATAGAAGCCTTCGGGACAATATAATCGAACATCTCTTTTTCTAATTTAATATTCAAGGAATAAGGTCTTTTCGATAATTTTCTTACGGTACCAACACCGTCCACATGGCCATTAACAATATGACCTCCCATTCTATCACCCGGCAAAAGGGCTTTCTCGAGATTAACACT
This sequence comes from Candidatus Krumholzibacteriota bacterium, assembly GCA_034520215.1. Lineage (NCBI taxonomy): Bacteria > Candidatus Krumholzibacteriota > Candidatus Krumholzibacteriota bacterium. The sequence continues at coordinate 718,001 of JAXHNR010000001.1, read as the reverse complement.
CGCGCCGGATTTCAACTCACCGAGGTTAGTGACTCTTAACGTTTCCGGCAGGATATCACATTCAAAGCCGTCTTTGAGAACCCGGCTTACTGTCTGACATACTCCATTTACCGCGATACTCTCTCCAACGTCAACATTCCCAGCCATTTTTACAGAGAGACCCGCTCCCCGCGAATGCCTGCGCAGGAAGGCAACCTTTCCCACTTCCTGAATCAAACCTGTAAACAACTCAATCGCCCGCCAATCTCTTGAAATATCCTTCAATTACCGGATTATCATATACGGCAACAATATCACTTCCGGACAGAGAAACACGGCTTGGGTTCAACCCTCCCCCTTTAATCCAATCCGGCTCCTCGTCTTCCATAAAGAAAGAAAGCCCCTTCTTTCCGGAAATTCGTGAAGCAAAAAATATAAACATTCTGTCAGCAAGCCGCTTCTTTATAAAAGAGGTTGCTATGCCGGCTCCACCCTCTACAAGAACAGAATGGATTGATCTTTCTGAAAGATCTTCAATCCATCTTTCAAGATCTATCCTGCCGTTATTTTCAGATAATGGAATAACCTCAGCCCCTGCTTCCTTCAGAGATTCTGCCTTAGCCGTATTCGCGTCTTCCGAACAATAAATCATAATTCTTTCGCCGTCGTTGAACCAGGAGCTCTCAAGATGAAAATCAAGTTTCGAATCAAATACACACCTGACAGGCGGTGGCAACTTCCTTTCAAAAAAACGCCTGTCCAAAACGGGGTTATCCGATTTTACCGTCCCAATCCCGACAGCAACAGCATCAGTTAGAGCTCTCAAATAATGAACATACTTTCTTGATTCTTCCGAAGTAAACCATCCGTTCGGTTCCACGGTTAAACAACCGTCAAGGGTCAAAGCTAACTTCAAAATAACCAGGGGTTTGCCTGTTTCACACCTGTGAATGAAAGGAAGATTTATTTCCATAGCCTCCCACGATTTAACACCCGTTTCCACTTCGATCCCGTTTTCCCTCAAGATTCGCGCCCCCTTTCCGCTAACCCTGGGATCAGGATCGTATATACTGAAAACAACACGCTTAAGACCTGCCTGTATTATTCGTTCGGTGCAGGGCGGTGTCGTTCCGTAGTGACAGCATGGCTCTAGATTCAGATAAATAGTACCCCCCCGTGCTTCAGAGCCGGCTTCATTGATAGCTTCAACTTCAGCATGGGGCTCACCCTTTTTCTTGTGATACCCTTCCCCGACAATTCTGCCGTCTGAAACAACAACAGCGCCGACATTGGGGTTAGGGAAAGTATCTCCAATACCTTTCCTGGCAAGCTCAATAGCTCTCCCTAGATACAATTCATCTGAGTTCAAAAGAAACTCCCCAGTCAGCAAAACAAAACTAAACTTCGGGCATCTCTGGTATTTAAATGGAAAAGGGTTAATATGAATTTGATAGCAGTTGAAGCTTGCTGTCTCATCTTTACCTTCTCCCATCCAGACTGTTACTGTCGGCTTCGGAATTCCACCGAGTCAATGGGTTTCCACCCATTCGCGGACTTTTACCGCCGGTGGGGAATTTCACCCCGCCCCGAAGGTTTAAAATAGAAACATTAAAACTTCGTTTCTTTTCCGCAATATAATCTTTTTAACAATTATAGTCAAGAACACGCGGTATTTTGAATTGTTCTCAATGTTTCGTTAATCTGATGTTTAATTGAATTGAGCTTTTTTAAATTGCACTTATTATTTGAAATTAATTAAAAAATATGTCCACAAGAAGTGTAGAAGGAATTGTGGCCAGGTACTCCCCCGGGGAAAATTATTTCGATACAATCAAACCGATATTCCTTAGAACAAATAGTTCAGAGGGGAAAAGTCCGGAGATAGGAAAAAGAGAAAGTGGCAAGATATTTACCACCGGCGCCGGTAGTGATCCTGGTGTTAATAATTACAGTAAAAGTCTCAACGTTGAGACAGATTCCGGTAAGCAGGGCGCGAAAATCACTCCCGACGTTGAAACTGATTCTGCTGAAGAGGCAGAGGTGAAACAGAAATTTAAGGTGGAATTTATGGTGGACCCTGAATTCTTAAAGAAACTTGAAAGGATCAGATCCGAACTTTCAAGAAAATACCCGGCAGGTGTTAGTTTTGAGATGTTATTTAATATAGTTATGGATGAATACTTGAAGCGCCGCAGCCCTGAGAAAAGAATAGAGAGAAGAAAAAAACAAAAAAGCTCTCAAAAGAGAGAAACAAAGACTGTCTCCGGAGATAACAAAAAGAGGGAGCAGAAAAATAGAGGGCGTAGAACCCGCAATATCCCGGCCGCTGTCCGTGATGAAGTCTATAGGAGAGATAAAGGGCTCTGCAGCTTCGCGGGCAGAAACGGAAAGATGTGTGATTCAACCTGGAATCTTCAGATCGATCACATATTCCAGTTTGCCAGGGGAGGTGATAACTCCCCCGGCAACCTGAGGCTTCTCTGCGAGAGACATAACAAGCTGGAGGCGGAACGCGCCTATGGAAAAGATTTCATGCGGAAATATATCAAGAAAGAATGATATTCATAAATGCCTGTCAGAGAAGGAAAAAAGTTCAAGCGTTCTAGTTGCATCCACACAGAGATATAAAAAACAGGACTAACCGGAGAGGAGAGTTGACACAAACAACTTGTGGTCAAAATCTGCCAGGTCGTCTATTCCCTCACCAACACCTATATACAGAACGGGAAGGTTAAGTTTATTCTGTATTGGTATTATTACTCCACCTTTGGAAGTGCTGTCGAGTTTAGTGACTATCATTCCCGTAATGGGCAAAGATTCAACAAAAACCTCAGCCTGTCTGATACTGTTCTGTCCGGAATTGGCATCGATAATCAGCCACCCCTCCAACCCGATATCATCAAATCTGGTTGAAAGAACGCGGAATATCTTTTCCAGTTCTCTCATAAGATTCTTCTTAGTATGCAGACGTCCCGCTGTATCTATTATTACAATATCGATACCTTTAGATCTGGCTGAGCTTACGGCGTCAAAAGCTACAGCGGCAGGATCAGATCCCATTTGCTGCCTTACAACAGGAACGTCGCATTTTTGTGCCCATAGCTGAAGTTGCTCTATCGCGGCCGCCCTGAATGTGTCACAAGCGGCGAATAAAACAGATTTGCCTTCATTCTGAAAACGCCTTGCCAGTTTCCCGATCGTTGAAGTCTTCCCCACACCGTTTACTCCGGCAACAATTATAACTCTCGGATTACCTTCCGGCTGTTTATAGTCGGGAACACTTTCGATAACATCGAGAAGTTCAGATCTTAAAATATCCAACACCTCATCATTTTCTCCCCGGCAGTTTTTTCCACTCAGACGCTCAACGATCCTCTCGGTAGCTTCAAAACCCAAATCCGCTGAAAACAAAAGCCTCTCGATTTTTTCAATGCTCGAATCATCAAGCTCTCCGGATCTAAACAGATCAAGCAGAGGACTGATAAATTTTTCCCGTGTCTTCTCCAGACCTTTGAAGATTCCCTTTGCCATTATGACCCTGTCAATTCTGTGAAACGGCAGTTTCTTTCAACTTATTTGCTGTTTTTTCGTTCTTTGAAAGGATATCCTCAACCTTCTTTATATCAACACCTACTACTGTTGAAACGCCCTTTTCCTGCATCGTAACACCCAGAAGTGAATCAGCCATCTCCATTGTTATTTTATTATGAGTGACCACAATAAACTGGGTTTCATCCGAAAACTTTTTGACCATACGTACAAACCGCTGTACATTAGAGTCATCTAAGGGAGCATCAACCTCATCGAGAATACAGAAGGGGCTGGGTTTCGCTCTGTAAAGAGCAAAGAGGAGAGAGAGTGAGGTTAAAGCGCGTTCACCGCCTGAAAGCAGTGATATATCCTGAAGTCTTTTCCCCTTCGGCCTCGCGGAAATATTAATATCAGCTTCGAGAGGATCACTGTTCTCACTCAGTGACAAGTTGGCTTCCCCGCCTTCGAAAAGAACTTCAAAAATTTCAGAAAAATACACCTTTACCAGATTAAAGGTTTCTCTGAACAACTTCCGCGCTTTTGTATTTATTTTTGATATTGCTTCATCTAATTCTTCCCTTGCTTTAATAAGATCTTCCTTCTGAGATTCAAGAAAATTCAGGCGTTCCTTTTTTTCTTCATATTCTTCAACGGCCGCCAGATTGACAGGCCCTACTCTCTCGAGTTTTTCCTTTTCTCCGACCAGCATATCATAGGTAATCCTCTTCTCCTCCTCTGAAAGAGGGATCTGAATACCCTCAAGATAGCACCTGTAATCTTCACCATACAGATCGTTTGCCACATCAATCGCGTCGTTCATCTTCGTTTCAAGGGCGGAAATATTTATTCGGATCTGATTCTCCCGGGAAACAAGGTCCTCCTTACGCTGCTGCTTTTCTTTAAGATCCTTCTCAATCCCCGTAATATCCGACCTTTTATCTTCCAACTTATCACTAAAGTCGTTTATTTTGCTCTGAAAGTGCCTTTCTTTCTCGAGTAAGTCTTTAACAACAGCTCTTTCTCTCTTCAACCCCTCTTCATTCTCAATAGATTCACTCTCGAGGGAACTTATTTCCTCTCCCCTTTGCTGAATCACTTCTCTGAACTGAGTTTGCATTTCGCGTAATCCGCGAATTTCTTCCTTCTTCTTTTCATAATCGCCCTGAAAAGAAGCAAAGGAGATTTTCCGCTGTGTAATAACGCTCTCTATTTCTTCTTTCTTTTCCAGCATGCTCTTCAGATCTTCCTCCATTGAAGATATTTGCAGAGCATCATCCGAATTACGCCTCATTTCAATAGACAGTCTTACTTCCTCTAACCGTGAAAGGACATCTTTTCTGGACTCCTCGAGTTCCTGAAGTGATTTGCTCTTGAGATTACATTTTTCTTTTTTTGTTATATAATTCCGTTCTTTTTCCTGAAGTTCATCCCTCTTGGACGCGAGTTCTTCCTCTGCCGCTAAATACTCATCACTAAGAATATTTATTCTATTCTGAAGGTCATCATAACTCTCGATATAATCTCTATGTCTACCCTCCTGAGTTTCCACCTCTTTCTCCAGGGAGTTTATCTTTTTCTCTATTTGATCAACCCGTTCAGATCTTCCAAGCAGAGATATTTCATTCTCCTCCATCCCTGAAAAATACAGCTCGCCGCTTCGGCGTAGAAAGACCCCTGAGAGGCTGACGGCATCGTAGGGCAAATTATCAGAATGTCTTCTGATAAATTCTACCGCGTGAGCCGTCTTTTCAAAAACCAGTATTCTGCTGAAAAAATTAACCCCAAACCCGCGTACATCATCTTTGGCTTTAACAAAGGAACTCAGTTTCCCAAGTAGTCCGTTAATATTCCCGATCTCTTCTTTATCACCGGTATCAGGACCCTCGACAAGGAACCTCGCCTTGCCAAGACTGTTTTTCTCAAGTTCTCCGACAAGTTCTACCGCCCCCGAGAAATCGTTTACTACAATGGCGTCAAGCATACCTCCAAGAACTGATTCAAGGGCGGTATGGAATTTATCTTCTACGCTTAAAAGTTCCGCTATAGGACCTATAACATAACTGCTTCCATTCTTTAGAACGTGTCTCGCGCCGGATGGAAAACCCTCAAATTCTTTTATCATCTTTGAATAAAGCTCATATTCGCTATTCAACTTCGCTAGCTTTGTTCTTCTTTCCGAGAGTGATTTCTCCAGCTTCGACGATTTCTCTTTAACTTCACCGGCCTTTTCAGACAGTTCCTTTCGGCTATCTTTGTTTTTGTTCAAATGCCGCTGAATTGATTCAACCTCTGAATGGGCCTCTTCTTTCTCACCTGACAATCTGGAGCTTTCTTCTTCCAGTCCGAGCAGCTGGTCTCTCTCGTCTGAAATACGCGCATCAAGTTCGCTGAGAACAGATTCGTAATGCTCGATGTCATTCTTCAATCTGGCCTGGTCTTGAACAAAACTCAGCTGAGTCTGTTTAAGATTAAAGAGTTTGGTTTTTAATTCTTCCGCCTTTGTTGAAACCTCTTTGTGTTCTTTTTCTAAATCGGCATTTTTCTCTCTGCTGTCTTCTATTTCTTCAGAAATCCTTTCACATTCGGAACTCACGGCGTCAATCCTGCCTGCAATCTTATCGATTCGTTTTTTCGCTTCCTCTATTTCACTCTCAGCTCTCGCGATTATTCTCTGCATTTCTCCGCGGCGTTCCGACATCTGAATTATTCTTTCTTCAATCGACTGGATATTCTTCCTTAGATCATAACGTTTATCCTGAAACTCCCTGCTGTTCTTCTCAATTTCCACAAGTTCGAGTTTCTTGGCTTCTACATCTCTTTCAATTTCCCCCGTTGAAACCATTTCCCTGCCGGAAAGCTGCTGTATTTCCGAGAGCTCTCTTTTCTCTTTAACTTTATCTTCAAGAAAACCGGCAAGTTTATTACGTATAAGAATAAGTTCCCAACCCCTTATCTTATCCTTTAACCTTTTATATCTCTTTGTCTTTCCAACTTGATAACGAAGGGAACGAACCTGCCTGCCGAGTTCATCCATTATGTCGTCAAGACGGAGAAGATCCGATTGGGTCAATTTCAGTTTTCTTTTAGCTTCTTCTCTTCTCATTCTGTATTTAACAATGCCCGCGGCTTCTTCAAACATCTCCTTTCTTTCACCATGAGAATCTTTCAGCACATAATCCATCATCTCCTGTTCAATAACAGCGTAAGAATGACTTCCCGTTCCTGTATCGGCAAATAATTCCTTAATATCTTTCAAACGACAGGGAGTCTTGTTAATGAAATACTCACTTATTCCTGAACGATAGACCTTTCTGCTTATCACAATTTCCGAATATTCCAGGGGAAAAGTTCCTTTTTCATTATCAAGTGTCAGATCTACTTTCGCGTAACCGACAGGTTTATGCGACTGAGTTCCATTGAATATAACATTTTCCATCTTATTACTTCTAAGTTGATGGGCGCTTCTTTCCCCAAGTACCCACCTGACAGAATCAACAATGTTAGTTTTCCCGCAGCCATTTGGACCCAGAATCGCGGTAATTCCCTTGTTAAATTCGAGAGTTACTGGATTCATGAAAGATTTAAACCCGAAAACTTTTAATTTTGCCAGACTCACTTATATTTTCCTCCAAAGTTTAAATCCAGTTATTTGTCCACTTTAACCACTCTAGCATAACCAATTCTTTTCAACGGCAGCAATTTCATCTTCGTTATACCTGCTAACTTCTTTGTCTTGTGTCTTCCAACCAACACGCGGAACCATTTAGTATCTTTAACCGTTACTTCTGTTACAAAGACATCAAACCCTTTCTTCTCAAAATACTCAGCCTCATCCCCCGCGTTCTTTATATCCCTGAATGAAGCTATGTGAACAGAATAATAATCCGCCGGCGGCTTTACGTCTTCTTCTATCTTATCCGCTTTAGAGGCTTCTGCCTCATCAGGAGAAACCCCTGAGGCTTCTTTTTCAGAAGCTTCTTGCAGGGAATCTTCAACTCCGGCCACGGGAATTACACCGCTTTCTTTCTCTGTATCTGTCTCTTCTTTCTTACCGGCATCTTCGTTAACATCTTTCTTGTTATCTCTACTGGCTTCCTGCATTGTCTGAACAGCTTTATTAATCCTCTCGCTACTTCTCTTTTCTTTTGACGAACATCCCCTCATAAACATCCACGCCGCAAAAGCGACTATAAAGAAAGCGGCAGTTATCAGAACTATTCGAAGCGGATTTATCCTTCTTCCGGGAAATTCATCTTCAGGTTCAATCTCTTCTGTTTTCTCTATGAATCCGGATTCAATGTCGCCGGATTCCCCATCCGAGGGAACCTTGCCTCCTATCCCCCCATCTGCAATCTCCCCTTTAGTTTCTTGTCTTTCCAGCTTCTTTTTCTTTTTTATATCTTCCTTCTTAACTTCTTCCTCCCGCCGTTTTTCCTCTTTTCCTGCCACGGCTTGCCCACTTAATAAACCGCCGAAAAAAATCGTTTTTACTGATGGAAAACCGGATGTTTCCAGATCAGTCAGGATCTTTCTGAGCTTCCCCTTCGAAAATTCTTCAGCCCGGCAGGAAATAACCGCGTCATCAACAAATTTAATAAGAGGATTTATTTCATTGCTGTCTGAATAAAGTGTGGAGCAATATAGAATAACATCATTTCTTTCACGAAGGAAATGATTTACTCTGTCAAACTCCTTCGTGGCGAAAGGAACCGTTCTTGAAACGGGGAATGACCCCGGACCTATTGTTTTAACACCTTCGATTCCAATCGGTCTGGCCACAGACTTTAATGAACTTCCGTATAAAAGGAGATCAAGAAACCCAAGTTCTTCAACATTGTCAACAAGCCCGTTCAGACCCGGACTAAGAAAATCGCAATCCACAATAAGGAGCTTTTTTCCCTTTCTGGAAAAGAAATGAGCAAGTTGAAGAACTGAAAAATCTCTTGTAATCCTGTCCTCACCTAAAGAGAAAAGGAAAAATGACACACACCCCTTTTCTGTGATTTTATCCTCCAGCTTTCTGCCTATTTCTTCGTAAAGATCAAGATAATTTGTAGAAGAATAATCCCCCTCCTCGATAAACTTTATCATTTTTTCTTTACTCAGGGAAATTGAGTAAACATCTCTGCCGTATCCATCATTATTTCTCAGAGAATCGTCTCTGGAATCACTATTTGTCATTAAAATCACTCCCTCGAGGCAATATCTCGCAGTCCCTTTACAATTGCTTTCTTAAGTAGAATTTCTTCATCATGACTAACAGTCCGAAGGTCTATAAATATAGAATCCCCTTTCACTCTTACGATAACCGCGGGATCTTGCTTTCTCAGCAGAACCGAAAACCTATCCGGATTCCCTTCTGCAAGAGTAATTTTAACAAGTTCACTTCGCAAGGAATAATTTGGAAATGATCCTCCGCCCACAGAAGATAGCCCCTCTACAGTACTTATTGAAATCTTTCCGGAAAGTTCTTCTTCAATCGACTCTGAAAAATTCACGGCTCTCTTTTTTATTTCTTCCGCGCTCATATTAACCGATTCAAGCACGGGAATACTTTCCAATTCTCCATTCCAATAATGGATAAGGACTTTCTCAAGACCAGCGAGCGTTAATTTGTCAATTCTAAGCGCCCTTGAAAGATGATTCTTCCTCATACTCTCAATCAAATCGGATGAACCGAGTAATATTCCGCCCTGCGGACCCCCGAACATTTTGTCGGCGCTGAAACAAATCAGATCGACCCCTGACCCTATTATTTCACTTATAGATTCTTCTCCCTCTATTTCCCCCGCTTCAATAGGATACAATAATCCGCTACCCTGATCATACATAACGGGAATGTTATTCTCCCGTCCAAGTTCCACCAGTTCTTTTAAAGAAACTTCATTAGTATAACCTGTTATACTATAATTACTCTTATGCACCTTTAATAAAAGATCCGCGCCATTCAGGATAGCTTTCTTATAATCTTTTATGTGCGTTCTGTTCGTTGTCCCGACTTCAATGACTCTACGCGCGGATTTTGATAGTATATCCGGAAGTCTAAAGCTTCCTCCAATTTCAACGAGTTCCCCTCTTGATACGGCTATCGCCCCATTTTCCGCCAGAGTATTTACCGCAAGAAAGACAGCGGCCGCGTTATTATTTACAATATGAGCGTCGGAGGCTCCTGTTATCAGGGACAGCAGCTTTGCGGCGCGCCTCTCTCTCTTAACTCTCTGACCTGTTTCAAGATCGATCTCCAAATCAATGTAGCCGGAAGCAGCTTTTTTGATTTCAGCCTTTACCTGCTCTCCCAGTACAGCTCTCCCAAGATTCGTATAAAGCACAACTCCTGAAGCGTTGATCACTCTATTTGAGACACTCCCTGTCAACTTTTTAACTTTCTCTACAACCTCTGTTACTATCGCGCCTGTGAGATCTTCTTCCCTGCCGGAGACAGTTCCCTCACCTTCGATAATAGCACGGCGGTAACCACTTATTGCCCGACGTACCAGCTGTACAACCCCCTTTCTTGAGAAGGGGGTGATAAGAATATTTATACGATCATCTTTAAGTACTTTTTCAACTGAGGGCAAACTTTTCAGAAGCACTTGTAAATTCATATTTCCTCACAAACCTGAGTTGGTTTAATTTCCCATTTTCTACCACATATTGTGGGTATAGTCAATAACTTTCACAATATATTGAACAAGTCTGCTGTCCATCATATTATTGCTTGATTGCAATTTCCACACATCTATTGTATCTTGGACCAATAACGAGGCTTTGTCTAGAATATTAAAATAGACCTTTCAGATAAATTTCTCTGAACTCGATAAAGATAATAAAAGGAGAAATGAATGGAAAAGAATTTCTTGATCTCTTTTGGAAAACTGTGTTTAAAGAACCGTAAGAGACTAGCATTTTACACAATATTCGCCGCGGCAGCCCTGTTGTTATACGCGGGCTGCGCTTCAAGACATTCAAAATATATTAGACTGTATTCATCTCTATCCGAAAAAAGACCAACCCTTGAACAAAGGGTTCTCGTGGATAGAAAAATAGTTATAGATCCCGGGCACGGCGGTAATTTTAAAGGCGCCCTGGGAGCAGACAGTCTGTCCGAAGCGGAAGTAAATCTGGGAGTAGCGCTTTACCTCTGGGGTTTGCTTGATGAAGCCGGCGCTGACGTTAAATTGACAAGAACAACTGACCGTGATTTCCTCTCAGAGGATTCCAAAGATCTTAAAGACGACCTTAAAGCCCGGGTTGAAGAAGCCAATTCTTACAACCCCGAAGTATTTATTTCAATTCATCATAATTCAACACTCCCCGTCAAAAGAGATAAAAACAGAATTGAAATCTACTATAACAGCAAGGACTCAGGGGCTTCACTTGAGCTTGCTCAATTGGTCAGACTTCATCTGGCAAGGAATCTCGGCATAGAAAACTCAAGAATAAATCCCGGGAATTACTATGTCCTGAGGAATTCAACCGGACAGGCGTCGATTCTGGGTGAAGCAAGCTATATATCCAATCCGGCGGTAGAGGGTAAATTGAAATTGTCTTCCAAGCAGCAACTCGAAGCTGAAAGTTACTTTATCGCTCTGGTAAATTATTTTTCAAGGGGAGTACCCGTATTAAAATTAATATCGACTCAAGCTGATACTGTTTATAGTAATAATAATATTGTTTTCAAAATAAAGAGGGGAAATAATATACCAATCGACCCCGCTTCATCAACAATATATTTTGACGGAAAAGCAAATAAACCGTCCTTAGACATAAACACTCAAACACTTCATTTCGGCATCACTTCCGATACTCCGAACAAAATTCATACAGTCCGGGCAAGCGTCAAAAGTGTAAGAGGAGCAACTGCTACAAGCGGTTTGCATACTTTTGTATTAAACCGGCCTCCGGTGCATTTTCTGCCCCTTCCTCCCAAACGCGGCTCAGATAAAAATATTATTCTTTCTGTTAAAATACTTGATAAATTCGGCAATCCCATAATCGACGGATCTCACGCTTTAATTTCACCTCTGGACTCCGAGAAGAAATATTCGGAGGAATGCAATAACGGAATGCTCTCCTTTTGTGTAAAAGAATCCCTTCTACCGGGGAATTTTACTGTCGATATATCAGGTAGAAATGATACTCTCTACTTTCCCCAATTTGCCCCCTCTAAAACCAGAACCCTGAAAATCGTAAGCTCGGGGGATAATAGCGTAATACCTTTCCCCTTGGTTTATACGGGTAAAAACAGCCATACGCTAAAAGGTGACGGAAATGGAATCGTTCATCTTCCCGATTCCCTTCCAAAGATAAACCCTCTGATAATAGCGGGAGGGTTCAAACCGTTTACAACCGACATCAATGCTTTTTCTGAGGGGAAAGAGACGATAGTTATAAAACTTCCTCCTTTATTTGAGGGAAAATTAAACTCACGAAGAATTGCTATAGATCCCGCCTGCGGTGGAGCGTACGGCGGAACTTCAGGTAAGAAGATGATTAAAGAAAGTTCCATAAATCTGAGAATAGCCAAACAAGTAAGTAATATTTTAAAAACTTCCGGAGCCTTTGTGTATTTAACCAGAGAAGGGGAAGAAACTCTATCGCAGCAGGAAAGAATCGCAGGTATAAACCGCTTCTATCCGGAGCTGTCAATCCAGATCAACCACGACTTGAAATTGGATAATGCTAAGGGCGCCTTCTCGATCAGGCACTATCCCGACAGCCAAGGAGGAACAAAAATAGCTGCTATCATTAACTCCAACCTCGAAGGACTCTACCTGGCCGAAAGCGGTGTAATAAAAAGTTCAGCGAGCTCACTTCTTTCACAGACATCCTGCCCCGCCTGTGAAATCCATTTCACGTCGCTGGATGAAAAAGAATTTGAAGAAATTGCCTCCGATCCTGATTATATAAATCTGATAAGCGAAAATATATTTTCATCTATCCTGAATTATTTCAACGCTGACCACGCTGAATTTAATCCGGTAAAAATCAAAATAACCTCTAAAGGACGTGGTATACCTGATGTATACGTAACCGTCGATAATCTTCTTACACTACCGACAAATGACAGGGGAATAGCGGTTTTCAGCCATATTGACCCCGGAAAACATATGATCGTTGTTCAAACTCGCGGCGAAGAGTATCGCTGGGGAATGTATGATGTTCAAGCTGAGACGGAAAATGAAATATTAATTGAATTGAAAGATGATTGATCGGCAGTTTATTGATCATATCCCGCAACATAACATATACTCGAAGTACTTAAAAGGTCAGTGTTCTCTGTTTTTATCCGCTTGGTTGCTTTTATGAGATAAAAACGGTACTTTCTCGGCATTTCTTACCGTGTAGAATAAAATGCCTTTGTCCGATATGCTCTTAAGATATTGGTGCTTCCTGTTATTCAACAGATACTCCATCTTTTCACGTAAGTTCATATCCTCTATTTCAACAGTTAGAAGATCGATGATTTTTTTAGCTCCCGCGTATCCTTTGATTTCAAAACGGTTGGCGGCTTCCTCGGACTGTCCCGTGTAAGCAGCCGCTGAGTTGTATAATTCGCGTTCGTCATTGGTGCTCGTTTTCGCGGGAAATAAAGCCCCTGTCATATCTTTTCCAGTCATCCGTATCAAATCATCAAAATCCCAACTACTCAAGCCGAGCAGCTGTACTCCGAATTCATAAAATGAAAGCTGGGGCAATATCAAAACCAGGTCATCTTTATCTGAAGGAATAAAAAGTGCTTCGGGAGAAGCCGCCCTTATTCTATCGATATTTTCTTTAAAATCGGTATCCCCCTCCTTATAATAATCAGCCAAACAGATATTTCCTCCTTCTCTTTCTACTTCAGCTCTAAGCAATAACTCGATTCTCCTGTTTAATTGATTATCTGAAGCAAGTAAAGCAATCCTTTTTATTCCGAGTTCTCTACAGGCAACTTTAGCGACGGCAATTATTTCAGATTCATAATTTCTCAAATCCTGGAATATGTAATCACCGATATCATCGATCCCTCTTTCGGGGGCAACTGGAGAAAACAGTATTCTCTTGCGAGCCTGAGCAACCTGCGCCGCGGCTACAGTAGAAGAACTTGAAATAGCCCCGATTATCACATCAACATCCTCTTCCTTTATAAGTCTTTCGGCTACTAAGTAAGCTTCAAGAGAATTCGCTTTTGTATCTCCAACAACAATCTCAACACCGCGGACACCCCTTTTCCTGGCTTCTTTCAAAGCGAGGATTGCTCCGTTAGCGAAAGATTCCCCGAGTTTTGAAAACCTGCCGGTTAGCGGGCATATAACGCCTATCCTGAAGGGAGATAATTCCCGCTTCCGAATTCCCCTTTCCAATCCCTTATTTTCAGGTAAATCAGCGCCTGTATACCGGGAAATCAATTCTACTATTCTATCTTTATAATCCTTATCCGCCCCCCTCTCGGATAATTTCAGACTCCTCTCCAGCATAAAAAAAAGAAGTGGAGATGAATTATATTTTTCTGCCATATTCTCAAGATCTGCTAAAGTCAGCATTTTTTCTTCTTCAGAAAGTAATTCTTTAGCTTTATATAACTGAGATTCACTTATATCCAGTATTGAAGCCTTCAAAATATTCTCTGTCGCGTTGGATATTTTCCCCTTGGCCATTTGGGCTTCAGCGGTGATAAGATAAGCTTTGATTTTTAATCTGTCCGGATGATCTTCTTTAAAAATTGGACTTAAGACTTCGATCGCCCGGTCAGTGTGGCCCAGTTTCAAATTAGCCCTGCCCACATAAACACGGACTTTACCTGCATTCTCACTGTCCGCGTAACGCAGTAGATAGCGCCTGCCGGATTCGATCGCGCCGTTAATATCACCTTCAAAAAGAAGGGTTCTTATTTTCGTGATTAATGCTTCTTCGTCTTTGCTTAGATCTTCTGTCTCTTTTCCTGAAGGGGGAAAAAGAGCGCAGGAAAAAAGGATCAAACAGCAAGATAGAATAATGAATATTTTCATAATCAGTTCTTATTCAAAGAAAACTCAATATTTACGTATAAACATATTTTTCCGGCTACAAATCAAAAAACCCGAAATCTTCAGGGTCAATTCTGTCAAGATGTCCCTCCTCGTCGTCCTTCTTGATAGACATCTTCCTGGAATATTCATCGAAAAGATCATTGTCCACAAAAATAGAAGCTTTGCAACGCAGAGCAAGAGCAATCGAATCACTCGGTCTGGCATCCACATAGAAAATATCTTCATCCCGCCTCAGAACAATCCTGGCAAAATAGGTATTTTTTGAAATTCCGGTTATTTCCACACTACTTACTTCAGCTTCGAGGACGTCCACAATAATCCGCATAAGATCGTGTGTCATTGGTCTTTGAAATGATTTTCCAGCTAAAACGGTAAATATCGAGGAGGCCTCCGCGGGACCAATCCAAATCGGCAACACCGCGCTCTTCTCGGAAGCCTTTAGAAGTACCACTGGATATTCCCGTTCTTTATCCATAGCTAAAGCGCTTACAACAACTTCTCTCATTGATATTATCCCCCTGCCTACTCTTCTGCGCTTTCTTTCTTAATACTACCTGTTGAATCAAGTTTCAATGAATTTTTACCCATATTCTCTTTCAACCATTTCGCGGACTCGATTATCTCAGAATCGGGATATTTTTCAAATAATTCGTTAAGGGCTCTTCGGGCAAAAACATAATCACTTAATTCTTCGGAATAAGTAAAAGCTATCATAAACAGAGACTGCGGCGCGAATTTGTGATCGGGATAACCGTTGGATATCGCTCTGTAATATATGATTTTCTTATTTGGCGACTCTTCTTCCTGGGCAAGCTCCCATAGCTCCTTGGCCGATCTTGTGTTTTTTATCAACTCCTGGCGAAGATAATTGACAGCATTGTATTTTTTCTGCAGTCTCTTTATTTCATTTTCAATAACCTCTTTTATTTTACGATTTTTAATCTTTCTAATAATATCTTCACGAACTTCAGACAAGGGTTTAATTGTTGCCGGGCGTTTTTCCAGAACCTTAACGATAGAATACCCCTTGTCGTAAGAAATAACATCGCTGATTTGCCCTTCGGAGAGCCATTCTACAGCATTGCCGAATCTTCGGTCTTTTCCAACAAAATTAATATAACCATAAGGGTTAAAATATCCCAAGATTCCATTATTTTGTGAAGTCGATAAATCTTCACTTTCCTTCTTGGCAATTTTATTAAAGATGTGAGGATCATCACTGCTTTCGATCCTTTTTTTCCATTCTGCAGCTTTGAGGCTGTCGCGGGAAAATATGTGTTGAGCTCTTACCGTAGACTCATTCTTGAATTCAAGTTGATGATTATCATAGTATTCCTTTATCTCTTTATCAGTACACTCCATCTTTTCAGCCATATAACCGTAATACGCTTTGATTAAAATTGCCCGCCTGGCATAATCCAGTTTTGTTCTTATACTTTCCTTATTCTGAATCTTATTTTCAAGAGCTGCCTTGTAAAGAACTCTTTCCTTGATCATTTCATCTACAAGTTCCGCCCTTCCGGCTTCTCCTTCATATTTCTTCTTCTGACTGTAAGGAAGGGATTTCATCCTGGCCTTAAGTTCTCTCTCTTTTATGACTTCATCATCCAGTCTCGCGACCAAACCGGATTTAACTTCAATATCATCCCCTCCCTTACATCCCGCGATAAAGCTCACCGCGCAGATAACTATTATTACTGTAAACAAGTTGCGTGACATAACAAAACCTCCTTCAGATTCTACAGAAGTTTATTCAATCCCTCTTTTTCAGCAAATTCAACAATTTCACGAACTCTCTCACTCTTTCCCTTTTTGCAGACAAGAATGTTGGCGCCGTCAGAAATCACAATAATATCCTCAACTTCGACGGCGGCGGTAAATCCATCAGGGTTGAAAAAAAGACAGTCTTTAGAATCAACCAGCTTAGATTTTCCGATTTTAACATTTCCGGAACTATCATTTGGGAAAATATCATATAGGGCATCCCAGCTGCCGACATCATTCCAACCTAGATCTACTGGAATAACAACAACATTATCTGCCTTTTCCAGAATTCCGTAATCGACGGAAGTAGATGGAAGATGTGGATATTCCTCGCGGACAACCTTTTGCATTTCTTTCTTTCCTATCGATTCATCAATCCTCATAAGAGCGTCATTCCCCGACTGCAGAAAACGCGACCAGGCCAGCAGATAAACAGAAGGTCTCCACATAAACATGCCGCTGTTCCAATAATATCCACCTGTTTCGATAAATTTTACAGCCAGTTTTCGATCCGGTTTCTCGTGAAAGCGCTCAACCCTGTAAAAAATATTTCCGGTTTCCATATCAAGTTCTTCGCCAGCCTGAATATATCCATAACCGGTGGCGGGATATTTCGGTTTTATTCCGAATGTCACCATAAAGTCGTTTTTCTCCGCTAATCTCGCTGCTCTCTTTACTGAATCATAAAAATTGTCAGTATTTTCTATTAAATGGTCAGCCGGGCAAACCAGAAAAGGTTCATCGCCGCCGCGCTTCTTAACCAAAAGGGCGGCAATAGCCAGCGCCGGGGCTGTATTCCTCCCCGCGGGTTCGGTGAATATATTTTCAAAAGAAATTTCAGGAAGTTCTTCTTTTATCAGTTCCAACTGATCCTCAACGGTGATAAGAAATATTTTCTCTTTAGAAAGAACGGAAGCCAGTCTATTGAAGGTTATCGACAGCATACTCCGGTCGCCGTTTATCTTAAGAAACTGTTTCGGTTCTTTTGCCTTGCTTGCCGGCCAAAATCTTTTACCCTTACCCCCAGCCAGAATAACAGCGTACACTATATCCTCCACTTACCAAGAAAAAATTCCTAACGAACATAGAGTGTTCTTAATTAAAAAACTTTGAAGTATTCAATTTGAATTTTTCCAACACTCTGGAAAATTCTTCCCTTATTGCAATAAGAGCCTTTTCTGTTTCAGCTTCAAACCTGAAAACAAGAGCGGGCTGAGTGTTTGACGCCCTTATAAGTCCCCATCCCTCTTCAAAATCAACTCTGGCGCCATCAACATCCAGAACCCTGTTCGTCTTTTTGAATTGAGCGGAAACTTCTCTTACTATATCAAATTTCCGGGCATCTTCGCATTCGATCCTTATTTCAGGTGTACTTTTATATCTTGAAAATTCTCTGTAAAAATCGCTTAGAGGCTTTTCTCTCATCGAGACGATCTCAAGAAGTCTCAAAGCCGCATATATAGCGTCGTCATATCCAAAATATCTATCGGCGAAAAACTGATGTCCGCTCATCTCACCCGCCAGCAGAGCGTTTTCATCACGCATTTTCTTCTTAAGAAGGGAATGGCCCGTCTTCCACATGATAGGGTTGCCCCCCAAATTCCTTATGTCCTCCTCGAGGGACCTTGAACATTTAACCTCGAATATAACTGTAGCACCGGGATTATTCTTTAACACATCTCTCGAGTACAGTGCCAGAAGAGCATCACCCCATAGAACATTTCCTTCTTCGTCTACAACGCCGATTCGGTCAGAATCTCCATCGAAACCAATACCCAGTTCAAGTCCGTTTTCACTAACCGCGGTTTTGAGATCAATTAGATTATGCTCAACTGTAGGATCAGGATGATGGTTGGGAAAATTGCCGTCCGGGCGCATGAACAACTCAACAGGCTCCAACCCCAGCTTTCTGAATATATCCAAAGCCACAATACCGGCCGTTCCATTCCCGCCGTCGACGGCAAATTTTACCGGGCGTTTAATATCTATATTTTCACAAAGGAAATCGATATATTCGTTTTTAATATCTCTTTGGATTAAACTGCCGTTTCCCTCCCTGAATCTTCCATTTACGATAATGCTGTGCAGCTCACGGATATCCTCTCCATAAATAGTGCCTTCACCGCGAAACACCTTAAAACCATTGAATTCCGCGGAATTGTGGCTGGCTGTAATAATTATTCCGCCCCTTTTGTCCCATTTCTTTGCCGCAAAGTAGAAGACAGGAGTAGGGACAACGCCAATATCTATAACATTCACACCGCTTGTTAGTAATCCTTCGGTGAGAACGTTAAAAAACCTCTCACTACTAAGACGTATATCTCTTCCGATAATAACTTCTTCTATATTGTCTCTCAGGAATGTCACAGCCGCTGCTTTACCAAGATTCCTCACTCCATCATCCGTTAAATCCTCATCGACAACACCTCTAATATCGTACTCTCTGAATATTTTTTCCGGTAATACGATGATTATCCTCCTTATCAATCAACAAGGGAGTTGTCGAATTTCCAAAAAACTTTTTGAAAAAAGAAAGTAACTACTCCTTGACAACCCATACCTTAACAGGAACTTCAACTTCTTTGTGAAGGCGCACAGTAACTGTATATACACCGAGAATCTTTATTGGTTCCTCCAGTATAACCTGTTTGCTGTCGATTTTGATATCACTGTGTTTATTAATTGCATCAGCGATATCAGACGCGTTAACGGAACCATACAATCTATCTTCTTCACTGGCTTGTACAGTAATAGTGCAGGAAATGCCTTTCATCTTCTCGGCAGTCCCTTCCAAATTACGTTTTATTTTCCTGGCTCTAATTTTACGCTGCTGGTCCTCTTCTTCTATTACCTTCTTGCTTGATTTGGTAGCTATAACGGCCAGGCCTTTCGGTATGAGGAAATTCCTCGCGTAACCGTCTTTAACATCAACAATTTCTCCAGTTTTACCTAGATTCTCTATATTGTCTCTTAAAATTATTTCCATTATCCTCGCACCACCTTACCGGTAATATACCCTTACAAATGGTAACAATGCCATAAATCTAGCGCGTTTAATAGCGCGCGCGAGCATTCGCTGGTGACGGGCGCACGTACCGGTCACTCTGCGCGGCGCTATTTTCCCTCTGTCGGTGATAAAGCGTTTGAGAAGAACATCATCCTTCCAATCGATTTTATTAACACCTTTTTTACAAAATTTACAGGGTTTATCAGACCCCGGCCTTCTGCTTTTAATTTTTCTATTCTTTGATTTTTTAGCCATAGCTTTACCTCTCTATTGATTCCTCTGTTTTTTCATCCTCTGGCGAAACACTACTGTCGTCTATAACAATCATATGCCTGATAATAACGGAATCATATTTGAATACCCTTTTCAATTCATCGAGGATTTCATTATTCCCTTTAAATTTAAGAAGAACATAAACACCCTCAACGAATCCATCGATCGCATAGGCAAGTTTACGTTTCCCCCATATATCCTTTTTATTAATTAGTCCGCCGCGTGAAGTTATAATCTCAGCAAAGCGGTCGGCATGGCTGTTTATCTCAGCTTCTTCTAATGAAGGCTCCAGAATAAAAACACATTCATATGCTCTCATTCGCAATTCCCTCCCTTCGGTCTTTAATGACTTTCTCCTAATCAGGGAGAAAGTAGGGTGATAAAAGAACGCTTAACTATACCCGCTATTTCCGCAGAAACAGCAGAGATGAAATATAACACTCGTACAATTTGGGGTCAAGCCCCAAAACTGACTGAAAATTTATCAGTTCTATTCTCTTTTTCGATTGAAGTTCCGCATGGCTGTTTCAATCCCCCTGTTTACAATTACTTTAATCGCTTCAACCGCCTCTTTCCGCATTGAATTTACATCTGATATTTCTGATTCAGAAAATGGTTTGAGAACAAATTCCTTCCATTTAGATGACAGAGGAGCCGGACCTATTCCCAAACGGAGACGAGCAAATTCTGTTGAATTGAATTCTTCCTCAATAGACTCAAGCCCCTTATGTCCACCACTGCCTCCGGATTTCTTTACGCGTAGAGATCCAACCGGGAGATGAATATCATCACATATAACTAGAATATTAGAACTTTCCAGGTGAGTGAAAGCAGACAGCACCGAACCTGAAAGGTTGATATAGGAAAGTGGCTTAATTAAAGTTACTTTGCCATGTCTGGTTTTCCATATTGCCGCATCCGCGCTTTCATTCCCGTTTTTCCAGCTGAGATTATATTCTCCGGCGAGTAGATCCAGTACTTGAAACCCCAGGTTATGTCTCGTGCCGGCATACACACTGCCGGGATTGCCAAGCCCGCAAAGATAAGATATCCCACACACTTAATATCAGGATCCTTCTTCGTCCTGCTCTTCTTCACCCTCAGTTTCTTCCTCTTCGCCTTCTTCAACCTCTTCACCCTCTGCGAGCCCTTCTTCCTCGACCTCTTCTTCGGGCAGTTCAAGCTCCTTGGGAGCCGCAACATGGACCAGAGTTAAATCCAATTCAGAAACAAAGTTTATATCTTCATAATCTCCCACAATATCAGAAACGTGAATCGTATCGCCTATAGACATTTCCGTAACATCGACATTGATGAATTCAGGAATTTCAGACGGGTTGGAATTAATCCTTATCTGTCGAATACTATGATAGAGTATTCCTCCTTCTTCAGTTACACCCTTTGCGACACCCTTGATTCTAACTGGCACATTTACATCGATCATCTCATCCATAGCGACCCTCAATAAATCGACGTGAAGGATATCGCCTGTAACAGGGTGCTGTTGAATATCTCTTACAATTGTTACATTCTCGGGAAGGTCCACACCTTCAATGTCAAGGTGAACAATAAGATTTTCAGTTTGAGCGTTGTGAAGAATCTCCCATATATCATGTTCATCTATCGCAAGGGGAATAGGCTCTTCTTTGTGGCCGTAAAGAATGCCCGGGATTTTCCCGTTTCTACGCAACCTGCCTCCGCTTTTCTTCCCAACTTCTTCTCTTACAGTTGATTTTAACAGTATCTTTTCCATTTTTTCCTCCGTATTTATATAAATAACATACTGATTGATTCCTCTTTATGAATCCTCCTGATTGCTTCACCAAGCAGAGACGAAAGATCAAGCACTTTTACCTTACTGCATTTGCCGCTTCCATTAAACGGAATCGAATTCGTCACAACAACTTCTTCGATAACGGATTTCTCAAGCCTTTCAAGAGCAGGCCCGGAAAACACGGGGTGTGAAGCGGCCGCGATTATTCTCTTTGCACCTTCTTTTTTCAACGCTTCTGCTGCTTGAGTAATTGTCCCGGCTGTGCTTATTATATCATCAAAAATGATTATATCACTGCCTGAAACATCACCTATTATATTCATGACTTCCGTTGCATCCGGCGTCATTCTCCGTTTGTCGACTATAGCTAACTTTGCCTCCACTTTCTTGGCAAAAGCTCTTGCCATTTTAATTCCGCCGACATCGGGTGAGACAACAACGGGATCATTGAATTTCTTTTTCATAATATATTCAAGAAAGACCGGGGTTGCAAAGAGATTATCCAACTGAATGTCAAAAAATCCCTGAATTTGCGCAGCGTGCAGTTCAAAAGCCAGCACTCTGTGGGCTCCGGATGTTTCAATAAGATTGGCCATGAGCTTTGCTGAAATCGAAACTCTCGGTTTATGTTTCCTATCCTGTCGCGCGTAACCATAATAAGGAATTACAGCTGTAATTCTATTTGCCGATGCCCTATAACAAGCATCAATTAATATCAGTAATTCAAGCATATTTTCCGCCGGGGGAAATGTCGGCTGAATAATAAATACATCCTGTCCCCTGATATTTTCATTGATACTTACCTGTATTTCTCCATCTGAAAAACGCTCCGCGCTGACATCACATAAATCTTTCCCTAAATATTCAGAGATTGATCTGGAAAGATTGGGATTCGCAGTTCCTGAAATCAAAGTTATTTTGTCAGCCATCAAAACTCCTCCATAAAAAAGGTGACCGCAAAGGTCACCATTACCTATTTTATCTGGGGCGGGAGGATTCGAACCTCCGATGCGGGACCCAAAATCCCGTGTCTTGCCACTTGACGACGCCCCACCTTATACATCGACCGTTAACCCTTCCGTGTCAATTCTACTCTAAGAGCTCTTTTTCGGCCTCGGATTCAATGTTCTTAATTTCTTTCTGGTAGGCTTCAATTATTACTTTTTCCATCCAGTTTCTCGTCTCGCTGTTAATAGGATGAGCTACATCCTGATAACTTCCATCAGGGCGCTTACGACTTGGCATTGCGACAAATACTCCCTTTGACCCCTCGATAAGCTTAAGGCCGCGAACGACGAAGCAATCATCAAACGTGATACTGGCAAAGGCCTTTAATTTATTATCCTCATGCAATGAAATTCTTATTTCGGTGATTTCCATTTGCCCCCCTTGAGCTTACCATTTCCTTCTAAATAAACAGTTTTCTTTAAGGGCTCTACAATTGAACCCATAAACCCCTTGCCGGACAAATAATTCAATGTTCTTTCCGCGTTTGTTCTATCGTTAAAAACAGCGAAGCACACTGACCCACTGCCACTCAGAGAAGAAAAAACACAACCTTCCCGCTCCTTCAATATAGCCAGAACCTTCCCGATATCCGGATATTTTTCCTCCGTCTGTACTTCAAAACTGTTATGGGTAACGATTTCCGATTCCGGAAATTCATCTAATCCATTAAGCAGTCGGTTCAGTCTATATCTACTGTCAGACCTTGTCAACAATAAACTAATATTTTTAAAAGCTTTCTTTGTGGAAATTCTTATTCCAGTCAGAACAAGAAGAATGAAGCATTCCTCGAGACCGTCTATACCTTCAAGAAGCTCCCCTCTCCCCCTTCCTACAGCTGGACGGCCGAAAACAAAAAATGGAACATCACTTCCTATTTTTAAAGCGATTTCCATGAGCTCTTTGCTGCTAAGACCAAAATCAAAGTACTCATTAAGCCCCCTGATCACAGCACCCGCATCACTGCTTCCCCCTCCGAGCCCAGCCCCAACAGGAATATTCTTTATTACATTAATTCGAACTCCCGGCGTTAAACCAACATGCCCAAAGAGTTCCTCCGCCGCCCTGTAACAGAGATTTGTTCTATCCCAGCTAATATTATTATCGCTCCCGTAAAGCTCAATACCTTCATCTGCTCTCTCAAAAGTTATTTCATCAAAGAGTGATACGGGTTGAAAAACGGTCTCTATGTCATGATAGCCGTCAGAACGTTTTCCAACTACTCCAAGATAAAGATTTATTTTGGCAGCGCATCTAACAACAGAAAAACCGGTCCTGCTCAAATGCTCTCCTCAACATATTTAGCTGAAATAAATTATAATAACAGTAACAGCAAACCACAGAAAAACATCGATCATCAACTGCTTCTCAGTAAGGAGTACAGCGGATGGATCATCGCCCCTCATGCGGTTGTAAACAAGATAGAGATATCTCATAATACCAAAAATCACAAACGGTATTGTAAAAACAAGATTATTTGTGCCAAATTTAGACACAGTACCCGGCCATACAGTATATATTGAATAAGAGAGCAAAGTCGCTGTAGCTGTTAATCCTACAAGCTGATCAAGTAAGTGAGCGGAGTAGAACGATAACGACCCTCTGTGTTCCGCGGCGTTGTCGAGAACAATATATTCGTTGCGCCTTTTACAAACAGCAAGAAATAAGGAAAGAAACAAGGTACACATCCAGAGCCAGGGAGAAAACTGAATAGATGGAAGAACGGGAAAGAGTACAGCAACACCGGCTCCCGCTCTTGCGAGAAAACTGAAAGATATACTTAGAACATCAATTATCACTATATCCCTTAAAAACAGAGAATATAATAAATTTATTATAATAAAAGCTAAAGCAAATCCGAAAAACTGCATACCCAAGAAGACTGCAAAGACAGTAAAAACAACTATTCCCGTCACCGAGATTATTACCGCGTGAACTACAGAAAGAGAACCTGATGCAATTGGCCTGTTTCTTTTTGCCGGGTGTTTTTTGTCTTTCCTGCGGTCGAATATATCATTAATGATATATATCATCCCCGAAAGTACGCAGAATACGATAAATCCCAGGATACTTCTAAGAAGTAAAGACGGGTTCAAAAACTCCTTCGCGAAAACCACACCCGCGAACAGGACCAGGTTTTTAGTCCATTGTTTCGGACGCATACTCCTTGTTATATTAATTACGTTTCTCATTAATAATAAAAACCTTCCCCCTTAAGATAACTCCATGATCGCAAAGCTATAATATTTTCTATCCGCTTATTCGAAGATTCATTGAATATTTAGTTGTAAAGGTTTGAATCCATCCGACAAAAAGACCAAACTTATAAGATGTTCTTCCCGAAAGATACTTCTGCTATTTCAAAAGAACCATTTTCCTGGTCTTTTTACCATTTTCAGCTTTCAATGTATAGAAATACACCCCGGATCCAAATGTATGACCTTTGGAATCCTTTCCATTCCATATAACCTCGTGAGGTCCCCTGTCCTTAACTTCATCAACCAGCCGTTTAATTAAACGCCCCGAAACATCATAAATATCAAGCACAACGCGGCTTTTCACTGCGAGGTTATATCCAATAGTCGTTAGAGGATTAAACGGATTTGGCCTGTTCTGATGAAGTGATAAAACGGCCGGAGGAATGGTAATGGGCTTTGTATCAAATAGGAATATCTCTTTACTATTTTCCCGCGCGTATACTGAATAATGATAAGTTTCACCATCTTCGCACCGGTCATCGATAAATTTATATTTCAGGCGATCTTCCGCGTCAACAACAGAAATTTTCTCAAAATTGCCATCCGGATAAAGCCCACGGTATACTATAAACTTTATTTCATCGCTGATTCTGGAAACAGACCACTCGACCTCAATAGCAGATCCTTTTAATGAAACTTCCGGGGAATTGGCCAGAAGTGCCGGGACCTGATTGTCCCATTCAATATTAAGAAATGAGCAAGGTGATTTCGTCATGCCCCCCGGATAAGAATGAGTGGAACGCCATATCAATTGATTGCCGGGATAAACGAGATTATGCCATTGGTCATCCGGGTTAATGTCCTGCCAGTTATCACCGCCGTCAGCGCTGATCTCCCAAGTTACAGAACCTTCCTGAACTGTATTAATTTTAACACTTGAGACAGCCTCTTCCGCGGCGTTTACAGCAAGGGACTGAGTATGATAGAAATCCATGGTATAATCAGGCGTTATCTGAAGAACCTTAATCCCGCCCGCGTGATTCGCGGCCAGGGCGTAATTCCCAGTGATTTTTACATCCCACGGCCAATTAAGAGCTCCCTCAAGCTCAGTTTCGCAAGGAGAAGATCCTGCAAGAACAGGTATAGTGGGATCACTGATATCCACTACCAAAACACCCTCTTCCCAATCTGAAACGTAGGCATAAT
The DNA here is from genome assembly GCA_034520215.1 of Candidatus Krumholzibacteriota bacterium. Classification (NCBI taxonomy): domain Bacteria; phylum Candidatus Krumholzibacteriota; species Candidatus Krumholzibacteriota bacterium. Next base: position 692,252 of record JAXHNR010000001.1, on the reverse strand, counting down.
TTCCCGAAACATCAACGTTAACAGCATACCCGGGAGTATCAAATGTAGCAACGATATGGGGAGATTTTTCGTTACTTATATCTATAACCCTCATGCCGGCTTCATCGTTAGCCATATATAGATAATTTCCCTCTATATCAAAACCATATGAATATCCGGGAATTTCACAGCTGCCAACAACATCAATACAGTTATCAAAATCTATTATCTCAAGACCGCTCGTGTGGTTTGAAACAAAAATCCTGTTTCCAACAACATCAAAATCGATTGCGCCCCCCGGCGTATCTTTTCCATCAATGAGGTTGGGAAGATTTCTATCAACAATGCTTTTGAACTTTATGACTTTTACTGAATCCCAGGATGCTACCACAATAAGCGAATCCCTGGCCTTTTGTATATCAAAAGCAAAACTTTGAAGACCTGCGGAACTAAGAATATGTCTCTCGGGATTAATGAAATCAAACGCGCTTGCTTGAGGAATTGACGAGCTGTCCTGTATATTCCTTTCAGGTTTATCGCCTGAATAAGGAGAGGCAAATATAAATTTTTTGTTTATGATGTCCCATCCCTTCTCCCCCGCAGCTACATATATGCGATCTTCCCCGACATCCACTCCGTGTACTTCACCTTCTGTTTCATAGTATCCTTCATATACGAGATCTGTCGGGTCACTTATATTATAAAGCAAGACGCCGCCGAATCCATCAGCTACATAAGCACTGTCACCTTCTATCTCGATTCCCCATGAAGCATCGAAAGTGCTATATCCCCCAATCAGGCTAATTTCGTAAAGGGGCAGTTTGATCTCACCGCGCAGAGAATCCCAGGAGGCCGTCGTATTTTCGATGTCACAGTATTCTCCGGAGGTAAAATCCTCGGAATATACCTTTTGTGCAGTCTCCGCGGAAGATACTGAAACAGCAACAGACAAAAACAATATAATCGCCGTTATATAAGTTAAATACTTAGTCATGTTTCCTCCTTAAAAATCAGGTCTTGTGCTCAATGGTCGATCAAAAAAAGACTATATATACTACTCAATACCTCATCTTATATATACTCAAGAATATCAAAAAATCAAGCTAAATTATTGCGGCAGCGGCAGAAGATAAGTTCATATAGACAACAATAATAATAGGATATACTTAAATTCCGCCGTTTATTCAATCAACATAAAATTTTTATAGAAAGATGTTACAAGATTTACGCCCCGCTCTCAGAAACGACCATATCTTCAACAAGACCGCACAGAATATGACCCATTAACATATGTACTTCCTGAATTCTCGCGAAGTCATCATGAGGAACGGAAAGAAAATAATGACAAACTTCACCAAGCCGCCCCTTTTCCCTCCCCACAAAAGCAAATGAATTCATACCTAAACTATCAGCTTCTATAGCCGCTTTAACGGTATTGGCTGAGTTGCCGCTCGTTGATAGAGAAAGCAGTATATCACCTTTACACCCCCTGCTTTCGATCTGTTTGGAAAATATTTCATCATAGGAGTAGTCGTTGGCAAGAGCTGTAACAATAGAGCTGTTAGTCGTAAGAGCTGCAGCTTTGTAACCCTTTAATTTCTTACGGCGAAATCTGCCTACCAGTTCACCGGCAATATGCTGAGCGTCAGCAGCGCTTCCTCCATTCCCGCAAGTAAAAATAACACCACCCTTAATAATCGCGGATGCCATAATTTCTGCCATTTTCACAATTACAGCAATCTGACCTTCAGGAAAAACCCGCAGTATCTGATAGAGTTGATCTATCTCCGATTTCACTTGCTCGATAAATCTATCCCGCATTATGATCCATCCTACCTTGTAAGGACGATGACTGAAATAACCACAGTTCCCAGTCTTATTACACCATTGACAAATTCCCCTATCAGACGTTTCTTTGATTTCTTGACTATTATTACATCCCCGCGGTTGGGCCTCGTGTCTTTGCTGGATTCTCTTACTGACCCGTCAGTGGAATAAATTTCAATCCTGCTCATACTGCCGTTCTCGGTCGGCCCGCCCGCCAGGCCAACATAATGCGCTACTGTCAGATCACCCTGATATTCGAAACTGCCGGGAGCCTGAACTTCACCGCCGACAGCTATTATTGTGTTAACTGAAGGGACGAAAAGCTTATCACCATCCTTGAGTCTTATATCGGTTTCAATGTCCTGTGACATATATTTAGTTAAATCTACCTTCATGTGCTCCTTGCTCTTCCTCTCTATCGAGGAAGCTCTAAGATCCGCGCTGTTATTGAAACTACCTACTCTCGCGAGAAGACTCGATAATTTTTCCCCTTCAGTGATGTAGAAACGTCCCGTTTTCTCCACGGCGCCGAAAACAAACACTCTGTCGGCGGTACTGAACCTGTCGAGAATATTTATTATATCAAGATCCTTTAATTTCTTATCAAAATCATCTCTGGCAACACTCGAAGTAGAAACAGTATCTCCAGCAACCACACGGCTCAGCAGGATTGAATCCCTCACAGCCTCGCCGCTCATTCCACCCGCGAGCTGGATAAGATCCTTTATCGACTCGCCTGGTAATATTTCGTATGTACCGCCTTTCTTTATGCATCCGTGGACGGTAACATGTCTTTCAGCCGGCGGTACATATATAGCATCTCCATTTGAAAGAAATAAATTATTTCCAAAATTACCACCTGTCAATATTTTCAAAAGGTCTACTTCTGTAACTTCTCCATTTCTATGCAGCACAACTCGCCGGCTCGATCCATGGGTATTTATGTCGCCGGCCTTCTTTACCGCTTCCGATACACATTCAACGGCGCTAACCTCTACCATACCCGGATTGTTCACTTCACCCGAAACAAAGACCTTGAATATCCTGGGTGAAAGAAGTAAGGAATGAAGTTCAATATCATGGAAAACCTCCAGGGCTTTTGCCAGGACTCTGGTGTGAAATTCAGAAAGAGAAATACCATCCGCGCGGACAGAACCAATGCCTGGGAGATACACATTGCCTTCCGGAAGGACCATAATATCAAAAGACCTTGTCTCGGTTCCCGTTATACTAATCAACAACCTGTCGTACGGACCGAGAATATACGTGTCGGGGTCAACTGGCCTGCTTAACTTAGGCAATTCAGCAAGAAATCCCGTATTATCCTTTGCTCTCCTGTCCCTGGTCAAAAAACTCTTTACATTCTTATCCCTGTTATAGTCATAATTGCCGGTATCGATCTGAGCGTAAACAGGGCAAAGAATAAACAGGGATAGAGCGATAATAAGAAAAAAAGAAAATTTAACCTGTATCCTATTCATGATTTCCCTTCTTACTCATGACAGAATATCCCGTGCTATCGGAGCCAGAGCTTTAAAGACATCTTTTTCTTTTCCTATTTTTTTCGTACCAAGCTGCGCGAGGTGTTTCCTTCCACCACCACCACCGCCTGATATATCTTTCAACCTGTCCACAATAATATTTGCCCCAACTCCCCTTTCAACAAGATCATCAGTTACAACCACTATGAAATGAAGTTTTTCGCCGGGGGACATCGACAAAACGGCAATACCGCTCCCCACACTTTTTCTGAATAGATCCGCTTGAGCTCTTAAAGCCGCCATTTCGTCAACGTCTATTCTGCCGGTGGCTAAAATCACATTATCTATCTTTTCTGAGCTTTCTATAATTTGATTTATTCTATTGTTGATATCCCCCCGCTGAAGTTCCTTGATTCTCCTTTTCAATTTATCGTTCTCATCGATAAGGAATCTGATTTTTTGCGCGATTTCGTCCCTGGGTGTTTTAAGCAACACGGCGGTTTCTTCGACATCAGAAATATAACCTCTTACGTACTCAAGGGCCGCGCTACCTGTAACCGCTTCTATACGCCTTACTCCAGCTGCTATACTGCTCTGATTAACAATAAGAAAAAGACCAATGTTTCCAGTGGAATCGGCATGAGTTCCTCCGCATAATTCAGCTGAAACTCCTTTAATCTTTACTACACGTACTTTATTGCCGTATTTCTCATCAAATAAAGCCGTTGCGCCATTCTTTACCGCCTTCTTGTAACTCATAATCTCTGTTTTTACATCAATAGATTCTCTTATCCAGGCATTAATTCTAAATTCAATCCGTTCTTTCTGTTCCGGGGATATCGCCTCAAAATGATTAAAATCGAAGCGGAGCCTGTCCTCGGAAACAAAAGAACCAGCTTGTGCTATATGTTCCCCTAACACCTCTTTCAGAGCAGCGTGAAGAAGATGAGTGGATGTGTGATTTGCTTCTGTAGCGGTCCTGAGTTCTCTATCAACTTCCAGGAGAGCCGCATTCTTAGATAAACCGGCTATGTCGATTCCCCCCGACTTCCGAGAAGATTCTACAAGATGAACAATTTCGTTGTTCCTGTAGAAAACATTTTTTACTTCAAACTTAGTATCATCAAAACTTATCCAACCCCTATCTGAGACCTGACCTCCAGAAATCGCGTAGAACGGCGTTTTATCGAAGATGAGCTCATACGCGGTCCCCTCCTTACTACTCCAGGCAATATTTTCTACGGCTTCTTTAGGAACTTCCCCGAATTTCCTGAGAACAGCGCGTTCAGACAAGCTTTCGTAGCCGGTAAACGCCGAGCTTTTACCGTTTGTGACTTCTTCCATATGAATCTTCTCATCGGGTGCGGCACTGAAAGAACTACCTTCCCGCGCTTTCATTTTCTGTCTCTCCATCTCTTTATTAAACCCCTCTTCATCAATCTCAACGCCTGCTTCACCGGCAAGAGGTTTCATTAATTCAAGAGGAAAACCATGAGTGTCGTAAAGAAGAAACACATCGTCTCCATCTAAGTATTTTCCTCCCTTGTCCTTAACCTCTTCAATAATGGATAAAAACCTCTCCCTTCCCGAAATAAGCGTTCTGAAGAAAGATTCCTCCCCTGAACGGAGCACTTTTTTGACTTCTGAATACCTGCTGTCAAGTTCGGGGTAATCCTCTTTCATTATTTCAACAACAGGATCGACAATCTTGTAGAGACATGGTTTCTCAATACCGAACATATACATTCGGGTAAGGGCTTTTCTTAATACGCGTCTGATTAAATATCCCCGCCCTTCATTTGAGGGATAGATTCCTTCCGCGAGCGCGAAAGTGAGAGCCCTCACATGATCCGCTATCATATTTACATACATTCTATCCTCTCTGCCGCCCAGCGCGTTAGAGGGTAGAATACTAATAATTCTTTCAACTATTGGTTTGAAAAGATCAGTATGAAAATTATCCTCAACACCCTGCAGAATTGTCGCCATCCTTTCAAGCCCCAACCCCGTATCAATGCCTGGTTTTTCGAGCAGCTTATACTCCCCCGATTTTTCAAGCCAGTACTGCGGGAAGACCAGATTCCAGAATTCAATATACCTGTCGCAATCACATCCCGGAGCACAATCTTCTCTGCCGCAGCCATTTTTCTCGCCGCTGTCATAATAAAGTTCCGAACATGGACCGCAAATCCCCGTTTCGCCGACAGGCCCCCAAAAATTGTCCTCTTTTCCCAATCTGAATATCCTGTCATCAGAAATGCCAACCTCTTTATTCCACATATTGAAAGCATCTTCATCATCATTAAAAATACTGATATAAATTCTATCAGCCGGAAGCTGCAGAACTTCGACCACAAACTCCCAGGCCCAGAGAATAGCATCACGTTTGAAATAATCACCAAAACTGAAGTTTCCAAGCATCTCGAAGAATGTATGATGTCTAAGCGTTTTCCCGACGTTTTCAAGGTCGCCCGCTCTTAAGCATTTCTGAACACTTACCGCTCTCTTGTATTCCAATCCATCAGTATCAATATACTTATCCTTGAATTGAACCATGCCTGCGGAAGTAAAAAGAAGAGTTGGGTCATTTTTGGGAGCCAGAGAAGCACTCGGAACTTCGGTATGATTTTTATTCACAAAAAAATCGATATATGTCCGTCTGATCTCATGAGCCGATTTTCTCTTCATATCCACCTCAACCAGTCAACATTTCTCTTCTCGCTAACCTGGAACAAATAGTATTAATTACTTCACTTGTGAAACCCCGGCGTCTTAGAAAAGAGTTCACTCTCCTGACCAGCTTACCTCTTTCTATTTCAGCCGAGAACCTTCCGAGAACAAGATCTACCGCAACGTCCATCTCTTCCCTGCCTTTAAAGAAAAGATCTATTTCATCTTCAATAATACGAGAATCAACACCCACCGCAAGTAATTTTCGTTTTAGAAAGTGAGGGCCGGAAGGCCGGCGCTTCATCCTGTAGCTGATAAAATTGGACGTGAACCTTCGGTCATCGAGATAACCATGCTCTTTTAATTTCTCGATTGTGCGATCAACTATTTGCTCTTTATTTATACCCTCCCTTACAAGAGAATCACGAATTTCCCATTTGGTCCTCTCACGCCTGGCAAGAAGATTCTTGGCGAGGCGCATAGCAGCCTCTTCGGCAAATTCTCCTTCCAGCAGATCAATCTCCTTCTCCCCCAATACCAACCCCGTTGTCATGAGATGCTCCGTCTTATTATTTTTTACTGCCAGAAATCTCTTGCCGGAAGAAATTTCGATTATCCTTAATCCGCCGGCTTTACGTGATATATTTACTACCTTTTGATCATCACTTGCCGGTTTCATTTTCCGATTTTAACCCTTCAGGAGACACTTCGAGACCATAATGAACACGTATCTTCTCTTCTATCTCATTGCTAATATCGGGATTATCTATAAGGAAAACTCTGGCGTTTTCTTTCCCCTGACCCAGTCTGGTATCACCGTAAGAATACCAGCTTCCCATCTTGGTTACAATATCAGATTCAACGCCAAGTTCTATCAAATCGCTTTCCTTGCTTATCCCCTGGCTGAAGAGAATTTCAAACTCAGCCTGCCGGAAGGGGGGAGCAACCTTATTCTTTACAACTTTTACTCTTGTGTTGTTTCCGATTATAACATCTCTGTCTTTTATCTTTCCTATACGCCGGATATCCATACGAACAGTGCTGTAAAACTTGAGCGCGTTACCACCGCTTGTTGTTTCCGGATTACCGAACATAACACCAATTTTCATTCTTATTTGATTCGTGAATATAACACATGTTTTCGATTTTGACACAGCTCCGGCGATTTTCCTGAGAGCTTGGGACATCAAACGCGCCTGCAGCCCAACATGAGAATCCCCCATCTGCCCCTCTATTTCGGCGGAGGGAACAAGAGCCGCGACAGAATCGATAACTACTACGTCCAGCGCGGCGCTCCGTATGAGAACCTCGGCGATTTCGAGAGCCTCTTCCCCTGTATCCGGCTGTGATACAAGGAGCTCATCTACATCGACACCGATCTTTCTTGTGAAATTTATGTCAAGCGCGTGTTCAGCGTCAATATAGGCCGCCACACCACCCTTGCTCTGGGCGTTAGCGACAATCGAACTCGCGAGGGTTGTTTTCCCGGACCCCTCCGGCCCATATATCTCTATTATCCTGCCGCGCGGAACGCCCCCCACCCCCAGAGCTATATCCAGAGCCAGGCTTCCCGTGGAAATACTATTTACCTCTACAACACTCTTATCGGAACCAAGCAGCATAATAGATCCCTGCCCGAATTGCTTCTCAATCTGATTAACGGCAAGTCCTATTGCCTTTTCCTTCCCTTTTTTCTTATCTTTATTATTTGATTTTGCCATCTTCACCCTCCCACTTCTTCATCTTTTCAAAAGAAACCAATTTAGCCAGCTTCAAGTGCAAAGCCGATACAAATTTTTATACCATTTAAAGACAATTTATTCAATGATAATCAGGAATTTTAAAGAGTAAAATCGCACACCTTCTCGTATAAAGCTCCAGAGCGGCTCAGATGACTCCTGAATAAAACAACAGAATCAACCATCTGATTAGCTTCTTCAGGAAGGGGTGGGATATTTTTCAGCTTTTCTATTAACTCGGGCTTCAGCTTCTTCTTTACCCTGGCGAGAGTGAGATGAGCGTGGTACCTACGCCTCTCGGCTTTAAAGCCGAAATTTGCCATTTCCCTGTTCAGAACCTGTGCTAAAATAGAGAGTCTGTCTTTTCCTTCTCGTACTGAATAGAAAACAACTCTGGGCCTGGAAAGAGAAGGGAAAGCGCCAAAATCATCAAACCTTATTCTAAAGGGGGAATCAATTTCAGATACCGCGCGCTCTGAGGCTTCTTTTAAATCAGACAGAATCTTATCATCGGTTTCACCGAGAAACTTAAGGGTTATATGGTAGTTGCTCCGCGGTATCCAGCGCCAGGGAGAATCCAGAACCGGTGACTGCTCTATACTTCTCCATACAAGTTCAGTGAGCCGCGGTATAATATTTACTCCGAAAAACAGCCTCATTATAACTCCTTATATCTGCCGGCCGGGCAGGGTTTTCATAAATGAAGCCAATCTCTTGTTGTAACCTTCAAGTTTAAGTCTTAACAAATCCAGAGCAAAGATAACAGCTTTTCTTCTGACTTCATCTCTGCTTCCACTGAATTGATATTTGTTATAACTATTCCCCTCGGGCGAATGAAGCCCTATATAGCACAACCCCGCATCCTTTCCCGGCGTGCCTCCGCCCGGCCCGGCAATTCCCGTTGTAGACAGAGCGTAGTCAACTCCGGCTTTCGAAGCCGCCCCGCGAACCATCAGAACGCAAACCTCCGGACTTACCGCGCCATAACTCTTTATAATCTGAGGATCCACGCCAAGCCTGTCCGTTTTCGCTTTGTTACTGTAAGTAATAAAACCTTCAACGAAAAATTCACTTGCACCTGGAACCGTTACAATGGTTGAAGCAATCAGCCCGCCTGTAATAGATTCTGCCACAGAAAGAGTCGCCTTCTTTCTGCGAAGAAGATCAGCCACAACTTTCTCAAGACTGTCTCCGCATCGTGAATAACAATAACTTCCGAATGCTTCGCGTATTATATCAATATCTCCGGCTGAGTAGTCGCTTTGGGAAAACAGAAGATCTAAAGCGGGATAACTCCCCTTTATCTTAACCTTCTCAGTTACGCTGCCGCCGAAAATTCCGGTTAATTTTTCTACAGCAAAGCTTTTACTCACAGCGGCTAGACTTATAATTCTTGGCTGATTTATTGAATCCTCCCTTAAAACAGAAAAATTCTTCAGTTACAAAAACAAACTATATGAATTTCAGTTAAGGCAGCACATCAAAGTAAGTCAGTATATTTAATTAGAATATTCAGAATTATATAGGCATATAACCCGGCAATAACATCATCCACGACAACACCGTAACCCCCTTTGATTTTCTGAGACCTGCTTATCGGAAAAGGTTTTGCTATATCAAAAACCCTGAACAGCAGAAAACCAGTTAGAACTGTAAGGGGTGATGCCGTAACGGCAAAAAAAGTAACCTGCAAACCGACAAATTCATCAATTACGATCACGGGAGCGTCATGTCCGAAATAATCTTCCATAACATCCGATATATATATCGATACCGGCAACATCACAAGAAGAGCGATTAAATGAACCGCCCACCCTAAGGGAGGAATAAAGAGATAGCACACCGCCCATATAAAAGTAGCAAAAGTAGCCGGAGCAACAGGAAAAAATCCAGTATAAAAGAATGACCCGAAGAATGTAATAATCTGTTTTTTCACGGCATCTTCTCCTCTTAAGGATAGGAGAATACTCTTACAATTCAAATTGGTCAAGCATTATTGGTAGATTGGAGTTCCCTCTGAAAATTCGGCAAGTATTATAATAACATTGCGAGATACAATCAGTTATCAGGATTGGTAAGTGGAATAGGGCTTTCATTGCTGATGAGTGCGGCTGATTGATATTTTCAAAACCCTCCGGAGGGCGAGCGGGCAAGGATTTCTGACCCGAAGGGGCAGAAAGAGCGAGCCCGAGGTGGGAGTTGCGATTACCTCGCCGGGGAAATCGACCACGATTTTGAAAATATCAATCAGCCGCATACTGTTACAAATCATCGACTACCTTATAGGTTATAAAAATTGGGGAAACTCCACTTATTGGTAGGTATCAACTTAATGCCGGGGAATTGTTCGGCCCGGTTCTGATTATGGTCAGAGCAGTTACTGTCCTGGAGATCACAGTCGAGAGAAAGGGCCATTTAATAATTTATTCTTTTCTCAGGCATCTTAAAAGTATCGGGGTTTTTGGGGAACTTAATTAAGAGAGAGTTTCTCTATTGGCTCTATTTTTATGAGAGATTTCCCAGCACCGATTTCGCGACCGATTTTAGAGTATTAAAGACACCCATACCCTCTATCGCCACGGCTTCATAGGATGGATAATCACGCGGGTTCAATTCCTGCTGCAGATCATCAACACTAATCGTATCAGGCAAATCTCTTTTATTGTACTGTATTGTGAATGGAATATCTTCAAGTTTCATATTATATTCAGCTAGATTTTCATGTAAATTATAAAGACTCTCTATATTCGCGTCATAGCGCATAGATTGTGAATCAGCCACAAAAACTATTCCGTCGACACCTCTTAATATCAACTTGCGGCTCGCGTCATAATAAACCTGTCCGGGAACTGTGTAAAGATGAAATCTTGTCTTAAACCCCTTGACCTTCCCCAGCTCTAAAGGCAGAAAATCGAAGAAGAGAGTACGGTCCATTTCAGTAGCGAGTGTAATCAATTTTCCTTTTGTCTCTGGAGTAACCTTGTTGTATATATATTGAATATTGGTCGTTTTACCGCATAGGCCGGGACCGTAATAGACTATTTTGACGTTTATTTCTCTAGATGAATAATTAATAAGCGACAATAGCGCCCCCTAATCAGAAAACAAGCTGTCTATTTCAAATTCGGCTTCGGCTGTGAATTCTTCATCGAAATCCGACTCTGAATACTCCTCATTCTCATATTCAAGTTTGTCATAAAGTCTTTTAATCACAACCCCCAATCCTTCTAAAGCTTTCCTTGATCTCAATCTCACAAGTCCGAGGGTTGTTTTCTTGTTAAAAAGAATAACCAGAATAATATCCTTCTCAACTCTTGAAAGATACATGCTTTCATTGCTTCCCTGATGGTATAAAGTCGAAAAATCATCTTCTCCGACAAGTTTTGCCAGCTGAGCGTTTGCCTCAAAATCAGCCGCGCAAAGAGAGGCAAAAGTATAAAGATCAAACTGCGGTTTTTGACCAACGCTGGATATCAGCTGTCCGGTTTTATCAAGGAGTAAAATACTTTTTGAATTTGAATTATCCAGGAGCTCCTCAAGTATCGTATTTATGGCCCAATAATCCTTCTCAAACACTTTCCAGTTAGCTTTTACCATTTATCCGTTACTCCCCGACCAGCATTTAAATCGGCTCTCTTGATTCAATAGCCTTTGAAAGTGTACTGCCGTCAATGAACTCGAGTGTGCTACCAAGGGGGATTCCTCTGGCTGGTCTTGTAATTTTAACATTACAGTCTTTCAACAATTCATTTATATACAAAGCAGTTGTGTCACCCTCTACACTTGGATTGGTCGCAATAATCAACTCTTTGATCCCTTCTCTTTCAACCCTCTTCTTTAATCCATTCAGATTAAGGTCTTCAGGTCCTACTCCATCCAGTGGAGAAAGGACTCCATGCAGAACATGGTAGCGACCCCTGAACCGACCCGTTTTCTCAAGAACGTAAAGGTCGGCCGGCCGTTCAACGACGCAAACGATACTCCCATCTCTTGAGGAGTCTTCGCAGATCTGGCAGGTTTCGCTTTCTGCAAGGTTTCCGCAGATTTTGCAGAATCTAACTTTTTCTTTGGCACGCAGTAATACTTTGGCAAAATTTTTGACCTCCTCAGTGCCCATATACAATATCGAAAAAGCAAGTCTTCGAGCTGTTTTTTCTCCGATCCCGGGCATTTTCTTAAAATGGTCAATCAACGCCCTGAGAATCTGAAGTTCATAACTCATTACTCTCTCCAATGTTTATGCAAAAAGCTTGCCTTAAAACCAGAATAATTAAAAAGAATATATTTTTTTACCTTATAAATATCGGCGAGTAACTAAAACAGACCCGGAATTGAAATTCCGCCTGTAATAGATCCCATTCTCTGCTTTATCATATCTTCAACTTCATTACGCGCTTCGTTTACCGCGGCTACAATAAGCTCTTCAAGCATTTCGATATCTTCAGGATCAACAACTTCCGGGTCTATAGTGATCGATAATACTTCGTTACTGCCGCTCATAGCAACTTTAACCATACCGCCGCCGGCAGTAGCCTCTACGACTTCATTCGATAACTCTTCTTGAATTCCGGCAATTTTCTGTTGAACCTGCTGAGCCTGCTTCAAAAATTTACCCATATCTTTCATCTTTCAGTCCTCCCGTTCTTATTATTTTCTCCATAAACTTCTCCATCAAATTCCTCTATCAACCTTTTTACCATAGGTTCGCTCTCGACAAGTTTATCGATATTTGGATCCTGTCTCTTTTTAGCGGATAACTTTTTTTTCCCGATTTTTTTCTTTTTTTCTTTTTCACGGACAATTTCTATGACTTCAATAGTCAATTTTCTGCCAAAGAACTTTTCCAAGTGATTTTCAATATACCGCCTGTTCTTAGATTCACTGACCATTTCTCTAGCAAAACGGTTATTCGCGTCAAACCCAAGAATAATATTACCATTTTTTACTTCTATTACTACAGCCGACATGAGCCATATTCCAAGGGTTAATTTTGATTCTCTGATCTGGGATAGAAATATTTCCCACTTATCACTTCCGCCGAGAATCGCAAGGGCTTTTCCCGCCTCAACATTTTCTCTTTCCCTGAAGCTGCTCAGAGTTTCTTCCTGAGAAACTTCCATGTCTTCATTGCCTTTACTTAAATTTTCTTCTTTCAAACTCCTCTTGCCGGATACTTTTTTTTTAGACCTCTTCTTTCCCCCGTTAACTTCTTCTAAGCTCTTTTCCCGTCTATTTAAATTCGCTCCTCCGATATTGCCTCCGGATTCAATCTTACTTATCAATTCCGATATTTCAACGGCGGATTCCCATCCGGCGGCTTCCGCGACAACCGCCTCAAGATGGTATCGAGGTTGACCGGCTCCTCTAAACTCCCTGAAAGATGAAACGGCCATTCTGAATATTAAAAGCAGGTCTTCAGCATTGAATTGACCTGCTATTTCCTTGATCTCCTCAAATTCAGATTCTGTAAGATCAAGCCATTCAATTGATTTATCTTCTCCAATGTTGATAACCAGCATATTTCGAATACCCTCTAAATATGCCAGAAAGAACTCCTCAAGATCAAATCCTGAAGAGACAGCTCTGTCGACTATTTCTAGAGAACCCTTCTTATTATGACGACTTATCGCTTTAAGAAGTTCTATAATAATCCTGGAGTCGACCAGTCCCAGGATCTGACGCACAAGCTTAATGTCGATCTTTTCATCAACCGCCGAAACACATTGATCAAGCAGGCTCTCCGCGTCGCGCATACTGCCATCGGCCCTTCTTGAAATCAATTGAAGTGCTTCTTTATCATATTTGAGTTTTTCATTTTCGCATATTCTAACAAGCTGCTGAGAAAGTTCGGAAAATTCCATTCGCTTAAAATTAAATCTCTGGCACCTCGAACGAATTGTCGCTGGAACCTTATGCGGTTCTGTTGTAGCTAGTATTAAATAGACATGGGACGGCGGCTCTTCAAGAGTTTTCAGAAGGGCGTTGAATGCCTGCTGAGTCAACATGTGTACTTCGTCAATTATGTATATTTTTGAATTTCCGCTGGTTGACGCGTAACCAATTTTTTCTCTTAGATCTCTTATTTCATCTATTCCGCGGTTGGAAGCGCCGTCTATTTCAATTACATCAAGATGAGAACCTGCGGATACTTCTCTACAGGAATTACATTTATTACATGGTTCTCCGCCTTCCGGCTTTTCACAATTAATTATCTTAGCCAGGATTCTTGCTGTCGTTGTTTTACCGCAGCCCCTCGGTCCCGAGAAGAGATACGCGTGAGCAAGCCTGTTTTTCTCAACTGCCTTCTTGAGCGTCTGAGAAACATGGTTCTGTCCGACTATTTCGGAAAAGGTCTGTGGACGCCATTTTCTAGCTAAAACTACATAAGACATATCACTCCCGCAGCCTTACTGTTAATTCCGTTAGACCGCGCACCCGATCTCGTGAACTGCTCCCGTGCTCCACCAGTGGGGTTAACTCCAATCAGGAATCACCGCATCACACAAGAATAACTGCTTACCGCTGCTACCTTCCGGTCCTGACGGGGTTTACAGGTTCCCGTTGCGCGGGTCCTGATTATCAACATCACTTCCCACTGTCGATCACACAAAAACAGAATTCCCTCAATCGGGAATTCAATCCCGCTTTAGCGGATTGCGGGTTCAGGGCACCGCTACCTCCCCATCTAGCGCGGCCTTAAAATTTTTGGTGGAGATGAGCGGATTCGAACCGCCGACCCCCTCGTTGCGAACGAGGTGCTCTCCCAGCTGAGCTACATCCCCATTTATATCAAACATGCTCCCAATCCAGAGAAACCATTTATTTTTCTGGCGGAGAGAGAGGGATTCGAACCCCCGGAGCAGCAAACTGCTCAACGGTTTTCGAAACCGCCCCATTAAACCAGCTCTGGCATCTCTCCACTATATAAATTTCAGAGGTTCCATTCTGGCGGAGAGAGAGGGATTCGAACCCTCGGAGGGAAATACCCTCACGCGATTTCCAATCGCGCCGATTCAGCCAGCTCTCGCATCTCTCCGTCTCTAATCCTCTCTTCTGAGATTGCTAAAAAACTTCCTCAAAAGCAAGAGGCTTTTTTCCTCTTCTACTCCGCCGGTTACCTCCATTTTATAATCATAGGAATCAGAATGAAAGAAATCATCCATCGACCCGCAGGGAACACCGGCAGATTGTTTTGCTCCGTAAACCACCCTGGTTACTCTCGAAAGGCAGAGAGCGCCAAAACACATGCGGCAGGGCTCGAGAGTTACATATAACGTGCATCCGACAAGACGCCAATCGCCTATCTCAGAGGCTGCCCGTTGAATCGCCAGCATTTCCGCGTGAGCGGTAGCTACTCCCCTTTTCTCTATCTCATTATGCCCGCGCCCTATAATTCCAGCTTCTTTTACAATAACGGCTCCAATGGGAACTTCACCGTAGTTCAAAGCCTTTTCAGCCTCGACAAGGGCCTCGGCCATCCATTTTTCATCCATTATTTACCAACTATGGAACGGGAGGGAAAAACTTCAATAAGTGCTCCAAGTACTTTGACCAATACATCCTCAAATGGCGGAGCCTCGTACACATTACTGCCCGTAGGACTTATACCCTTTATACGCCTGTCAAATCCCCCCTTACCTCTCACCATCACCCTCTCTCCCTCAGTTCTCATAGCTTCCATAAAGTTCTGATCAGTGGCCTCCCAGAGAATCTTTCCGGAATCCGGATTAACTAAATATATACTCACCCCAACCTCGGTTAAAGAAGCAGCACTGGATTCTCTGTAATCGGCTTCATCCTTATTCCATAAATAAACTTCTGGAATAAGAAAGAGGTCCGCATCCACATAATCATTTATCAATTTTAATAGTTCAGCGTCGATCGTTTTACTTTCGACCCACCCCTTTTTAATTTCATCGAACTGAACCGGTTTCTTTACCTTCCTTAAAGCAAAGGAGAATCTCTGTGGAGAAAAAAATTTATAATCGGAGATTCTGGATAATCTCTTCCAAAGCATCTTCTGAGTCATTCGTTCAGACAGACGATTTCTGTCAGCATTGTCTGAAATAAGGCTTATCACAGGAGTTACAAGAATCCTACTGACATCGTTAGGATTAAACTCCGGATCAACAATTATATTGGAAGGATGATTCGACCCGCAGCCGGAAAAGAACATAACTATAACCAAAAAAACAACTAAGAAGATCTTTTTCATGGTTTTCTCCTTGATCGAAGTCAGTACACAAGTAGCCCCACTTCCCCTGTTAAAAATTACATGTCCTTTACTTAGATGTCAATATGGAATATAAATGAAACTGATAATAAATCTTATTCCGCCCTAATTATAACTTGGCGATATATACTCTTGAAGCTACACTTCTTATAAATCTACGCTGGGGAAAGTGCTTTCCTTAAATCCGGTATGCCGCGACTATCTCCAAACTGCTGCCTGCAACTCGAGGGCCTCTTCTACCAGAAATTAACAGTGATATCTGTGGAGGGGTCGAGTTCTCTCCACGATACTCTTTCAATCCGCTTCCTCGCGGGAGATTCAGCCTGAGAATTATAGAACTGATTACCGGAAAGAACTGAGCTCGGAAGATTATCCTTCAGGAAAAGCCGCCCGGCAGTTCCGCTGATGCTTTCCCCCTTTTCGAAGAAATAAGAATAGCCGTTAAAGCTGATCTGCCCGACTTTTACTCGCACCACTCTAGAAAAACCGCTGCCGTTAAGAATAGCTCTAACCGTAATGACTGCAAAACCTGCCGGCCTTTTATTATCTGAATCCAGAGGATCAAGGTAGCTCGTCACAGTTCCGATATCGTAGAGAGTTTTTTCCTGAAAGAGAAGAATCGGCTGATCTTTATTAGCGCCCCTTCCTTCAAGGGGAACCGGCAGCCGCGAAATATATTCAATGCTCTTATTCACACCGCCTTCGGCAAGGGAAAGAACCTGTTTATTTAATTTTCCATTTGAAATGGATTGTAATTCACTTACTGATATTGAATTTACTCCCAACACAATCCCCGCGAAGGCTATAAGTACAAGAGTTACAATTACCAGTACCACTTTTTTTTCACTGCTTTTATCAACCTTTTTCTTTGTCATGACATTACTCTTCCTAATCCATTACTTAGCAGCTTGTTAAGCTGGACGGTATATCGTCCGATCCAGTTCTAAGCGCTAAAAGTTCTTTATCTATCATGATAGAGTCATCCTTAAATACACAATATTTACTGTTCGGATCAAAAATGTCCCGTTATCTCTTCTGACCTTTTAAATTCAGTGCTTAACGTGGGGATGCCGCCCTTCTTATTAGAAGGAACTTCGCCTGTTCTGCCAACAGTCCAAACACAGTACGTATATTGAGTTCCCGCGCTCAGCCCGGTATCAACAAAGTCATACGAAGGTGCCCCGCAAGCTGACACGGAATATACGTCGCTCCAGGCCAATTCAAATACGGCTTTCCTCTTTAATACGTATTCTTTAATCCCAGCGTCAGCACAATTTTCAGAAGGAGACGCGGTCCAGCTTATCGAAAGTGCTTTTCCGTTGTTATCAGAAAAATCTCTTACATCTGTAAGACGGGCTGAAGATATACTTGCAGTATAATAAACCCCTCCGAATTCATTTGATAAAACTGATGGAGTTGAATCAGAGAGACTTACCGCCTCTGCCGTGTAGTAATAACTCTCTTGCGCCTCAGGCCCGGTACCGCTTAGATTATCTTTGAAATTATCAGTAAGAATATACGTTTCCGAACCATCCGCTGTAATCGTACCTATAAGTTCTCTGCTTCGAATTTCCCCGGCCTCTTCACACCCTCTGAAGACCCTGTAAAATGACACATTTGGGCATTCGGCCAGATCTTCACTCGACCGCTTCAATACAACAGTGATCTCATCTAACGTGTCGCACGGCGTGTCATAGGCCTGTAATATAAAGGGCGGAGAAGGACCGTTGGCAACCGATTGCACCGGACCCGCCGTATTTGAGGGATCAGATTCCTGCGGTCTGCAGTCCCAGGCTGTAGCATAGTAATAGTAATTTACGCCTGTTTCCAGCTCCCTGTTTCCAGTTTCTTTGTTATCTTCTATCGAATAGGTTTCGGTCCCTCCGGTTACTACAGAAGCAATACAGGTCCAGCCTCGAGCCCCTTCTCTTTTGCGATAAACTGTATATTGGGTAATATCCTCTTCCCCTGCAAGTTCATCCATGGAACCTTTGAAAGTAACGGTAATACTGCTGCCGTTGTCACCGGGTGTATCTTCCGCAGTAAGTTGCGAGGGAGCTTCCGGAGGATCACCACAGGCATGAAGCTCGCCTTTAGCGACATTCGTATTCCCGGGTCTCACTCTACTCGTCAGTACGAATGAACGGTAGTTTCTTGTACTACCGGGTATGCTGTGAGAGCCCGCGAATCCAGCTTCCATAACGCTCGATTCAACTTCAACAAAAATCTCAACATCTCTAATTCTATCCAGCATATTTCGTGATACTGCTGTGAGGGTAGATATCTCTGCTTGATTTAGCATACCGTCACCGTTTCTATCTCCCCAGAGTGTAACTGCTCCGTTATTATTATAATCACCGTAATATTTAAAGAGCGGTTGGGGAAGATTCCCGTCGGGATATGCCTCTCCCCCTCGAATACCATATCCTACAATGAACTTCCTCTCCCCATTCTCTTCTCTGTAAATCGCGTAATCGTACGGATTGCCGGTTTCAGTATATCTATCCTCGATGGCTACTCTTCCATTATCATTTCTATCCAAAGTGTATCTTATCGTTTCAGCGTTATTGTTATAATTACGCATTAAGCCGATATTTTCGCCGGGAAATGAGCCGACTGTATAAGGGGTTCCATCGTGAAGCGGTACACGCTGGTCAACAGTCATACCCGATGTACCAAAAACACCGCCGGATATATCAGCATTGAATACTATCTGGTACGGAGCAGCGTCCAGGAAAACAGGCTGACCATTGAATTCATCTACATTGATCCCCGCGAGCCGCAGCGCTTCTTCGAGCGACTCAAGACTTACACGGGCATTCTGCCTGGCGTTTATATATTTATACTTTGTTTCCCGTATCTTTTTCTGACTGGTCATTACATTATAGGAAAGCATCACAAGAACAGCTGTGATAAAGAACGCTATTGCCACTTCTGTATAAGGAAACCTGTTATTTGCCGCTTTGGCGGACATATTTTTACTCCATATAATATTAAACCGCAAATTAATATTCTTAAATCTGTATATACTTATAGATCAGCTATATCAAACTACTCTCACTTTGCTCTATTCAATCAACTCCGATATAAGTCTTCTTAAACACATTTACGCCCGGGGTCATTCTTAAACTCCTTCTATTCTACTCGTCCCCCAACTTTAAAATATCCCGGATCCCTGATAACAATGCTGCCGGTATAACGGCTAACCAGCATCATTTTATCTTTTCCTCTTTTTTGCTCACGATATTCAACCTCCGGCATTACAAGGACAACTCCTTCCTCGTTCACGCTCCCGTCAGAAAAGAATACAACATGCGGAGGAAACCCGGAAAAAGTCACGGGAGAGGTTACGTAGCTGCCATTCGGACCGACAGTTCCACCTATAAATCCAAAGACTTGCCCATCCGGAAGCTTAAAAGGGCCCAATAATCTCTCGTCTTTATCTTTTTCTCTGTTGCCCCTGTTAGTTGGATCAAAAGACCCGTTAGCGGGGTTCCCGCCCCCTCCCCCGTCATCATCCAGAATACTCAATTGAGAATTTTCCAAATCAAAAAAAACAACGTACTCATTTTTTTCCTGAACCGCCATGGTTCTCGCTTTCCGCAAAACTCCAGTTACTATCTGCACAGCGTCTTTTGATTGAAAACGCCTCAATAGTTGAACCGTCTGAGGTGTTCCGACGGCAAGTATCATCCCTAAAGCCGCCACACCAATCATGACTCCCGCGAATATGGAACCCCGGCTCATCAATCCGGATATTTCTTTTTTACTTTTGCTTCGCATTATTTTCCTTTCACTTTGTTTTACTAAACTCTCTTTGCTAAAGGTGTACCAATTGGATAACTTTGTATAATTATCGTTATATCAATCAATTGAAACTCCATCTTTTTAGACAGTAGTTTTAAGAATTGTCGATTTGCGAAATTGTGTTGCAATATTATTTGAAATACCAAGTTATCTGACTGCCAATAATAGGGTTACGCGAAATAATTATCAGCATCCGGAAAGTTCCGGAAAGATCTGAGTACTACGGGGAACAAATATCTTAAACCCGGCTGAGCGAGTTGGAGGATTTAGTCTGTAATAATAAAATGGTTCTGAGAAAACCCGCTGGTGGAAGAAGCAGGGAATACTAAAGTAATAATGATCCATTATAACCGTTCACCGATTTTATCTTACCATAATAAACTAATCCACTTTAACCACACCCGAGGCCTAACGATGAAAGAATGACTGATTATTCGTAAGTTCACAACCCGGGTATGGAGGAAAGCATTTCCTCTTTCGCGAGAAGGCGCTGCCACCTTGCTTCAATATCCTTTTCAATTTTAGCGATTTCATCTTCTTTCAGATGACGGAATCTCCCCTGAGGTTTGATATACTCTTTAAACGAAGTTGGTTCAAATTCCTTCCATACGGCAATTTTGTTTCCATTCTCAGTTACTTCCATAATGGGATAAACTTTCGAAGTTACCGCTTTCCGCGCGGCCCAGACTGTCAGTTCAGGAGATAACTTCCATCCTGTCGGACAGGGCGCGAGAATCTGAATATACTTCGTCCCCTTGATATCTTTCGCCTTATGGAACTTTCTTATCAGATCTTCGGGAAATGCCACAGAACCTGTTGCTATATATGGAATCTCGTGAGCGGCAAGAATATCTACCATATTCTTTTTAGGTCGTTTCTTATAATTTGTCACAGGTGTGGTTGTAGTCCAGGATCCTACCGGTGTAGAAGAACTCCTCTGGATACCCGTGTTCATATAAGCTTCATTATCATAGCATACATAAATTATATCTTCGTTTCTTTCGGCGGCTCCGGAAAGAGACTGAAGGCCTATATCAAAAGTGCCTCCGTCTCCAGCCCAGGCCACAACTGTAGTCTCATGATCCCCCCGCATCTCCAACCCGGCTTTGAGTCCCGAAGCTGTAACCGCCGCGGTTTCGAAAGCTGTGTGGAATATTGGAATATCAACAGCTGAATGAGGAAAAGTCCCGTCAATAACAGACCAGCAACAGGCCGGAATAACCATAGCTGTCTGACGGCCAAGCGCCTTCAGGGCGAACCGCATTGCCATAGTAGCACCGCACCCTTGACAGGCAAGATGCCCCGACCCCATAATTTCATCAGTTGGAATTCTTGCCTCTCTCATTTTTTGACTCCTATCCAGTTAATATAAGGTTCAGGATTTTTATCTTTTATTGCTTTATCGGCAACTTCGCGAATTACTTTTGGAGTTACGTCGCGTCCTCCAAGACCGAGAATGTATCCTAAAATTGGAATATCTGTCTTGCCGTAAAGCGCGCTCTTTACTTCCTGGTAGAATATCCCGTGGTTACCGAATGATATGTTTCGGTCAAGGACAGCTACCTTCTTTGCTGAACAAAGCACTTCACTTACTTCTTTAAAAGGAAACGGCCTTAGTACCCTTATTTTAAGGGCGCCTATCTTGATCCCTTCATCACGCATTTCATCTATGACTGCTCTTGTTGTGGAAGCAACCGTGCCTGAAGTAACAAGAATTACGTCAGCGTCATCGCAACGGTAAGGAACAACCATGCCGTAATGCCTGCCGAAATGTTCGCCGAATTCCCTGCCCACTCTCTTTATAATTCCCCTCGCTTCATCCATAGCCTCTTCTATCATGTAGCGGAGCTCCATATAATAATCCGCGCTGGCGAGGTTGCCGAATGAATGGGGATCGGCCGGATCTATCTTTAATTCAGGATTATAGGGCGGCAGAAACTCGCGCACCTTTTCAACATCCAGAAGATCTACAATCTCGTAGGTATGAGAAAGGAAAAACGCGTCCAGTACCAACATAACTGGTAGCTGGACTTCTTCCGCGATCTTGAATGCCTGCGGAATAGCGTCTTGTGTCTCCTGATTACTCTCACAGTAAATCTGAATCCAACCCACATCTCTCATTGAGAGTGAATCATTCTGATCTGTCCATATGCTCCAGGGAGGACCTATCGCCCTGTTTACATTTGTAAGCACAATCGGAAGTCTTGCCCCGACAGCCCAGTGCAGCATCTCGGTCATAAGCAAAAGACCCTGCGATGATGTGGCTGTAAAAGCTCTTGATCCCGCCGCGGAAGCGCCAACACAGGCGGCCATAGCGCTGTGTTCAGATTCCACTTTTATGAATTTAGCGTCAATCTCGCCGTTCGCCACCAACTCAGACAGAAGCTCAACAACGTGAGTTTGCGGAGTAATGGGATAGGCGGAAATGACCTTTGCCTCTGATGCCCGTACACCGTAACTTACGGCGTGGTTTCCCATAACAACCTTTTTCATTTTCCCTCCTCCTCTATGGAAAGAGCGCTGCGCGGGCATTCTTCAACACATACCAGGCAACCCTTGCAAAAATCAAAATCTATCTCATATTCATCATCCTTGCGGATAATTGAAGCGTCCGGACAATAAATCCAGCAATTATCGCAATAATTACAAACACCGCACGAAAAACAGCGATCCGCTTCCTTCTGAAGCATCTGCTCGTCAAATCCCTTGAAAATTTCCTCGAAACCTTTTATTGCCTCACTGGCAGGAATTCTAGGTTTCAATACCCTCTTCGATTTCGGGAAATAATCAGTATTAATGTTTTCAATTCCAAAATCAATTTCCTGCTCTATGGGGGGATCTTTTTCATTATTAAACACTCTGTCAATTTTCTCAGCCGCTCTTCTTCCAGCTGCTACCGCTTCAACAACGCTGGCGGCTCCTGTTACGATATCACCACCCGCGAATATCTTCTTCTTTCCGGTTTCCCCAAATTCACCTTTGACCTTGATCAATTCCCATTCCGTGTCAACTTCCGATTTAAAACCATCAAGATCACCTTTTTCACCTATCGCGGTAAAAAGCCTGTCAACATCCATTGTGAAGGTCTTGCCTTCAAGAGGAACCGGACTTCTTCTTCCCGTCTCGTCAGGTTCACCAAGTTCCATCTCCTGGAATATAACCTTGCTGAGCTTATCCCCGTCTGTCACTATATCCTTCGGGGAGGCTAGAAAGCGAAATTTAATCCCCTCTTTTTCAGCTTCTTCAATTTCACTCGCGATAGCGGGCATTTCTGTCCGGGTTCTTCTGTAAACAACTGTTACATCGCTTCCTTTTCTGAGAGCTGAACGGGCTACATCCATGGCGGTATTCCCGCCCCCGATAACAACTGCTTTATCGGAGGAGCTGGAAACCTGACCGCTGTTAACTTTCCTGAGATAATCAAGTCCGGGCTCTACACCTTTACAATCTTCATTTGGAATCCCCAGCTGCCTGCTCTTCATAAGACCGACACCGAGAAATACGGCGTCAAAATTATTTCTCAGCTTTTTAAATTCTATATCTTTCCCGACAGTAGTGCCGGCTTCTACTTTTATCTTGCCTGAACTGAGAATAAACTCGACAACCCTGTCGAGAACACTGTCGGGCAGTCTATATTCAGGAATTCCCCAGCGAAGAACTCCTCCAAGGGTTTCCCCGGCTTCATATAATGTCACTGAATATCCTGTCCGGGCAAGGTAAAAGGCGGATGTGAGTCCGGCTGGACCGCTACCAACAACAGCAATCTTCTCCTTCTTACTCTTTTCCGGTTTTGTCATCCATTCAGGATTATCAAGCCCCATATCACCCAGCGCTCTCTCAATGGCGTTTATATTGACAGTTTCGTCATAATCACCCCGGGTGCACTTATCCATACAAGGGTGGGAACAAACCCTTCCCGTTACTGCGGGCATTGGATTAGTTTCAATAATAGTCTCCCAGGCCTCTTTATATTTCCTGTCAATAACGAGCTGAATATAATGCTGTATATTTTCCCCGGCGGGGCAGCCATAAATACAAGGAGACACCTTGTTGTCGTAAACAGGTTTGACGTTACGCCATGAACCTGTTTCGTTCCACAGCATATTGTCCACAGTCATAGCCCTGATAGGCATTTCCCTGTAACTTTCAAATTTCGTCTGTTTACTCATTTATCCTCCACTTTCCTAACTTGATACAGCAAATGTAACCTCTTTGCGCGTACTCATGGTCATAAAGACCTTATTTTCCGACATTATCGTAAGCTTCCTGAGCGGCTTGAGCGTTTTCCTTCTTTTTAAGCGGCACGAAACCCTTTATAGCCTCCTGCACAGCTTCAATCCCCACAAGTCCAGTCGCTCCCGCGAACGCGCCCACTATAGCTGTATTAACAATCGGGGCCGCTCTTGATCCAAGTCCGTATTTTATTGCGATAGCGTTAGCGTCAACTGTTGCCACCTGATATTTTCCGGTCAGATCGGAATCATCAAAAGAAGCGTTTGTATTGATTATAATCCAGCCGCCCTCTTTAAGGCCGTCGGTTATATTGACCGTATCAATTAATATGGAATCAAGAACAACAAGATGATCAGGCTCATATATCTGGCATCTCTCCCTGATTTCACTTTCCGAAACCCTTGTAAAAGCCATTACAGGAGCTCCCCGCCTTTCCACACCGAAAGCCGGAAAAGCCTGAACATACTTGCCCTCATGAAAAAAAGCATCGGCCAGGATCTCCGAAGCAATTACCGATCCTTGTCCTCCACGGCCATGGGTTCTAATTTCGATCATACCTTTTCCCTTCAGTATAGCTTCAAATCAACTCATTATGTTATTTCTGCTGACTAAACAACAAATTAATGCTAACAATACCGCAGTATCATACACGATACACAAAAGAGAGGTCAACCCCTTTTTCCCGAAACAGCTGTCAAAGGGCGCTATACCAACCCTGTCATAATTTAATCCAGAAAATCTATTGTCTGTCAGTATCCACAAAAGCAATCGCTCTGGAGTGTGAATGAACCTGCCGAATGTCCGCCCGGGCCGCAAAAAATTTCCTGATAGTAATGACTGCGGCCGGAAGGTATTTATTCGATTTTAAATACGCCCAGGAGGATTTGAACCCCCAGCCTTCTGGTCCGTAGCCAGACGCTCTATCCAGTTGAGCTATGGGCGCGGAATCTGGCGGAGAGGGAGGGATTCGAACCCTCGGTAGAGTATAACCCCTACAACCGCTTAGCAGGCGGATGCCTTCAGCCGCTCGGCCACCTCTCCGTGAATCTGAATTTAAACCTATGGCGGAGGGCGAGGGATTCGAACCCCCAAGGGCTTAACACCCGGCGGATTTCAAATCCGCTGCCTTACCTGTTAGGACTAGCCCTCCGGAATTACTACCTCCTGAATATTCTACGGTAAAATATAAAAACAATTCCACTCGAACTGAATTATTTCATTCGAGAGGACTCCGATAGTATAAAAATATTCACCTGCACTGTCAAATAAAAGACTTCAGAGCCTGAGGGCCGCTCCGGCGAAAAGAACAAACGGGATTATACTTCCGACTCCGTTTGCCTCTGTGCGGCCATCTCTTCTTCCTCCCACTTCCTTATTTTGACCCTGGCTCTGTACCTCTTTACATTGTAGGCAACTAAAAACAGGATAACCATACCAACCCAGAAAGGCGCGGATACTGCCAGAATATAACCTTTCCTGTATTTATCACCAAGTGTCGCGTGAAATTCAGCCGCGAAATCGAGCGGAGATTTGCCGAACGTAAGGATGAAGGCCCTGTTAAAATCACCCGAATCACGCGTAAAAGCCGTGAGTGTCATCAGGTCCTCAGGCCTCTCGGCAAAAAGCTCCTTTACTGCAATATAACTAAGTCTGTACGCCATGGCGGCATCTTCACCGGATTTCGGGAACTTTCCTCTAAGATCTTCAAGGTCTGGCAAATTCTTTTTCCAAACGGAGACCATAAAATGCCAGTGATCCGAAAAATCCCATTCACCCGATTGTCTCATGGCCAACCCCTCGAGAAACCATGTGGGACAACGCGTACCGCGAACTCTCTGAGCAAACAGGAGATGTGAGAGCTCATGTG
Source organism: Candidatus Krumholzibacteriota bacterium (assembly GCA_034520215.1). Classification (NCBI taxonomy): domain Bacteria; phylum Candidatus Krumholzibacteriota; species Candidatus Krumholzibacteriota bacterium. The sequence goes on along the minus strand of JAXHNR010000001.1, from coordinate 666,416 downwards.
TTATCACAATACGAACCGGCCTTTGCTCGCGCAAAACAGCCTCCGTGTTAATACATAAACGCATATTTCTTAAATCGCTGCACGCTTCACTCCATTCCGGAGCCGCCTCGCCGTGCAGCGTCCTATAATCCTCTTTATTGCCCGCGATATAAACTCTTATCGTATCAATCTTTCCAAGTCCGAGATCAGAAGCTATCCTTCCGGATGAATTATTAAGAATCATTCTTATCCTTTTGGCCATTTTGTCGTATCTCCGGGGATAAAAGACAATAAATGGTTTATTACGCGAGGTGAGGCTGCCGTATGTGGTATTTACACCTTTCGCCGACAAATTGAAAGCGGTAAACGCCTGCAGGCAGAAACCGAAGATAATTATATATTCAAGTCTCCCTTTCAATTTCCAGCACCTCTGCTGTCAGTTAACACACCGCCCCCCAGAACAACACCATCTTTGTAAATAACAAGTGACTGTCCCGGCGTTACGGCACGCTGTTCTTTATGAAAAGAAACGATCAATTTTCTGTTCAGTAGCTTAACATCTTCCAGAACGGCAGCTCTGTGTCTGAATCTGATCTTCGCTTTAAGAGGAAGTTCCAGTTCTCTGGCTCTTAGTATTACTGATTCACAAACAGCTTTCTTTGTATAGATCGCTTCGTTTTCCGCGAGTGTGATCCTGCCTGTCCGCGGATCTATGTTCTTTACATAAAGGGGCTGCGAAGCTGAAATCCCCAACCCCTTTCTCTGCCCAACCGTATAAAAACATATCCCTCTGTGCCTTCCCAACGTTTGACCCTCTGAATCAACAACATCTCCGGGCGTAGGATCCGCTTCTTTCTCTAGAAAAGTGTTGAACTCTTTTTCGGGGATAAAACACACATCCTGACTTTCCCTGCCAGTACTCCCTGTCAGTCCATACTCGCGTGCTGTCTCTCTGACTTCGCTCTTCAATTTATCTCCCAGTGGAAAAATTGTTCTTTGCAGATATTTAACTGGAACACGATAGAGAAAATAGGACTGATCCTTAAGATTATCCCTCGCGGCTGACAGGAACTTTCTATTTTTATAATTTATTACGCGCGCGTAATGGCCCGTAGATATCCACTTTGCTCCCACAGAATCAGCGGCTTCGGCAAGATATGGAAATTTTATGTATTCATTGCAGCCTATACATGGATTGGGAGTTCTTCCGCTTCTGTAAAAATCGACAAACCGCCTAACAACCCTGTCTTTGAAATCTCCTCCCACTTCAACAGCAATATGAGGTATATCAAACCTCCGGCAAATGTGAGCCGCCCTCGTGACTGCCTCTCTGTCTTTATCATTTAAAACAGAGTTTACAGCCCCGAAGAAACGAAAGGTTACGCCGGTTACCGAATAACCCTGCCGAAGCAGAGATAAAGCCGCAATTGTACTATCAACACCGCCGCTCATTCCGACTACTACTTTTTCTTCCAATTTGCTGCTGCGCACGGTATCCTTTCAAATTCATAATTATACTTAGATATAAAATATATCCATTCCGCGTAAATAAATCCAAAAGCTTTTGGTTATCAGCTATTTGGAGGGGGAGATTTCGCGGAGTCTCTTCACAACGCCGGCTAGCGCTTCCGCGAAGGATTCAATATCACTTTCCGTGTTTCGGATACCGAGACTTACTCTTATCACTGACTTCGCCAGTTCCGGCTCGAGCCCCATAGCTTTCATAACAGCACTGGTCCCGCTCTCTCCTGAGGAGCAGGCGCTCCCGCTTGATATACAAAACCCTAGAGCGCTTAAATTAAGAACTATCGCTTCACCATCTACGCCGGGAACAATTATGCTGCTCGTGTTTGGAACCCTTGCGCTGTTCTTACCTATGATATCGACTTCTGGAATCTTCCTTAGAAGAATCTTTTCCATCCTGTCTCTCAACCTGCCGATTCTGTCAATTTCCCCGGAAAGCATTGACCTGGATATATTACACGCTTTACCAAGACCGACAATGGCTGGAACGTTTTCTGTTCCCGGTCTGAGGGAAAACTCGTGAGCCGCTCCTGTATAGACGGCTTTAAGAGAAATCCCCTTTCTTTTATAGAGAGCCCCCGTCCCTTTGGGTCCGTAGAATTTGTGGGCAGACATTGAGAGCAGATCCACCCCCAGTATCTCAACATCAACATCGACCTTTCCAATACACTGCACGGCGTCAGAATGAAGAATAATCCCCCTTCCGGAGAGTCTGGAAGCTATCTCTTCCAAGGGCTGAATTATTCCGGTTTCATTATTTGCCGTCATAATCGATACAAGCACAGTTTCAGATCTTATAAGATCTTCAAGCATGTCAATCTTAACAACCCCGAAGCGGTCGCATTCTACTCTGTCTAAGCTCACACCGTCTTGCTCAAGCGATATAAATGTGTTCTGAACAGCGGGATGTTCGATAGTCGAAGTAATAATATGACATTCATTCAGAGGCCGCTCCAGTGTTCTCAGCGCCCCTCGAATCGCGAGATTGCTCGATTCTGTTCCTCCAGATGTAAATATTATCTCCCTCTCGTCCGCGTTAATAAAAGATGCCACTTCTTTTCGGGCGCGTTCTACAGCTTCCCTGTTTTCCCGGCCGAGGAAATGGAGACTGCTCGGGTTAGCAAATTTCTCCATAAAATAAGGCTCCATGGCAGAAACAACTTCGCCGCGCGCGTATGTTGTGGCATTATGATCCAGATAAACACTCTTTTTCGAGCTCTTCTGCCGTTTCATCCCATCTCCTCTCAACTGGACGTTTTCCGTTCTCTACTTTATTTCTTAATCAAGCATGAACCACACTTAAAAAACGCGCGAACCAATAACAACAGCCTCACCCGAAAGGGAGAGGCTGTAAGTTTCTTTAAATTACCAGGAGAAGGTTCAGCTATTCGTACTTCTCCTGTTCCTTTTGCGCCTCAAGCCTCTTTATCAGCATTTCCTGACGTTCGATCTGCTCCTTAGCTGAATTACTCCAAGGTTTTACGCCTAAGCTGACAACCTTCTGAAATTGAGTAATAGCCTCTTCATACATTACTTTCTTTGAAAGAGCTTCGCCCAGCTGATAACGCAGGAAAGCCTCCTTGCCGCCGCCTATCTTTAATCCCATTCTGGCCGCGGCTACGGCTTCGTCATACTTCTTGTTATCATTATAAATCTTTGCCAGCAACGCATAATTAAAAGGATTGCCTCCGCTTAATAAATTAGCTTTCTCGAGCTCGGCTGTAGCTTCCTTATAGTTGCCTCCGGCTTGAGAAATCGAAAAGCCAAGTCTTTGGTGAAAAGAGGCGTTATCCGGATAAACTTCTAAGAGCGCATTGTAGACCGGAACAGCTTTTTCGTACTTTTGCGCGGAAAAATAAGCGCCGGCGAGTTTCTGAAGCATTGTGTAGTTAGTCGAATCTACTTCAACAGCCTTCTGCATATATTCTATTTCTTTATCCTTATCACCTTTATCACCATAAAGGGAAGCAATAGAACCCAGTGTTACGGCGTCGCCGGGTTTCGTCTTAAGAGCTCTCTTATAGTGTGTAATAGCACTGTCAATTTGATTTCTCTGTTTTGCTATAAAAGCTAAATAAACATTTCCGTTATAATCGTAGAAATCTTTTTCAATAAGCATATTGTAGTACTCTTCGGCCTTATCCAGATTATTACTACTTAGATAATTATATCCGAGAGAAGCAATCAGAGACTCATCTTCCGGATTAAGCTCTAAAGCATTCTTAAAAGCCTCTATGGCTTCCTCGTGTTTCTTTACTTTAGCAAGACCATCCCCGAGCATAGCCCAGGCTTCGGCGTAATCGGGATCAAGTTTAACGGCCTTACGCAGATGAACCACCGCATCATAATAATTTTCCGCCTCCATGAACTGCTTGGCGGACTGATATTCTCCTTCAGCATCTGACAGATCCTTGTCAAACCCCCTTCTATCCTTAAATTGCGGGTCGGCTGAGAGATCCCCGACACTGCTGCAACTAATAATGAATACGGCCAGTAAAAGAAATACTAACGCAGAAATTGCCTTTTTCATTCTCTTTCCTTTCATGAAAAACAAATACTTACTCCCTATCTATAATTTAAATAAAGAAACAAACGATTGTCAATAGTGGAGTTTCCCCAATTTTTATAACCTATAAGGTAGTCGATGATTTGTAATAGTATGCACGAACTGCCTCTAATTAGAGATGGGATTATCGAGGCTGCCTTTTTTTGAGCCGGAGGGTTCTCCCGTTGCCCTTCTTACCATCGCGATATTATCTTTCGCCCTGCGAGCCAGGGGGTCATCAGGAGCCAATTCTATAACCTTTTCCCATTCATTGACGGCCTCCTTATAGATCAAGCTGTCCCAGAAAAATACCGCGAGATAGAAATGAGGCTGAGGGTGATCGGGATTGCTCTTTAAAGCTCTGGTTAAATAATAAGTGGCGGTTCCGTATGAATTCTGCCGATAGTACAGATAGGCAATATGGGAATTCGGAAGAACCGCGCCGGGCCGTATCTTTATGGCTTTCTTGTAATTTTCAACAGCTCTTGTGAAATTCCCGAGATTATCATAAAGAACCCCCATATTACTGAAAGCCTTAAACATCGCGGTGTCTTCTTCGGAAGCCATTTCATAGTAATAAATGGCGGAATCAGCTTTCATTTCTTCCTGGAAAGCCAGCCCGAGATGAAAATAAATATCGGCATTCGCCCCGTTTTTTTCAATCAAATATCTAAGATACGCTATTCGGGGTTTCGGACCGAGTCCGTCAAGCTGTTTATCCAAGGGGATTTCCTGTCCCGTACAAGGAGAGGTCGGAAATGAACAAAAGAAAAATATCAGAAAGATTACTGAAAAACTGTAAATCCCGCGGATTCCTTTGCCGCTCAACCGGTTATTCTTCAAATCAACATGGTTCATAATGAAAAAATCTTTTTATTCATGGATTGCCTAAGTATATGAAATTCGTAATTCTAAGACGCGGCGACTAATGTTTCTCGATTACTCTTTTCTCCCAGGCTTCTGAAATACCCAGGCTGACGCTTAATCTGAAGACCGTTTCATCAATCCCGTTACGTTCTAAAGAACCCACCCGTCCGAATTCAAAAGCCCAGTCAAGATTTCCGTCTCCTCCGGGAATCTCAAACCCGCTTCCCAGAGTAAAAAATCTCGATTTGACGGGTTCTCCTCCTGGAATTTCGATATGCCAGGTATTTTCATAGAACCCCGCGCGAAGCGGCATCCTTGAAAACCAGTCATCGCCTTCCTTATCAGCTCTTCTTTCCAATCCTACAGAGTAGAGTTTTTCGGTCCCGAGCGCTCCTTCGAAAGCGCTGAACCCTGAAGCGTCAGGTGCGGCTCGAAGCCAGAACGCGGATGTAATCCACCATCTCTCTGACAGGCCGACCGCTATCCCAGCGCTATAAGCCGGAGGAAGATCAAAGTTCCAGGAATCACTTGAATTAAATTCACTCCTTGTATGTGTGATATATTCATTCACGGAATAACCAACACCGCCGTCAAAGACTCCGGCAATATAGAACCTTGAATGCAGCTTTGCCAGAAAGGACAGGGACCAGGACGCGCCCGAAAAAGTCCTCTTTCTTTCCGAGTAAGATGTCCCGTAGTCTGAATCCTCAAAAGCTATTGTAACGCCGTCCGTGATAGAACCTCTCTCTATTTGTAATTCTCCCCCTATGCTTACCCATTCGTTGATTCTCCACGAAAGCCCGAATGGTACTGAGTAGAGAGAACTGTCCAGTTCATATTCTTCCGAAGGCTCGGATGCGGAAGAACTCTCGCTGCCGATAAGTTCACCGGGAAATGTAAAATCAGCTCTTCCGGCGAAACGCGTTCTGTAGCCGGCGCTCAATACAAGCCCTTCGGTAACAGGCGCGGCAACTATAACCGATGGAAATAAAAAACGGCTCTGGTTTGATTCTTCCATCCGGTAAGAAACACGGCTCATATGCAGCTTTTCCGTAACGGAAAGTGTTACGGCATTCAGGTCGGAGAGTGTCGCCGTATTCATAGTTCCGGCCATATTAGAGTCCGGAACCGCAAGTGCCGAAAGCCCGAGAGCTATAGAGCGCGCGCCTCCTCTGAATTGATGCTGGCCAATATAATTAAGGCTGAATATTGACTGCCCCGCAGCGTTACCGCTCACAGAAACCGCTATCAGGAAAAGTAGAATTATCTCAATATATCTTTTCATCATATATCTCTTCATCATTCTCCGTCAAAATCAGCCGGCATAGAATAGATTATCTCCACTCGGGGAGGCTCTAACGAATCAGCAACGCCGGGACTGAACAGAACCTTCTGGAATCTCACATTTTCAAGATCGGACTGTAGAACCAGCCCGGTGTTTCTTCGCGAACCATCTATAATATCCGATACGTATTTATCAAGTGGAAGTCTTAATTCAAACGACTCAAAAGGGTAGAATTCTCCCTCATAAACGCCTTTACCCTCCAGAAATGAAGGATACAGAGTATCGTCAGGTGAATACAGATAGTAATAAAAAACTGTGGGCAATCCTAAAATATCCCCGGACTCCTCTCCCGCTGTCGCCCCCAGTCCTCCAGAGCCGTCAACATTGAGAACAAGTTCTGAATTGTGAATTATAGCGCTGTCACTTACTCCCCCGAGGTCAAATTCAAAGAAGATTCTCCTTGCCAAACCTCCGTATACAGCCAGTTCATCACTATTCCCACCGGACACGATAGAGTAACTTCTATTCACTCCAAAAGAAGTGGTATCATCTTCAAATATTACATTAAGCGCTATGGGCCCTCCCTCAAGATCTGCAACGGAATTGATCTCGAAAAACCCCAGTGAATCCGGATCTTCTTCAAGAACAACCGCCAGGCCATAACTCGTATCGGCCTTCGAGTCGATCCAGTTCTGAACAACATTTCTGTTTATACTATATTCCTGATCAAAAGCCGCAATAGTCCTTTCAGGGACCGTCCCGAATGAATCTGTTATCTGAGTATCAGCCCGCGCCGGGGCGTTGGCGGGTGATAGTGTATCATCTTCGCTGAAGGGCCCCAGCAGTTCGTAAAGACCTATTTTAAGATCAAAATTACTCGGGCCGATCCTAACGGGGATTTTGAGAGTTACTTCGGAAACACTCTTTCCCTCGTATTTACTGAGTGAATCTGAACTAAAATCAATAAGTATGGTTTCAAACTTAAACCCTTTATTCCATCCCATCTTAAGAAGACTGCAATCCCCCCCCACGCCTGTTGCCAGATTGATTGACGAATACTCCAGAGTATCTATATAACAGTACGTCTTTCCGGCCTCCGGGGTATATGTGCCGTCACGAAATCTTTCAACTACCGGCGCTTCAGGATCGCTGCCGCACCCGGCAGCTATAATGAAAAGGAATGTTAAAACTGAATAAATAATTGTTTCGCGGTTCATTCCAACCTCTATCTTATTCGCATATGAAACCTGAACTGATTCTTTCTGAATAACAGCATTACTGAAACCTACACAAATGTTACGGCCTCAGTCAAGCATGATATTTTAAAATGACGGGAATGGGAAGAGACATCATGATCCCCTTCCTGCGCTAAGGAAGCTTCTTTGTTTTGGGGAAGGGGTGTGGGCGGCTCTTCGAGGTGCGGTGGAGTCTTTGGAGGGGGGCGGGGAAAAAGAAAAAGATAAACAGGAATATGTATTAAAAGAGATAGAGTTAGAAGAAGAGAAAATAGAAGAAGAAAAGAGCATTAGTAGACAAGAGATCTTTTACAGACGAGGGCCCTGGTACGAGAAGCAGAGATGGGACGAGATCCTGAACGAGAGAACGCGCTGGGGCGACCTGAGCATAGAGAACCAGAAGAAGCTTATTAAAATTTCTTGTAGCATTATTGATTCCACCTGAATAAAGAAGAAATGGAAGAGTTTCTGATATCAATATTTATATGACATCTTACCCTCTAATAATTTAATCGTTCTATTGTAAAAGTTACAGCTTTGGATTAATCCTGAAATTAACCTGAAATTAATCATTAGACGAACATATCAAAAACCGGTATAATTATTGCGTTTAGAGCTTTTAATGAACCGTGTTCCTGCAATTATTAAGTAATGGGATTACCTGAATGCTTAAATATCTATCAAGACTCTTGCTCTATCTCGTTCGACACTCCAGAATGAAGAAACTTGCCGAGCTGGAAAAAAACGAGTACCGGTCAAAAGAATTTCTGGAAAATCTACAGGAAGATAAATTTTTAGCCCTTATAAAACACGCTAAATCAAATGTTCCATATTATCGTGAAAACTTAGAGGGAATTAAAATCGAATCTCTTGAGGATATTGCTTCTATTCCTTTTCTGACCAAGAAGGTGATACTGAGAAACAAGAATCAGCTGAAAGCCCAAAATTACACTTCTGATAGATTTCACACAGATTCTACTGGCGGTTCTACTGGCGAAAAACTACAATTTTATAGTGATAAAAATGAAATACGAGCCGTTTTTCTAATGAGAGGTAACAAGTGGGCAGGATGGAAAGTTGGAGAAAAACAGGCTCAATTATGGGGAGCTCATTACGATATATCAAAAGCAGGCGGTCTCTACAGAAAACTCCAGAGCTCTTTAATACATAGGAATAAAATGATGTCATCATACGACATGACAAAAGAAGACATGTTTGATTACTGTAAGATAATAAACAAGCATAAACCGCGAATAATTACCGGATATGCCTCAGCGTTGTATCTCTTTTCAGAATTTATCCAGAATAATGATCTTAAGATTCACAAACCCGCAGGTATTATCAGTTCCGCTGAAACCCTGCACAATCACCAGAGAGAAAAGATTGAAACGGTATTCGGCTGCAAGGTTTTAAACCGTTATGGATGCAGAGAAGTAGGTAATATTGCTCAGGAATGCGAAGAACAGAGCGGACTGCATATAAATATCGAACATGTAATCGTGGAGATTGTAGATGAAAATGGGAAGCCATGCAAGCCCGGCCAGACTGGAGAAATTGTCATTACAGAACTTGATAATTACGCATTTCCCTTTATTCGATACAAGATAGGTGATCTTGGCGTCCTATCAGATAGAAATTGCGATTGTGGACGACGGCTCCCGATGCTGGAAAATGTTAAGGGGAGAATCTTTGATATTATTGTCGGAACCAACGGAAATCATCTTACGGGAACATTCTGGACAATTTTGCTGAGAGAATATGTTCAGGGGATAAATAAATTTCAGGTAATCCAGGAAGAATATGGGAAATTACTGTTGAGATTAATTGTGACAAATCAATATAATGAAAAAGGAAAAGCAAAACTGATTAAGAAAATTAAAGAAAATTGCGGTGAAGATATGAACATTGATATAGAACTTGTTGATAAAATTCCTTTGACTGAATCCGGGAAACACCGATTTATTATCTCGAAAGTATCTCCTTTTGTAGCACATATTCAAGATTAAACTTGCCGCTTTAGCAGGGATAAAGTTAAGAAAATTCTAAAAATGAGAAGAATGAAAATTTTATATATTATTGATGGACTCGAAGCGGGAGGTAAGGAACGCCGTCTTGTACAATTATTAAAGGGCCTGAATAATAAGGAAATCTCCACCAAAGTTATCTTGTTAACCAATATCGTGCATTACAAAGAAGTATTAAATTTGAATACAGAAGTCATAATCCTCAAGAGAAAAACAAAAAAAGATCCCCTGATATTTTATAAATTATATAGAATCTGCAAAAAATGGAATCCGGATATAATTCATGCGTGGGGATCTATGCCGGTGATCTATGCCAGCCCTGCGGCAAAGATCCAAAAGATAAAATTAATTAATGCCATGATCGCTAATGCTCCAAAAAAATTAAACAGAAAACAGTATTTCAGATCATTAATATCATTTCCCTTTTCAAATATTATCCAATCAAATTCGTTCGCCGGATTAATATCCTATAATGTACCTGAGAATAAAGGTAATGTAATACACAACGGATTTGATTTTGAACGAATTAAAGACTTGAAAGATAAAAATCGAATAAAACAGGAACTAAATATCGACACTAAATATATTGTCGGGATGGTAGCTAGCCTTTATTATCACAAGGATTACGAATCACTAATTTTAGCCGCCAAAAGAGTATTAAAACAAAGAAATGATGTTACTTTTATATGTATAGGTGAAGGTCCAAAACTAGAACAAATAAAGAAAATGGCAAAAGGTATGAAAAGAATTATCTTTACCGGTAAAAGGAATGATGTGGAATCTATTGTAAATACATTTGATATAGGGACTTTATTAACAAATTTGGAGAAAATTGGTGAAGGCATTTCCAACTCCATTATGGAATATATGGCCTTGGCCAAACCGGTGATAGCGACAGACGGCGGAGGGACAAGAGAACTTGTTGAAGATAACGTAACAGGCTTTCTTATTCCCCATGAATCACCTGAACTGTTAGCCGAAAAAATCAACAGTCTGTTAAGTGATGAAAACTTGAGAAAAATTATGGGAAGTAAGGGAAAAGAAAAAATTCAAAAGGAATTCCATATTGACAAAATGGTAAATGAACATATCAGTTTATATAATAAACTGCTGGAAAGAAAAAATTTAATAAAATAGGATCGCCTCAATGATTAACAATAAAAAACATCAAAACAAATCAATTAAGACAAAACCAATGCTCATGATTGGGCCGGACATCAAAGGACTTGGAGGCATTTCAAGGGTAGCCAGAATTTATTCTGATACCGGTGTTTTTAAAGAATGTAAAATAAAATATATCCCCTCGGTAACCGATGAAGATATAAACAAGCTTTTTTTTCTGCTAAAAAATATTCTATTTTTCATTAAATTTCTAATTACAGGAACACGCGCGGTTTATATCCATGCTTCATCAGGCAAAAGTTTCTATCGTAAATCTCTTTTTCTTTGCCTGGCCTTACTTTTTCGAAAGAAGGTTATATTTCATATTCACCCTAGCCACTTTTATGATTTTTTAATGAATCTTTCTGGGTTTAAAAAGAAATTTTCTTTCTCCCTGCTACTTAAAGCTGCCACATTCATTGTCCTTACAGAGTCCATGAAAGAAAAAATATCTTCTTTGTTTCCTGAAAAAGCAACTTATGTATTACGAAACCCAATCAATCTAAAATTATTTAACAATTCGCATAATAACCGGAGAAGACAACATCAGTTGCTTTTCCTAGGTTGGTTTATTCCCGAAAAAGGCGTTTATGACCTCGTTGACGCCACTGAAATACTTATAAAAAAAGGATTTGGCCTTCAACTATATTTTTTTGGAACTAAACAACGCAAGGAATTGATTAACTATGTCGAAACAAAGAAACTTGCTCATGTCATTCAGGTAGGAAAATGGCTTTCTGATGATGAAAAAATAGATTATTTATACAAGTCAACAATGCTTATTCTTCCAAGTTATTCAGAAGGTATTCCCAACGTCATTCTTGAAGCAATGGCTACAAAAACTCCGATTGTAGCAACTCAGGTCGGCGGATTATCTGAAGTTCTGAAAAACAATTACAACGCGGTTATTACTCTGCCCGGAAACCCGGAGAGGTTATCTTCAGATATAGAGAGAACTCTCAAAGATGATCAATTCAGAGAGCGGATTGCCCTAAACGCCCACAAAGACGCTAGGGAAAAATATGATATCTCAATTGTAAAAGAAAGATTCAAAAAGATTATAGACTCGACTACAGGTCAGTAATAGCCCGCTCTTAATGTTAATCTGAAATTAGAGATTAATCCTTTACGAGATTTTTCATTTCCAGTACAGCTTTTGAAACAGAAAACAGCTCTTCGGCCGGAATAAGAGGTTCCCCCGCCTTCAACATTTCAAGATACTCTTCTATCTCGTTCTTCTGTCCTTTATCCTGCTTCCGTAAATTAAAATTCTTAACTTTTCTCCCGGAAAAAAACTTGCACTTTTTAAAATCATCTATAACGACAGATGAATTTTCGCAAAAAACTTCGATCCTTTCCTTAGGTAATCGATCATTCCCGTTTGAAAAATAGGATATCGTCGCAATGGATCCATTCTTGAATTTTAAAGATATTATAGAGGTATCCTCATCCGGAATTCTTTCCTCAGTTGAGTTGATAGCTTCGACGCTGAATCTTTCGATTTCAGATTCTGCTATAAAGGCGCATAAATCTACAAAATGGCATGCTTCGCCAACGATCCTTCCCCCGCCTAATTCCGGATCGTGCGCCCAATGATCGGGAGGCAGATATCCGGCATTAACTCTGTAATTTATTGCGAGAGGCCCCGCGTGACCCTTTAGAAAACTTTTCGTTTTCTTTATAAAAGGAGAAAATCTTCTGTTGAATCCAACTGTCAGTGTTCCCTTTGATTCCTTCCAGGCTTCCATTATTTCTTCTATTTCAGTATCCTTTATCCCCATCGGCTTTTCAACGTATACATGCTTATCCTCTTTCAGCGCGGAAATAACCAACTTCGCGTGAAGATTATGCCTGGTGGCAATAAAAACACAATTTATGGAATCATCACCCATTATCTCTTCAGCATCTGTGGTTATGTAATTAAAACCGTACTTTCTGCCTATATGATCGGCATTCATCCCTGTAGCTGTTGACAGGCCGGTAAAATTCACACTTTTGTGTTTTGCCAGGTTCGGCAGTAAAAATTTCTGAGCATAACTTCCGGCACCTATAAAGCCGATATTGATCTCTGTTTTTCCAATACCATTTTTCTTTTTAGGGGAAGCCAGAACTATTTTCCGCCGGGTCTCTACTTTCTGATCATATTCCAGTAGCGCTCCAGTAACAGAAACTTTCGCGTCTTTTATTTTCTTATAAGCATCGGGAGCTTTTGAGAACGGAAAAAGATCAGTTATCAACTTCTTCAGATCAAGCCTGTTTATTTCCATCAGCTCCAATACTGCTTCCATATTCCGTTTTTCTGTCCATCTTACAAATCCGATCGGATAATCCTGCCCCTTCTCCTCATAATTTACGTCATATCTGCCGGGACCGTAAGAGCGGGAAACATTTAAAGAGAGTTCCTTTTCATAAAATGGTTCTCTAGGGAGATCCATGCTTACTCCCCCAACAACAGTAATGTGCCCTTTATCCCTCAATACGCCCGCTGCGAATTCTATTGGGTCGTTACTTGAGGTACCGGCAGTTATAATAACTTTATCAGCTCCGTAACCGCCTGTAAGTGAACTGAGTTTATCGAAAAGTGAACGCTCGTTTCTCTGAAACGCCAATACGCCGAAGCTTCTTGTGTAATCTACCACATCTTTGTCTATATCTATTCCGATAGCTTTGGCCCCGGAAGCCCCGATCAGCTGGAGCGTTATCTGTCCAACTATTCCCAAACCAATCACAACAACATTGTCTCCCAATTTCACATCAGCCAGACGGACTCCCTGCATCGCTATCGACGCTATGGTAGTGAACGCGGCCTGTTTTAGATCAACATCATCGGGAACTTTTACGCACAGGTTTTTCGGAACCGCGATGACTTCCGCGTGCCCGCACCCCCCGCACGCCACTCTATCTCCCTTTTTAAACCCTTCAATTCCTCCCCCAACTTCCAACACCCTGCCTGCCGAGCTGTAACCTAAAGGCGAAGGAAGTTCAAGTTTGTTCATCGCCTTCTTATACGCGGAAATTATTCCTTCCGTTTTAACAAGATCGATCACTTTTTTGAACTCTTCAGGTCTTGAACGAGCCTTCTGGAGCAGATTTTTCTCCGCTAATTGAACTTGAGAGCTCTCGGTTCCGACGCTTAGAGCCGAATAATGGTTCTGAACCAGTAAATATCCATCTTTTAAATGAGGAACGGGAACTTCCTTTGTTGCAAGTTTACCGGTTTTGTTATTTTTAATAAGCTTCTTCATAGATCACTCCATTTAATCAAATAGTCTCAGGTGAAATCAGTTTGTTTCAAAATATTTGTTTCGAGCTTCAATTAACTGACCAATTCTATCTTTATCATATTTTAATAATCTCAAATGCCGCTTTAACTCTTCATCGGAAAAACGTTTTCTTACGGGTCCCGCGGGGCTTCCAACCGCTATAGTATATGGTGGTATATTCTTTGTCACCAGGCTTCCGGCACCGAGAACCGCGCCCTCTTCGATTCTCACTCCCTTTAGAATTATCACCCCGGCGCCGATCCAAACATCTTTTCCGATTATTACGGGAAGATTTATTCCTTCTTTTATTTCATATAAACGTTTACCTGTTATCTTAAAATCATGATCGCCTCCCATAACAATTAACCTTGGACCAATAACAACACCGTCACCTATCTTCAATGAGTTATGAACAGAAATGTGACACCCTTCGCCAATGAAGACATTATTTCCAATTTCAGCAGATTCAGGTTTAACAAAAGAACTGTTGATCGGATTCCACCTGAAGTTTTCGCCGCAGGATTTAAACTTCCTCTTATACAACCAACGAAGCAGCCCTTTTCTTACTCTGTATATAACACTCATAACGATGCCTGCTTAATTAACCTTGAACTTATAAATTCATTCAGAACAATTACTACTTATATATACTCCCGCGTGGAATTAAAAGACTTGATTCGATAAAAAAGTAAATAAACAATAATATTTCACTGTAAAAAATATAAGTTCACTCTATACAAACTTGATACTTGGTCATCGCGTAAAACATCCACGCCTGACTCCAGCGAATATAATCAATCTTATTCGTATACCATCTTTTTTTCTGGTAGTAAAAGTAATTTTTTTTACTATTCCACATTAATTCAATAGATTTCTCCAGCAATTTTCGTGCTGTATTTTCATATCCGAAGGTTAAAAAGGTGTCAATTCCCTGGGCAAAATTATGAATATCTATCGGGTATAACTTATAATCATAATATTTCGGTGTCATATCCTCCAGAAAATGGCGCTCTAAATGATACTCCAGCCCTTTGGTCATGCTTTCACCCCATCGCTCAGCGGCTATATACTTCTGAGTATCGCTCAGTGCCACAAGATTAAATCCGGTGTGAAAGTTGTCGACCCATCGCAGGTGATCGCTCTCTCCGTACACCCAGGCGCCGTCATCACGCTGGGAGTTAATTGAATATCGCGCAGACTTAATTGCGTATTCTCTGTATTTTTCTTCTTTCGTGTATGAATACAGTCTGGCAAAGAGCCTGCCCCCCATAAGATTAACATTGTGAACTATAGTATTTTCACCCGGAATATATCCAAAAATTATTTCTTTATCCGATTCGAAGAGTTTCAATTCAGTCTCAACGAATTCTCCGATTCCCAAAGAGTAATCCAGCCACATCTGATTTCTATCAATGTCATACAAGTCCATAAATGCATGAGCCACAAAGGAAGAAACTATCAAATTAGGTGTAAAAGGAGGCACGGAAAAGGACCTTGACTCCCAGAAAAAATTATACCCCAAACAAAAATAATCTCTGTTCTCCGCCTTTTGCGAGGTGATTATATCTGCAAGTCTGTAAGCATCCTTTAAATATTCGTCCTTTTTACTTGATCTGTAAAGATTGAGCAAACCGCGAATAAACAGAGAAAGCCCCTTTGAATTATACCCCTTTGGGACGAGAAAGACAGAACGAAAATTAACGGGAGAACATTTAAAAAATTGAATCCAGGCTAACCGAAATAGCCTTGATTTAAAAAAAGGTGAATTTTTAAAAACCCTGCTTTCCAAACCATCATAAAGATCGAACCCTTTAAACTCGCATTCTTTCAGGGTCTTATAATGATTTTCAATTAATTCTGATATACGCATATTCAATCAACGCTAAATCTTAGCTAAACTATTATTTCACAATCATAATACCACTAAAGCGCAGCTAATTAAACAGTTGAAAAGTATTTCTAAAAAATATCAGGTTACTATCAAAGAGATAATATTATATCGACAACTTCTTCAACTAAACCAGCATTTATACTGTCATATTTATCAGGAATTTCTCTTTTGGAAATATTAAGCAAATCAATTTTTTCTACCGTATCGATAAAGGTTAGTTTCCCCTTTTTCTGCAGATATTCATCTAGATAGGGCTTCCTCCCTGTAAATATACTATAAGCCGGAACCCCCAGGAGAGCGGCCTCACGATTCATGCTTCCGCCACCGCTGATAAAAAGATCCGAATTCCATATCAACTGAAGGCCATCAACAGCTTTTTCAAGAAAATGAACCTTGTCGCCAAAATTACTTCGGAGTAAATCCTTATCTTCATCTGTTCTACTAATAATCAAAGGATAAACATCTTTATCGGCTGTTAATTCCCCCATGATTTTCAGTAAAATAGTTTCGCTCATTGAATCATGATAATTGCCAACCATAGCTGAAGGCCTCACTGTAACAAGGATCTTCTGATTGTCTATATTCAAATTCTCTCTAAAATCCATATCCGGCGAAAAACTATCCAGATATAATTCTTCTTTGAATCCGGAATATCTTACTACCTTTTCGGTATTGATATTAACGGATCTTAATCTTGAATCAGGAATATACTCAGGTATTAACATGTAGTTAGACAGATAATTAAATATTCTAGATTCAGTATATTCATAATCCATCATAACAACAGATCTTATACCTGAAAACTTCGCTGCTACCAGCTGAGTCCGTGAACCATGGCTTAGAGCCAAATCAATTGATTTTTTTTTAATATAGCCCCTTACCTGATTGGCTCTGGTGAAAAGATTAATAATTTTCTTTAATTTGTTTTTTCCACCGTGCTTCCCGATCTTCCGGAAAGGAATATCCCATAGATGTAAAAGATGAACGGTCTGAGCGAAATCCCTCGCTGTAATAATACATTCAATATCTCTCCTGTTCAGTTCATTAATAACAGGGCGAAATAATGGAACATGGGGTGAATTATCGATATCTATCCAAATTTTTTTCATAATATATTCTATTTTAAACACTTAAGGGCTCATGAAAGACCGAAAGCAAGAATTGCGCCCACTCAACTAGTAACTAACCTGAAGTCCATAATATTCATTAAACTTAACATTACCACTTTTGGATAAATTTATATATGAATACTTGATTGAATAAATTCGATTGAGAACCTATAATACTTCTAACAAAACAATCATGATTGGATCAGGTACCTTTAACAAAAAATAAAATTTTAGAAACAAGAACATGAAAATTCTATTTGTTTCAAATCATATTTATCCATGTGTTACAGGTGGAGCAGAAATTTTCAATTATTATCTTGCTGATAAATTATCAGCAAACAACAATGTTACTTTATTTTCATGTTGCACAAAAAAGCATGCAAATATCAAATTGGTAAATGTAAAAAAACAGCGCCCCATAAGCTACATTATGCCATTGAAATTACTATGGTATGTTTTAAGAACCCGAAAAAAGATTGACGTTATTTTCCTCTCTTACATGCGGTCTCATTGGTTTGGATGGTTAATATATCCTATACTGAAAAAAATCTTTGGGATTGAATATATTATCACAATACATGGAGGCAGCCTGAACCCGTGGAAACCCTTTTTCCCATTTTATTGGGCTTTTAGAAATGCTTTTAGACTGATTGGAGTTTCAGAGAGAATTTGCGAAGAATACAATAGAAGAGCCAAACTGAATGTTAAATATATTCCTCCGCTATTGCCATTTAGAAAGAGTGAAAATGAAACTGATGTTATAAAAGAAGAATATAATATCCCAAAAGACTCTAGAATTATTTTGTACGTCGGTTCATTAAAGGAACTGAAATCACCTCTAACCCTACTTAGGGGATTCAATTTACTTAAAAGTGATTTTGTAGATAAAAACAATCTATATTTAATTTTTGCCGGCGAAGGAAACCTGAAGGAAGAAATGATCAGGAGTGTAAAATATTCAGAACGAACAAAATTTCTAGGTAATGTGCCTAGAGAAGATATCCCCGACTTATACAAGATATCAGATCTTTATGTTATAACTTCAAAGTATGAAGCTACTCCTCTATCGCTACTGGAAGCAATGTACAACAAGCTTCCGGTGATCGGCTCAGACGTCAAGGGAATAAACACAATTATAGAAAATGGATATAATGGAATATTGTTTGAGCAGGGCAATCATTTGGAACTATCATCAAAGATAAAAGAATTAATAGATAACCGCCGAAAAAGCGAATCTTACGCTGCTGAAGCTCTAAAAACCTATGAAAGAAAATATTCATACAAGGAAATGCTGGATGACTATCAGACTATTTTTAACGAGGCGGCCAATGAAAAATGAAACTCCCGTTCCGGTATTGATGTACCATACAGTAGGCATCCCGAATAAAGACTGGATGTGGAAGCATCTTACCTGTCCGTATGATAAGTTTGAAAACCAAATGAAATGGTTAAGGAAAACGGGGTTTGTAACCATAAATTTAGAAGATTTATACAATTCTGTTTTTAATAATAAAAAGTTGCCAAAGAAATCCGTTATTTTAACTTTTGATGACGGCTTTGCCGATAACTGGATCTTTGCTTATCCGATAATGAAAAAATATGGAATGAAAGGTACAATATTCGTTAACCCCGAATTTGTGGATAAAAGAAATATTATCAGAAAACGCGCTGATGAAGTGTCCTCTATTGATAAACTCAATTTATCGGATACTTCGGGCTTCTTAAGCTGGCAGGAATTACAAATAGGGGAAAAAGAAGGTGTCTTTGACCCTCAGTCACACGCTATGACACATACATGGTATCCGGTATCGGATAAAATAATCGATTTCAGACATCCCTCAGACATATATATTTGGAATACCTGGAATAACAATATCGATAAGAAACCTCATTTGCAGTTTGATGATGAAAATCTAATCAACTATGGCGAACCGGTATATGAAAATGATAAAAGCCTGTCATCTCCGAGATATTTTCCTGATAAAGAGATAGCTCTGGACTTAAAAAGATATGTGGAAACACATGGTAATATTGAATTTTTTAAAGGCCCGCGATGGAAAGAAATTCTTTTCGAGCAAGCTGAAAAAGCAAAGAAAATTCACAAAAATGACAGGTATGAATCAGAGAAAGAGTATAAAGAACGAATATGGAGAGAACTTTATGATTCAAAGAAAATACTGGAAGAAAATTTGAATAAAAAGGTCGAGTTTCTATGTTGGCCGGGCGGCAGCGGCACACAAACCGGAGTTTATCTGGCGAGAAAGATAGGGTATAAAATGACAACCGCTGCAAAGGATTTGCCTCGGTCATTTCGCGATTCTCTACTGAATTTGCCGTCCGAGAAATCTGACAGATTTTCCAGAACATCGGCAATCTTATTTTGGGATGGAAGAACAGAAAAAGATTCAAAAGTTGTATATCATTCGGGTTTTACTTTGATCTTAAGCTTACTCGAATATAAAAGAATCTTTTTTGCCCACTTCTGGGCGCGATTAATAAGAAAAATCCTGAAGGAAATATTAAGGTTATTTAAAACCTCTTAATGTGTCCTTTATTATATTTCATAATCAATCACAAAATTATCGACTTTCATCAAAAAACCGTTGGCCCGGCACCTTGCCGAACCAACGGTTTTACTGTAACAAATAATTTCCCATTCATAAAAGGAACATAATTCAACATCTTTCACTACGCGACCTTATCAGCAGCCCCTTTCTTAGAATCTATATAGAGATAAATACACAATCCCGCGAACAGTACAACACTCAGCACTTCACCTATGGGCTTCTCGGCTATTCCGGTGTTAAGAACCTCATCCCATCCCGGAAGAGCCACAAGCGCGCTTATAACACCCATCAGAGCGCCGCCTGCGATAAACCCGGAAGCGATCAGAGTGCCCCGTTCCTTCCTCTTCTTGTTAACCGCTTTGTCCTTGCTTCTCGTCGAAACAAAATACGCTACAAGACCCCCGATTAGAATAGGAGTATTAAGTTCAATTGGAAGGTACATACCAAGGGCGAATGCCAGGGGTGATATCCCGAGCATTTCGAGTATCAAGGCCATAAAACCGCCCGCGAGGTACAACCCCCAGGGAACGGTCGCGTTTGACATCAGCGTTTTAATCACTGCCGCCATAGCGTTCGCCTGAGGAGCCGCGAGTCTTCCCTCTCCGGTAAATCCGTAAACTTTGTTAAGAAGAATTATAACTCCTGTTATACTGACCGACGCTACAACAATACCGAGGAATTTGTATTTCTCCTGTTTCTCAGGTGTTGACCCGAGCCAATAGCCCACCTTAAGATCACTTATAAAGGCCCCTGCGGTTGAAAGGGCGGTACAGACAACTCCGCCTATTATCAACGCTGAGACCATGCCGGCAGCTCCCGTAAGCCCCGCTTTGACAAGTATCACACTGGATAATATCAAAGTCATAAGTGTCATTCCGGAAACGGGATTCATGCCGACAATAGCGATAGCGCGCGCGGCAACTGTGGTAAAAAGAAATGATATAATAGCTACAACAAGCAGGGCTATCACCGCGAAAGCCCAGGAATCTACAACGCCCATACCGAAAAAGAGAAATACCGCAAGCAGTGTGATAACGATTCCGCTGACAACCGCCGCCATTCCTATATCTCTATCGGTCCTCTCCGCGGTAGCTTCAGATTTGCCTGTGAAAATCTCCTTGAACCCCACGGTAAATGTGGAAATAATAATCTTAGATGATTTAAGAATACCTATTATTCCAGCCACAGCTATACCGCCGATACCTATATGGCGGATATAATTAGAAAATATTTCTTCAGGGCTCATCTGAGCGATAGTCAGAGTTGTATCCCCGACCGGCATCCCAAGATGCTGGCCGAAGTAGAAAACAGCCGGTATAAGAACAAGCCAGGAAACAAAACTTCCGGCCGCGATAATAGTGGCGTAACGAAGACCTATGATATATCCAAGCCCCATAACAGCCGCGCCGGCATTGATCTTTACTACAAGCTTTGCCTTGTCGGCAACAACAGCGAGAGGAGCAATAACCCTCGTAGAAATTACTTCGCGCCAGAGCCCGAACGTGGCAATACAGAAATCGTATATACCGCCAATAACAGCCGCTTTAACCAGTACTTTGGCCTGATCTCCGCCCCTCTCGCCCGTAACAAGAACTTCTGTAATAGCAGTCCCTTCCGGAAAGGGCAGATAACCGTGCTGATCTCTTACAAAATAGCGCCGCATCGGGATAATAAAGACGATCCCTAAAAATCCTCCCAGAAGAGCGGCGAGGAATGTCTGATAGAACTGCAGTTGAAGATTCAGAATAAAGATAGCCGGCAGTGTAAATATCATCCCCGCCACAACTACGCCTGAAGCTCCCCCTATGGATTGTATGATAACATTTTCACTAATTGTACTTTTGCGCCTGAACATCCCGCCCATTCCCACGGCAAGTATAGCGATAGGAATAGCAGCTTCAAAGACCTGGCCTATCTTAAGTCCAAGATAAGCCGCGGCGGCTGTAAAAAGCACAGCCATAAGAATTCCGATAAAGACAGACCTGAATGTTACTTCGGGTATCTTTTTCCCCGCGGGTACATAGGGAACATATTCCTCTCCGGGTTCTAAAACTCTGTAAGCATTTTCAGGCAGTCCTTTCACACCCTTTTCCTCTTCCATAAAACCTCCTTCTGAATGCGGAATCTGACATATAAATTAAAATAACTTCTACTATATTTAACCTTGATATCTACCGCAAATTCACAGGTCGTGTCAACAAAATAGTCCCTATTAGCTCTCCCGCATTCTATTACTTACCGTAAGAAATGAACAGAAAATGATTCAGTCCGATATAATCCCCGTTTCAGAAATGTCTAAAGTGCGGCTGGTATTTCATTAAATGCAGACGCAAACTGACTTCTGCAAAATTTTTTAGTTCAGCTAAGCTCATAACAGAAAGAGGTATACTGAACATAATTTAATACTTCGCTGATAGAATTATTCAAGTCAGATTGGACATATTGTCTCTGATTATCTCGCAAACGCGTTCTTCATCTGAAAGTACTTCCCTTATTGTAGCAGCTGTACCGTTTACCTTTGTTATCAGAGAGTTATCTGAATACGGAAAATATAAATCCCGATTTTCCATGTATTCACCGAAAGCATCGTCAATTACCCAATTCTTCACCTGTCCGAACGAATGCTCTCTATTTCCATATTCGTATTTAGCTCTCCGCAGATAGATTATATATTTAAGCAGGAATTTGTTTCTACTCAAACATTCTCTGAAACTGAAGAACCTGGATAACCGGGTGTTGTATAACCGCTTATCAAGATGCTTGGCTGCGATAGCTTCCGGAATAACTGCTCGAATAGGCCCAGGATGATCATACGTGGCTGAATTGTATGAAGTTATCCCATAACCATCAGCAAATATAGTTGCTAGAATATTCCTGTCCAGAAAAGGGCTGAAAGGGAAGACGCCCCGTACGTAGAGAAAGGAATAAATAGGTGCGAAAATAAAGGAAGGTATATTAGAAAGTGCCCATTCGGCATAAACTTTGATTTTATCATCAGAATTCCAGTAATCTTCTTGATTCGATTTCCCGTGTTCAGTTAATTCATCGGAAATTTTAGAATTCCCAAATTCTTTTCTTACAGCTTCGTCCAGTTTCAGTCCCCGTAAATGATCAGCTTGAACAGTGCTTATCATTGCATTCTGAGCAAGCTCGGCTTTAATGAATTCACTCCCGAGAATACCTTCAAACGCGGCCCTGTTTCCTTCCATCCTTTTATACAGCGAATAGTAATGAACTCTGAAAGGATTCATGTAAAAACCTGACAACACGGCACCTGAAAAATTTATAGAATTAAAATTAGAATATGAATCAGAGAACGGAACTGATTCGTGTTGCAATCCTAATTCAGTTGCCAGTTGCCGAACCTGTTTCAATTCAATCATATCATTATCACCAAATGTGTAGGCGGTTAATTTTGGGAGGTTCTTCCGTATCAGAGACAAAACAGTTCTTGAATCACTTCCAAAAGAAAGACTCATAGAAACTGGAAATTCCGAGAGTTCTTTTTCACAATAGCTTGAATACCGCGAATAGCTTTCTGCTATCGATCCTGTCCTTTTTATATTCTTCCCGGATATTGAGGATAATTCGTGGCAGGATTGTTTCTTTAGGATTTCAATGCTGTTTTCTTCCAAAGAATACCTGATATGCTCTCCGGGGCCTGTCACACGAATATCTTCTAACCAGGTCCTATTGTTCTGAGGTACAACAAAAAGCAGACAATCGAGCATAGATTTTCTGCAGATTTTTTTTGCGCCGGAGAAAAGTGATACTAGTAATAAATTATTACTGCATATAAATTTGCTGCCCTCGTGATAGTAATAATGAGGGCGCATTCCCCAATAATCGCTAATTGCATTAAATAGTTTTTTATTGATATTGGCGTATGATTGCTTTTTATAATCCCCGCTGCGACCAGAATCATAGTCATCTCTAATTGAATTAATAGCATTACCAAACCAGTTACTACTACCATCACAAAAGAAATACCCGGAATCAACGTTGCCGAACAGGTCAAACCCCAGTTGTACAAATTTACTCAGAGTGTTTTCTTCTAAGCCGAAACAGAAACAGTAAAATGGCGGTTTCATAATTTCCTTCTACCTCAAATTCAAACTGAATGTTTTAAAACAGTAGCAATTTAATTCTTTTCACCAACGGCTATCACGCTGCCAAAAAAGGGCCATAAGCCAATCTTTCTAAACCAGTCGTGAAATGAGCTGGTCGTTGATATTTTGACAACTGAAAATCCGTGTTTTCTCAGCGTCCTTTTCCACCAAAATATCGATTTTACATCTTCGCATTTTCCTTTCCAGCCCATTCCGTAGCTATCGTAAACCTTGTTTTTATTAAATAACCACCGAATTCCTCCGTCTTTCCTCTTAAAGATCATGTTAAATGTTCCTCGTAGATCAAATATATTGCCGTCGATTATTACTATCCGTCCCCCGGGCTTAAGCAATCTATGGCAATTTTTTCAATATTTTTATCTACCATATCATAACCGTAATAATTGAATCCCCGCTGGAAGAATTCTAACGCTAAGTTACAACACCCTGGGCCTATTTCTAATACATTTCCGCCAGCCGGTAACGATAAATTGTTCAATATAAATAAAAGTTTTCTCCGTGAATCTAGAGATGAACGTCTTTTTATCTGAACATGAAGTTCTTTCCCCCGCTGTATATTCCCGCACTGGGGCAACTCTTCTAAAGTTGTAAAAGATTCCAATTCGTTCTTTAAATCCGTCTGTCTCATAATGTAATATCTCCTCTGCTTTTCTATTAGTATCCATTGCCTCTATGCTTTTTTCATCAAATTAATCTCGTGAAAAGATATCTTTTATTTTGACTATCATAGCTATATAAGCACTTCTGCAAAATCCATACGAAAAGTTTGTTATAAGAGTTCTTACCTTTTCATAAAAACTCAACCGTTTATCTTCCAGAGCCTTTTTATAAATATCTTCAAGCCTCAATACACCTTCGCGGTATCCGTAATTTTCGATGATGTACTCCCTTGAGAAAGCCGCTAACTCTTTATACTTGCGGCTATCATTCATGATCTCTTCAATAGAATCAGCCAGAAGAACCGGATCCTGTTCCTTTTTTACATTCCTGCCGGCAAAATTGTAATACTGCAGTTCCTTGACATTATCCCTATGGACAACGCCGGCCAAACCCGTCTCCCCCACAATCAGAGTCGGTTTACTGGTAGCCATTCCTTCAAAAGCGCATCTTCCGATACCGAGAACGATATCAGCCCAGGACATAAGTTCCGACGTTTTGGAGGTTTTCCCAATAAATATTATCAGATTTCGTGAATACTTGTCGTTTATCTTTTTTGCGTGTTCAAGGAGCCGGCTATAGGAAGGCCCGTCGCCGGCAATAACAAGTGTCGTCATAAAACCCCTTTCCACCAGTATTTCGGTAGCATCCATAGAATAGAACACCGATTTTTCTTTAGTATGTCCCAGCCTACTCATAAATGCTATTTTAACCCCTTCTTCCGGAAGCCCTTTCTTCATGGCAAAATCAGACCAGTCAACATCTTTGCCGAATCTGTCGAGATCAACACGGTTTGGAAGCACGATCCTCTCTTTAGAATATCTCCCCAGAAACGGCTCTGACTGATCCTTGAATTCCTCAGCCACAAACATAATTCTTCCCGGATAAGCCGGATATGGCCATCTGTCCTGAGGTCCAACAACCGTGTATAAAACAGGAATATCCTTTCCCGGAGCAAAAAACAGGGAAAGAAAATAGGAAATGGGATGAAAAGCATGGATGATATCTATCGAATACTTTTCAACCGTCCTTTTCAATATACGGTAAGCCCTGGTGTTCAAATGGAACAAATGTGGAAGAAAAGAATTATATGGAGCTGAAATCAGCGGTATATCAGCTTTCTTTAAAAGACTTTCGTACATACCGCCCTTTTTAGAGAAAAAATATACCTGGTGGCCTCTCTCCTTCAATCCCTTAGCCAGAGTTATTGCTGTCTTGGGCGCACCGCCGAGCTCAAGCCAAGGGTAACAAATTAATATTCTCAATTATCCTCCAACGTTTTCTTAAACCTAACTCCTGCAAGCAGATTACAAAAATATCGCCCTGGATTTTACTACTTCAACATTACATCTTACAATAGTAGTATGGTATAAGTCTTGCAAAAAGTATGTCAAATGATTGATTATACTTGATATATTAGAAAAACACGGAAGAATAAATCTTAACGGTAAATTTGGAATAATTACACCGGGCAGATAAAATGAAAAAATACATTTGTGAAAAGAAGAACTGGCTTGAATCAAATGATAAGATAACAACAAGTGTTCCTGAAGTATCCTTTGAACAATAATCTAAAATTCTTGTATCCAGGTGCCGGTTAAAGCTATGTACACAGGAATAAAAGCAAAAAAATATATTAAAGAAAACTGGGAAATTGCTCTTGTTGTCCTATTGCTTCTTATGCACATGTTCTTTCTCAAATTCTCTTTCTCTATTGGATATTATCCATTTTTATTCCTCTTTTTCTTCTTCAGTATTATTCTTCTTCCGGGATACCTCTTTACTAAAACAATTTTTGGTGATCTTGATCTGCCCGGATACACCTTACTTTCATTCCTGTTTGGAACAGTATTTACATTCTTACTTCTTATGATATTTGCTCTTTTTCATCTAGACATCTTTTTTATCGGAATTCTTATGCCAGCTTTATCGTTGTTTCTAGCGCTCTTCAGGAAAATCATCTCCTCTTCCTTTACTAAAGCCGGGTTAGTACAATTTGATCTGCCCGGGTTTTCTACCCAATCCCGCATAATCCTTCTTTTTCTGCTGATTTTCGTTGTTATACTGATTATTGGTCACGGCGATCCCTTGATGTACACGAGTGATTCAGTTGACCATATAGGTTATATAAAAAGAGTATCTATCTCTCATAACGTCTTTCCCGAGCAGTATCTATACAAAGATGGCGGAATGCTGACCAACGATATTCGAAAGGGCCTTATGCATGCGGTGTGGGGAACAATAAATCTCTTAACAGGACATGAAGATGTTGTAATTATCTGGCCTCTAATATCAGCTATAAGCTCTACCTTTATCATCCTGGCTCTTTTCTGTGCCGGCTGGTTTATCTTCAGAAGTGCGGCTACGGGCTTAATAGCTGCTTTCCTTTTTGTATTTATCCACGGAGGCGGACTCACTTCATACAGACTGATCACCGCGGCGTTCTCTTTTCCCATAGGAAGAATCTTCTCCCTTGTATTTCTCTTTTCAATCCTCGGTTTTTTAAAGAATAATAAGAAAATATATCTTGCTCTAATAGCGGGAGCATCAATCGCTGCAACAGGAACGCATATAGGACACTTCGTAGTGGATATCTTTATACTTTGCGTGCTAATTATTGCAAAATTTATCGAAAATTCCCCCACGGCAAGAAAAAAATTAATAACAAAAACAGCTCCTTTGATTGCAGCAATCACAATAGTTGTAAATATACCATATTTGCTAATGCGTTACCTTAGAGATTACGCCCCAAACAATGAAATTCACACACACCTTCAGGGTATCTTCAGTATTACCGAAAATCTTTATACAGTTAATCCTGTAACGCTCTATCAACAAACGGGTGTATTGAGTATTATCGCTTTTATTTCTATTTTTATCCTGTGGAAACAATCAAAGAATGAGGAAAACCTTAGACTCCTCCTATGGGGAACAATTGCTATATGGGGAGTGATGTTTAATCCAATCCTGATACCGCCTCTTATGAAAGTAATCTCATATCTTGTAATGAGATTAACAATAGCTCTGCCGGCATCTTTAATAACAGCTGTCCTCATTAAAACACTCTGGGAAAAATTGAAGGGACGGTCAATTTCGATTTCAAAAGGTGCAGCTATTATAGGCTGTGTCGCTATAATTGTTTTTATCGGTTATCAACTTGCAATCACACCCCCAAATTTCGCCTATTCAAAAACAACAGGTTTAAAACCTGAATACAGTTGTTTGAATATCTCCGACCTGTATAATCAAATTAACGAAAAAGTCCCCGACGGAAGTGTCATCGCTTCCGATCCGATGACAAGTTACTGCATACCCGCCTTCACGAATCAATTTGTAATCTGCACAAATAGCCAGCATTCTACACCAAACGATTCGACAGCCCTGCAGCGCATTATGGACTGTCGAGACATCTTCTCTTTTTTAACTCCAATGTCTGATATTGCTAAAGTGCTTACTAAATACCAAGCCGAATATATTGTCGTAAACGGGAAGATCCCAGTATCTACAGGAACACTGTACTGGAAACCGGATAACAAAATGGCGATGGAAACAATTAATAGATTTTCAGAATATCCAACCTTTTTCAAATTATTATACAAGGATAATAATACCGCCATCTTTAAGATTACCGATAAATTGTCATCAAGTTATGTAACAACTTCAGGCAAACAACATGAGAAAGAATATATAGGTAACAAAATAACAAAAATTGAATTATCGAAGTTAACTCCTTCTGAAACCCCCGGGATTTTTATAAAGTCTATTCACCCTCACAGACAAATAATAAATAAAGGTGATAAACTAAAACTTGATGTTAAGTGGGTTGCAGGCAAAAAACTCGACTACGGAAGCTACCTTTCATATATTCGATTCGACACGGATTTTGATAAAGGGCTTCTTTTCCATAAATGGTATGGGAAAATATATAGGAAAATTCTCGAAAGGGTAAGAGGGCAAAGATTTCGTTTCCGTATTGGTCATCTACCTCTAAACGGTATATTTACTCCTGACAAATGGCCGCCTATGCATATAATAAATGACAGTATGTTTATAGATATCCCTGAAGATATAGCCTCGGGAGAATACACAATTTCAGTAAAAATGTCAGTACGTACAGCTTATCCTAATTACAGCAGCAAAGACCTTTTAAATGACGATGACAGCTTTGACGGACCGGATATGGGGAAAATAATCATTGAATAAAGGGACGAATGGAATGGAAAAAAATGTTGTTGTTTTCACGGGAGCAAAAATACTGGGGTCCGTTACAATCGGAAACGGAGCTACGGTTGGTGCTAATTCGGTAGTTATTGACTCAATCCCCCAAGACGTAACCGTTGCCGGTATACCAGCAAAGATCATTTCCAGGGGAGGATAATCATCTCTTTTGTAAAAAAAGCTGGCAGAATCTTTGTAACAAATATTTCAGCCACCATACTCGGAACTGCCGCGGGGATAATTATAGCAAGAGTGCTGGGACCTGAAAAAAGAGGCTATTTCGGCCTGATTATTATGGCGTCTTCGTTATTATTCTCCCTGGGGCATTTTGGCTTCGGCTCTGCTATTGCCTACTTTACGGGAGAAAGAAATTACAGCCGAAATAAGATTCTTTCATTTGTATTCGCGGTTCCCTTTATTCTTGGTAGCTTTATGGCAATCATCTTTTTCTTCATATACCCCTATATAAAAGATATTTGGACAGGTATACCACCCTCACTGATGCTGATAGGACTTATCGCTATTCCATTTTACTTTCTACACAATTTTCTTATCAGATTTCTTATGGCCGATCTTAAGATAAGAGAGGCAAATATTACAAGGATTCTCAACAGCCTGTTTTATCTCGTTCTGGTAATTATTATTGTCTGGATTTTTAATGGCGGAATTAAGGAAGCAATAATCTGCTATACCGTTTCCTTTATTGCGGCGAGTCTTCTTGCTTTTATTCTTTTCACAAAAGAATATCGCCCAATGGCAAAAATTGATTTTTCCATGACCGGACCGTTTTTCCGTTACGGGATAAAAGTTTATCTGATTCTTATTTTTAATTTTCTGAATTACAAGCTGGACATTTTCCTGGTTAAATATTTTCTCACCGCAAGTGATGTCAGTTACTACCAGATCGCCGCCAGTATCGCTCAGCGCTTCTGGTATATTCCAAATGCCATGAGCGCTCTGCTTTTCCCAACACTCATGGCAATGAACAAAGGAACCTCGAAATTTACGGCCAGGTTATGTAGAAACAATCTGTTTCTCATGGTCCCTCTGGCTATTCTCGCTTTGTTTATAATCCATCCCGCTGTTATTTTATTGTATGGAAAGGAGTACGAAGCTGTAGCTTATGCTCTCTATTCTATATTATGGGGAATAACTATTTTCCCAATTTACAAATTCCTTGCTTCATACTTCGCCTCGAAGAAAAAACTTGGTATCGGTATATTTGCTTCAACTATAGGGCTTATAATTAATGTGATCGCTAATATCTTTCTGATTCCCAGGTTAGGCATTATCGGAGCGGGGATTGCCACAAGTATTTCATATTCGGTACTTTCAATTATACTGCTGATATTCTTCCGTATACAGACAAAAATAAAACTCAGGAAAATCCTTGTTCCTGATAAAGAAGACTTTAAAAAGTACATTAAATTAGCAAAAAAGGGATTTCAGCACATACGCTCTATCGTTAACAAAAACAATCGTTCAAATCTATCTGAATGATTCAAATATCTTCTGCTCAAGCTCCAGGTAGATTCCATACTTATCGTAGACAATACGTCGTATTTCTGATATCAGCCCGATTATATCTTCCGATGTGGCGTTATCAGAATTTATTATGAAGTTGGCGTGAGTCTTACTCACGGAAGCGCCCCCAACGCTCATACCTTTGCATCCGGCTTCTTCAATCAACCGGCCGGCGTAATCCCCCGGCGGTCTTTTAAAAACACTCCCGGCATTTGGAAAATCGAGAGGGAATTTCCTCTGCCTTTCCCTATATATCTTTTCTATGCCTTTCCTTATTCTTTCAGGCACTCCCCTTTCAAGTTTAAAATGGACCCGCAGAATAAGCCAGTCAGTTTTCTGGAAAGCGCTTTTTCTATATCCAAAAGAAAGCTCCTCCTTATAAAATATTCTCTTCCTGCCACAGCCCGTAATGACTTCCACTTTTTCAAGTAAAGAAGCTGTATCTCCGTCCTTTGTCCCGGCATTCATAAAGACCGCTCCTCCAACCGTGCCGGGGATGCCAGCGATAGATTCAAACCCCTTAAGCCCTTTCGCCGCGGCCTTTTTTGCGAGGTCTATAAGAGTAACGCCTGCATCCGCGACAATTCTGTTATCTTCGGGAAATTGAACCCGCGCCGAACCGGTTCTGAGTTTCAGAACGATACCTCTTATCCCGCGGTCGGGAGCAATCACATTCGAGCCGGTCCCAAGAAGTGTCAGGGGTATTGATTCTCTTTTGGCATATTCATAAATCCAGCGAGCTTCCTCCGTGGAGTCCGGACACACAAGACATTCAGCCTCTCCTCCTACTTTGTAGGTAGTGTGATTTGACAAGGGTTCCCCGGTGTAAATAGCGCCCTTTATATTATTATTTATTATATCTATATAATTTTCCGTCATTATATCTGTTCAATCCTAATCTTCCGTTCTTACAATACTGGCGCCCAGGCTGCTCAGTTTCTTCTCCAACCTCTCGTATCCCCTGTCTATCTGATATATATTACTTATTACAGTCTCCCCATTACTCATAAGAGCCACAAGTACTTCAGACACACCGCCTCTAAGATCAGTCGCCCGTACACTTGCTCCTCTAAGTTCTTTTCCCCCCAGAACAACTGCGCAGTTGCCGTAGTGATTTATCTCGGCGCCGAAAGATCTAAGCTCTTTAACATAGCTGAACCTGTCGGTGAAACGCTGGTCCGTTATCGTGGATTCACCGTCAGCCTTAAGCGCTAAAGCGGAAAAAAGCGGCTGCATATCAGAATTTACTCCCGGATACGGAGCAGTAAACATATCAAAAGGAGATATTTCCTTCTTTCCGGAAACATAAATAGAACCGCCCCATTCAAAGATTTCCATCCCGCAGTCTCTTAGATATTGTGCATCGACCCTCAGATAATCAAGATTATAGTCCTTGATAACTATTTCCCCGCCTGTAATGCCTGCGGCTATCATATAGGTCATTGCTTCATCTGAACCTTTCATGATTTTATGCTTTGTTCCTTTAAGACTATTTACACCTTTTATTTCAATTAAGCGGTTTGAAATCCTGATATTTGCTCCCATACCGTTTAAGAAACTCGCGAAATCAAGGATTTCAGGTCTGGTGTTCGCGTTTCTGATAACAGTCGTACCCTTGGCCATACAAGCGCCTATCATAATATTTTCAGTGCCGGAAGTAGTCGGAAGATAGAATTCCACCTCAGCACCTTTTAACGAACCGACAGTGCCGAAGACACCCTCGTCATTTACGACCATTTCCGCGCCGAGGTCACGAAGCCCCTTGATGTGTAGATCAAATTTTCTCGCCCCGATATCACATCCGCCGGGAAAAGGAAGTTCCACTTTGCCAAATCGATTCAGAAATACACCGAGAAGCAGAAGTGAATAACGGATTCTTGAAACAAGTTCCAGGGGCAATGAAGAATCTTTTATTCCGGATGGATCGATAATAACTTTGTTCCCGCTGACTTTAACTTCGGCTCCGATACTTTTTATTATCTCGATGGCCACGCGTATATCTTCCATCAAGACCGGAACATTCTCTAATTCAACAATCCCGCCGCTTATCAGAGAGCCGAACAAAATAGGCAGCGAGGCATTTTTAGCGCCGCTTAAATTCACCTCTCCCTCAAGACTGTTTCCACCTCTAATTCGAAATACTTCCATCACGTCTCCCCTGAAGATTAATAGCTGTAAGTGCTGTTATAAAATAGTATGCAAGAATTGTTCAAAAAAGGCAAAAATATAACATTATACGATCTGTAATTCTCAATCCTTTTTATTCTTTTGGAACTGTTTTAAATGATAGAGCCTCGCGTTTCTTTGGGAATATACCAATTCAAATAAATCGTTCCGCTTTTGAAATTTGGAACCTAGAACAGGACATTTTTTTATGTCTCTATCAAAAACGGCTATATACAAATCAAATCCAATATTCTTAATGGCTTCCACAGTTTCGTCACTTAATGAACCGCAGGCAAACAATTGCTCGTTAAGATTGTAGTGCCGCGCAACATAATCTTTATTATAGCCATAAACTCTCCAGAATTTCAATCCTCCCGCAAAACTTCTTCTCGAAGCGAAAACGGGCACCAAGTGATTGAACCCCTTTTCAGCAAATACAGCATTTTTATCAGTATTTTTCCTTATCCACTCGAAAAAGTCTTTTTCTCCACTATAAGCATCGCGTCTGACAACCAGCACCTCTTCCTCACCAGGGCGTGCAACTATAAACCCGCGAAATGTAAGAAAGGGCGGGATAAAGAAAAGTAGAAAAGTAGCTGTTATAATGAGTTTTCTTTTTACTCCACGAGAATCCATTATCATACTGGTAATTTCAATAGATATTACGGATCCGAGAAGAAGGAATAGTGGAAAAATTAGTTTCGATTCGCTGCGGGTTGGCAGATCAACAAATAGATTCAGGATAATAAGAGGGATAATCCACGAGGCTATAACAGCATATTCATGACTCTCTGCGAAAAATACCTTTTTAAAAGCGCGTCGAGCTGGGTAGAACAATATTAACAGGGGCAGGACAATTGTAGCAACATTCTTAAAACCAAAATGGATATATTCAGAGAATAAATTACCACTCCCGGTTTCTGTTCCACCGAGTGATACGAGGTAAGGCAACCCGGCAACAGCAGCAAGGATCGCGGCGATGGCTGGAAGGGATTCGGGCAAGAATAAAGCCGTCTCTTCCGAAATATATCTTCTTATGAATGGAACCAGTACTCCCGCTCCAACAAGGGTACATATAAGAACCGTACCTGTAATTATATGAAAGAGAAACGCACCAAGAGCAATAACAAAGAATGTAATAACAGCTTTGATCTTAGAATTCCTAAGGAACCCGCGCGATAGAAAAATCACGAAGCCGAGAAGAAAGAGATTCAGTGAAAAACTGAACGAAGTTATAGTAATAAATTTATCGCTCAGATTAACCATCCAGGTACCAAATGGACTTAAAAACTTAAGGGGGCCCTGTCCACTAAGCTGGATTGCATTGATATTTCTTAAAACCTCTTCCATTCCTCTGACCTCACCAAAAAGAGCCCTTAAAAGGAAAACAGGCCATACTATCCATGAAACAGATTCCAGTCCGGCAATCGTTATAAGAGTAGAGACAAACACCTTCCGACTGCTGGAAATGAATGAAGAAATGATTCTTGCTACAAGGTATGGCAAAGCAAAAGCGCTTATAATGTTAAGAAAACTCATAGCCCGAAAAAGGGGAAGATTTGAAAGATTTTTCCATGTGGCAATAAACAGGTGAAAAATCCACATGTATCTAATAGGCTGGTTGGGCAAAAAGGGCTCCATCGGTGGTATCCCTCTTGCTGTTATTTCATTAACTACGGAGGCATGATACCAGGCGTCAGATCTAATCAGCAAAAAATCGTTAACAAAATAGGTAACAACTAAAAGAATCCCGTAACAGATAGATAGTGTAATGACACTTACAGGTATGGCAGATTTCAATTCTCCAAATTGGTCCTTCTTCAAAATGATCACAAGAGCAAAAAGAAAATAATACAAGCCCGCGGAGAGTTTAAAGGACAGATTAAAATCCCCTGTTATCCGGGACATAATCAACACAGTAAGTGTTAGTATAATTGGTGAGATAAGGGGTGTAAAAAACACATTATCCGTCCAGGGACGTTTATTATCCCCGAAAAGGAAGAAAAACACTAGACCGGGGAGGAAAAAAGTCTGAATCAGTCCGGAAAGGAATATCAAGGGTCCGCATAAAGGAAAAAATAGGGACAGCGCTGTTAAAAAAACAAACAGGTAACAAATTCTTTTTGCTTTAGTTGTTCTCATTAATTTATCCCTTTCCATAGATTAATGTATATTAAAATTCTACTTCGATATTTTCATCCATAGCTTTCTCAGAGAACGGAATATTTTTCCCATAGCTGCAAGAGGTAATATGTTAAACACTGCTCTGCCACCCCTTGAAGAACATAACAAAAATTGTAAGGAAACTAATACTTCAACTATTTTTCTTGAAAGTTTTTGGGATGAAAAAGCCCTGTCATAACGTGGTACGGCTATTCCCCATTTCTTCCAGAGTTTCAATCTGATAAATGCGCCCTTCTTTTTAAGATCAAAGGCGTGTGAATGCATAGCAACAGCATCACCGGCTGATATCTCTTCTATATGAATAATGCCGGCTGCGGCAGCATCTTTTACTATCCTGTCGCCTGTTTCGGATCTTGTAAGAACTACAGACCACCCTTCTTTTGCAGCTTCTTCTTTTGCCCATCCGTCTCCAACTGAAATATCACTAAGTTCATTCGTAAGATCAATGCAAGTCAAACACCTGTGATTGATGTAGAAAGGAATAGTCTGGTTGAAATCCAGCTTGGATATCTCTTTTGTCTGACCACTCCTGTCGGTTACAGAAAAACATCCTGGCCAACTACCCTCACGGTAGGAAAGTGAGGCAACATCCCCAAGCGATTTGACTCCAAGCTTCCGAAGAATAACCCGTGTGGCTTCAAAGTAAAGATTATTACCGCAGTATATACCGATTACCGGGTTAATTTCAGCATTAGCCTTCCATCCGGTTTTTTCTAGTTTTCTCAGTCCATGAACATGACAAGGAAGCCCCACATAAGCATATTTGCCCTCTCTGTTTTTTAGATCACCCAATATTGTGTTCATTGGGCTTAAGTGGTAGCGGCTCTGGGATGCCTCTTTAATGCCAACTTCATCTTCTATTACTCGACCCTCTCCCCGCCATGGTTCCGATCTGTGCCGGGTGTAAAGGACTGAACCAACAATTAATTTCCGTCTAAACAAATATAATTGCAGTGCCGTCGCTAAACCACCACTTGCCCCTGCTCTTCTTATTTCAGGATCAACAGCGTGCGAAAGATAAATATTTTTAGTAACACCCAATAAAGGGTGAGATATTTGATCTTGAAAAAGCGATCGTTCTAGAGGTTTAAATTTTACACGCTCACCCGGACATGATGAGAGACATAACCCACAGGAAGAACAATTGTCATCATGAACTGGAAGTGATGAACCAACAGGATCTCCAATATGAATATTGTCAGTTGGGCATACTCCCGCACATGTGCCACACCTCGTACACAATCCCTTGTTTATAACATTATCAAACAGAATATCAACTGGAAGCTTTGCAGACATAGAATTGCCTTATTCCTAACTGACCAAGCGGGCCTTTGCCAATTATTCTACCAATAAACATGTCAATTTTCTCAATTAACATTCCTCCGAAAGGAAGGAATAAAGTGCCCTCGTAATTTACAAGATTGAATCCGGCATCTACCAACATTTCCTTAACTTCAGAAGGGGCGAGAAAACGGTGCGGACCCTCACCATGGTGGAATTTTAGAACATTGTTGACTATACTCGTCCATTCGGCAGCCGATGGCGGTAAACTCATAACTAACATACCGTCATCAGTAAGTACACGTTTTATCTCCTTTAGGAAAAGGAGGGGGTCAGGAACATGTTCAAGAGTTTCGAGTGACATAACGACATCAAAACAAGAATCGATAAATGGCAACTCATGAAGCGAAGTTTGGGTGTGACATTCATCCGGGTTGAGTTTTTTGCTTGCTTTTAACATTTCGAGGGAAAGTTCAGCATTTACCAATCTAAAATCGCCAAATGCCTTCCGCAGAAATGGAACACCATCACCAATCCTTGACCAAACATTTAGCACTCTTGATTCATTAGTAATCGAAAGTCTCTCTATAGCCCCCCTGAAACGTTGAGTATGAACTCGATCAAGTTTATCATTTGCGTGCTCATACTCATGTTCGGCTATAGCATCCCAGAACAGTTCCACCTCTTTCATTCTAAAATCATTTACATAGCGGCTCATTCTGATAAACCTTCTCTCTTTCTACAATCATTTTCTTGTAATATATATTTAATCACCACATTTGAATTACACCCAACAATCCCTTTTAGTTTTAACTAATATTTTGGCAAATTGTCTTTTGCATGTGTAATTGATAGTAGATCTCTAGAATGAAATGGACCTGTAAGCCAACAAATCATTCCAATCGTACTCTGAATAATATATACAATTATAAAAGAAAATGAAAATGCTACGGCGGCTTCACGTGTTAGGCCAATCCTATTGAATATAAAAATTAAAACAAGTTCACGAGTTCCCAATCCTGAAATCGATACTGGGATTAGAGCGGTAAATATCGCCGCTGATACAGTTACAATTAAAACAGAGACCGACATTTCTATCGACAGAATATTCGCGAATACTATAAACGTAAGATAATGAAGTGCCCATGCTCCAAATGTCAGTAATATTATTCCAATGATTGATGATAAACTCAAAGTTTCAAATTCGTCAAGAACCTCTGATATTATTTGATCCATCTTTGAACCCAATGTGGATGGAAGTATAAGTGATGTAAAATTTTTGGCTATTCGGAAGAGAATATCCCTCCTCCAGAAAAAAACCAAAACTGCAATAATGGTGAAAATCAAAATCAGAGTACTCACTAAAATCTGATTCTTAAAAATTCCCGGGAAAAACATAAAACTGATGTAACCAATTAGAACAAGAAAGATCAGATCAAATATCCTGTCAACAAGTGAACTAAATAGAGCCTTCCCGAACGAAAACCCTCTGTTTATAAGGTACAAACTCTTTATAAAATCTCCCACCCTTCCAGGAGTTATAACCCCAAGATATAAACCAGCGGAATAAACGGAAAATGAGCGTAGCATTGAAACACTTTTACCCTGTCCTGCTAATAAAATTTTCCACCTAAGCCCTTTTATAAATGTAAAAGTAACAAGTATTATCAAAATAATACCTACCTCAAGTGGCTTTATTTTAGTGAAAGATTTCAAGACAGCCGATAGATCAACGCGTATTAATATGTAAATAAATAGAATAATGCCCAGAACTTGAAAAATAATTCTGGTCTTTTTGCTACGAAGAGATTCTGCTATTCCATGGAATATCAATCAGAATCTCCTCTCACGCCTGATAGATGAAACCTGATCAGCGAGAATTCCCATAAAGAAAAGGATGACACTAGAGAGGATAATCAAAATACCAGTGTTAGGAGCTCTCCCGAAAGCAATTATACCGTATAGAGTAAATAAGACTCCAAGGAAGAACAACCCCAGCGAAGCCGGAACAAAAACCTTAAGTGGATTGAATAAAACAATAACCCTTATTATAAGCAGGAAGGCTTTGTATCCGTCTCTAAAGAATTTTACCGAACTCGTTCTTCCAACACGCGCTTCAGCCTCTATAGGTATGTATTTCACACCGAATCCTTCACGAAGAAATGCCAACGTAATAGTTGTTGAAAAAGAAAAACCATTGGGGCAAAAATGCATGAAACTTTTAACTGTATCTTTATAGAAAGCTCTAAACCCGGAATTCAGATCCGGGATCTTTATACCGGTAAGGAAGTTCGCGACAATAGAAAGAAGTTTCTTGCCCGGCGCTCTAATTAGAACATCCTTGCTTCTCGCGCCAACTACCATTTCGTAGTTCTCCATATGTATAAGTAATTTTTCAATATCAGCAGCATCATGCTGCCCATCTGAATCCATAATAACAATAATCTGCCCTGCGGCGTTTCTTATTCCCGTTTTTAAAGAAGCTCCATACCCTTTATTATACGGATGTGAGACTAATTTTGCTTCATGCTGAAGAACG
The DNA here is from genome assembly GCA_034520215.1 of Candidatus Krumholzibacteriota bacterium. Classification (NCBI taxonomy): domain Bacteria; phylum Candidatus Krumholzibacteriota; species Candidatus Krumholzibacteriota bacterium. Next base: position 628,267 of record JAXHNR010000001.1, on the reverse strand, counting down.
ACATCCGCCGTTCTGTCAGAGGACCCATCATTAACTACAATTACTTCCCAGCCTTTATCTGTTGCCATGGGCATAAGTCCTCCGAGAGCACGCACTAACCCATCTTCCTCATTATAAGCAGGTATTACTATTGAAATTTTCTTTGAGTTCATAAACTATTCCTGTAATTTTTAAAGTACAAACTGCGCTTACGCAATTTTTATTCCGTATATAATTGACAGCACAAAAATACCAAACTCTCCTTTTAATATCAAGAAAGACCTCTTTCTACAATATTACTCTTAACTTTTTTCTCTTTTTATTGTTACTATTCAAAAAGATGTTTATCTTAATCAAACTTCAAGGAGTAAACCCAAATGATCAAAGAAAAGATAAAACAGGCCGGGGAGATACTGAAAGAAACAGATATAGACCTCTGGCTTACATTTGTAAGAGAGACTGAATCAAACGGCGATCCGGTACTCGATCTTATCTTAGGCGAAAACTGCACATGGCATTCGGCTTTTCTTATTCCCGCCGAAGGAGAACCAACAGCGATCGTGGGCAGCCTTGATGAGGCAAGGATCAGAGGAATCGGCGGTTATAATGTAACCGGCTATAAAGAAGGAATAGGAAAAACGCTGCTCGGTGAACTGGACCGGTTATCCCCTGAAAAAATAGCGATCAACTTTTCTGAAAACGATATTATGGCTGACGGTTTAAGCCATGGAATGTTTTTAACACTTAGTAAATATTTGAAGGGAACTAAATATGAGAACCTGCTGGTAAGCTCAGAAGAGATAATTTCCAAATTAAGGGGAAGAAAAACTCCAGAGGAAATAAACAGGATTCAGGAAAATATTGATCTTACTCTCGATATATTCTCACGTGTAACCGGAATAATAAAGCCCGGTATGACAGAAAGAGAAGTAGCCGAATTTATCCTGGGCGAAGTCGAAAAGGAAGGCGTTGAAACCTCCTGGGAAAGCTCTCAGTGCCCGGCCGTTTTTACAGGGCCGGAATCAGCGGGAGCCCACGCGCAGCCCACAGACAGAGAGATCAAACCGGGACACGTGCTTAATATAGATTTCGGCACCAGAATGAAAGGATACTGCTCTGACCTTCAGCGGACCTGGTATTTCCTTCGTAAAGACGAAAAGGAAGCCCCCGAAGAAGTAATAAGAGCATTCAATACAATCCGTGATTCTATAGCGCTTGGAGCACAGAAAATAAGGCCAGGAATGGAGGGAAGAGAGATAGATTCGATTGTAAGAGAATACATCACAGAGAGGGGTTATGAGGAATTCCCTCACGCCCTGGGGCACCAGGTAGGCAGAAAAACTCATGACGGAGCGGGGCTTCTCTGCCCGGAATGGGAAAGATACGGAAACCTGCCCTATCTTAAGATCGAAGAAAACCAGATTTACACACTTGAACCGAGGATAATAATGCCCGACTACGGAGTCGCTACAATAGAAGAAATAATAGTGGTCGAAAAGGACGGGGGCAAGTTCCTTTCCGATCCCCAGAAAGAGATAATATTAATCTGACAGGGCCGTTATTTGCCTCTCCGGGTATTCTTTTTGCATGAACACCTGAATTATATGAAAGAATCAGATAATAAATATGCTGACACAGATAAAAAAGGGTTATTAAAGGGAAATTTATCGAAACTAAAAACCCTTATGATCACCGCCGGCGTAGGTTTGCTAGTTGGAAGCCAGATATATAATCCCAACAAAAGAGTTATAGAGGCCATAGCTGGTTCTATTCTTGTATTAATGCTGTGGAATTTTTCCATTCTTGCTTCTGTCTGGCTTATTCTTATAATCTACCCCTTCCCGTTTGCCATGTCGTGGGGAAATTCAACCTCCATTTTTATACTGATAATTCTGCTTATCTATCTTATCAGGGTCTCAACAGGATATTATAAATTCCATCTTGATAAAACAGTTTTCTTACCCCTTCTTTTGCTGATTCTATCATATATTTTATCATTCATAAATGTCCCTGCCGGAACGAGAATTATGCATATTGCACTTGTTAACACGGGCAATTTTCTGGCCGCGGCGATATTCATGCTTTTAATTATAAATTTTATCGATGACGAAGAAAAACTCAGAAAAACAGTAAATATAATGCTGATAACGGCATCTCTCGCGATCGTATTTTCTATCTTTGAAATGATATTCCCCGGTAAAGTTCTAGTTCCCAACTGGCTGTATACTACTCATAAAACAAGACTTATCATGAAGGGGATAAGAATGACGGGACCCTTTCATGATTTTGAACTAAATGCTGAATTCCTTGCTTTGAATTCATTTATCATTTTCTTTGTACTGATACGAGCGAGAAGAACTGCAACACGCGCTCTCCTTGGAATCCTGCTGCTGACTGATCTTCTTATGATGTTTGCCACTATAACAAGAGGCGCGTTTTTCTCTCTCGTTTTGGGAATAGTCTATCTTATGTTCCTCTCTAGAAAGGACTTAAATATAACAAAATTCGTCTATATCGTAGGGGGATTAGCTGTTGTAATTGTGGTACTTGAAGGATTTGTGGCCAATTACACAACGTCGGGTTCTCTCTTCGACAGAGTCGTTAAAACCACTTTTCAAAGAGGAATTATTCCGACAAACAGACTCGGTACCTGGGCTCCCGCGATAGAAAGAGGGATGAAACACCCGTGGTTCGGGCAAGGTCCCGGATGGGATTTTTCAACGGGATTTAACGTCGGCTTCTGGCCCCACAATCTCTATCTCTTTTACTTCAACAGCTTGGGAATATTTGGGCTGTTGGCCTTCTTATTCTTAATATATAGACTCGTAAAATCAACCTTTTCAGGTATAAAGGCTTCCATTACGCGTTCTCCTTTCCCAGAGGCCTTTATGAAGATACTTCATGTAGTTATTGTTATCTTCCTTTTCGATCAGATAAAGATTGAATACCTCAGAAACAGTACTTACACATTTTTCATCTGGTCTTTATTCGGAATAATTGTCGCAACATACAATATTATTCAAAAAAACAGGAAGGAACGGGAAAATACCGCTCCTTCCTGATATTTCATAACTTCATAACCTGAAACTACTTCACAAGAAACTTACCCTTCCTGATAATCTTCTTTCTGCCCGCGTTCAGGGTTGCCTTTTCAACAAGTCCGTCAAAGTGCCATTTGCTCTTGTTCTTTCCAAGACCATAGCTGTCGCCGATGGCAAAATGTACCGTGCCAAACGCCTTCTCAGCTTCAAGCATATTCCTGCATATTTTGGCTCCCTTATTCGTTCCTATCCCGAATTCACCGATTATATAGCCGGAAGGATCCCTGCCGATCGTTTTCACAATCTCTCTCACGCCTCTACCCTTGTAATCGACAAGCTTGCCCTTTTCAAAGATCATCGTACCTCTGCCCTTCTTGTCATCTATGAGACTTATCACCAGTTTGCCGGTAAATGTATTTTCTACCGGGCAAGTATAGCACTCCCCGGCGGGAAGGTTGCCGTGCTCTCCCATCTTTCTTATTTCCCCGTTATCATTTTCCCAACAGCGCCCCTTCACGCTGAATGTGATATCTGTTCCCAGATGGTTTGTTACATGAACTTCGGTAGAATCTTTGAGCTTTCTTATTACCTTTTTTGTTAAGGTGTTCATCTTTTGATAATCTATATTTACAAGACGCTCCATCATATTTCTGGTGATGCCGGGCATCATAATTATACGCCCCTTTTTCCCGCCATTCTCGACCATATACGCCCGGAATGGTTTCTCTTCAATCCTCGCGTCAAGCATATAGATAGTAGCATCCGCCTTACGCATCATTGATTTAAAGATTGCTGTGGGCTGGGTTATGGGCCTTAGAGTCTCTGTCATAAGATATGTCGTTACTTCCGCGTTCTTTTTATTGCCCCAATAGGCAATAGCTTCCGCTATTCTCAACTTCTTTCTGTCAGTTACGAGCAGCAAACTCTCTCCCCTTTTTAACTTAAGGCCATCGTATATTGTTTTCTTAGCGGCCTGGTAGAGCTTGTTCATTCTTTCCTCCTTATTTTACAGTGTTAAGAAAAACCATAATTCTCCGCGTTCAGGTTATTCCCTAACGCTAAATAACATCGGGGGGATTGTACCTAGAATGAAATACTATTGCAAGGGCTGAAGTATTTATAATTCACCTGGGTAAAGTAAAGAAAGAAACATTTTAATCTCTCGGAAGATCGACGGAAATTCGCCTCATTCCTAACGAGAGCAAGATGCGCCTACCTGCTTTCCCTAATCTTTCCCCGAAAAAGGCAGGGCGTTTAGATCAACATTCCCGCCCGATAAGATAATCCCAACCCGTTTGCCCGGAATACTGTTATTACTTTCCAGCATAGCCGCAAGCGCGACAGCTGCTGAAGGTTCTACGACGATCTTCATCCTCTCCCAGATAAGCCTCATTGCCCCCACTATATTCTCTTCACTGACTGTAACGATATCGCTTACATATTTCCTTATAATCGAGAACGTAAGATCGCTGAGGGATGTTAAAAGGCCGTCGGCTATTGTCTCTGGATTTTCAGATGGAATTAATTTCCCAGATTTAAAAGAACGGAACGCGTCATCCGCTCCCTTCGGTTCTGCGGCAATCACCGCTGTTTCAGGCGAAACAGCGGTAGTCGATATCGCGGAACCACTTAGAAGACCACCGCCCCCCACAGGGGTTATCAGTGCGTCAATATCCGGGACCTCTTCAAGAAACTCCAGCGCCGCTGTCCCCTGTCCGGCTATAACCTCTGAGTTATTGGATGGATGGATAAAAACAGCTCCTGTTTCATCGGCGACTTCCTTCAACACTCTTTCACGGTCTTTCAGTGTGGGCTTGCAGAAAGAGATATCAGCTCCATAGCCGGATACCGCTTTGACTTTTACTCCGGGAGCATTTTCAGGCATAACGACATAACATCCCACACCCCTCGCCCGTGCCGCGAGAGCCAGAGCGGCTCCATGATTTCCTGATGAATGTGTAGCAACTCCCTTTTCAGCCTCATCTTCTTCAAGGGAGAAAACGGCGTTTGCCGCTCCCCTTATCTTAAAAGCTCCGGATTTTTGAAAATTTTCGCACTTGAAGAAAACCTCGCGGCCGAAGAGATTATCTACCGCCTGGCATCTTAAAACAGGAGTATTATGTATATAGGGAGCTATCCTTTTAGACGCTTCTCTTATTTCATTAATTGCAGGTCTGTGCATTCCCTATTTGTAGTCCGACTTCAAAGCGCCCCAAGTTGATTTTTCAGACGGTATCTGCACATCGTGAGAATAGGCAGTGAAGCACTCCCCGCCATCTCGTATACCGTTGTAATCCTCATCTGAAAACGCCCAGATGTGAATCCCTTCGCATCCAGACCAGTTTATATCAAGGGCTATTGTATCAGAATAATTATTGCCTTCTTCTGTCGGCGTGGAAACAACCAGATCACCCGCATTATATTCATTTCCAGCTAAGACCTGTCCGTCAACCGTAATCAGCGGAGAACACCCTTCCGGCAGAATATCGTCGAACTTAACGAGGATATTCTGATAGGTTGTAGGCTCATTGGAAAAACCGTCAAGATAGAGCGTAAAAGCCGTGTTCGAAAAAACGAATCCCTCGTTCTCTCCGCTCGACGGTTCAAACCCGGACAGACCCGGCGCCTGGTAAATGCTCAGATCGATCTCGCCACTTCCAACCTCCAGCAGAACTTCCCCGCCGCGGTCATACTCGGAATCGTAGAGTGAATCACCCGGACCGACCGTATAGTATTCACTCGAATCGTAATAGTATATACAACTGATATCCGGATATACCACAAGGCAAGGATCAGCCCTCAAAGCGCCTGGAGCTGTTGTTACAACGAAAATGATAAATAATGTTAATAAGCCTCTCAAAGCTACTTTCATTTTCCCCTCCTGAATTTATGTTAAAAAATCCGCAAACATTTTATAAATTTATAAAATGTTCTTAACCAACTACATTTTACCATAGAAAATTAAAAATATCAACAACTATAATTTAAACTTATAATTTAAATTTTTATATTACATTACCTTTACGGGTAGGTATTTAATAAATATGTTTTTACACTCATACAGATCTGTACTTGCCGTTAACATAGCTTATAAACTCAATCCCATCGAGATTAAGGCTTCCATCTCCCATTATAAGTCCGCTGCCGGCGTGTTTACATACTACTTTGCCGATAAAGAGGTCATGAACACCAAGCGGTTTTATATCTAAAAGTTCACACTCGATATTTACGGGACACTCTGCCACAAGAGGCGCCTGTATCTTATCGGAGGAAACGGCTGTAAGCCCGGACCTTTCAAATTTATTACAGTCTCTGCCTGAAACCGCGCCGCATATCTTAACTTTATCAAGCAGAGAATAATCCGGCATATTAACCGTAAAGCTGCCACTCTCTTTTATAATCCTGTGGGAATATCTGCCGGGTCTTATCGCGATATTTATGACCTCGGGGTCGGAACAACCGACGCCGCACCACGCGATAGTAATAAGATTATCTCCGAGCTTATTATGTCTGGAGGCAACCAGCACTACAGGCACAGGAGCTAGAATAAACGAATTATCAAACTGTTTCTTTCCTTTTATCACTACAAATCCACCTCGCTTATATTTTGATTTCTATGTGTCAGCCGCATTTTGAATATCCGCACTCGCGGCAAACCGCGCAGCCGCTTTCATGCTCCATCACACCTCCGCACTCGGGGCAGGATCCGGCAAATAACATCGATGAGCCCCTCTTCGCCTCTTTTTCCACTGGTGTTTCATTCTCCTGAATATACCGCTCAAGAGCCTTAGCTATAGCGTCACTGCAGGATAGATTCATACCGCCCTCTTCCCAACCCGGATTGGGACAACGAATCCCCCGAAGCTGCTTGGCAATCTCCTTAGGGTCGATGCCGGCTCTAAGTGACAGAGAAATAAGACGGCTTATAGCCTCTGACTGTGAAGCCGAGCATCCGCCCGCTTTTCCCATCTGGGAGAACAGTTCGAAAGGTCCATGCTCATCGTGGTTAATCGTCACATAAAGATTACCGCAGCCGGTTGTCATCTTCCATGTGCTGCCTGTAGTAACCGCGGGTCTGGGCCTTGGTGTGAGAAGATCGCTTATATCGGCATTATGCTCATTTTCCTGCTCTTCTTTAGCCCTGTTAACAGAACCGATATTGAGAACCTGTTCTTCACGGCTGCCGTCTCGGTATATGGTAACTCCTTTACAACCCAGTTCATATGCCTTGCGGTATACCTTTTCAACATCTTGAATTTCGGCTGTTTTCGAAAAATTAACAGTCTTTGATACCGCGTTATCGGTGTATTTCTGAAATGCCGATTGAATCCTGATATGCCATTCAGGACTGATATCATGAGCTGTAACAAATATCCTCTTCCATTCCTGCGGGATACCGTCAATATTCTGAATAGAACCCTGCCTCGCGATCTTTCTCATAAGATCTTCACTGTAGAAACCCTCTCTCTTGGCTATCTCTTCAAACATCGGGTTTACTTCGATCAGTTCATCGTCATCCATTACATTCCGGATATAGGCTATGGCGAAGACAGGTTCAACACCGCTTGAACAACCGGCTATAATACTCAATGTGCCAGTCGGAGCTATCGTAGTAACCGTAGCGTTACGGACCGGTCTTCGCTTACTTTTATTGTCTTTCCCGCTCCCCGAATCGGGCATGTCATAGACACTTCCCTTGAAATTAGGAAATGCGCCCCGTTCTTCGGCAAGGTTCATGCTCTCCTTACGCCCCTCACGCTGAATGAATCCCATAACTTCCTCGGCAACCTCCAGGGCTTCTTCAGAGTTGTACGGTATGCCGAGAGCAATAAGCATATCGGCGAATCCCATTACTCCAAGGCCGATCTTTCTGTTACTCAAGGTCATATCACCTATGACCTTCAGAGGATAACGGTTTACGTCAATAACGTTATCAAGAAAACGAACAGCTTTCGCGGTCACCTCTCCAAGCTTGTCAAAATCTATTCGCGTCTTTCCTTCCATTACCTTTACCATATTAGATAGATTTATTGACCCCAGGTTACATGATTCATGTGGTAAAAGGGGCTGTTCCCCGCAGGGATTGGTGCTTTCAATATTACCCACATGAGGTGTAGGATTGTCCGCGTTTATCCTGTCGAGAAAGACTATCCCGGGTTCGCCGTTTTTCCATGCAAGCTCCACTATCAGCTTAAATACACTTCGCGCGGGTATGCTGTCTACAACATTTCCCGTATGAGGATTGATAAGGTCATAATTAAGATCTTCTTCAACCGCTTCCATAAAACGCTCCGTTGCGCCCACGGAAATATTAAAGTTGTTTAATTTCTTGTTGTTCTTTTTCGCCGTTATAAAATCAACTATATCGGGATGATCAACTCTAAGAATAGCCATATTCGCGCCGCGCCTCGTCCCGCCCTGTTTTACAGTTTCCGTAGCAGCGTCAAAAACATTCATAAAGGATATCGGGCCGCTCGAAACGCCCTTTGTCGTATTTACCACGTCATTCTTAGGCCTTATTCTAGAAAAAGAAAATCCGGTGCCTCCGCCGCTCTTGTGAATAAGCGCCGTTTGTTTTATTGTTTCAAATATACTCTGCATGGAATCATCTATTGGTAAAACAAAGCACGCTGAAAGCTGCTGCAGCTTAGCGCCGGCGTTCATCAGTGTCGGTGAATTGGGCAGAAAATCCAGCGATGCCATAATATCATAGAATTCTTCTTTCCACTTGGCCGGGCCGTCGCCACCTTTATACTTATCTTCAGCTGAGGCAATATTAGACGCTACGCGCTCAAACATCCCTCGAGGGTCTTCTTTCAACCCGCCGTCAACATCTTTTTGAAAATAACGCTTTTTTAAAACACGCAGCGCGTTTTCACCAATACGGGGTTCTTTACGGTTTTTCGACATTATAACCTCCAAAAATACAGTAGCTCGTCCAAATTATATCTATTTAATTAGTCTCAGCTGCGCAACATATTGTGGCAATAGATACATTACACCCCAGATATTGTGGAGTCAACAAAGAAAATAAAAAAAATCACAACTTGCTAAAATAACTCAAGTTAGGCTATAAAAAGATACAAGATTACAGATGATAAGATAAAAACAGCGCCCTGTTCTTAAGAAGAAAAATCATTTATTCAGAGTTTTTCAGCAATTACAATGGTAATATTATCATTGCCGCCTGCCTTGAGCGCGAGCTTTATCAATTTAGGACAAGCCTTCTGCGGTTTATTAGAACGGACAACCGACGCTATTTCTCCTTCAGTAATCTCTGAAAACAATCCATCAGAACAAAGAAGAAGAGTATCGCCGCTCCCGCAGGAGATGCCTTTAAGAAGATCTATCTCCACTTCTTTCTTTACACCCACTGATCTGGTCATAACCCTTCTTCTTGAAGAATTAGAACCTTTATATCTTGAACCGACTGAATTACCCACGGCAGAAACATAACTGTGATCCTCTGTCAGCTGTCTGATTCTATCCTTATCTATCAGGTAAGCTCTGGAGTCTCCAACATGCGCGATATTTATAGAATCCTCCATGAGAACGGCGGAGGTACAAGTTGTCCCCGCTTTTATTTCTATTCCATCTCCGACCTGCTCGAACACTCTTCTGTTTCCCGCCTTAAAAGCCGCTTTGAGGGTCTCTATTTCATCTCTTTCTTTATTTGAAAAATAGACTTCCCCCATAGTATCGACCATCGCGCGGCTTGCTCTGCCCCCCCTGAACAAACCTCCCATTCCGTCCGCTAAAACGACGAGAATTCCCCTTTGGGTTATTAATTTTTCAGTTTCCGGCTGAAATATTCCGAAGTAGTCTTCATTTTCCTCTTTGACTTTACCTTTATCGGTCGCCGCCGCCAGAATATAACTTCTTCCTCTTTTAACGAAGGTCTTCATTACGACTAAACTCCCGTTTTTATCTCCGCCAGGGCTATTGTAGGCACAATTGTTCTATCCTCTTCATCCGCTGTTAAACGGGATCCCTTGCGTCTTAAGCTCAAAACTGTTATTCTCAACAACAGGATATACATTATAGTTCATTCAGGTCAATACAATATGGCAAGATCACTGACAAATTAACGGGTGAAAAGACCGCGCGGCGTATATAGTATATCTGAATACACGGCGTCACTCATTCAATCTAATGACAGGAACGAACATTGGAAAAATTACAAATTCTCGAAAGTCTGCTTGACAATAAATCCGCCGTGGTTTTCGATTTTGATAATATAATAGTCGATTCCGAACCATATCACATGAAAGCTTATGAAAAAGCCTTCGCCTCTGAAGGACACAAAATAGACCCGGAGGAATACTGGTTAGAATGGACTTTCAAGGGAGGCGGAGCTGAAGGAGAAATCTCGAGACACAATCTCAAGTTCGATCCGGATTATATAAGAAGCAAAAAGGATCCTGTTTATTCCGGCTTCTGCAAAAATGGAAGCATTAGAATATTACCGGCCGCGTTAAGAATAATAGAGATTTTAAAGGAGAATGATTTTTCCCTCGCGATAGCCTCCGGATCTTACCAGCACGACATCCTTTCTATTATAGAAGCAAAGGGAATAGGCCATAATTTCGAGGCTGTTATAGGAAAAGATATGGTCTCTGAGACAAAGCCCCATCCAGCAACATATTTGAAGGCTTCTTCAGAACTTGGAGCGCGGCCGTACGAGTGTCTTGCTATCGAAGACGCTCAGAAAGGGATAACAAGCGCTCACGAAGCCGGGATGAAAGTAATAGCTGTAGAGACAAAAGTTACAAAAGGGTTTAATCTCGAAGAAGGCGATCTTGTTGTATCTGAACTGGAGGAACTTCAAAGATTATTGGAAAATCTATTCTCGTCAAAATGAAGATTTAACTCCTTATAAGAGAAAACCAAGCACCGCATAAAAACGCACCTATGCTTCCGCTGACGAAAAAACCATGCTGCTGCGCGGAATGATTTTAAGATCATTTCATTTTACTCTTGAGGGCTCCCCAGGTAGTAGTCTCCGCCTCAATCGGCCTACTAAAGAGAGTAGTATCGGTGGCCCCGCAGTCAACAAAAGAATTTCTAATAACTTCACCTGAAACAGAAGAGACAGAGAAAGCGGTATAATAAATAACTATGTCGCTTGGAGGATCAATATGGGAAACCTGTTTCACCTCTCCAGGGCTGCTTTCGATATTGACCAGAGACAATCCATCCGCGTAGCCTTCCGGGAATTGGTCTGTAGAGTAGCGTATTATTGTGTGATCGCCGCCGCCGGCAGTCCAGGTTAACGTCACGCTGTTAGCGTATCCCGGATCGGCAACAAGATCCTGGACTGGTAAATTAGGCTCTTCACATATTGTTTCCTGGCATGTATATAAAAAACTGCTTCCCACATAACCGCCGTGTTGCGGTGAAAAAGCATAGTGAATATTGCCGTATTTGTCAGTGGCAAAGATTCCGCCGCTGGTTGTATTCTCTTCAATATTTACCCATACTGGATCACTATCACCGGACCGCGTTATATAAACATACCCGATCAATGCGGGACCGCAAAGGGGATCCCCTTTTTCGGCCTTTATATTCATTCGGTAGTATCCAGCTTGATCCCTTTCCTTAGAGCTTTGAATTATACTGAATCCGTTCTGAGGTGAAAAAGAAGCTATAGAGTCAAACGACTCGACGGCAAATTGAATCCCTATAATTCCATCGCGCGCGTTGTAGAAATACACCGGGACTTCAACCAGTGATTCACCTTCAGGTAAAGTTCTACTGCAAATCACGTCCCCCGGCAGGTCAGACACATCACCAAAGTGAACGCAAAGTCTTACGAGATAATCGTACTTAAAATAATCGTCAGGCAGATTCAGCGAACCATAACACTGGGCATAAATGCGCCCCGCAAAAATTATCGAAAAGATAATAAATATTGAGATAAGAAATACAGTTTTCATCCGCTTCCGCATGTTGATGCTCCTTTGATGCAAGTTACCATAATAACGAAAGCAATATTATAGACTTCGTCTGGTGTTAATTATGACACAGATAGAGAGAAAAGTCAATCGGATTGGTGGTGTATTAGGGCCTTTTTATTCTTGAACCCGCAAAAAAACACCGTTTGGAAAGAATTGTAAGCATTTATAACAACATTAGTTGTAAAACAACGGAGTTGATTTTCATAATCCCATTAAATCAACATCCCCCAATGGATCTTTTTTAAGATTCCAGGGGCAATTTATACATCCGGATTTTTCCTTTTCGAAAAATAGACTATGTCAGAATGTCTTGTGTAACCCAATTTTTCAAATACCTTCATGGAATCCCCATTCCAGTTTTCGATTAAACAGGCTGTTATTTCGATGCCAAGAGTTAAAAGAATTTCTTCTACTCTCTCGACAAGCATTCTCGCGACACCCTGCTGTTGATATTCAGGCGCAACTGCAAGCCTGTTTATCCATCCCTTTCTTCCATCATGGGTTCCAAAAACAGAACCTGCCATTTTATCTCCGACGAGAGCAACAAGAAAAACAGCATTTGCCGCCTCAAGCTCACGCTCTATTCTGTCACGCCTGTCCCGGCCCACCGGTTTATAGGGTAGATTCGAGTCATTCCACAGCTTAAGGAGCGAATCATAGTCTTCTATTGAAAACTCTCTTATGATTATACTTGATGAATTAGAGGATCGATCTTTCATTTCTCATACCAGTTTGATAATCTTCCTTATCACTCCAATTATCGTAAACAATACCCTTTTATTTAATTCCCTTAAGCAGATGATTTAATCATCTAAGCTTCAAATCCATTCTATCCTGTTTTACCCTATAAGCGGAGGAGCAATGCTCCCCTTCATAATCGGGAAATCAGGCTGAACACATATTTGCTAACTGAAAATAGTTCTACTCCCAATTGTGACAAAAGAGAACTGAAACTGTCAATGAAGTTAACACTTCAGCACGCTGCATCCCAGGGAATATTGTTGACGACCTTCTTATTATTATGGTAGAAACTTACAAAGCGGCCATAAGATATTTCTTATATTTTAAATAGAAAACTTAGTGATGTAAAAAGCCCCGCGGATGAATTGTAAATATTGAAAGGATTTTATACGGAAACCGTATAAGAACCTATTTGTATTGTTAAAGTTGATTAAGCACATTGGTTAAAAGGAGATATCGCAAAGATATCTTAAGAGCATATGTTGGCGAAACAATCAAGTATCGGTTTAGGCGGAAACGGTATATACAATGTTGGACGCACACAAAGGAGGACACAAAATGACTAAATCAATCTTCCCTGAGGAAAACGGTATTCCGGCTAAATACAAGATTCTTGCGCGGATCGACCAGTGTCACTATCTCTGTGATGGAGAAATTAGAGAATGGACCGGTCCCAGACAGGAGGTCTTATCTCCGATCTGTTTATCAGGTCCGAATGAAACCGTACAGAAAACCATAGGTAGTTACCCACTCCTGGACGAGCAGAGTTCTCTAGAGACTTTAGATGCTGCTTGTACAGCGTATGGTCAAGGACGCGGAACATGGCCAACAATGTCTGTTGAGGAACGTATCGGGCACGTGGAGTCATTCATCTACCGCATGAAAGAAAAACGTGATGAAGTCGTGAGACTTCTGATGTGGGAAATTGCTAAAACGCTTCCAGACGCAGAGAAGGAATTTGACAGAACTGTCGATTACATTCGAGACACCATTTATGCGTTGAAAGATCTGGATCGGATATCATCGCGTTTTACCATTGAACAGGGAGTGATTGGGCAGATTCGCCGAGCTCCGCTGGGGGTGGTTCTCTGCATGGGGCCGTTTAACTATCCGCTCAACGAAACTTTTACCACTTTAATTCCCGCGCTAATCATGGGCAACACGGTGATCTTCAAGCCGCCAAAACTAGGCGTGTTATTACATCAACCACTTCTTGAGGCGTTTCGAGATTCCTTCCCGAAAGGAGTTGTCAACACGGTTTACGGAGAAGGGCAGAAAGTCATCGGTCCACTGATGAAGTCCGGAAAAATAGATGTACTGGCATTCATTGGCAGTAGCCGGGTTGCTGATATCCTGAAGCAACAGCACCCAAAACCCCATCGTCTGAGGTGCGTTCTTGGGTTGGAAGCCAAGAATGCGGGCATTGTCCTCAAGGATGCAGATTTGGAATACACCGTAAAAGAATGCGTTCTCGGAGCGCTCTCGTACAACGGCCAAAGATGTACAGCTCTCAAGATACTGTTTGTTCATCGAGATATCGTGAATGACTTCCTCGCGCGGGTCGCAGATGCTGTCAGAAAACTCAAGGGAGGGATGCCGTGGGAGACAGGGGTCTCCATAACTCCGTTGCCGGAGCCAGACAAGACAGGTTATATGACAGAACTAATCGAAGACGCCTGTGCCAAAGGAGCGAGTGTGATAAATGAGAGCGAAAGGCGCATCGACCATACCTTCATGTCGCCCGCAATCGTGTATCCTGTCAAACCTGGAATGAGACTCTATTCAGAGGAACAGTTTGGTCCGGTTGTCCCAATTGCGGTTTTTGATGACATTTCGGAACCCATGAACTACATCATACAATCGAATTACGGACAGCAGGTCAGTTTGTTCGGGAGCAATCCGGTGACAATTGCTAACCTGATTGATCCTCTTGTTAATCAAGTTTGCCGGGTCAATATCAACAGCCAGTGTCAGCGTGGGCCAGATACATTTCCATTCACTGGTCGAAAAGATTCTGCTGAAGGCACACTCTCTGTATCGGATGCTTTGAAGGTATTTACGATCCGGACCCTTGTTGCAGCCAAAGAGACGCATACAAACCAACAAATCATAACATCGATTGTCAAAGAAAGAAGCTCACGGTTTCTTTCAACAGATTTTATCTTGTAAATTGGAAAGTTCGTCCAACAAGCGGGATGCAGGCGACGCTTGACAGCGCGCCTGATCCGCGCCGATCAATGGCATTGCCATCTTATTAAAAGGAGTATGTAATGAAAGAATCAGAAATACCTGAAGTTCGAAAGTCAGCCGAAGATTTATTTGCGTCCGGCTTATTCTGCGCAGAGAGTGTCGTCCTCGCCATCGCAAAGGCCCAAGGAGTCGATTCCGAGTTTCTTCCCAGAGCAGCGACTGCTTTCTGTAGCGGTATGTCACGCACATGCGGGATTTGCGGTGCTCTCACCGGCGCGGTCATGGGGGTAAGCTTATCATTTGGCCGCTCGAGCGAAAAGGATTCAGCTCAGCCTTCATACACCGCGGCTCAGCAACTCATTGCTGGCTTTGAAAAAGAATTTGGCAGCCGCGATTGTAAGGTGTTGTTGGGTGGCTGTGATCTGAGCACGCCTGAAGGACAAACCATGTTCAAAGAACAGAAGCTTGGCCGGCGATGTTTGCAGATAACCGGCAAGGCGGCTGAAATTGCAGCTAGTGTTATAGCCGGAAATAATGGCTAACCCCGGCTTTCACCCGGACGGGAACTCCGCTACGCCGCGTTTCCGCTGGTGAAGGCAACGATTGCGCGGCCGTTTCGCGATCAGAAGTGTTGAAGATATTTATGATTGAAGAATATCTAGATAATAGTATTATTAAAGTTGTTGGCCATGGAGCGCCGCGCCAACAGAGCTCGCGGGTTTCCATACGGATTCTGTCAGCCGCTCTGCCAGCCATCATGTGGATGCAGCGGTCGGCAGAGCTCGCTGCCTTCCGGCGCTGATCCGCAGTCCGTTAGGCCCATAATTGGAGGACAAGATGAAACGACTAATATCACGAATACTACCGGCTTCACTCAAGCATAAGATTAGACAATCATCTTTCTCAAAACATAGACAAGCCAACCAGTTAGCATCATCTTCAAAACGAATAGATATATGTGCTGCTCAGTTTGCACACATTCTTCATTTGTCGAAGTATCCTTCTCTTGAAGGTAAGGTATGCGCGGAAATCGGAGCAGGCTGGGTTCTGAGTCATACGCTTGTATGTTACTTGCTGGGGGCAAAAAGAATAATTGCGACGGATATAAAACCTAATGCATATCCCGAGAGTTTATCATTATCACTAAAAGGAGCCATCAGCTCTATCCCCCGCGATATTCTAGCACCATTCTCTGACCATTCTCTCATCAGAGAACGTTATAATAGGCTGCTATCGGTTACACGCTTTGACCTCGACAAACTCAAAGATTTTGGAATTGAGTACAAAAGCCCAGTAGATTTAGCTGTAGAAAAGCTGAATACATCCGTTGATTTTATCTACTCCAATGCAGTATTAGAACATGTCCCTAGTGACGACGTTTCGGCATTACTAAACAATCTTGTGAACAGCCTCAATCCAGACGGCAGGATGATTCACTGTATTCATCTGGAGGATCACAAAGATATAAACGGATATCCCTTCGAATTTCTAACCATTCCAAGGATTGAATACACACGAAAACTCCAATCTGATCGAGGCAATAGAATTAGGCTCAGTGAATGGCAAAATCTTTTTGGTAATCTAACAGGCTGGAAATCTGACTTCATCTACAGATATTCTCGGATAGACGAACCTCTTCCCGACTCAATCGATCCATCCATTTCCTATTCTGATGAAGCTGATTTACGCACCAGTCATATTGGGGTGTACACTCGAAAAGAATAATAGAGCCCAACAAGGTGCTGCACCGGATGGTAGTTCCGCTGCGCTCTATTACCGCCGGTGAGCTTGAACGATGGCGCGGGCGCCCGGCTGAAGCATCACACGTTAGCCCTCTACAATATAAACACTATTATTCAACCAATCCCAAATTCTTTTTTCAAATTTGATTCTGGCGGCAATCTGCATCCCCATCGTCTTCAATCTGAATTGTAGTATGGCTGATTTTGTACTTGTGCTGCAAATCGTGGCTGATTTTTTCAATAAGTTTATTTCTTGCGCATTGATCAACAATGACGGCATGCACCGTTAGCGCCGTTTCGGTGGTGCTCATGGCCCAGATGTGCAAATCATGATATCTTTTTATCTCCGGCAGTTCTGTCAGATATTGCTCAACAGCGCTTTTGTCGATATGCTGCGGTACCGCGTCCAGCGAAAGACTTACCGAGTCCTTGAGCAAACCCCAGGTTCCCCAAAAAATAACCAGCGCGATAACGATACTGACAACCGGGTCTAACCAATACAAGTTGGTAAAAGTAAGAACAAGTCCGACAATTACGACGCCCAATGAAATTCCGGCGTCCGCGGCCATGTGCAGAAAGGCGCCTTTTATATTCAGGTCTTTTTTTCGGCCCGAAAAGAACAGAAAGGCCGTGGCCGCATTGATCAGAACGCCGATGCCGGCCACGATCATCATAATTTCGCCGTCAATGGCAGCCGGCTGGGAAAAGCGCCCAATCGCCTCACGGATGATAACGCCAATAGCAACAAGCAATATAAGCGCATTCAAGAAAGCAGCCAATACGGATGACTTTTTATATCCGTATGTATATTTTTCCGTAGCTGATTTTTTGACCAGGCAACTTGCCGCCCATGCTATTACGAGTCCTAGAACATCGCTTAAATTATGACCGGCATCCGCAATAAGAGCGAGCGAATCGATCATGATGCCGTAAAAGACTTCTAAACCAATATAAACGACGTTTAAAAGAATCCCGAAAACAAAGGCTCTGCCGAAATCCTTTGCTCCGGGTTGAGAGTGATTATTTGTGTGATCGTGCGCCATGGGTTACCTTTATACTTTTTCGATTACTCTCTTCAGTCTGTCTTGAATAGTTTGGGCAACTTCGCCCATTGCAGGGTTATCGACAGCCTGCATGCTTGCCACCGGATCCACGGCCGCCACAACCGCCTGTCCACTCTCGTTCTCATACACAATCACATTGCACGGCAGCATCAAGCCGATCTGTTCTTCTGCCTGAAGCGCCTTATAAGCCAAACGCGGATTGCAGGCGCCCAGAATCTTATAGGGCTTAAAATCCACATCCAGCTTTTCCTTCAGCTTTGCTTTGAAATCGACTTCAGATACAATACCAAAGCCTTCCTTTTTTAATTCTTCAGTTACTTTTTCAATTGCCTCTTCATAAGACAGGTCAACAATTTTAGTGAAGCTATAATCTGTTTGCTTCATGACAAATTCCTCCTCTTTTAATTTTATCTCGCTAATTTTATTATACGAAAAGGGGGCCCTGATTAAAAAGGTAAAAACAATTTCGCCGATGATCAAGTCAGGAACTTTTCAAGTGAAGCGCGCTGACAAGAATTCCAGCCAGAATAACACCGGCGTTTACAATGATATCGTTGGAAGTAAATATCATGCCGGCTTTTTTATGCGCCTCTTCACTGTTTGCCTTTTGCGGCAAATAAAGACAAACAAGATTAGCGACTAAGGCGAATACGGAAACGATAATCATTGTCTTGAAATCAGACACGTTTTCGAATCCAAGGAATCTGCATCATAGTTTTTTTAAAGAATTATGAAATAGTGATTGATCCTAAAATACAAGAAAGAGAAATTTTCTCGTTTATAATGACACATGTCAACAGCTTCTTTTTAAACTTTGTGGGAAAATCCTTTAATATTGATAGATAAGTTCGTTATAAACTGCCTTTTGACTTATTGACTATTTACATGACAGTTATTAAATTACAGAACCGTGGACTTATATAAACATTTGTGAACAGGATAGATTGGCCAAATCGGACATTACACCCCCTCTTGGGATTGAGAAAATAAATGGAATTCAAAGTATTCGACCGTAAATCTCTTGACGTAAAAATGTGGGACAAACTTGCCTTAAACGGAAGCTTCTTCCACACCAGGCAATGGGCCGACATATGTTCTTTTGGCCTGGGAAGAAAAGCTCACTCTGTTTTTCTGACTGGAATCGAGGATGGTAAATTTATAATAGGAATGCCGGCTGTAATTACAAGAAAGTTAGGGTTTAAATCATTCTATTCAATGCCCTACGGCACGTACGGAGAAGTAATTCTAAGGAAAGGAACAGACGAAACCCAGCGGGATTTATTTAACGCGTATCTTATAGAATACTTGAAAAACAAGCGATTTTCACGGATAGCAATTACAGACTTCGAGGGTAAACTCGCGAAAATCAGCGAGCCGTTCCTGAGTTCTCGCCAGGTTTTTACACATATAATAAAGATACCCGGAAACGGAAAACATAACCCTCCCGACAAAAAAATCAACGGTCACGTTAGAGCGGGACTTAAAGCCGATACGACCGAAATTACCATAAGTCACAAGGGGCATCTTGATGACTTCTACAAACTTTATCTTATGACGGGAAAACGGCATGAACAGAGAAAGCCCCTTTACAGCAAACGGTTCTTTCGAGCCATTCTTGACGTTCTGGATGAATCGGACATGATTTACTGGAACGCTCTTACACAAAACCATACGATGATTGGATCGTGCGTAAACTTTATTCATAATGACACCCTTTTCAACTGGCAAACCGTATCCGATTATTCCAAAAGGCATTTAAAACCAAACCATGTTCTGCTGACCAGCGCAATTAATCTCGCGATAAACAAGGGGATCAGTAAGATTAATCTCGGCGCCTCTCCAGCATACGCGCACAGTCTAATCGACTACAAGGAACGCTGGGGGGGGATTCGAGTAAACTACGACATCTACGTCTCGGATTCATGGATCAGAAAATTATTCAGAGGATAACACGCCAGCAGCGATTTTCACTGACAATACGTTCGCTAAACTAAACAACTATTATCAATTTGACATGTAACAGACATTCTATAAACCCCTCATCGGTTCATTTCTTAAATAGATCTGAGGGTTTTCCAGTGCGCAATCAATGGTCTCTATCAATTCTTTCTTGTTTTTCTTTAGAACACCTTTAAGAGAAAGATAGTTTGAAACGTGATTGCTCCTGAATATACACCTGTCAACATCCAGCCCGCCTATCAAAGTTCTGAGTTCTCGAATATCATCCACGGGAGAATTAAATTCAAAGCCGTCTCCCATCTGTCTTTCGTACTGACTGCTGTGTTGTCCGAGCATCAAAGTAAGAACCGATAAATAACGGGGGTTTATCCTTGAGACGAGGGTTGATGTTTCTTCCGCGTGCCTTAGGCTTCCTTTCTTCCCCGCGAGACCGAGGATAACTGTAGCAGAAAGTTTTATCCCCGCTGAAGCGGCTTTTCCGCAGCCCTCCTCGATCTCTTCCGGACCGGCTCCCTTGTCTATCTTGCGCAAAAGGTCTGCGTCTCCAGTTTCAATCCCATAATATATTATTGTAAGTTTTCTATCTCTTAATCTTTTCATCCCTTTGACAGACTTCTTTATGAGATTATCTGGACTGGCGTAGCAGCTGACACGGTTAAGCCGGGGGAACGATTCGTTCAGATAGTCCAATATCTGTTCTAAACGCTCCCGGCTCAAAACAAAAGCGTCTCCATCGGCTAAGAAAACCCTTCGCGTATCCGGTAGTAAACGCGAGGACTGGTCAATATCCCTTTTTAAATCCTCCCATTTCCTGACTCTGAATCTCTTACCTCTGTACATATAGCAAAAAAGGCACCGGTTGTGAGAACATCCAATTGTTGCCTGCAGTATCAAAGAATTTGCTTCGCTCGGAGGGCGCCAGAGCGGTTTATCATAAAAGACCATGTAAATTTTCCTTTTTGAAGGTTTTCGTCGGGCGGCCCGACTCTTTCTGTTAAAATGTTAATCAATTGACAGTTAATTGTTTAATAATATTATAAAATCTGCTAAACTCAAGGATACTCGTGATGATAGTCCACTACAATATTGAATAAAAGTTTTTTCCCTTAAAAACGGGGAATAATGCCATATTACCGGCTTAAGGGGTTTAGCCAACGGAGATTTAATGATTTACGGAATAGGCACTGACATTACATCTATTTCAAGAATTAAGAGAATAATCAGAAGGTACGGCAGACGTTTTCTTACAAGAATATACACTGAGGGAGAAATTGAAAAAGGGATGAAGCGCAAAGATAACTCGTCATTCTTTGCCGGCAGGTTCGCGGCGCGTGAAGCCTTTCTCAAAGCCATGGGTTCAGGGCTTATGCGGGGAATTACAATAAAGGGAATCTCAATTTCTAACAACGAGAATGGAAAACCGTACTTTGATCTATCGCCGGAGATTGAAATGATTCTAAAGAAAAAAAATATTTCCACTATACACCTTAGTATCTCTCACGACGCTGACATTGCCCAGGCAGTAGTAGTAATGGAAGGGGGTCAATATTGAAAAAGATTTCAAAATACACTATTGGAAAAAGCGGCAAACTTCTCATAGAATCGATTCTTCTCCGTGAAGGTCTGAATTGCCGAGAGGGCGATGAAGCAACCGATCTTGTTATAAACTTTTCAAGACCAAAACGGGAATATCTTATTTCAACCACGACAAATTTGAAACCGAAGAAAGCCGGCGGCAAGGGCAAATACGCCCTCGACTGGTGGATTTCGACAGAATGTAAAGCGGATTTTGTCGCCTGTGCTGATTTGAGCACCCTCAGAGCCTGGCTTTTCAAGATCTATGAGATTCCCGGGCTGGCCCAGCAGCGAACCTCAAATAAGTATCATCTCTACATGTACACTTCAAGAAAAGTTGCTCTGAGAGGAAAACAGGAAATGAAATTTGACTACGAATTTGGAAGTTACAGACTACAGAACAGAATTCACAGAAGAGTGTTCGCTAAGAAATAGAATGGTATTTAAGAATAATTTCGGGTGGTCGATTTCGCGTGAAGCCCTTTTCGATTCATGCAGAAGAGCTTATTATTTTCATTACTATCTAAGCTGGGGCGGATGGAACCCGGACGCGCCTGTAATTTCCCGCGAAGCGTACAAACTAAAACGTCTCGTATCTCTCCCCCTCTGGCGCGGTCAGCTGATTCACTATATAGCTTCAAAAATCCTTCAGTCCACACGGGCTAAAAAGAGGATCCCGGCTGAAGATGACGTTATTAATTATACTGTTGAATCCTTTGAAAAACAGTTCAACTTTTCTAAAGATAAAAAATACCTGCGTGAACCTAAAAAAAAGCGGGGTAAATTAAATACTAACTGGTTGGCACTCCGCGACCATGAGTACGGAATTGACATACCGGCTGAGAAGCTGAAAAAAACTCACGATGAATGTATTGAAGCCGTAAGAGCGCTCCTTTCAAGCTCCATTCTTGAGAGAATTTCAAGAACCGACCCGTCCGAATGGGTAATCGAGGATATCGACTTTTCCGAGTTCGCCCAGTCTTTCCAATTCGAAAAAGCTAAAATATTTCTGAAAACCGATTTTATCTTTCGGGGTTGTGACAACAGATTCAACATCGTCGACTGGAAAACATACAGCGGTAAATCATCTTCCGTTAATATAAAAACAGGTAAAGCCCGTGATCAGCTGAATATATACGGATATTACGCCGCCGCTATACTAGGTGAGCCGGCCGAAAATATAAGTATGCATGAGGTAAATCTACTTGATGAAGCAGCAGAGCAAACCTACACAATAAGTAACGAAAGTATTGCCGCCGCGCGCGGGCGCCTTAAAAAAGGGATAAGAAAATTATCCTCCGTACTTAAAGATAGCGATATTGAAGAAAATATTCCTATCGAATATCGATACTTTCCTTCGAACAGAAGCAATAAATGCGCACGCTGTAATTTCCTTAGAATATGTGATAAATAACCTTTTATGACTACCTGCTTATCCTTGGATTCCCAATAATTCATGTTCACTGGCTATATCTCCAACGATACTCTCAATTATATTCTCTAATGTCAATATCCCCTTAAATCGGCCCCTATTGTTTATGACGATAGCGAAATGAAGCGGTTCACTCTTCATCCTTACAAGGAGATCCTCGGCTAGTTCATCCTCGGCGGCAAAAAATGGTTTATGCATAAGGGAAGTAAGCTTCTCCCCGCTCTCTATTCCAAGTAAATCAAATAGAGAGATAACACCTACAACATTCCCCGACTTCGGAGAAACAAGAGGATAACGGGAATATGGATATTTATTGGCGGTTTCTATAACCTCCGATATCGAACTTGTATATGGAAACGATATAACTTCACTTACAGGCAGCATCAAATCAGCAGCCTTTACAACGCCGAAATGAAAAACGCTGTCAATAATCTTCTTTTCCCTTTCCTTGATAACACCTTTATCTTTAATTCCGCTGTATAAATATATCAGCTCTTCACGTGTAGACATGAAATTCTCTTTCTTTCCGCTTTTGCGGGTTATCTTCGAGGGGATTGCTGTCAGCAAAGCGGCAGATTTAACAAAAGGCCAGAGAATATATGAAAAGCCTTTGAGAATCGGGGCAACGAAAATAGAAATTCTATCCGAATGGTATAAAAAAGATGCCTTGGGAACAACTTCTCCCATGATCAGTAAGACAGGTGTAATCACAATAGTTGAAACTAAGGGCCCCTTATTCCCGAAGAGTCTTATTGCCAAAGCTGTTGCTTCAGCCGTACAGGCAATAATAGCCAAATTATTACCCACAAGAACAATAGACAGGAGAAAGTGCGGAGAAGCGATAAGATCTTCCAGGATACGGGCCCTGAATGATCCTTCTCTCACTTTGTTTCGTACTTTAAGTCTGTTGCAGGAAACGACAGCTGTCTCAGAACCGGAAAAAAAAGCTGACATAAAAATAGTTACAACTATAATTGATACAGACAAAAGCACCTTCAGTCCTTATCCTTTCCCTCGTCGGATTTACCGACTTTGATCTTGTTAACCCTTGTTTTTCCGGCTGATATAACAAGAAAACGCACATTGTTGATGTTAAATGTTTCTCCCTCCCGGGGAATTTTGCCCGTCTTTTCTATCAGATAGCCCGCGGTTGTTTCCACTTCTTTAGAGAAAATTTCAGTCCCCAGAATCTTATTCAACGCTTCCAGTCTGAATGTGCCGTCGACAACAATTTCGCCGCCCTCTGTAACTTGATACTCTTTTACTCTCGGCTCTCTCCTGTCACGGATTTCGCCGAATATTTCTTCGAGAATATCCTCCAGAGTTATAATCCCCAGATACGCTCCGTGTTCATCTACTATTACCGCAACATGCTGGTGGGCGTTTAGAAATTCATTCAGTAAATAGCGGACTCTCTTACTTTCGGGAACAAACCAGACGGGCTGCATTATTTTTCTCAGTTTCATCTTCTTCTTACTCGAATACTTAAGCAGTTCCTTGGCCAGGAGAACTCCAACAATATTGTCACTTGTTTCCGCGTAGAGAGGAATACGGCTGAAGCCGTATTCTTTTACAAGAGGAACGGCCTCATTAAGATTCATATCTGCCTCTAAAGCAAAGACCTCGCCTCGGGGTGTAAAAACTTCTCCCACTGTGGTCTCCGCAAAGAGGAAAAAATTGCCGAGAATCTCCCTCTCAAAATCTTTAAAAAGACCGTTTCTGTATCCAATTTCAACCGCCGTGACAAGTTCTCTTGTAACATACCCCCTGTGGGGTTCTCCCAGCAAACCGCGGCTCCCCCTTACCGCTAAATCGGCTATTCGTCCCAACAGCCACACGGCCGGAGACAGAATAAATATTAAAGTCCTGTATACCGGAGCTGAAATTGCCGCAAAAGAGGTTGAATGATGAAAAGCAAATTCCTTCGGAGTTATTTCGCCAAAAACAAGTATGAGGGCGGTCATGACGACTGTTGTAATACCCACCCCGGTTTTCCCGAAAGATTCTATCGCAAATGCGGTAACCAAACTTGTAGCGGTAATATTAACAAGTAAATTAGCGAAAAGTATAGTTACGAGAAGTTTTCTGGGTTTTGACAAAAGAGAAAACACCATTCTCTTTCGTCTGTTTCCAAGCTTCATCTTCTCAAGAACAGAATGCTGAATGGAAAAATACGCGGTCTCCGACCCCGAAAAGAAAGCTGAAAAACCCAATAGCACAATTACTGATATGATTAATGAAATATTGCTGAAGATTTCCAAAGTCTTTTGAATACACCTTTCAAACAACACCGGCATAAATTCTCTTTACCGGAATTTAATTCCAAGACAGTAATCAGAAAACCGCCGCCAACCTTAATGTCCCGACGCGGACGTAACAAACAATTGGATAATAAAGAGAAAAGTGTTTTAAAAAACGACGTTTAGTTAAATGTTAATCCTCTAGAATCGAGCCAAACTCTTCTTCAGCCGCCGCGGCTTCTTCACTGTTGGGGTAATCTCTTAAAAGCCTCCTTACTATACCGGCGGCCAGATCACTGTCTCCAATTTCCTCATACGCGACTGCCATTCTTAAAAGAGAAGCCGGCACTTTCTTTCCTTCCGGATATTTCTTAAGTATTCTTGAAAATTCCTTCAGAGCGTCAAAGTATTTTTCCTGCTCAATAAAACACTCTCCCCTTATAAAGATAACCTCTTCGGCTAACGGATTATCAGGATATTCATCAAGAAAGAGTTTAGAATCCTCAAGAGCGATTTGATATTCCATTCTGCTGAAATCGAGGTATATCTGCCTGTACATCACTCCCGCGGAGGGAGTATCGTCCGGCCCGGATACTACCCCTGAATCCGGAGCAGCTCCGGTCTCAGAATCCGATGAAAGAGAATCATATTCTGCGGCTGCCCCTAAAGTATCTTCTGCTTCTTCTTTATTTCTATTTGCAGCCCGGGGCAAAGGACCTCTCCGGCCTGAAGAAACAGTTGCCTCTTTTTTAAAGGAATCAAGCCTTGAAGATTCCAGCAGCGCCTGCCGCATGGCGTTTAACTGATCCTTTAATCCCTCCATATCCATCTTGCTTCTTGCTGCCTCTCTTCTGGAATATTTCTGCTGGTTTTTCAGCTCTTTCTGCATTTTATCCAGCCGTTCTTCCAGATTTTTCTCTCTCGCAAGAAGAGTATCAACAGCCACCGATGTATTAATTGCCCTCTGCGGCATCTCGATGAACTTCGCTCCCCAACACCCGGCATTTACCGCCGTAAAGAGTAAAATAAATCCTAAAGCAAGATTCTTTTTATACCCAATCCTGAACATTATTATTTAACTACCATATGGGCGCGGCGGTTTTTGGCCCAGGCCTTTTCATTATGCCCCTTGGCAAACGGTTTTTCTTCACCATAACTGATTATAGATATCTTGTCAGCGGCAACACCGTACGCCGTGTAAAAATCCTTGACCGCTTTCGCTCTTTTTTCACCAAGAGAAAGATTATATTCAGCCGTTCCCCGTTCATCACAATGCCCCTCAATTACGACCTTGATATCTTCTTTGTCCAGAATCTGTTCAGCGTTACCGGTTAGTATACTCCTGTAATTGTCTTTGATCTCGAAACTGTCAAAATCGAAGAACACGTCAACGAGTACTACAGGTTCCACTTTAACTTCCTTAATTTCAGGTTCTTCCTTTTCTTCTTCAAGAGGAGGCGGCGGCGGAACAATTTCCTCTTCAGCCGGTTTCACCTCTTCTATAGGCGGAGCCTCTTTTTTAGAACACGCAGGAAGAACCAATGCAAAAACCAGGATAACAATTAATCCCGTATAACTGATGCGAGCCATCCGATCACCTCCAGTTTAAAAAACTTATTTTATGGCCTTTACTCACATTTAATATTGCCAAATCAAATAAACTATAACTTCAATGTTGATTTTTGCAAAGACTTATTTTTTTATTTTTATCTACTTTTTACAATTTTGATTCTCTATCTTACAGGGGACCATGCCGGTGATTTACCTCTTACAAGCCTGCGTTTCAAACCCGAATCTATATTAACAACAACTATCCAGGATTCTCCGCTATATTCTACCGCCACTGCCAGGTGGCTTCCGTCTGGAGCCCAAGAAGGATCCTCATAGCTTAAATAATCCCTATAAACTGTATCCACCCATAACCCGTCGGGTGAAGCAAGCTTAAGCCTGTATAACCCATCCTCGCGTGAAACATACGAGATAAGGTCGCCCTGAGGAGACCAAACCGGTGAAGTGTTATACCCCCCGCTCATCGTCAGCCTTCTGAGGTTCCCTCCATACCTGTCCATTATGTATATTTGCGGAACCGACGTCCTGTCCGAGACAAAAACTATTTCTCTCCCATTGGGAGCCCATGTAGCCGAACAATCTATAGCTCTGTTCCTGGTTAACCTCCTCTTCATCTTCCCCGATGAATCAAGAATAAATAACTCGCTGTTGCCCATTACACTGATCGTCATAAGGATCTCATCTTTGCCGCTATAATACCCTCCGGGAATATTCAATCCCTTCCGATAAGAAAGAAGCCGTTTTAGTCCTTTCTTTAAATCTACTATATAACAATCGGGATTATCCCTTTTATATGAAGTGTAACAGAATCTATTCTTATCCAACCAAACCGGAGATACCGCAAGCTTGTCGTCGGTCAGTTTCCTTAATCCATGTCCGTCATAATCGACAATGTAGACAGACTTACTGCCCTGCCTCTCCCTGACAAAAAGAATACTTGTTGTGGCTATTCCGGTTTCACCGACAAGAAAGTAGGTAATCTCATCACTTAAATTATGGCTCACTCCTCTGCATCCGCCGGCCTGAAATCTATAATTCTTTCTGAAGATGACTCCCCGGCTTGAGTAATCTAACAACTTCACGTCCAGCAGATATCCTTCGCTGCTGCTCGTCAATTTACCTTCAAATATCGCTACCGCGGTCAGCCCGGCCTTCAGTGTGTCGGTTCCTTCTATAAAATGTACCGGTTTAAATATACCCGTGAGCTTCAAATCGTTTTCCAGAACCTCGGAAATACATTCAGCGGAGGTTTCAGATTCAGGCAATTCATACTCTATTCTATTTAAAACAATAGGAATCCTTCCCCCTCTCTCCCTGTCAACCTGAAGGTGAACATCAGTCTGAGAATAAGCGTGCGCGGAAAATAAAACTGATAAAAATAATAAAGCCAAAGTCCTGTTCATCATCAATCCTTCTGAACAAATCTAAAGTGTACTCCCAAAGCGGGCTCGTCAAAAGCGCCGGGAAGAGGCGGAAACGGGGCGGAACTCTTTATAGCTCTGAGGGCCGCTCTGTCAAAATAGGAATCGCCGGACCCTTTTTCCAACAGTAATCCGGATATCCTTCCGCTTCTATCAAGCCGGAAAAAGACAGTGCATGAAATGCTCTTTCCGTGCTGAGCAGAGGCCGAGAACCAATTGGCGGAGACCTTGCGCTGAATAGCCCCCAGGTAGTAGGAAAACGGAAAACGCGGGGCGTCAACGGCTATAGAGGTCTCTTCAACCTTCTTGTCTTCCTTTACCGTAACATCGAGAGATTTTTTTTCCTTTTCTTCCGCC